>CAKSKG010000017.1 GCA_934464775.1 uncultured Oscillospiraceae bacterium
CCCATTATAACACGAGTTGCTTTATGTGTCATTATTATTTTTTCGGGTGTTGCACTTATATTGTAAATCTATCAATAATATAAACCGAAAGGCAGGTAAAAATAAATGAGTGAAGAATGCACACATGACTGCTCAAGCTGCTCATCCGACTGCTCAAGCAGAAAGACAGCAGCCCCCAAGAGCTTTATCGAAAAGCTGAATGAGCACAGCAAGGTAAAAAAGGTCATAGGCATAGTCAGCGGCAAGGGCGGCGTGGGAAAATCGCTGGTGACGGGACTTCTTGCTTCCGCATTTTCTGCAAAGGGATACCGCACGGCAGTGCTTGATGCAGATATTACGGGTCCGTCTATCCCGAGAATGTTCGGCGTGAACGATCGTGCCGTATCCGTTCCCGAGGGTATCATTCCCTCAAAGACAAAGACGGGCATTGATATCATGTCCATTAACCTTATGCTTGAAAATCCCACAGACCCCGTTATCTGGAGAGGCCCTGTAATCGCAGGCGTTGTAAAGCAGTTCTGGACAGATGTTTTCTGGGACGATATCGACTTTATGTTTGTTGATATGCCTCCGGGAACAGGCGATGTTCCTCTGACCGTTTTTCAGTCTATTCCTCTGGACGGAATAATTATCGTTTCATCTCCCCAGGACCTTGTGGCAATGATCGTTGCAAAGGCTGTAAATATGGCGAATATGATGAATATTCCGATAGTGGGCGTTGTTGAGAATATGAGCTATGTTGAATGTCCCGACTGCGGAAAGCATATAAATCTTTACGGCGAGAGCCATATCGAGTCTATCGCTGCGGACAACGGCATAAAGCTGCTGGGCAGGATACCCATTAATCCCGAGATATCCTTCGCCTGCGACAACGGCAATATCGAAGATGTAAAGGGCAATTGGCTCAATGATGCAGTTGCGGCAGTTGAAGCGGCACCGTCACGCATTATCTGATCCCCCCGAAAAAATTTCATATGACCGAAAAACTCCCTGCGGTGCATTTCATTGTACCGCAGGGAGTTTTTTACAGTGAATTTTACTTTTTCTTTTTGTACATTATCTGTGCGACATCGACCTCGGCGGAGGTGAGCTTGTAGGTCAGCGCAATGGTAAGCGGTTCGATAAGAATTATAAGAAGTATTCCTGCCATTCCGCCCCATGTGAGATTGCTCATTTTTATCTCCTCGGTAAAAAGATTTACCCAAGGGACAAATTTAGCGTTAAGTATCACAAAATAATTGAAAGCGTAGTTCCCGAGCTGTGTATCTCCGAAAACTCCCAGCTTTGCAAGGAAAAGCAGGATATAGGTCACATATGAATATATCGGAACAAGCGCAGCGAGCTTATAGGCTCTGTTCTTGTCCTCGGTGACGCCGTGATATTTTATAAGATCACGGTCACGCTTTGCGCAGTTGTATGCATAGTTGAAATAGAGTCCGTTGGTTATTACAAGAGCGGCTATTCCCACCAGCAGCTTCAGGAAAAGATAATTTTTTGTGACGGCGATCATTACCGAACAGAACCAGAGGTTCATAATAAGTCCTGCCAAAAAATAGCCCCAGCCCTTTGCGGCTTCGGGCATAAGCGAATAACGGTTTTTCATGTTTGTATTTTCCTTTCACGGCAGATTTTTCCCCGTAAACCTATAATCCTAATAATTATGTGTAATATTCATTATAACATATGATCGGCAATAATTCAAGAATTTTTCATTAATAATTGTGACAGACGTGGGATAATAACTATACGGCATGATGTTTTGTAATGTATCATGCCGAAAAAATGAAAGGAGATTTACAGAAATGGATCAATCGGGCTTTCAGAATTCAATGTTCCAGACAGCGGCAATGGGCACGGAAGCGATAAAGCAGGTCATGCCTAAGGTCCATGACCCGGGGCTGCGGAACGAACTGGATAAGCAGATGAACAATTATCATAATGAATCAAATTCGATTGTTTCAAATATGAAAAAGCATGATGAGCAGCCGCAGCAGCTGCCTGCCTTTTCAAGGGTAATGTCCAAAATGGGGATAGCTCTTGATCTTGCTTTTGACAACAGTACGGGGCATATCGCCGAGATGATGATACAGGGAACAAATATGGGGATCATCAAGCTGAACAAGTCCATGAATGCCGCTTCGGATATTACTCCCGAAACAAAGAAAATGGCGGACGAGATGCTGGACCGTGAGCAGAAATATATCGACAGACTGAAAAGGTTCCTGTGATATGAAGATAGAAAAGAAAACCATAAGCGCCCCTGTCAGACAGATCGACGGCAGGATAACGGGAATGTTTTATACGAATGTCATTACCGACAATAAGACGGTGAGTGACGGCAGTGTGATAAATGCAAAATCGGCAAATGCCGATGCGGCAAGAACTACGTCGGAAGAGATCAGACTGTAAGAATAAAAAGGTACTGTATTGTTCTGCAATACAGTACCTTTTTGCAAATATGCAGGTATTATAATCTGCACTTGAAATCGTCATAGCCGAAGCTTTTCAGATGCTTCATGCCCGATAATGTGTTGCAGTAAATGTCGGGAAGATTGATTCCGTTGAAGGTGTTGTTCTTGCACATGGAGTAGATTGCCATGTCGCAGAAAACAAGCCTGTCGCCTGCATGAAGAGGCTCATCAAAGGAATAATCGCCGATAATGTCTCCCGCAAGGCAGGTCGCCGCACCGAGACGGTAGGTGTAGGGCTTTTCATTTGGCTTTCCCGAACCGATGATGTTGGGACGGTATGGCATTTCAAGAACATCGGGCATATGACACGCCGCCGATGCGTCGATTATGGCAATGTCACAGCCGTTTTTCATTGTGTCCAGCACCTCCGCAACAAGGAAGCCTGCATTCAGCGCAACGGCTTCTCCGGGCTCCAGATACATCTGAACGCTGTACTTCTGCTGAACGTAGTCTATGATTCGGATAAGCCGCTCAACATCATAATCCTCACGGGTGATGTGATGTCCGCCGCCGAAATTCAGCCATTCCATTCGGGAAAAATATTCTCCGAATTTTTCTTCCGCCGCATGAACTGTTCTTTCAAGAACGCCGCTGTCCTGCTCGCACATTGTATGGAAATGCAGTCCGCTGATGCCGTCAAGACAGTCGGGATCGAAATTGTCCCGTGTTGTGCCAAGACGTGAGCCTGTGAAGCAGGGATTGTATATGTCCGTTTCGATCTCCGAATATTCGGGATTGAGACGTATGCCGCACTTTATGTCACGTCCCGAGGACTGCACCGCAGGCTTGAATTTTTTCCACTGTTCGCAGGAATTGAATACGATATGGTCGCATATGCGTGTGATCTCTTCAAAATCATCGGGGCGGTATGCAGGGGAGTAGACGTGAACTTCCTTTTCTCCCATGTATTCGTGTCCCAGACGTGCTTCGTTCACGCCGCTGGCAGTTGTTCCGTCGAGATATTTTGAGATGAGCGGATATGTTTCATACATCGAAAATGCTTTCTGTGCAAGAAGTATTTTACAGCCTGTGCGTCTGCGCACCGAATCGAGTATTTCAAGATTTTTCGTCAGCAGTCTTTCGTCGGTCACATAGCAAGGTGTTTTCAGTGTGCTTATGTCGAAAAGCTCAAAGGGAGTATTCATGTTTTTTCTCCTTTTTCGGAACAGGTTTATCAGAACAGATCCTGACGCTCATTGCCCGGATCAACAACTTCGATGTTGTCCAGCTGGCTTTTCAGATTGCGTCTTACGCCCTCACGGAATTCATCGCGGAGAGCCTGCTGCTCCTGCTTTTCCTCTTCCGTAAGACCCTCGGGAGTGCGTGATTTGCGTGCAAGCTCGTTTATGCGGTCTATTTTTACTTTATCCATTGCGTAACCATTCCTTTCAGTTGTCGAGTGTGAGAACGGCAGATTCTCTCGGGATTATCGTATGAGGCAGCTTGATGTGACCGTGATTGTCGCCCTCGGCGGTCATGTTTTCAAGCAGCATTTTCATTACCGTGAAGCCCATGTCATAGCCGGGCTGGGCAACGGTGGTTATCTCGGGAATGTACATACGGCTGATGCTGGTGTTGTCGAAGCCGATTATATCAAGATCGGTGCCGACCTTTACGCCGTCATTTATTGCAGCCTTTGCGGCACCTACCGCAAGTATATCGGAGATGCAGAAAATAGCTGTGGGCGGATCCTCCAGTGCGGACAGAGCCTTGTAGCCCGCAGCGCCGTCCTCGTATTCATACTCGCCGTGATATATGAGCTTTTCATCAAACTCAATGCCGTATTTTTTCAGAGCGGCACGGAAACCGTTTTCACGATCTTTGCAGGACGGGATATCCGCATTTGCAGCAGATATCATTCCGATCCTTTTATGCCCCTTTTTCAGCAAAGCCTCCGCTGCGTCAAAGCCACCCTTTTCATCGTCGATAGTGACGGTAAGCACATTTGCGTTTTCAACACGTTCGCAGCAGAGTGCAATATGATATTTTGAGTTGAGATCATTCAGCGTGGCTGCATCGAGACGTGTTCCGAGAAGTATCGCAGCGTCAACGGTGCGGTTGAAAAGCATTTCAAGCAGGCGCATTTCCGTTGCAAGATTGCTGTTTGACGTACTGACGAGAACATCGTAATTGGGAGCGGCCGAATCCTGCATTCCTTTAAGTATGTTGCTGTAAAAGGTCTGCTCGATCGACGGGATCACCGCCAGAATTTTGTTTGTTTCACATTTGCGGAGATTTCGTCCAAGAAAATTCGGACGGTAACCCAGTGCCTTTATCGTTTCGTTTACCTGATCGGCGGTCGCTTCGGAAACGGAAGCACTGTTGTTAAGCACTCGTGAAACTGTTGCCACCGATACCCCTGCGGCACGTGCAACGTCTTTTATGGTGACATTCATAAGAATAATTACTCCATATCTTTATATAATAGTATCTATTTTAACATATATTTACTTAAAATTCAACGTTATTTTTAACGAATATTAATGCGGTTATTTGTATCGGCAGGGCTGTCAGAGTATCTTTTCGTCCTTTGAGAGCGGACGCTGCTCGGCTTCCCATTTTGCACGGCGCTTTGCATCACGCTTTGCTTCCTGATAGGGTGAGAAGAAGTTTGTAATAACGATTACAAAAATAAGCACGGTAACAGCGATGGCAGGGTATATCCTTGCGATAAGCGGTTCAACGTTTTCCTTGGGGATCTTTTCGTGGGGGATAGCGGACAGCACGGAAATGGCATAAATATAGCCTGCGCTTCCGATGATGTCAAGTATTGCAGGGATTATCATTCGTCCCTTTCCGAGAGTACAGACCGAAGCCGTAAGGAATACAGCGGAAACGAACAGACCTATTCCCGCATTCTGATAATTGTTCATGTACAGTCCCGCTCCGCCGAGTCCGTTGAGGAAAAGGCAGCATATAATATCGGCAATGACCGTGACCGCAAACAGCACACGCCATACTATTTTGTATTTTTTGTTTTCTCCGTTTATCTTAAACACAGCCTTTCATAATACAGTATAAAAATATTATACTATATATAATTTTATTTTTCAATAGCATGAAATAAAATATGATAAATTTTTCACAAAACCTCTTGAAACTTTTTCCGAAAAATGATATAATAAATTTATATGTCAAATTTGCGCTCCGAAAATGAACGTTTTCGGTGTGCTGTCTATATGATTGAAACAGAAAGGAAGTACACCCTTATGAACTGGATAGAAACCAATGTTTATACCACAACCGAGGGCATTGACCCCGTATGCGGCTGTCTGCTTGGAGTGGGTATCACAGGCTTTGCGATACGTGATGCAAAGGATTTTGAAGATTTTCTCAATGACAAAACAGGCAACTGGGATTATATCGACGATGATCTTATGAACCTTAAAAACTGCGAGACCTGCGTTACCGTTTATCTTGCGGACAACAGCCAGGGAGCGGATATGCTTGCGGCGCTCAGAGATGAGATGAAGCGCCTGAAGGAAAGAGACACCGACAATAAATTCGGACGTCTTGAAGTGGAGCTTTCCAATATCCGTGAGGAGGACTGGGCAAATAACTGGAAGCAGTATTTCAAACCCCTTACGGTAGGCGAAAAGCTGCTTATCAAGCCCTCATGGGAGGAAGCGGACAGTTCCGACGGACGTACCGTGCTTGAAATAGATCCTGCATCAAGCTTCGGAACAGGTCAGCACAATACGACCCAGCTCTGCCTTGAGCTTACGGAAAAATATCTGAACAAGGGCGACCGTCAGCTGGATATCGGCTGCGGAAGCGGCATTCTTTCAATTGCGGGAATACTTTTGGGCGCAAAGGAAGCCTGCGCTGTTGATATCGACAGCAACAGCGTCCGCATCGCAGCGGAAAATGCGGAGAAGAATCATATCTCCTCCGATATTTATACCACCTACTGCGGCAATATCATCGGAGATACGGAGCTTCGCAAAAAGATCGGCAGAAACGGAAGATATCAGCTGCTTACGGCAAATATCGTTGCGGACGTGCTTATAGCAATGGCTCCGCTTTTTAAGGATTTCCTCGTTGAAAACGGCGTACTTATCATTTCGGGAATAATCATTGAGCGCTGTCAAGAGGTGCTTGACGCCATGAAGGCACAGGGTTATACTCAGCTGGAGATAAAGGAAAGCAGCGGCTGGGCGGCAGCGGCGTTCAGAGTCTGATATTATCGGCAGTTCGTCAATAACATGATATTTTGGGGGACGTTTTATGGCAGGCATCGCATTTGTATCACAGAACAGGATATATTTTCTTGACGGCGGCAGGATCACTGAAATACCCTGCGGACGTCTTGAAAAATACAGGGAAGCTCTTGCGGGGATACGCCGCAGGACTGAATGGAAAACCACGGGCACAGGCGCAAAGTTCATGGGGCAGACAGGAATGCCTGCCGACGATGAAAGCAATATTTATGCTCAGATAGGCGGCATAGCCTGCTATGACGGCAGGCTGGTCTACGGAATAAGACTGGACGAATCGGGCAGTATATACATACGCAGTCTTGACCCCTCCGATACGGACGAAAACCTTGTTGTATCGGGAAAGGAAATATTTCCCGGAAGAATGAGCTGTCTTGATAATATCCTTGCGGTGTCCTGCGGAGCAAATGAGCTGGAAATGCATATCTCGGCGTATGAACTGCCCTCATCGGTGTGCCGTGAATATACCGACGGCGACAGCATCGAAGAGGCTCCTTCCTTTGACGGAAAGAACAGGATATATTTTTCCACGGCAGGCTATGCGAGAGACGGTGCAGGCAGGATAGCCGCAGTCCAGAACAAGAGTATCGTATGTCTTGATACGGCAAAATGCGTTATGGATGAGGTGATCTCCGATGAAAAGTATGATTATCTTTATCCCAAATCCGACGGCTGCGGCGGACTGTATGCCGTGCGCAGGACCGCAGGCGGAGAAAGAACGGGAGACGGCGGAAATATTCTGCTGGATATAATAAAGCTGCCTTATCGGCTGATAAAGGCGCTGGCAGGACTGCTCAATATGTTCTCCATAATTTTTGGCGGAGAATCGCTGAAAAGCGGCGGAAAATCCGATGCAAAAGCCAAGCAGCAGGACCGAAAGCAGCTGTTTATTGACGGGAATATCGTCAATGCGGAAAAGAATATGCAGGAGGCTCAGCGCAGAGGGGAGAAATACCCGGGCATAATGCCTCAAAGCAGCGTGCTTGTACATATCGGTTCCGACGGTAAAGAGGATATCATTCTCAGGGGAGTGCTGGATTATACTCTTCTTGCCGACGGGAATCTTGCCGTTTCAAACGGCAGCCATATCATGATCTGCGGCATTGACGGCAGTGAAATATCTGCGGTAAAGGCGGACAGAGCCGTCTGCCTTACCGAAATAATATAAATTAATATAAAGGTGAAAGAATTGAGTAAAAAGAAAGAATACGGTAATGAAAGTATCACCTCGCTGAAAGGTGCGGACAGAGTAAGAAAGCGTCCTGCGGTAATTTTCGGCTCGGACGGTCTTGAAGGCTGCAAGCATTCGGTCTTTGAGATAGTGTCCAACTCCATTGACGAGGCGAGAGACGGTCACGGCGATACTATCATAGTTACACGATACAATGACAAGTCCATTGAAGTAGAGGACTTCGGACGGGGCTGTCCCGTTGACTGGAACAACAGCGAGCAGCGCTATAACTGGGAGCTGGTCTACTGCGAGCTTTATGCAGGCGGAAAATATGACAACAATGGTTCGGGCGGCGATTATGAATATTCGCTGGGTCTGAACGGTCTGGGTGCCTGCGCAACGCAGTATTCCTCCGAGTTCATGGACGTTGAGGTAAAGCGTGACGGAATGAAGTATAATCTTCACTTCGAGCACGGCGAAAATATCGGCGGACTTCATAAGGAGCCGCTTAAAACAAACAAGAAAGCAACAGGAACAAAGACACGCTGGCGTGCCGATCTGGACGTTTTCACGGATATAAACATCGAGCGTGAATATTTTGAGACTACGCTGAAAAAGCAGGCTGTTGTCAATTCGGGCATAACATTCCTTTTCCGCTGGCAGAACGATGACGGCGAATTTGAGGAAACAACATATCTTTACGAAAACGGCATATCCGATTATCTCAATGAGATAGTCGGCGATAAATCGCTTACGGCTCCGCAGTTCTGGCAGGCGGAGCGAAAAGGACGTGACCGTGAGGACAAGCCCGAATACAAGGTGAAGCTTTCCGTTGCGGTGGCTTTTTCAAACAAGGTCAGCTGCATTGAATATTATCACAATTCAAGCTTTCTGGAGCACGGCGGTTCTCCCGAGGACGCTGTTAAAAAGGCATTTGTTTCTCAGATCGACGCTTACCTGAAAAACAATAACAAGTATAACAAGAGCGAAAGCAAGATCAAGTTCGATGATGTAAGGGAATGCCTTGTGCTGGTATCATCTTCGTTTTCGACACTCACATCTTATGAGAATCAGACCAAAAAGGCTATCACAAATAAATTCGTCGGCGAGGCAATGACCGATTTCCTAAAGCATCAGCTGGAGGTATATTTCATTGAGAATCCCGACGATGCCGCAAAGATAGGCGAGCAGGTGCTTATAAACAAGCGCAGCCGTGAATCTGCCGAAAAAACAAGACTCAACATTGCAAAGAATCTTGCAGGCAAGGTGGATCTGCTGAACTCCGTTCAGAAATTCGTTGACTGCCGCACAAAGGACGTTACACGCCGTGAAATATACATCGTGGAGGGTGACTCTGCGCTGGGTTCCGTTAAGACAGCGAGAAATTCCGAATTTCAGGCAGTAATTCCCGTAAGAGGAAAGATACTCAACTGCCTTAAAGCAGATTACAACAAGATATTCAAAAATGATATCATTACCGATCTTATCAAGGTTCTGGGCTGCGGCGTTGAGGTAAAATCAAAGGCGAACAAGGAGCTGTCATCCTTTAACATCAATAATTTCCGCTGGAACAAGATCGTTATCTGTACCGATGCCGATGTTGACGGCTTCCAGATCAGAACGCTTATCCTTACAATGCTTTACAGGCTCACACCCACGCTTATCGAGCAGGGATATGTTTATATCGCTGAATCTCCGCTGTTTGAGATAACTACGAAGAAGATGACATACTTTGCCTATGATGAGCGTGAAAAGGCTGAAATACTGAAAAAGATAGGCGACGAAAAATTCAAGATCGAACGTTCAAAGGGACTTGGTGAGAATGACCCCGAAATGATGTCCCTTACAACAATGAATCCCGATACAAGGCGTCTTATCAAGGTGAATCCCACCGACGCCGAGGCTACATTTGCGATGTTTGATATGCTGCTGGGAGACAATCTTCAGGCACGAAAGGATTATATCGCAGAGAACGGCAGCGAGTATCTTGAGCTTGCCGATATTTCATAAGGAAGGAGAGAAACGGTAATGGCAAAAAAGAATGACCGCAGGGAGACAAAGCCAAAGGCTCCCTCAATCAATGCATATATTGCAGGCAGCGGAATCGTTGCCGAGGAGAAGATAACCGATACCCTCGAGAAGAATTATATGCCCTATGCGATGAGCGTTATTGTTTCCCGTGCGCTTCCCGAAATAGACGGCTTCAAGCCCTCTCACAGAAAGCTGCTGTATACTATGTATACAATGGGACTTCTGAACGGCGGCAGGACAAAATCAGCAAATATCGTGGGACAGACGATGCATCTTAATCCCCACGGCGACAGCGCTATCTATGAGACAATGGTGCGTCTTTCAAGAGGAAACGAAGCTCTGCTCCACCCCTATGTTGACAGCAAGGGAAACTTCGGAAAGGCATGGTCCCGTGATATGGCTTACGCCGCATCACGATACACCGAAGCAAAGCTTGACCCTATCTGCGCCGAGCTTTTCAGGGATATCGACAAGGATACCGTTGATTTTGTTCCCAACTATGATAATACCACCACCGAGCCTACGCTTTTTCCCGCAACATTTCCGTCGGTACTGGTAAATGCCAACGTGGGCATTGCCGTATCAATGGCAAGTGCTGTCTGCCCGTTCAATCTGGCAGAGGTGTGCGAAACTGCGATAGCACTGATAAAAAATCCCGAGCATGACGCTCTTACAACGCTGAAAGGCCCCGATTTTCCCGGCGGCGGCTTCATGATATACGATGAGGACGAAATGCGCAGGATATATCAGACGGGAAGAGGCTCCGTAAAGGTGCGCTCAAAATATGCCTATGATAAATCCGCAAACTGCATCGACGTGACCGAGATACCGCCTACCACAACTATCGAAGCCATAAGGGAAAAGATAATCGACCTTATCAAGCAGGGAAAAATACGTGAGATATCCGATGTACGTGATGAATCCGATCTTCAGGGCATGAAGCTCACTATTGATCTGAAAAGGGGAACAGACCCCGACAAGCTGATGCAGAAGCTGTTCAGATCCACTCCCCTGCAGGACAGCTACGCCTGCAATTTCAATATACTTATCGACGGAAAGCCCCGTGTTATGGGCGTTTACGAGATACTTGACGAGTGGACGAAGTTCCGCCGCAATTGTATCTGCCGCCGTGTTTCCTATGAGCTGAAAAAAAAGACCGACAAACTGCATCTGCTTAGAGGTCTTGAAAAAATTATTCTTGATATCGACAAGGCTATAAAGATAGTCCGTGAAACGGAAGAGGATTCCGAGGTTGTACCCAACCTGATGATCGGCTTCGGTATTGACGAGATACAGGCTGAATATGTTGCGGAGATAAAGCTCCGTCAGCTGAACAAGGAATATATCCTGAACCGTATCGCTGATATCGAGCAGCTTGAAAAGGAAATTGCCGAGATGAAGGAGATACTGGGCGACGAAAAGAAGGTCAGCGCCATTATCATAAGCGAGCTGAAAGATGTTGTAAAGAAGTATCAAAGCCCGAGAAAGACTATGCTTTATTATGCTTCCGATATCGACACGGAGGATATCGCCGAGGATATTCCCGATTATCCCGTTACGCTTTTCATTTCAAAGAGCGGCTACTTCAAGTGCATAACTGCCCAGTCATTGAGAATTGCGGCGGAGCAGAAGTACAAGGACGGAGATTCGCTTGATATTTCCGTGGAGACGACCAAGAGTGCGGAGCTGCTTTTCTTTACCGATAAGTGTCAGGTCTATAAGAGCAAGGCTGCCGATTTTGCCGACACAAAGGCATCTGCGCTGGGAGATTATATCCCCGCAAAGCTGGGCTTTGACCCCGAAGAAAATGTTGCGGCGATGATAGTCACAAAGGATTACAGCGGCTATCTTGTAATGATGTTTGAAAACGGCAAGGCTGCCCGTGTTCCCATAAATGCGTATGAGACAAAGACAAACCGAAAGAAGCTTGCAAATGCATATTCGGCGAAGTCGCCTCTTGTTAAGATAATCCCCGAGCAGGATAAGACAGATATCCTCGTGAAAACGGACAACGGCCGTGCACTGCTGTTCAATTCGGGAATGATACTTCCCAAGACGACCCGTGATACTATCGGCGTTCAGGTCATAAATCTGAAAACAAACGCCAAGGTGGAGAATGCATATGTGATCTCCGAAGAGCAGCTGGAAGAATATTCACGCTTTGCGGTGAAGTCCGTTCCGGGTGCGGGAAATCTTATTAAGGATATGAAAGACCCCGATCAGATGACATTGTAATAATTGCTGTGCGGCACTGTGCATTTTCATATGTACGGTGCCGTTTTGTCAATATGCACCGAAAAATGTTGTTGAATATGCACAAATATAAGGCGGTGCGGCATTTCAGTATTTACATTTCTAAGAAAATGTGGTAAAATATATTTATATCAAATGCGAGGAGCGTTTTATCATGGATACTAATATTTTACTTGAAAGCGGCACCAATGAGCTGGAGCTGCTGGAATTCACAGTAGGTTCAAATACATACGGAATAAATATTGCAAAGGTCAGCGAGATCATGATAGACCGTGAGGTCACACCTATGCCCAATGCCCCCGAAGAGGTTGAGGGTGTGTTTATCCCCAGAGACAAGCTTATCTCCGTTGTCGATCTGCATAAGGTGCTTCATGCGGAGCGCCCCGCAGGCGGAAAGAACATTATAATCGTCTGCCAGTTCAACAAAATGGACGTTGCGTTCCATGTAACGGCAGTTAAAGGAATCCAGAGAATATCATGGACGAATATCACCGAGCCTCCCGCAATTGCAGGCGGTACCGGAGATGCTGCCGCAGGTATGTCCACAGGTGTTGCAAAGATAGACGGAAAGATCATCATAATTCTTGATTTTGAGCGCATCGTCGGCGGACTCAACAAGAACAGCGGACTGGACGTTTCGGGCGTAGATGAAGCCGAGCACCCCGGTGATCTTATCAGCGACAAGAGGATCGTTGTTGCGGACGATTCCCAGTTCCTCAACAAGATGATCGTTGACACTCTTGCCCAGACAGGCTACCGCAATGTTGTTTCCTTCCAGAACGGACAGGACGCATGGGATTATGTTTCGTCCTATAAGGTGAAGATAAATGACGGCTCGCTTATCACGGACCATATCGCCTGCGTTATCAGTGACATTGAAATGCCCAAAATGGACGGTCACAGACTTACAAAGCTTATCAAGGACGACAAGGTCCTCAAGGATATTCCCGTTATACTTTTCTCATCGCTTATCAACGATCAGATGTACCTCAAGGGTCAGTCCGTCGGTGCGGACGCACAGTTCTCCAAGCCTCAGATCAAGGAGCTTATCAAGGAGCTTATCAAGCTTATCAAGGCAGAGGGCTGATTATAACATTGATGCAAAAATATCCTCGGCAGGTGCTGTCGGGGATATTTTTATAAGGAGAATAATAAAATGATATATCTTTCCAAATTTATATTTCCGTCGGAAATTGATGAGGATTGTGTAATCGGCAAGATAAAAGAAACCTGTTATAATACATTTTATCCGTTCGGTATGTTAACAAACAGGGGCATTTCCGACATTCGGTTCGGAAATATTACGATATTATACGGCGGAAACGGCTCGGGAAAAACAACGATGCTGAATATTATTGCAGAAAAAATGCGGCTTGACAGGGGAACGATGTTCAACCGTTCGGATTTTTTTGACAGGTATATTGAAATATGTGATGTGCAGCTTGAAAAGGATATACCGCATGGGAGCTGTATAATTACAAGTGATGATGTTTTTGACTATATGCTTGATCTGCGCTGTTTGAATGATAAAATAGATCACAAGCGCGGAGAAATATTTGATGAATATATTGAAAATAAATATGACAGCGATTTCAGATTCCGGTCAATGGACGATCTTGAAAAGCTTAAAGTGATAAATCGTTCACGGAGTCTTACCAAGTCGCAGTATACAAGACGAAGATTAGTAAGTAATGTTCGTGAGCATTCAAATGGTGAGAGTGCTTTTCTGTTTTTTTCGGATAAGATAACCGATAACAAGCTTATTCTGTTGGACGAGCCTGAAAACAGCTTGTCTCCCGAGAAGCAGTGTGAGCTGTGTGATTTTCTGATCGATTCGGCAAGGTTTTTTGGCTGTCAGTTTATAATTGCGACACATTCGCCTTTTCTTCTGGCAATGCACGGTGCAGTAATTTATGACCTTGACTCTAAGCCTGTGTGCGTGAAAAAATGGACAGAGCTGTCGGGTGTAAGGGCATATTACAGCTTTTTTGAAAGGCATTCCGATGAATTTAAATAATATTTTTTGATCTTTGTCATATCAAAGCATACCCCCATGTAGAAAAATACATAGGGGTATGCTTTATTTATATTTTACAAAATAAACACGGTATGTTAAAATAAATTGTAGAAAGCAACGATAAGTGCTTTGGAAAATACGCAGTACATTCTGCGTAAAACCGATAAAATGAGGAGGATATTTATAATGGCAAGATTTACATTACCCAGAGATCTGTACCACGGCAAGGGTGCGCTGGAAGCATTGAAGACATTTGAAGGAAAGAAAGCCATCGTCGTAGTCGGCGGCGGCTCAATGAAGCGTTTCGGATTTCTTGACAAGGCTGTTTCCTACTTAAAGGAAGCAGGCATGGAGGTTGAACTCTTTGAGAATGTTGAGCCCGATCCTTCCGTTGAAACGGTCATGAGAGGCGCAGAAGCTATGCTGAAATTCCGGCCCGACTGGATCGTTGCTATGGGCGGCGGTTCGCCTATCGACGCAGCAAAGGCAATGTGGATAAAGTATGAGTATCCCGACTGCACATTTGAGGATATGTGCAAGGTATTCGGCATTCCCAAGCTCCGCAAAAAGGCAAAGTTCTGCGCTATTTCGTCCACATCGGGCACAGCTACCGAGGTCACGGCTTTCTCAATCATCACAGATTACAGCAAGGGCATCAAGTATCCTATCGCTGACTTTGAGATAACACCCGATGTAGCTATCGTTGATCCCGACCTTGCCGAAACAATGCCTCAGAAGCTTGTTGCACACACAGGTATGGATGCAATGACACACGCTATCGAAGCTTATGTTTCCACAGCAAACTGTGACTTTACAGATCCTCTGGCACTTCACGCTATCAAGATGATACAGAATGACCTTGTTGATTCCTACAACGGCGATATGGCAAAGCGTGACTCAATGCACAATGCACAATGTCTCGCAGGCATGGCATTCTCAAATGCACTGCTTGGTATCGTTCATTCAATGGCTCACAAGACAGGCGCAGCCTTTGCGGACAAGGGCGCACACATCATTCACGGTGCCGCCAACGCAATGTATCTGCCCAAGGTAATTGCATTTAACGCAAAGGATCCCACAGCTCTCAAGCGCTACGGTCAGATCGCTGACTTTATGGGTCTGGGCGGAAGCTCCGATGAGGAAAAGGTACAGCTCCTTATCGCATATCTCCGCAAGATGAATGATGAGCTGAAGATTCCTCACTGCATCAAGAATTACGGTGCGGACAGCTATCCCGTTGAGCAGGGCTTTGTTCCCGAGGACGTATTCCTTGAAAGACTTCCCGATATCGCAAAGAATGCTATCGGTGATGCCTGCACAGGTTCAAATCCCCGTCAGCCTTCGCAGGAAGAAATGGAAAAGCTGCTTAAATGCTGCTACTATGATACAGATGTTGATTTCTGATGACGCACTTGCGGCTTGAATAATTACATAGTATGATTTGCTCCCGTCGGTAATTTATCGGCGGGAGCTTTTTATATTTGGATAAAGAAAACAGCATAAAGCTTTTGTTTGCTTTATGCTGTTTTGGATTATATTTTATTGTGCAGCCTCGCAATGCTTACGCATTTCTCGCAGCAGGGGATTTCGCCGTCTGCGGACGGCGACCACGGGCTTTGCCCTGTTGGATTTGCTCTCCTGCGGAGAGCTGCAAGCTTTAAAAAGCTTGACCAAACTTTTTAAGCCATGTTACTTTTGATTTTTATATCCTATCTGCGATAAGTGTTCCCATTTCGGAGCAGGAAACGAGCTTCATTCCCTCGGACATGATATCACAGGTTCTGATACCCTCATCAAGCACTGCATTTACAGCCTTTTCAACTGCATCTGCCTCTTCCTGCATATCAAAGGAGAAGCGGAGCATCATTGCTGCGGAAAGTATCGTTGCAATGGGGTTTGCCTTATTCTGTCCCGCAATATCGGGTGCGGATCCGCCGCTGGGCTCATAAAGTCCGAACTTTGTCTCATTCATACTTGCGGAAGCCAGCATTCCGATAGAGCCTGTTATCATCGAAGCTTCATCGGAAAGGATATCACCGAACATATTCTCTGTTACCATAACATCGAACTGAGCAGGATCCTTTACCAGCTGCATAGCGGAATTATCAACCAGCATATGCTCCAGTGTTACCTCGGGATAATCCTTTGCGACCTCTTCAACGATCTTTCTCCAAAGGCGTGAAGAATCCAGAACATTTGCCTTATCAACAGATGTGACTTTCTTTCTGCGCTTCATTGCAACATCGAATGCCTTTACTGCAATTCTGCGGATCTCCTTTTCGTTATAGGAAAGAGTATCAACGGCAGTCATAACACCGTCAACCTCCTCGGTCTTTCTTGCGCCGAAGTAAAGACCGCCTGTCAGCTCACGCATGATGAGCATATCAAAGCCCTTTGCGCTGATCTCTTCTTTAAGAGGGCAGGCACCTGCAAGCTGGGGATAAAGCACGGCAGGACGGAGGTTTGCAAAAAGTCCAAGCTCCTTGCGGATCTTCAGCAGACCTGCTTCGGGACGAAGATTCGGGGGCAGCTTATACCACGGGGAAGTGGTAGTGTTTCCGCCGATAGAGCCCATAAGCACGGCATCGGCAGCCTTGCAGCGTGCAACGGTCTCATCTGTGAGAGGCACGCCGTATTCGTCGATAGAGCAGCCGCCCATAAGCACCTGATCGTAATTAAAGGTATGACCGTACTTTTCGGCAACCTTATCAAGTATTTTCATAGCCTCGGTAACGATCTCGGGACCGATCCCGTCGCCCTTGATAACAGCAATATTCTTGTTCATTGCATTAAGTCCTTTCTGTTACTTTTTAAGGGAATTCATAAGACCGCCCTTGCTGATGATCTCCTTGATGAACTCGGGGAAGGGCTGAGCCTGATAGGTCTTGTTTGTGGTCTTGTCTGTGATAACGCCTGTGTCGAAGTCGATCTCCACTTCATCGCCTGCGGAGATATTCTTTGCGGCTTCATCGCATTCAAGGATAGGCAGACCGATGTTGATAGCGTTGCGGTAGAAAATTCTTGCAAATGTAGATGCGATAACGCAGGAAATGCCGCTTGCCTTGATAGCGATAGGAGCGTGCTCACGGGAGGAGCCGCAGCCGAAGTTCATTTCGGCAACCATGATATCGCCCTGCTTAACGTTGTTTACGAAATCCTTGTCGATATCCTCCATGCAGTGAGAAGCAAGCTCCTTGGGGTCTGCCGAGTTAAGATATCTTGCGGGAATGATAACGTCTGTATCAACATTGTCCCCGTATTTATGTACTTTTCCGCATACTTTCATGTGTATTATCCTCGCTTTCTGTTATTTATATGCTCACATTACTTCGGAGGGGTCAGAGATCTTGCCTGTTATTGCAGAAGCGGCTGCAACTGCGGGAGATGCAAGATAAACCTCGGATTCGGGGTGACCCATTCTGCCGACGAAGTTTCTGTTTGTTGTTGCAACGGCACGTTCGCCCTTTGCAAGGATACCCATGTGACCGCCGAGACAGGGACCGCAGGTAGGAGTTGAAACGGCGCAGCCTGCTTCAATGAATGTCTCCAGCCAGCCCTTCTTCATAGCTTCCATATAAACAGCCTGTGTTGCGGGGATAACGATGCAGCGCACGCCCTTTGCGATGTGCTTGCCCTTCATGATGTTTGCGGCTGTTTCGATATCCTCGGAGCGGCCGTTTGTACATGAACCGATAACTACCTGATCTATCTTTACTTCGCCGCATTCGTCTGTTGTCTTTGTGTTTTCGGGAAGATGAGGGAATGAAACGGTAGGCTTGATCTGGGAAAGATCAATGTCATAAACGGCATCATATTCAGCGTCGGGATCAGCCTCGTAAACCTTGTAGTCGCGGTTCACACGGCCCTTCTGATATTCTCTTGTGATATCATCAACTGCGAAGATGCCGTTCTTTGCGCCTGCTTCGATAGCCATGTTTGCCATGGAAAGTCTTGCGTCCATTGAGAGGCTCTTGAGACCTTCGCCCGAGAATTCCATTGACTTGTAAAGAGCGCCGTCAACGCCGATCATTCCGATGATGTGGAGAATAACGTCCTTGCCCATTACGTACTTATTGAGCTTGCCTGTAAGATTGAACTTGATAGCGGAGGGGACTTTGAACCAAGCCTCGCCTGTTGCCATGCCTGCCGCCATATCTGTGGAGCCTACGCCTGTGGAGAATGCGCCGAGAGCGCCGTATGTACAGGTGTGGCTGTCTGCGCCGATGATACATTCGCCGGAAGCAACGATTCCTTTTTCGGGGAGAAGAGCGTGCTCGATGCCCATGTCTCCGACGTCATAGTAATGTGTGATATCATATTTTCCCGCAAACATACGGCACTGCTTTGTATGCTCTGCGGACTTGATGTCCTTGTTGGGAGTAAAGTGATCCATTACAAGAGAGATCTTGTCCTTGTCAAAAACGTTTGTGAAGCCGTACTTGTTGAACTCGTTGATAGCAACGGGAGTTGTTACATCATTTCCGAGAACCATATCCAGCTTACATTTGATAAGCTGACCTGCTGTCACGGAGTCAAGACCTGCGTGAGCCGCCAGGATTTTCTGAGTCATTGTCATGCCCATTTCGGATACTTCCTTTCTGAAAAAACAAAGATTATTAGATTCAATACTTGAATTATACCACATAATATGATATAATTCAAATACATATTATTAATATAAAATATAACATAAAGTTATGGGTGTGGATAATAATGTTTACCGAGATAAGTCTTAATCAATACCGTATATTTTACGCCGCTGCGGAGTGCGGAAGCATATCAAAGGCAGCCGAAAGGCTTTTTATCAGCCAGCCTGCCATAAGCCGTTCTGTGATGTCGCTGGAGGAGAGCCTCGGAGTGCAGCTTTTCCGCCGCGGACACAGGGGAGTTATGCTCACCGACGAGGGAGAGGTGCTGTATAATCATCTGAAAACCGCATTCGGCGAGATATCCGCTGCGGAAAATTATATCCGAAGCCTTAAAGAAAGCGGCGGCGGACATCTCAGGTTAGGCGCCAGCGCCGTGCTATGCAAATATATGCTGCTGCCGTATCTGAAAGGCTTTGCAAAGGAAAATCCCACGGTAAAGATAACCATTGAATGTCAGTCCTCCCGCAGGACGAATGAGCTACTGGAAAACGGCAGCATTGATGTGGCGCTTATGGTGCGCCCCGATGATCTTACGGGCAGGCAGTATGTTTCCCTCGGAAAGATAAGCGATGTTTTCACGGCGGCTCCGTCATTTCTGGAAAGCGTGGGCTATAAGCCCCACAAGCCTCTTTCCGCCGAGGAATTCAGCTCACTTATAAAATCAAGCGGCGGAGTTATGCTGCTTGATTCACAGAACGGCACACGCCACCGCATCGACCGATATTTCCGTGCAGAGGGGATAGCTGCCGAAAAAACGGGCATTCTCGAGGTCAGCAGCATGGATATGATAATCGAGTTTGCAAGAACGGGTCTGGGGATCGGCTGTGTTATCGAAAGCTTTATCCGTGATGATATAAAAAGCGGTGCTCTTGCGGAGATACCGCTGAAAGATCCCGTCGGCGAGCGTGAGGTAGGCTTTGCGGCAATGTCGGGCAGGGGAGTTTCCGCCGCAGCAAAGCGATTTATTGATTTTGTTTCGAGATGATATATTCCGCAGCGTCTGTGATATTTTCTGCAATGTAAACGGACAGCTTTTTCATGTCATCATCGGGCGGAAGCAGGTCGGGGACCATTATCGGCTTCATATCAGCCGCCGCTGCCGCACGTATGCCGTTGTAAGAATCCTCCAGCACATAGCATTCATCGGGAGCTTCGGAAAGAGTCTCCGCCGCACGGAGAAATATCTGCGGAGACGGCTTGCTTTCCGTTACCATATCGCCGCAGATCACGGCTTCAAATTGATCGTATATCCCAATGTACTTCAGGCTCGGCTCAACCCAGCCTCGTCTTGAAGATGAAGCCACCGCCAGCCGAAAGCCTGCATTTTTCAGCCTGTCAACGGCGTCGGGCACACCCTCCTTTGCAGGGGAATAAAGGTCGGGGAGCTTTTCATAGAAATACTTGTGCTTTAAGTCACACAGCCTGTCATAGTCAAAATCCGCACCGTATTTTTTAAGGCAGATATCACGGGCTTTCTGCTGATTTGCGCCCAGCATGGACAGCGCAGTTTCATGCATTCCGCTTATGCCCATGACATCTCCCGCATAGATAAGAGCCTCATGGATAAGCCTTTCGGAGTCTATCAGAAGCCCGTCCATATCAAAAATTACTGCTTTCATGCCATTCTCCTTTTTCTCAAATATACATCTATTATAGTATATATCTGCGTAAACGTCAATAACTGCCGTAATATTGCATATAAACTATGAAAAATATTTGGTGAGGTTCTACAAAACATATATTGACATTTTTTGCGGTCGGATTTATAATTATATACGTTTTGTGCTTTATTTAAGGATTACAATGGGGCACTGATATTTTGGGTTGAAAGAAGATGCAGAAAAATGGTAAAACAGTATGTGGATTCTCTGAAAAGGGAATTCAAGGGGTATAATGCCGCAAAGTTCGGCAAGGACGTTCTTGCGGGCGTAACGGTCGCAGCCGTGGCTCTTCCGCTGGCGCTGGCATTCGGTGTAAGCTCGGGCGCTTCGGCGGCTTCTGGACTTGTTACCGCAATAATTGCAGGCGTTGTAACTGGACTTCTCTCGGGAGCTTCCTATCAGATAAGCGGTCCTACGGGCGCTATGACAGCCGTGCTTGTTTCGGTAGTTGCACAGTACGGACTCAACGGAGTTTTTGCGGCAAGCTTTATGGCAGGCTGTATTCTCCTGCTCTGCGGAATATTCAAGCTGGGAAAGCTGGTTTCCTACCTGCCCTCTCCCGTTATCACAGGTTTTACAAGCGGTATTGCGATAATCATTGCTTTCGGTCAGATAAATAATCTTACGGGGCTTACAAGCTCGGGCACCACAACTATCGAGAAAACAATCAGCTATTTCACACTTGAACAGCACTTCAATCTCACATCGTTTATCATCGGCGTGTGCGTGATCGTGTTCATGTTCCTTTATCCTCAGAAGCTGAATAAATATGTTCCGGGCTCGCTGGTGAGCATTATTCTTGCCACTGTTGTTCAGTTCATCTGCAATTTTGATGTTGCAATGGTAGGTGCTATCCCCAAGACGCTTTTCCTTGATGAGCGCCTTGACTTTGCTTCGCTGAACTTGGATACATTTAAGAATCTTGCAATGCCTGCAATATCAATTGCGGCTCTGGGACTTATCGAATCGCTGCTTTGCGGCGCTTCCGCAGGACGCATGAAGAACGAAAAGATCAATGCGGACGTTGAGCTTATCGCACAGGGCGTCGGCAATATGCTTATCCCAATGTTCGGAGGAGTTCCCTCAACAGCCGCTATCGCACGTACAAGCGTTGCTATCAAATCGGGCGGACAGACAAGACTTACATCGGTTATCCATTCGGTAGTTCTTCTGCTTTCAATGTTCGTTCTGGGCGGAGTTATGTCAAAGATTCCTCTTTCCGCACTGGCAGGCGTGCTTATCGTTACTGCATGGAGAATGAACGAGTGGAGCACCATTAAAAATATTTTCTCCAAGAAGCTGAAAACCGCAATGTTCCAGTTCCTTATCACAATGGCTGCAACTGTAATATTCGATCTTACTATCGCTATTGTTATCGGCGTTGCATTTTCGCTTATCATGTTCGTTGTAAAGGTTTCCGATATGCAGGTAACCGTTGCGGAGATCGACCCCGAAAAGCTGGATATGGATTCCGTCGCTCCCGAAAAGCTGAAATACACAAGCGTTGTTTATATCACAGGCCCTCTTTACTTCGGAACCTGCGCAAATCTTGAGGACAAGGTATCATCGCTGGGCGAGAATTATAATATAATCTTCTCCATGAGAGGCGTTACGGTAGCCGATGTGTCGGGTATCGAGGCACTTCACGAATACTGCGAGAGACTTATCTCACAGGGAAGAATGGTATACTTCTCCTGCGTTCAGCCTCCCGTAATGGATCTTATCGAGCGCAGCGGACTTAAAGAGCGCTTCAAGCACGATATGTTCTTCTGGAGCACGGACAAGGTTTTTGAGCATATTTCAAAGCTTTGATAAAACATAAATAAAACGGAGCATTTCTTCATTTTACCGTGAAGAAATGCTCCGTTTTTTTATCTTATGAAATTGGTGCGTACAGGCTGCTCATGAACGGGATAATCCGATCTGTCGGCAGTGTGCTTTATGAGCCATGCCATGTTTTCGCCGAGAGTCCGCATTGTCTGGAGTCCCTCCTCGTCACGGAGCACGTCCTCGGGACAGTGACCGTGTACCTGATTCCAATACTGTGAGCCTACCACGTTCATGTTGCATATGGTAAAGTATTTGTTCAGCCTGTCAAAAGCGGCTGTGGCACCGCCTCTTCTGCATGAAACCACGCTTGCTGCGGCTTTTCCGCAGAGCTTGTGTGAGCCTGTGTAGAAAAGTCTGTCCAGGAAACAGCATATCTGTCCCGAAGGGCCTGCATAGTAAACAGGCGAGCCGATCACGATGCCGTCAAATTCATCAAGACGCTCTGCCAGCTCAGATACCTTGTCATTGAATATGCATTTTCCCGTCTCATGACATTTTCCGCAGGCGATGCAGCCTGCGATCGGCTTTTTGCCGACCTGTATCATTTCTGTCTCAATGCCGTTGGCATTCAGTGATTTTTCTGCTTCCGAAAGGGCAGTAAAGGTACAGCCGTGTTCGTTGGGACTTCCGTTTATCAGTACGACCTTACTCATAATAAATGTTCCTTTCATATGAAAATATTCCGAACGGCAGAAAAGAGCCGTTCGGAAATTATTTGACGTATTATATTGTTATTCTCTTAAAGAACAGCCGCAGCGTCCTCTGCGATCTGCTCGGGTGTGAGATGATTTTCTTTCAGGATATCTTCAACATTGTATCTGTCGAGGAATTCCTTTTTCAAACCGAAGTTCAGCACCTTAACATCTGTTCCGCCGTAATAGCGTGCGATCTTCTCGCCGAAGCCGCCGTCAAGAATGCCGTCCTCAAGGGTGATGACCAGAGAATGATCCGATTTCAGCGAATCAAGCAGCTCGGTGTCGATGCCCGTAATATAGAAAGGATTGATAAGGGTGGGCTTTGTGCCTGTCTTTTCTTCGATAAGGCGTGCTGCCTTTTCGCCCATGCCGTAGAAGCTTCCGAGAGCTATTACAGCGACCTTGCTGCCCTTTTCGGCAACTTCATATTTGTTGAGCTTGCCGAAATCCTTTGTGACCTTTTTGCCGTCGGAAACAACAGCCGCAGGAACTCTTACAGCAACAGGGTGTTCATTCTGTTCGATAGCCCAGTCAAGAGCCGCAATATACTCTTCCTTGGTGTAGGGAGCGATATAGACCATGTTGGGGATATTGGAGATCATGGGGATATCATAGATTCCGAGGTGGGTAACATCGTTCATGCCGTATACCGAAGCGGCAAATACCGCAATGGCAGCAGGATTGTTGTTTATGCAGAGATCCTGTGAAAGCTGATCGTAGGTTCTCTGGATAAATGTGCTGTAAACGCCGTAGAATGGCTTTCCGCCGTTTGCGGCGATACCCGAAGCAAGAGCCACTGCCTGCTCCTCGGCGATTCCCACGTCGATGAACTGCTTTCCTGCTTCTCTGCGCTTGTCGGCACTGAAACCGAATACTGCGGGTGTTGCGGAGGTAATGGCGCATACCTTGTTGTCGGACTTTATCTTGTCCATGATAAGCTTTCCTGTGATCGTGCCGTAATCTTCGCCGTCAAAGCTGAACGAGGGCTTGCCTGTTTCGGGGTCAAAGGGCATACACCAGTGCCACTGCTCCTTGTTTGCTTCTGCGGGAGCATATCCCATGCCCTTTTCGGTAACGATGTGTACCGCAACAGGCTTTTTGCTGTCCTTTACGCTCTCAAAAGCGGAGATAAGGGAAGTGATGTCGTTTCCGTCTCCGACGTAAACATAGTCAAGACCCATAGCCTTGAAGAGATTGCATTCAGCCTTGCCGTCGGTATCTCTGAGCAGCTTCAGGTTCTTGTACATACCGCCGTGATTTTCCGCAATGGACATATCGTTGTCATTGATAACGATGATAAAATTGCTGTCCATTTCGCCTGCAAAATCAAGACCCTCAAGAGCCTCGCCGCCGCTGAGTGAGCCGTCGCCGATAACTGCGATAACATTTCCGTCCTCGCCTTTAAGGTCACGAGCCTTTGCAAGACCGCTTGCAAGGCTTATTGAAGTTGATGTATGACCGACCGTGAAGAAATCATGCTCGCTTTCATCGGGATTGCTGTAACCCGAAACATCGTCAAAATGCTCCTCGTAAAGATAGGCGTCCTTTCTGCCTGTGAGCATCTTGTGGCAGTAGCTCTGATGCGAAACATCGTATACGATCTTATCCTTGGGTGAATCGAAGACATAATGAAGAGCGATAGTCGCTTCGACCATGCCGAGATTGGGGCCGCAGTGACCGCCGTGCTTGCTGAGTCTGAATATCAGCGCATTTCTCATTTCGGAAGCAAGAGCCTTCAGCTCATCTGTTCCGAGTTTTTTTACGTCTGCGGGTGAATTGATCTTTTCGAGATACATATTATCTGCCTCCATTTTTATTTTGTAAAAATATTATAATACCTAAAGTTAGCTTTAGGTCAAGAGCTTTTTTGAGATTTTACAATTTTTTTATTTTTGATAAAAGTTCTCTTAAAATATTTTCGGCAAATAATAACTCCCTTTATATGATATGGATCATGCATATATAAAGGGAGTATTGTTGGTATTAATTTTATATAAATTAAATTTTGACTTTGGCTTTTTCTTCTTCGCTAAGTCTATCCTTGTTGTCAAGAAGAAATACTTTCCAACGCTTTTTATTCATATTATAAACCATAGTTTGCGCTATGGCACATAAAACCGATAAAATTAGCCATAAAATGCTGAACTTAAAAATAGAAAGGATAATACAGAGTAAAAAGGGGATAACTATAATATTTTCAATAGTTTTTCCGGCAGCATTTCTCAAATTGAACTCTTTTTTTAATTCCTTTAATGTCATAGCATTTTGACTGATAACTCAGTCAAGTCACCTCCATTTTTAATATTCGGGATAAGAAGCTGTTATATCCTTGTATGTTACGGTTACTTTATTTATGTATGTACCGTTTGATTCAGAAGATAAGTCAAGATCTACTGACATATCATCAATATGATATGATGTACTGTCCAAATAATAGTATTGGGATATTTCATCTTTGACATCATCAAACGAAGTATCACTGGGAACCGATTCCCCAGCAACTGCCTTTTTTGTAAGATAAGTTGATAAAGCGGTATAGATATCCTTCGCTGTGGCGGCAATAACAGTGTAATTGTCCTGTTCAGCTTGTTGTTCAGCTTGCTCTAAGTAAATACTTTCGACAAGTTCTTCGTTTTCAGTATTTTTTTCAGTGTTTTCAATATTCACATTGCAGCCTGTAAGCGACAAAATGCTTATTGACAAAGCAATACAAATTATTGTTTTTTTTACTCTTTTCATAATTTATCCTCCTTATGTAAGTGCCTTATTAGACACTTTATATTTTGATTATAGTCTTATTAGGCACAAAAGTCAATAGAAATCAATCAAATATGGTATATTATATAAAAAAGAGGTGTCGAATATGGCAAGATATAACAGAATCAAAGACCTTAGAGAGGACAGCGATAAGACACAGCAGGAGCTGGCGGATTATCTCGGAACATCTTCACAGCACTACGGCAAATATGAAAACGGAAATGCAGAGATACCCTTTGAACGTGCGATAGCTCTGGCAAAATATTATAATGTCAGTCTGGATTATATCGCAGGGCTGACCAACAACAAAAGGGGATTGGCGGCAGGGAATAATCCGCCTCCCGAGCATAAGGAGCTTATCGAGCTGTATGATTCCTTTACCGATGAGGAAAAGGAAAAATTCAGCAGACTGATGCAGATATTTTCACGGAAATAAAACAGACCTGAGCAATTGTTTCAATGCTCAGGTCTGTTTTGGCTTTGTATGGTTATATTTTACTTTGAGAGATCAATGCTTCTGACAGCCTCTCTCACCTTTAAAACAAAGGAGGGAGATACCGAAAGCTCGTCGATGCCCATGCGCAGGAATGTTTCAGTAAGGGAGGTATCGGCGGCAAGCTCACCACAGATGCCTATCCATGCGCCGTGTCTGTGGGCATTTTCGGCGCTCATTTCGATAAGGCGGAGAATAGCTTCGTGATGTGTGTCGATGAACTGCTCCACATCGGGATTCTGCCTGTCGCAGGCAAGGGTGTACTGGGTCAGGTCATTTGTTCCGACGCTGAAAAAGTTTACCATCGGAGCAAGCCTGTCGCTGATAACGGCAGCCGCAGGAGTCTCTATCATAATGCCGATCTCCGTGTTTTCGGAGTAGCTCAGACCGTCATTTTTCAGTTCGTTCTTAACGTCCTCGCATATGGCAAGTATCTTTTCAAGCTCGCTTACGCTTGTTATCATCGGGAACATTATTCCAAGGTTTCCGTATACAGACGCTCTGTAAAGGGCACGGAGCTGTGTGCGGAATATTTCGGGACGGGTCAGGCAGATTCGTATTGCACGAAGTCCCAGCGCAGGATTTTCTTCCTTTTTCAGATCAAAATAATCCACCTGCTTGTCCGCACCGATGTCCAGAGTACGGATAATCACCTTTTTGCCTGCCATGCTTTCCAGCACCTTTTTGTATGCCGCAAACTGCATTTCCTCGGTGGGGAAGTCGCTGTTTTCAAGATAAAGGAACTCGCTGCGGAAAAGTCCGATTCCGCCTGCATCATTCAGCAGGACTGCACCGATATTGTCAACGCTGCCGATGTTCGCATAAATGTTGATCTTTTTTCCGTCAAGAGTAACGTTTTCCTTGCCCTTGAGATCGTTCAGCAGACGCTTCTTTTCTTCATCGGAGCGCTGCTTTTCACGGTAGATGTTAAGAGTTTCCTCATCGGGAGCTATGAAGATCTCGCCTGTGTAGCCGTCAACTATTGCGGTGTCGCCGTCCTTTATCTCCGAAAGGAAGCTGTTTCCGAGTCCGATTACCGCAGGGATATTCATGTTCCTCGCAAGGATAGCCGTGTGTGAATTTGAGGAGCCGTGAGCAGTTGCAAATGCAAGCACCTTGTCCTTGTCAAGGGAAACAGTTTCGCTGGGAGCAAGATCGTCCGCACAGATGATGAGCTTTTCATCGGAGCTGCTTCCGCCGCTGACCGTTCCCGAAAGATTGGCGATTATGCGGCTTGATATATCCTTTACATCGGCAGCTCTCGCCTGCATATATGCATCGTCCATGGAAGCGAACATCTCCGAGAAATTGTCCGCAGTTACCGAAACGGCATACTCTGCGTTGACTTTTTGTGTGGTGATGATGTTTCTTATGGAATCGTTGTAATCCTCGTCCTCAAGCATCATTATGTGTATCTCGAATATCTGCGCATTAGTCTCGCCGACCTCTTTCAGCGCCTTTTCGTAGATAGCTTGAAGCTGCTCGGAAGCAGCCTTTTCAGCGGCTTCAACTCTTGCTATTTCAGCATCGGTATCATCGGTGTGTCTGCGCTGGATAATAACATCACTGCGCTTGAAAAGGCTAATTTTTCCGATAGCAACTGCTCCGTATACGCCCTTGCCCGTATATTTTTTCATAATATCAGCTCCTCGTTACGCTTATTTTATAAAATCAGAGGTTCTCGCTGAAAAAGCTCTGCATCTCGGCAGCTGCTTTTTCCTCGTCGGCGCCCTCAACTGTGACATTTACAGTCTCGCCGCACTTTACGCCCAGTCCCATAAGAGCCATGAGCTTTGTTGCATTGACGCTCTTGCCGTTCTTTTCGATCATTACAGTGCTTTCAAATTCCTTTGCTTTCTTTGCAAGAAGACCTGCGGGTCTTGCGTGGATACCGATCTCGTCCTTGATTGTGTAGCTGAATGTTTTCATAGTTATTATTCCTTTCTGATTATAAATTATTATTTTTACTGCGCTGCGGACAAATTGATTATCCGCAGCTGCAATTTTTAGCGGTTGATTTTGAAAATTTCTTCGCCGGGAGCGGTCTTGCCCTGTGCAAGGGGAGTGAATGAATGATAATCGTCCGAATTGCAGATTATCATAGGCGTTGTTATCTTGAAGCCTGCGTCCTTTATCCCGTCGGGGTCAAAGCTTATCAGCAGGTCGCCTTTCTTTATTTTGTCGCCGTCGGAAATGTGAGCCGTAAAGAATTTTCCTCCAAGCTGAACTGTGTCTATGCCGATGTGGAGAAGTATTTCCGCACCGTCCGAGGAAACAATATTTACAGCGTGCTTTGTGTCGAATACGCTTTCAACAGTGCCGTCGCAGGGAGCGTACAGTCTGCCCTCCGCAGGCTCTATTGCGATTCCCTCGCCGAGAATTTTCTGTGAGAAAACATCGTCCTCAACATTTTCAAGGGGGACTATGGTTCCGTTCATGTGTGAGCAGAGAATTATCGGTGAAGCATTTTCCGCATTTTCGGCAGGCTTGCTTTCGGCGGATCCGGTGCTTTCGTTTTCTGGAACGTCCGATATGCTGATATTATCGGCTTCGGGGGACTGCATGAAATCTTCAAGGTTTGATTTTATAACGGATACCTTCGGACCGTATACCACCTGAACGCCGTTGCCCTTGTGGATAACTCCCGAGGCGCCGCTCTGTTTCAGCAGGCTGTCATTTACCTTTTCGGGGTCATTCACCGTTACACGGAGACGTGTTGCGCAGCAGTCAACGTCCGAGATATTGTCCTTGCCGCCAAGTCCCATGAGAATAAGGGGACTTACGGAATCGGAGCTGCCGTTTTCAGATTTGGCTGCCTTTGCTTCGTTGAGGTCGCTTCTTCTGTAAAGCTTAGGCTCAACATCGTCAGGCTCTCTGCCGGGAGTTTTAAGATCAAGCTTTGTTATCATGAAGTAGAATACGAAGTAATATACAACTGCATAGATAAGACCTATTATGACTATCCATATCCAGTTTGTTTTTTCGTTGCCCTGGAGAATTCCGAAGAGCGTCATGTCGATAAGTCCGCCTGAGAATGTCATTCCCACTCCGACGTTGAAAATGTGCATGAGCATATAGGAAAGTCCTGCCAGTACGCAGTGAACGGCGTACATAAGGGGTGCAACGAACAGGAATGTGAATTCAAGCGGTTCCGTAATGCCTGTGAGCATTGATGTAAGAGCTGCGGAGAGCAGCAGGCTGCCGACTACCTTTTTCTTTTCGGGGCGTGCGGCTCTGTACATTGCGAATGCGGCTGCGGGAAGTCCGAAGATCATGAACGGGAATTTTCCTGCCATGAAGCGTGTTGCGGAAACGGAGAAATGCTCGGTGGACTTTGAGGCAAGCTCCGCAAAGAAGATGTTCTGTGCGCCTGTAACAACATTTCCGTCGATCATCATGGAGCCGCCAAGCTCTGTCTGCCAGAAAGGCATATAGAATACGTGGTGAAGTCCGAAGGGGATAAGCGCACGTTCAAGAATGCCGTATATCCATGTTCCCGCATATCCCGAATTGAGTACCAGTGTGCCGAGCTGTGCGATGCCTGCCTGAACTATTGGCCAGAGGTAGAACATCACGATGCCGACGATAAGATACACAACAGTGGAAACTATCGGGACGAAGCGTGTTCCTCCGAAGAATGAAAGCACCTGCGGAAGCTCCGTCTTGTAGAAGCGGTTGTGAAGCGCCGCAACGCCGAGTCCCACCAGTATGCCGCCGAAAACTCCCATCTGGAGAGTGGTTATTCCAAGGACCGAGGTTGTGGAGTTGGGAGCCATTGCGTCAACTCCGCCGTTTGCGGAGATAAGTGCGCTGATAGCGGTGTTCATTACGAGGTAGGCGATAGCGCCCGAAAGAGCGGCAACTTCCTTTTCCTTTTTCGCCATGCCGATAGCAACGCCCATTGCGAACAGCAGCGCAAGGTTGTCAAAAACGGCGCTGCCCGTTTTGCTCATGATGTCAAGGATAGTGTAGAGCAGTCCGCCCTCATAGATAACTTTGCCGAGGTGATAGGTCTCAATAGTTGTGGGATTTGTAAAAGAGCTGCCGATGCCAAGCAGAAGTCCCGCTACGGGAAGCAGTGCGATAGGCAGCATAAACGAACGTCCGACACGCTGGAGTACGCCGAAAATTTTGTCTTTCACATTGATCTCTCCTTTTAATATAATTTTTTCGGCTGACAGACAGGCTGCAAATCTGTATGTTTTGCCGTATAAAACCGCACTTCACGCTAATGTGGTACCTATCATTAGAAAAATAAGGCGGAATTTTAACATTTAAATTTACTCTGTGATTTTTTTGAGATGAAGAGCAAGCGTTATCATTTCATCTTCCGAAATGGTTTTTTCGCAGGTCTTGAAAATATGATCTCTGAAAAGCTTTGCGCATTTGTAATGCTTGTTGAATTTCAGCTTTACCAGCGAAAGTATATCTTCGTCACGGCTTATGACATTTGGAAGTTCTTCGGATTCCATGAGCCGCTTTGCAAGGTATTTCAGATGCACCAGAAAGCGCTCATATGCAACTGTGGATTTGTCTATTTCATTCCGATAATACTCATCGGCAATCTTTGCGCATTCATTGACAAGCTTTGTCATATCGGAGACCTGTGACATTTTCGTGCCCATTCTCGCATTGATGATGTGCATTGCGATAAATCCTGCCTCGTCATTGTGGAGCGAAACTCCCAGCTTTTCGTTTATCTCGCCGAGACAGTATCTTCCGAGGGAAAGCTCCTCGGGGAAACAGTCGCTTATTGATTCCATAAGCGGATTTGTAAATTCGATGCCCTGCTTTTTCCGCTCTATCGCAAAGGCGATATGGTCGGAAAGTGTTATCAGAAGCGATTCATTGAGCTTGCAGGCAAGCTCTTCCGTGATATGCTTTACAAGCTCGTCTGTGAGCTTTATCACGTCGAAAGGTATCTCCGAAAGGCTGTCGATAAGTTTTTTGCGGAGCGTCGAATCGGTGATGATATATATTTTATGATCGGGAGCAGGCTCGATGCTGTCGCCGTATTTCTTTCCGAAGCCGATGCCCTTGCCCGAGATTATCTGCTCTCTTCCTTTATTATCTGCCGCGCAGACAGTGTTATTATTTATGACCTTGATTATTTTCATTGATGTTTTTCCCCTTTTGATGAATTTTACGATGCCTGTATAATAAAAAAAACCAACCTCAACACGGCACAACTAAATTGTCCGCATGAAAGTTGGTTATGCCCGATCAATAAAGAAAGGTAACACTCCAATAAATCTATGTGTTATTTTCACTATAATCAGTTTACAATGTTTGAAAGATTTTGTCAATAGGTTATAATGATTTTATGATCCATTTCTCTGATTATCACAAAAACGATTATGGGTTTATAGTGAAAATATACATAAATTTATCGAATGACAGTGATTTTTTGTTGCTTATACTCCCTGAAATAAGCCATAAATTATCGGAAAAACAAGAGCGGGGAGCATATTGCCCACCTTGAATTTTTTCCCGAACGAAAGATTGACGCCTACGCAGAATATCAGCATCGAACCGATAAAGGATATGTCTGCGATGATGCCGTCGCTGAAAACGGGTGCAAGAAATCCCGCAAAAACAGTTACCGTGCCCTGGAGCAGCGCAACGGGAATAGCCGAGAATGCCACGCCCTTGCCGTATGCCGCCGCAAATACCATTACGATAACAAAGTCCAGTGCCGCCTTTGCGAAAAGCATATCATGGTCGCCTGAAATGCCGTCCTCAATAGAGCCGACTATCGCCATTGCTCCGATGCAGACGGTCAATGAGGCTGTGACGAAGCCCTCCACGAATTTTGAATCTCCGCTGCTGCGTGCTTTTTCTTTCAGCCATTCGCCGAAGCGCTCCATTTGCAGCTCAATGTTGATAAGCTCTCCCAGAAGTGCGCCCAGCGTCAGTGAGATTATCATGAGCATTGTTCCGCCTGTTTCAAGCTTGTCGCCCCGAACGGTGAAAATGCCGCTGAATGCTCCCGATGCGCCGATGAATATGACAGCAAGTCCCATTACCTGCATCACGATATCCTGAAAGCGCTGCTGTATTTTTGATTTGAATATCATTCCGATGATGCTGCCTGCAACTATTGCGGCAGCATTTACTATTGTTCCGAGTCCGTGCATAAAATACTCCAAAAAAATGCCGCACCGTATTCGGCGCAGCATTTTTGATAATTGATATTTTCAGCCGATCATTTTTTCATTACGCTGATGTAATGTTCGATTATTTCCATGCATCTGTCAAATCCAAGCTGGCTTGTATTAAGGCAGAGATCGTAATTTCTCACGTCCGACCAGTCGTGACCTGTGTGTGCCTTGTAGTAAGCGGCACGCTCACGGTTGATCTTTTCAACCTGCTTTTCGGCTTCATTCCAGTCGTAACCGCATACGTCCATGGAATTCTTGATGCAGGCTTCCTTATCAGCCCAGATGAATATTCTCAGGACATTTTTTCTGTCCGTAAGGATATAATCGGCACATCTTCCGATGATAATGCAGGGGGCTTTTTCCGCCGCAAGCTGCTTGATGATCTTTGCCTGATAGTTGAAGAGGTTTTCCTCCGATGTAAAATCGGAGCTGTCGGGACGGACAACATCATCGCCGTCATATACCTTTACCTTTTTGAAAAGACCGCTCTTCGACTTCTCGTCGGCAAGTCCGAACAGCGATTCGTTGATGCCGCTGTCCTCCGAAGCAAGCTTTATAAGATCCTTGTCATAGTAGGGGATAGAAAGCTTATGACTGAGTGCTTTGCCGATAGAGCGTCCGCCGCTGCCGAATTCTCTGGCAATAGTAATTACAAGATTATTCATATTAATGACTTTCCTTCCTGTTTTTATTCGCCGAGATATGCTTTCTTAACGGAATCATTGTTCATAAGCTCGTGAGCGTCGCCCGAAAGAACTATCTTTCCCGTTTCCAGAACATAAGCTCTGTTTGCTATGGAAAGTGCCTTTTTGGCGTTCTGCTCGACCAGCAGAACCGTTGTGCCCGACTCGTTTACCGAACGAATGATATCAAATATTTCCGAAACATAAAGGGGAGAAAGACCCATCGAAGGCTCGTCCATAAGGATTATCTTCGGGTGGGACATAAGCGCTCTGCCCATTGCAAGCATCTGCTGCTCACCGCCGGAGAGTGTGCCTGCGATCTGTGTGCGGCGCTCTTTAAGACGGGGGAAGCGCTCGTATACCTTTTCGAGTGTTTCGGCAATTTCCTTTTTGTCCGATCGGGTGTATGCGCCAAGCTTCAGATTATCGTATACTGTAAGCTGCTGGAAAATGCGGCGTCCCTCGGGGACGTGAGCGATTCCCATGCTTACGATCTTGTGTGCGGGAGTTTTCAGCAGGTCCTTGTCCTCAAACATGATAGAGCCTGATTTTGCGGCAACAAGTCCTGTGATCGTATGGAGTATAGTTGTTTTTCCTGCGCCGTTTGCGCCGATAAGAGCGATGATCTCGCCTTCGTTTACGTCAAAGGATATGCCCTTGATAGCGTTGATAACGCCGTAATATACCTCAAGATTTTCGATTTTGAGCAGTGACATGATTGAGCCTCCTTATTATTCGCCGAGATATGCGGTGATAACTGCGGGATCGTTGAGCACTTCGGAGGTATTGCCCTGAGCAAGAACCTGACCGAAATTGAGCACTGTGACCTCTTCGCAGATTCCCGAGACCAGCTTCATATCATGCTCGATAAGCAGGATCGTCATATCAAAATTTTCACGTACAAAGCGGATAGTATCCATAAGCTCCGCTGTTTCATTGGGGTTCATGCCTGCGGCAGGCTCGTCAAGCAGCAGCAGCTTCGGGTCTGTTGCAAGGGCACGGGCGATCTCCAGCTTACGCTGTTTGCCGTAGGGGAGATTGGCAGCCGTAACGTCACGCTCGTTTTCAAGTCCCATTACTTTGAGCAGTTCGAGAGCCTTTTCCTCGATCTCCTTTTCAACCTTGAAATATTTGGGGAGACGGAAGATACCCTCAAAGGTGCTGTACTTGTGATGATTGTGGAGTCCTACCTTAACGTTGTCGATAACGGTAAGCTCCTTGAAAAGTCTGATGTTCTGGAATGTTCTTGCGATGCCTGCATGGTTTGCTTCGATAGTGCTGAGCTTTGTAAGATTTACGCCGTCAAGGATTATGGAACCCGTATCGGGCTTGTAAACGCCTGTGAGCATATTGAAAATTGTGGTCTTTCCTGCGCCGTTTGGTCCGATAAGACCGTACAGCTGACCTTTTTTGATAGTAAGATTAAATTCGCTTACGGCTTTAAGTCCGCCGAAGGAAATGCTGAGATTAGAAACGTCCAACATATTCATTCTGCCGCACCCTCCTTCTTTTTGCCGAACTTGCTTTTAAGCTTGTATGCAAGCATCTCTCTGTATTCAAGAGCCTTGGGAGCCCAGTTGATGAGCATTACAACGATAAGCACGATAGCGTATACCAGCATTCTGTAGTCGCCGATGAAGCGGAGCTTTTCGGGGAGGATATAAAGAATGATAGCTGCGATTACCGAGCCTCTGATGTTTCCGATGCCGCCGAGAACGACATAAACCAGTATCATGATAGATGCATTGTAGTTGAACTTGTCGCCTGCGGAGGTAAGTGTTGCGTAGTTGTGAGAGTAAAGAGCGCCTGCTGCGCCTGCAAGGGAAGCGGAGATCGTGAATACCATGAGCTTGTACTTTGTAATGTTGATGCCCACGGATTCGGCTGCGATCCTGTTGTCGCGGATAGCCATGATAGCGCGTCCGTCACGGGAATTGATAAGGTTCTGTACGATGAAAAGTGTGAGAAGAACGAGGATTATGCCTGCCGTAAAGGTAGCGTCCTTAGGAGTGCCCGAGATACCCTGAGCGCCCTTGATTATGATATCGCCGTCCGCTTCAAGACCAAGCTCCATTGTTCCCTTTGTGGAGAAGTGCCAGCCGTTGGAGTCGACGCCGAAGTTGATTATGTTTACAACGTTCTTGATGATCTCGCCGAAAGCAAGTGTTACGATAGCAAGATAGTCGCCTTTCAGACGAAGAACGGGGATACCGATAATTGCACCGAAAACAGCGGCAAAAGCTGCGCCAACGAGTATTGCAAGGATAAATCTTACAGGAGCGGCTGTGATAGTGTCCTGTGTGAGCTTTGAGAATATCGCACTTGTGTATGCACCTACGCACATGAAGCCAGCGTGGCCAAGGCTCAGCTCACCGAGTATTCCGACTACAAGGTTAAGCGATACTGCCATGATAACATATATGCACACGGGAACGAGAAAGCCTGTCATTGAGCTTGAAAGCTTGCCTGTGCCCTGCAATATCATCATTATGATATACAGAACGATAACTATGCCGTAATTTATAAAGCTGTCGGAAGAAGTCTTGCTGAGCTTTTTCTTCGCAGGAGCCGATTTTGTTAAATTAGCCATGTTAGATCCTCCTTATACCTTTTCCTGAACGTTCTTGCCGAGAATACCGCTGGGCTTAACGAGAAGCACAATAATAAGTATCGCAAAAACGATAGCGTCTGTCATCTGGGAGGATATGTACGCCTTGCCGATGATCTCGATAACTCCGATAAGCAGTCCGCCGATCATAGCGCCGGGGATAGAACCGATGCCGCCGAAAACCGCCGCAACGAATGCCTTGATGCCGGGCATTGTTCCCGAATAAGGAGTAAGGTTGGGGTATGCGGAGCACATAAGTGCGCCTGCAATGGCTGCAAGTGCGGAGCCGATAGCAAATGTAAGGGTGATAGTCGCATTTACGTTTATTCCCATGAGCTGTGCTGCGCCCTTATCCTCGGAAACAGCCTGCATGGCCTGACCTGCCTTTGTCTTGTTGACGAAGAGTGTAAGTGCGATCATGATAACAACACAGGTGATGATAGTAACGATTGCCTCGCCTGTGATGGATACCTGACCGTCAAACAGCTTTATGGGCTTTAAGGAAACTACCGATGTGAAGGATCTTGCGTCTGCGCCGAAAAGGAGAAGAGCAAGGTTCTGGAGCAGGTAGCTTACGCCGATAGCCGTGATAAGAACCGCAAGGGAAGAGTTTGCCTTTCTGAGCGGCTTGTATGCCACTTTTTCAATGACGATTCCCAGCAGTGTGCATATTACCATTGAAATAAGTATGCTGAATATTGCATTCACGCCGCTTTTCATGCAGAAAAATACTGCGAATGCACCAACCATGATAATATCGCCGTGAGCAAAGTTCAGCATTTTCGCAATGCCGTAAACCATGGTGTAGCCGAGGGCGATTATGGCATAAACGCTTCCAAGGCTGAGACCGTTGATAAAATAGTTCAGAAAGCTCATTTTCTCATTCCCCAATCGTTGACTTTTTACTTTTGATGTTTTTTTGACCTTGCGGCTGAAAAACTCAAGAATGAAAAACATTCCGTGAAAAATGCTTTTCATTTTTCAGCTTTTCGGCTGAATTTCAATATTCCTTATAACCACATAAACCGCCGGCGTCAATATACGTCGGCGCCGACGGTAAACATTGTGTGGTTTTACCGAATATATTCGGTTTGATTACATAGCCTTGTAAGCGCCGGACTTGCCGTCCTCAGCAACTTCGATAACAACAGCCTTAGGTGCCTTTGAAGGCTCGCCGTCTGCTGACCATGTCATGCCTGTACCTGTAAGACCGTCGTATGTGATCTCTGTCATAGCTGTCTTCATAGCCTCGCAGATATCGGAAACAGACGCATCGGGTGTGAGGTTAGCCTTTTCAGCTGCTGCTTTCATGATGTAGATAGCATCATATGCATCGGCTGCAAACTGGTTGGGAACATCGCCGTACTTTTCCTGATATGCGGAAACGAATTTCTGCGTGAGATCGTCCTGTGCATCAGCTGCGAAAGGAGTAAGGAGCATTACGCCCTGTGTGAGATTGAGGTCAAAGTTCTCAACTGTGAGGAGGCCGTCAAGACCATCGCAGCCGAAGAACTTGGGAGCGAAGTCCATTGAAGCGGCCTGCTGGAGAATAAGAGAAGCTTCCTGATAGTAGATAGGAAGGAATACGAGGTCAGCGCCTGCGTCCTTTGCCTTCTGGAGCTGAACTGTGAAGTCAGTCTTGGAATCGTCTGTGAAAGCCTCGGCAGAAACGATCTCGAAAGGCTGATTTGCAGCTTCTGCTGCGAACTTCTCATAGATACCGGAGGAGTAAACATCGGAGCTGTTGTAAATTACAGCGACCTTGGAAGCAAGGTTGTTCTGACCGATGTACTGAGCGGATCCGAGACCCTGGTCGGGGTCGGAGAAGCAAACTCTGAATGCGTTGTCATACTTGATGCTCTCAACTGCGGAACCGGAGGGTGTGAGCTGGAACATATTGTCGTTGTGAGTCTCTTCAACAACTGCCTGGCAGGGAGTTGATGTTACAGTACCCATAAGCATCTGCATACCCCAGTCCTTGAGGGTGTTGTAAGCGTTTACAGACTTCTCTGCATCATGAACGTCGTCCTCGAACTTGAAGTCGATCTGATAGCCGTTGATGCCGCCTGCGGCATTGATCTCGGCTACTGCCATTTCAGCTGCGTTCTTTACAGCCTGACCGTAGATAGCGGCGCCGCCTGTGACAGGTCCGATACTGCCGATCTTGAATGTCTCACCCGATGCTGAGGAAGATGTGTCGGCATCAGCTGTGCTGTCGGAAGCTGCTGTGTCGCCGCAGCCTGACAGGAAAGGAAGAGTCATGCACGCAGCAAGGCTCAGTGCAAGAATTTTCTTAGAGATCTTCATAGTAAACCCCTGTTCTCCGCCGAATGAAATTTTTTCCCGCAAAGCTTTTGACGGCGGATGCTTCTGCGGTAAGTATAAGCGGAAAATATCGTTTCGGGCTGCATACTTTGCAGCTCTTTGCGGTATTTTTACATATACAATAATTTACTACATTATTATTTTACAAGCATTTCGCATAAAAGTCAACGTGAAATAAAATGATATTTCACTGTCTTCAACTTGCAGCATTGGTCATATTACACATAAAATGAATAAAAATCGGCATAACTGTATGCTGTAAAGTAAAAATCATGTCAGCATATTCGGAAATGCTTTTTGAATATTTTTAGCTTCGATTATGCAAAAACAAACTGAACAAGAAGCATATAGCAGATCGTTCCCGCTGTTATTGAAAGCAGCATATTCTTCTTTAAAACATGAAGAACGGCTGTCAGTGCGCCTGCGATAAATTCTGGCAGACCGAAAGGCGATTCCGTCACCGATACAGACTTATAGCAGTATACCACAAGCAGTCCCGTTACGGCGCAGGGAAGCACCTTTCCGAGATATTTTATGTATTTCGGAGTTTCCTTTCCTGCGGGAAAGATAATGAACGGCAGAAATCTTGTGCAGAGCGTTCCGAGAGCCGCAGCGGCTATGGTGATTATTTGCTGTGTAATTGTCATGCTTCATCTGCTCCTTTCTGTATCGGGGCGGCTTCCTTTTTCAGAAGCTCTTCGGGGATATCGAGCCTGCGGCGGAAAACGGTCAGTGAAAGCAGTATCGCCGCCATTGCGGGAATGATGAAATTGTCCGCTCCGAAAATGATAAGGCAGAGTGCGGAAAGTCCCAGTCCGAGAAGTGCGGGAAGATGAACACGCCTTGTCATGAATCGGTCCGTGAATATTACGATGAACAGCGCCGTCATTACAAAGTCAAGTCCCTTTGTGTTGAATGTGATGAGATTGCCAAGCAGTCCGCCGATGGTTGCGCCCGATACCCAGTATATCTGATTGAAAAGCGTAACGAAAAAAGCGAACCAGCCCTTGTCAACCCCCTCGGGAGCGTCCACGGAGCAGTTTATGGAAAAGGATTCGTCGCACATTCCGTAGATAAGATATATTTTTTTAAGCCCCTTGACGTTGTATTTTTCCAGCATTGAAATGCCGTAGAAAAGATGTCTTGCATTTATCATAAGCGCCATAAGAAAAGCATACAGCGGATCAAATTTTCCCAGCAGCATCGTCGCCGCCACAAATTCCATTGATCCTGCAAAAATGCATATGCTCATGCACAGCGGATACACAAATGAGAATCCGAGACTATTCATATAGACACCGTAGGCAATGCCTAAAAAAAGAAATCCCGCAAGTATCGGGATAGTGTACGGAAATGCTGCCTTTGCAGCTTTTGCTTTTACTCCCTGCATTATTATCCTCCTTTGACAAATACAGTCAATTTTTATTATATTATAATATGCATTGCAAATTCAACCGAATGTTTATGAATAAATTGTATATCCGCTTTTTTCTTGCAATTTCAGACAATATCTGCTATAATGTAATAAGTTGATTTTGTTAGGAGAATGGATATGCCTCAAATAATTGAAATAAACGATCTTTCCGATGAGGGCGTGCAGCTTTTTGCGGGACTTACCGAAGCACAGCTCAGAAACCGTCTTGAACCCGAAAAGGGCATTTTTATTGCGGAAAGCCCCAAGGTGATAAATCTTGCACTGAACGAGGGCTATACTCCCGTTGCGCTGCTTATGGAGCATAAGCATATCACGGGACAGGGCGGAGAGATAATCGCACGCTGCGGCGATATTCCCGTTTATACCGCAGAACGTCCTGTGCTGGCGCAGCTTGCAGGCTTTGAGCTTACAAGGGGAGTGCTTTGTGCGATGCGCCGCCCGATCGAAAAGAGCGTTGAAGCCGTTTGTGACGGCGCACGCAGGATAGCGGTGCTTGAAAATATCATGGATTCCACCAATATCGGAGCGATATTCCGTTCTGCCGCGGCGCTGAATATTGATGCAGTGCTGCTTACGCCCTCCTGCTGCGACCCTCTCTGCCGCCGTGCGGTGAGAGTGAGCATGGGAACGGTGATGCAGGTGCCGTGGACAAGAATAGGCAGTGAGCCGAAGCAGTGGCCCTCCGAGGGAATGGACAGGCTCCACGCAATGGGCTTCAAGACCGCCGCAATGGCATTAAGCGACCGTTCGGTCAGCATAGACGATCCGCAGCTCATGGCGGAGGATAAGCTTGCAATAGTTCTCGGAACGGAGGGAGACGGTCTTTCGCCGGTGACTATAGCGCAGTGTGATTATACCGTGAAGATACCGATGTCTCACGGGGTCGATTCGCTGAATGTTGCGGCGGCAGGCGCTGTTGCATTCTGGCAGCTAAGAGTAAAATAATATGAAAAAACGTTCCTCGGCAGAGATTTTCCGCTGAGGAACGTTTTTATTTGATATGGATAATGCCGAAAGTTATTCTTCGGTGCTGTCGGTGCTATCGCTGTCAGCTGCTTCCGATTCTTCGGACTGTACCGCAGGAGCGGGATTTGTCTGAACGGGAGCCTTAGAAGCGCCCTTTTCCGATTCCTCGGCCTTTATCTGCTCCATAAGTGCTGTCATGTCGATAAGCGTTGAGTTGTTGTCGCCCGATATCATATAGGGCAGCTTGCCGTCCCACTTGTCTATGTACTCCATTATAAGCATCTCGGGAGTAAGCTCCTGGGATTTCAGACGGTATGCTTCCGCCTCCGCCTGAGCCTTTGCAACGGTCTGTTCAGCTTCGACCTTTACACGCTGGAGATCCTGCTCCGCTTTAAGGGCATTCTGCTGGGCAGTCTGCTTTGCTTCGATAGCCTGATTGTATTCCTCGGTAAAGTCAAAGGTGATGATGTTGAATATCTGAACATCAATGCCGTATGGTGAGATCTTTTCGCCAAGGAGCAGCTTCATCTGATCGCTGATAGACTGGCGCTCTGTGATAAGCTCTTCCGCCGTGAACTGTGCTGTTACGGCCTTTACGCATTCGTGGATAGCGGGGGAGATGATTATGCTTTCGTAATCAAGACCCACGTCCTGATAGATCGAAGCGGAGCTTTCATTGCGGACGCGGTAGTTAAGAGCGATAGTGCTGGAAACAGTCTGCAAGTCCTTTGAAGCGGACGAGCAGTCAACCTCCGCTTTCAGCACACGGTTGTCGATCTGGATAACGTTCTGAACGAAGGGTATCTTTGTATGAAGTCCCTCGGAAAGCACCTTGTCGGAGACTTTTCCGAATGTGGTGACAACTCCCGTGTGACCTGCCTCCACCGATGTGAATGTGTTTGCGGCAACTATAACTACCGCAAGAACTGCGATAACTGCGCCGATTATTTTGCCTGCCGTGCCTTTCTTTTTTGGAACGGCATTGTATGTTGTATTATTGTCCATGTTTTCCTCGTTTTCTTAAATAAATGTTATGTCAGATATTGTTTCAGTGAGATTCAGAAGCTGAGTTCCTCATCATCGTCATAGATATCGGAGGGATCGTAGTCATAATCCTCCATATCATCGTCAAAGCGGCAGCACTTTTTCTTACTCATGATGTCATAAACAAACTTTGCTGTGCATACGGCAAATGCCAGTATCGAAAAAATAAGAGCTGCGATCTGAACTCCGTTGACGGAGCTTTTCTTTTCGGGGAGAACTGCGTCTCCGATAACCTTGCAGATACACTTTTTTACCATGTCGATCATTTCCTTTCAATATATTATAGCTTAATTATAGCTTATTTGTCCTCTAAGGATCTGAGTGCCTTTATCTCGTCACGGTCAACTCTTATCCTGCCGTCACGAATGACCTCGACGTCCTCCTTGTTGTATATAACGGGAGCATCGTCCGATTTTTCACGCTTGACCTTGAGTTTTCCCGTAAGAAGATTGACTTCCTCAACATAGCCCTTGAAATCGGGTGTCTTGACATAAGCTCCTGCCTTGGGCGTTGTTTTAAGAAGCTCCTCGTAGCAGTCCTGCTCGTATTTCAGACAGCACATAAGTCTGCCGCAGGTTCCCGATATCTTTGTGGGATTGAGTGAAAGTCCCTGCTCCTTTGCCATTTTGATTGAAACAGGCTGGAAATCTCCGAGAAAGGTCTTGCAGCAGAAGGGTCTGCCGCATACTCCCAGTCCGCCCAACATTTTTGCTTCGTCACGGACGCCGATCTGGCGAAGCTCGATTCGTGTTCTGAAAACCGAAGCAAGATCTTTTACCAGTTCGCGGAAATCCACACGGCTCTCGGCTGTAAAGTAGAAAAGCATCTTGTTGTTGTCAAAGGTGCATTCAACATCTACCAGCTTCATATCAAGCTTGTGTGCGGCGATCTTTTCCTGACAGATCTTCATGGCATTTTTTTCTTTTGCGGCATTCTGCTCGATCACTTTCAGATCTGCCGCAGTAGCCGCACGGATAATTTCCTTTAACGGCTGAGTTATCTTTTCATCGTCGATCTCACGGTTCTCGATAACAACATCGCCGCACTCAACGCCCTTTGACGTTTCAACAATGACCTTTGCTCCCGCTTTGAGCTTTTCGCCCTTGGGAGAAAAGTAATAGACTTTGCCCGCACTTTTAAAGCGGACTCCGATGATCTCGGTCATATATTTTATCCATTTTCCCTGTGGAAAATGCACTCCTTTCAGATATTTGCGGATATAAGAGCTGTTTTTCCCATTTCCGTATGATTAAATAATAGCACATTATTTATTTTCTGTCAATTAAAAACACATTATAAATGAAGCTCCTCGTTATAATGTTCTTTAAGTATTTGTATCTCTTCTTCCGTCAGAGGACGGTAAGAGCCTTTTTCAAGAGCTTCGTCAAGTATAACTCCGCCTATTGCGGTGCGTTTCAGATAGACGATATGACAGCCCAGCGCCGAAAGCATACGCTTCACCTGATGCTTTTTTCCCTCGGTTATCGTGATATATCCCGCAAAGTATTTCTGGCTCGGATTTTTGAGATACCGTTCCCGTCGGTTTTCGGGAAGATGATCTTCGATCTCGGTGATAACGCCGCTGCTTTCGCTGCGGATCACCGCAGGCAGTGCGGGATATTCAAATCCCTCAAGATGAAGCCCCTCTGCGGCGGCTTTTATTTTGTCTTCCGTAAGTTCGCCTATGGCATAGAAAAAATATGTCTTTGAAATGTGGCTCCGAGGCCGCATAAGACGGCAGGCAAGCTTTCCGTCATCGGTCACCAGAAGCAGTCCCTCCGTGTCCTTGTCAAGCCTGCCTATTGGATAGACCTTATTGCGAAGCTCGTCGGGAAAATCGTCCATTACCGTTCTGCAAAGCCTGTCGGAGCAGGCGGTGATACAGCCCTTGGGCTTGTTATACATATAATACAGCATATTCAGATACAAAGCCTTGCCGACATGGCACAGGCAGCCGCATTCAGGTTTATGTTGACGCTTATCGAGAACCAGCGCTGTGCTTCCGCAAGAAATTCGTGCAGCTCGGAGGCTTTCCTGCTGCTTATCCTCATTGAAAGGGCGGAGGCATTGGAAGCACTGCACCCGATAAGCTCGGTGTTCGGACCTTTGAGCCGAAGCATAAGAGCGTCACGTATAAGCTCGTCAAGCATGGCAGCCACACGGCTCATATCGTCACGGGAGGATATTGCGGAAAGTGCTTTAAGTATGGAATATTCGTCCCGTGCGGTCATAGCCGATGCAATGTCCCTGACAGTTCCGCACAGCTCATACATTTTTCCCTTTTCGAGATAATCTATGCATCTTCCGATGTTGCCGTGATATGCGGACACGGCTTCGGATATATCCTGCGCCGAATATTTATCTGTGTCCGTGAGAGCTTCGGTGCATTCTTCCTCTGTGCAGCTTACGGTTTCAAAGCGTGTCACTCTTGAAATTATCGTGGGCAGAAATGTTTCGATATTACGCAGTGTGAAGATAAAATATGCGTGATCGGGCGGCTCCTCGATAGTTTTCAGAAGAGCGTTCTGCGATACTGTGTTGATATTGTCGCAGTCGCAGAAAATATAGAATTTTCCCGCTCCGTCATTGGGCGCAACTATGGAATCGTCGATTATCTCACGGATATCGTCAATTTTGTAGCCCGATGTTTTTCCCTTTGCTTCGGGAAAGATAACGTCGGGGTGAGTTTCGTTTTCGATACGGCGGCAGTTTCTGCATATACCGCAGGGAGCGCCGTTTTCAAGGAGAGATTCACACAGTACGGACTGGGCGATATATTTTGCGGCAGTGCGTCTGCCCGTGCCTTTTTCGCCTGTTATAACGTAGCTGTGATTGATCCTTCCCGAGCGTGTCATTGCCGACAGCGCATCGGAGATATTTTTCTTTGAATATAGCTTCATGGCATTTTCTTTCGTTGGTTATTTTACGGCTCTTACCTTGTCTATGCCGTACATTTTAAGTATTTCTGCGGTCTTTTCAGTGAAGATCTCGCCGGGAGCGGCAACAGCTATTCCCGGAGGGCAGGCAGTTACCGCACAGGCGCATATCCTGCCTGCCGCATTGTCGGAAGAGATCTCCTCACTTTCCGCAAGGGCGGCTTCACGTATTGACATAGCCCGTTTATGTATCGGGAACTCGATTTTCGTCGGCGGAACAAGCCTTATCCTCGGCATAGGTATCTCCGAAAGTGCTTTTTCGATGATATCAAAATCAGAATCACTGTTCATCGGAGAAAGCATCAGCACGATATGAGTGCTGTCCGCATATTCGCATTCGATCCCGCTTTCACGGAGAATATCTGCCGTTTCCGTGCCTGTAAGTCCCCGTGAGGCAGTGTGTATCGTGACTTTCAGCGGTTCGTCTCCGATAAGCTCCCATGTTTGGGAAAGCTTCTGCTTCATTATATCTATCCGTTTTACCGTGCGGTCAAGTTCGGCTCGGAAGCTTTCCGCAAGATATCTGTTGCACAGATCAAGGGACTGCAATATAAGGTAGGAGGGGCTTGTGGAGCAGAACATGGACATACATTCCTTGGCTCTGCCTTTGGGTATCCTGCCGCCCGAATGAAGATATGCTCCGCCCGTAAGCACAGGGAGGGTCTTGTGGGCGCTGTCACAGCACATATCCGCACCCAGTGCAATAGGGTGCATAGGCTTTTCAAGGAATGCGGTGTATGCCCCGTGGGCATTGTCAACCAGCAGATAAACGCCCTTTCGGCGGCATATTTCCGATATTGCTCCGATGTCGCATATCCTGCCGAGATAATCGGGTGATGTTAGGTATACGCAGGCAGCGTCCGTGCTTTCAAGGGCACGCTCTACGTCCTCGGGATATATCCCACCGGAAACTATGGTGTCCGTGATATAGGGATATATCCACCTTACATTCAGCCCGAGCAGCACGCAGGTGTTGATAAATGCACGGTGACAGTTCCTTGCGGCTATCACTGTATCTCCTCTTTTGCACACTGCGGCAAGCATTGCCTGAATGCAGGCAGTGGAGCCTGCACAGGAATATATCGTTTCCGCAGTCCCGAAAAGAGAAGTCGCATTTTTTTCGCTTTCGGCAATAATGCCGTCGGCTTCAAAAAGAGCATCGGCGTCCTTTATCTCGGTTATGTCATAATCATATGCAGCCGAAAATCCGCAGGGGAGCGGCGATATGCCCTTATGTCCCGGCATATGGGCTCTTACGCCTTTTCGGTGTGAGTTAACAAAATCGTATATCGGTGTATTCATGGAAAAGTTTTCCTTATGTATATTTTTACATTTGCAATGTACATATTATTATAATATACTGTCTCATATTTGTCAAGAAGTCGGTTTATTTGTTATAAAAACGACGGATTTGTGTTGTTATTTTTTGCATTTTAATCAATTGAAATATTTACATATCGGTGTTATAATAAAAATAAAGTTAAACGTTTACTTTGTGATACTTGCGTATAATTAAACGTTTACCGAAAAAATTGCTTTGATTTTGTTTTTTAGAGCTTTTGCTCAGGGGTGGGTAATGGATTATATCCTGTATTTTGAGTATGCTTCCTGTATGCTTATGATCGTGCTGATCTGTGCATACCTGGCAGGCCGCAGCATGGATACATATCAGAACAAAATGCTGCTGACCCTGTTTTCGACCAATATCATAACATCGCTTATTGATCTTGCAAATTATTTTATCCCGAAGATCTCGTTCCCAAGAAATGAGATCGCCGCAGAGATATCACATACACTTTATTTTGTATTCCATGTAGGAACGGTCATTGCATTTTATCTGTACTGCAATGCACTGTCGGGAAACATCAAACGTCAGTCAAAGCGGTTCAGGCGGCTGATGCTTGTGCCTGCCGCACTTTGCTATATTATAGTTATAATAAATCCATTTACGCATCTTCTGTTCAGCGTTGATGACAACGCAAATTATCACAGAGAACCGCTGATCGCACTTTTCTACGCCGCTGCGGTGTTTTATCTTATGGCTGCCGTTATCACGGTATGCTTCCCGTATACAAAGCTTGCGGTCCTGAAAAAGATGACCTGCATACTGTTTTTTGTTGCAAATCTTATATGTGCGGGCGTGCAGTTTGTTCAGCCCCGTCTGCTTATCGAGACATTCGGCGTTGCTCTTTCACTGGTGCTTATTTATATTGTTTTTGAGCACCCGCAGGAATATGTCGATTCAAAATACAATTCACTCAATGTAAAGGGCTTCGGCTGCTTTGTTGACAACTGCGTGAATACCAATACGGATTTTATGCTGTTCTGCATCAAAATACATGAGCTTAACGGCATTCAGAAAGCTTTCGGCGAGGAATATACCGATGAGCTTTTGCGTTCAATGGTACGCCGTATGTACGAGGAATTTCCCAAGGCGAATTTCTTCAAGCTTTCGTACAGCACCTTTGTTCTTACTGTAAGAGGAAATGACGAAGAGCGCTATGCAAAGACAAAAAGCAAGCTTATCGAAATGTTTTCGGGAGTATGGGAGGTTGGCGACAGCCACATGAAGCTGAAAGCCAGTATCGGCTGTGCGTACTGCATGAAGGAGCTTTCCACAGCAGAGGATATCAGCGATTTTATCGGCGCAGTAAAGCGCAGCTCCTCTTCATTCAAAAATATGACTGCCGACGCTGCCGATGTCGATACCGAAAGCATTCGCCGCCGCAGGAAGCTTAAAGATATTGTTTCCGATGCTGCCGAGCACGGCGGATTTGAAGTATTCTATCAGCCGATCGTTTCCGCTTCGGACGGCAGGATAATCACTGCCGAGGCGCTTATCCGTCTGAAGCACTGTGAGCTTGGCTATGTTTCCCCCGAGGAATTTATCCCTATCGCGGAGGAGCAGGGAAGCATAATCAGAATAGGCGAGTTTGTTTTCAGATCGGTGTGCAGATTTATCCGTGAGAAAAATCTCATTGAAAGAGGTCTGCGCTATATCGAGATAAATCTTTCGGCGGTTCAGTGTCTCCAGAATAATCTCAGTGAAACGCTGTCAAAGATAATGTCGTCCTACGACCTGAAGCCGTCATACATCAATCTTGAAATAACCGAAACTTCGGAAGCGATACTCAATTCCACGTTCCATGACAATATTTCGGCGCTTTCAAACATGGGCATAGGCTTTTCAATGGACGATTACGGCACGGGATTTTCCAATATGAATTATCTTTTCAAGCTGCCCTTTGATATAGTTAAAATAGACAAGTCTATTCTTTGGGAAGCGTTCACAAATGAAAGAGCGATGATCGTTCTTGAAAATATCATTTGTCTTGCCCACAGAATGGGGCTGGAAGTAGTCGCAGAGGGTGTTGAGACTCATGAGCATATCGAACAGCTGAGAAAATTCAACTGCGAATATTTGCAGGGCTACTTCTTTTCAAGACCTGTTTCCGAAAAGGAATTTGACGAAGTCCTGCGGACACTTCCTTTTATGAAAAAGCTTGCCGCAGAGGCATAAAATAATTTCCGCTTAGAATTAATTTGATTTATAAATGATAACAGCCTGCGTATTCATGGTGCGCAGGCTGTTATTATATATTTAGGAGAGAAACGGAAAAAGCAAAAGCTTATGAATTGGCTGCAAGCTTTGTTTCAAAGCCTGCATTGTCTGCCGAAACGATGCTTTTTTTCGAGGTGAGGATATAATTTCCGTCCTCGGTGTCATCGTTCAGCAGAAGATAATATTCGCCGCCTTCTGTTACCTTTGAATCAAAAAGCACGGCTGTGAATTCCTCGGGGATGTCGCCCTTGTACTGCTCGGCAACGGTACAGGAATATACTCCGCTGCCGCTGTAATTGTCGCCGATACGCTCACCGATCTCCGCTTTGACGATAACGGGGGACAGCTCTATCAGCTGCTTTGTGTTTGCCTTGCGGATATAATCCGTGCCCTCGATAACGGAATCGTCCGACTGTGAAAGCACGCTGTCAACGTAATGGGTGAGTGATGTGACAGTCTCGGGCGGATTGGCTATATCCAGTCCCAGAGCGGACATTTCCGTAATATTGTTGCGTTCATCCGCAGCAATGAAAATGTCGGATATCACCGTGTACATATCATGCTTAAAGTAGACCGAAACGGACTTGTCAAGATAAAGCACATATTTGCTGTCCTTTTCAAGCTTTTCGGCAAAATCATCGGGTGCGGTCACATAAATAATGCTGCTGTCCGCACTGCCTTTTAACATCCTGACGTTTTTGAATTTGTATTCGCTGCCGCTTTTTCCTATGTATGAAGCGAGAACGATGCAGTCGCTTTCGGAGGTACATTCCTCAAAGCTGAAATTATTGTCATACTCATATCCGTATACGGTACCTGCTGCCGAAAGCACTGTTACTGCCGCGGCAATTACTGCGGCAAGCTTTCTTATTTTCATTGAAATACTCCCATCTGCCCGAATGGGCAATATGTTTTCCGACGTAAGCGGAGTTTTTTGCTCCGCTTTTCTCCGACCGTCTATATAGTAATGTATTCAAAAGTATGATATTTTTCAAATGACAATATATTTTGTATGAATGCACAAAAATCAGCTGTGCAATATAGCTATATTTTAAAATTCCTCGGGGAATTTTCCGGCTGTAACCAGCGCACCGTTAAAATACCTCTGATCTCCCGTGACTTCCTTTATAACATTTATATAAGGAGGCAGGTCGATGTGCTGGGATTCGTTTTCCAGCTCCAGCTCGATAGTGGCATATCTGTCCGAAAAAGGATAAACGTCCATCTCAAAGCGCTGACCGTTGTATATTATAATGTATCTCGTTTTGATAACGGGAGGGATATCCAGCGCTTCTTCAAGGAGCTTTTCATATTCAGCCGAGGTTATCTCATGCTCGTTTTCCTCACGGGTGATGCCTGTGAGCCTGCGCTTTTCGGTATAATAATATGTTGTGCTGCCGTTTATGATTATCCTGCGCACTCTGCGCTGTACGTCGGGATCGGGACGGTTCAGATAGGTCTGTGTTATCTCCCATTTTTCGGTTATGGGTATATCCTTTTCATCGGGGAGAAAAACGAGAAATTTTCTTTCTATTTCAAGTCCGCCGTGGTTCATCGGTATCTTCCTTTCATTTTTTATATTATAATTATACCATATTATGTGAGGAATATCAAGCATGCATAAATTTTGTGTCTGTGAAATATATTTTATTATAAATATCAAAAAAGTTAACTCAGGGTATTGACAAGCGTTCGGATATATGTTATAATCAACCATATCATAAGGGAGTAGTCAGCGCCTTGAGCGTTGCAAGTCAACATACTGACCTTTCGGGTCTGGCTTGGATCAAATGACGAGACTTGTGTATGGCTGTCAGAAATGGACGAACCGTATCATTTCCGAACCGTACATGGTCTTTTTTTTATGCCGTGTGCGGTCTGCACAGCGGCATTTTTTATTTATTATTTTTTATTTCTTAAAGGGAAAAAGGAGAAAAATTATGGGATTTATTGAACTCTTCCTCATCGGTGTGGGACTATCTATGGACGCATTTGCGGTGTCCGTCTGTAAGGGGCTGTCAATGCGGGACAGGATAAATAAGCAGCATACATTCATGATAGCATTGTTTTTCGGCGGATTTCAGGCGATAATGCCGCTTACGGGCTATCTTCTGGGAACAAGCTTCGAGAAATACATAACGGCTATCGACCACTGGATAGCATTTGCTCTGCTGGCATTCATCGGCGGAAAAATGATATTCGATGTTGTCTTTAAAAAAGACGATGAGGAGGAAAATGTAAAGGCGGACGGCGAAAAGCTGGATTATAAGGAGCTTTTCACTCTTGCGGTCGCAACCAGCATCGACGCTCTTGCGGTGGGCATAACCTTTGCGTTTCTTCAGATAAATATTGTTCCTGCGATAACAATAATCGGCTGCACAACATTTGTGCTTTCGATAGTCGGCGTTGTTGTGGGACATAAATTCGGCAGCAAATATCAGGACAAGGCAACTCTTGCGGGTGGAATAATCCTTGTGCTTATCGGCGTAAAGATACTTCTTGAACATCTTAATATATTTGTTCTTGAGGATTTTCTTGCGGGAATTTTCAGATAAACGGCATATTTCAGCAGACACGTCCGCTTCGGTCAATATCGGAGCGGACGTGTTTTTTTATGCAAATTTGCACAAAAGGTCAGTTAATTCAGCTTGTGAGGATATTGTTGAGGCTGATTTTTTGTATTATAATAATAAAAAAGCAAGGGACAATTTGAAAAATTAAGTATAAAATTCACTATAGGTCGCCTCTAAAAACCATAGTGCCTCAGATGCGCAGTCAGATTTTTCGTCAGATTGTATAGAAATTTCGCAG
>CAKSKG010000018.1 GCA_934464775.1 uncultured Oscillospiraceae bacterium
TTTATGTGCAAGATGACGGAAAATCTGCAAGCAGATGAGGTACTAAGGCTTTAGCCGGTGGTTTTTAGAGGTGACCTGAATACTATTATACTATATATAAGGCGGAATGTCAAAGGTTTTTTGATGAACAAGCCATATTCGGCGGCGCAGAAAAAAATCTCAAAAAAATTTCGGATTTTTTTGAAAAAACACTTGACAAATCGGAATGAGTGTGATATACTTTAATAGTCGCTTGAAGAGGTCATGAATGTGACAGTCAACAGCATTGAATTGAATATAAAGTGCGAGTGTAGTTCAATGGTAGAATCCCAGCCTTCCAAGCTGGTTGCGTGGGTTCGATTCCCATCACTCGCTCCATGTGCGCCATTAACTCAGCTGGATAGAGTAACTGCCTTCTAAGCAGTAAGCCGCTGGTTCGAATCCAGCATGGCGCGCCATATGGTGGATGTAGCTTAGTTGGTTAAAGCGTCGGATTGTGGTCCCGAAGACCGTGGGTTCGAATCCCATCTTCCACCCCACCAAACAGCATTCTGAAAAGGGTGCTGTTTTTTATATCTTGAATCAAGACGTATGATAAGAGGTAAGACATATGAAAAAGCTTCGTTTCTCGGATATTGTCGGCAAGACCATGCTTGTTGGGCTTACATATTATTCGGAAGAAAATGATATCATAGAGCGCAGGCAGCTTTGGGGAATTGTTGCCGAAGCCGACAGGTCACATATTCAAATCAGGCAGAATAACGGTGAGATGTTTTCTCTGCCCTCCGATTTGTCCGCAATAGAAAAAGCTGCACCTGGGGAGTACCGCCTGCATTCAACAGGCGAAGCAGTGCGTGATCCCGATTTTCTCTCAACATGGAGCATTACTGTGCCGAATGAATAATAATCGTCCGAAAGGCAAAAAATAAGCCGCCGCATTTCCGTTATGCGGCGGCTTTTGTTCTTTTTTATGCGGTATTACCGCGCTGAATTTTCGGGCGGACTCACTCCTGTCTTATCAGTTATTTTTCATGATCCTTTTAATCATAAACATCAGCCCTTTATATAAATTCAGATCTTATCCGAAGAAAAATCGTTATTATACTCCGGTCTTTAACGCTCCACCGGATCCAACTCCTATCATTATTATTAATGTTCGTTGTCACACTAACGTGCCATCGGAATAACCTCCACAGTTATATTTTTGATATAGCTTAGCGGTTCATTGGTCTGAACTCCTATCGTAAGATTTTATCAAGTGAAAGCTGAATAACCTGTTGGACTCACGCCTTTCAAAGAATTTCCGAAGATAAGCTTAGCCGTTCATTGGACTGAACTCCTTATCGTAAGATTTTATTAAGTGAAAGCTGAATAACCTGTTGGACTCACGCCTTTCAAAATATTTCCGCAGATAAGCTTAGCCGTTCATTGGACTGAACTCCTATCGTAAGATTTTATCAAGTGAAAGCTGAATAACCTGTTGGACTCACGCCTTTCAAAAAATTTCCGAAGATAAGCTTAGCGGTTCATTGGTCTGAACTCCTTATCGTAGATTTCATTAAGTGAAAGCTGAATAACCTGTTGGACTCACGCCTTTCAAAATATTTCCGAAGATAAGCTTAGCCGTTCATTGGACTGAACTCCTTATCATAAGATTTTATAAAGATAAACCGAATTATCCTTTGGACTCACGCCTTTCGGTATATTTTCAAGATATAGTTTAACAGTTCATCGGACTGTGCTCCTTGATTTCATTTTTATCCGAAGTTAAGCTGAATAGTGTTTCGGACTCACCTCAATCTAAAAGTTATTACGGGTTCTCCTGATTCTTGTCATAACAGCCACACCCTTCATAATCTTTGATCGTCTGCGAAAACCGTGCTGCCTTTTGGGTACAAAAATACCGCTCTGGCTTCAGCATTCCGGAACTGAATATCAAGCGGTGAATTATCTATACGTTCGGTTTGATTCATTCGGCACACTTGCCGCCGTCGGAGCGATTTCGGACGATCCGTCCGTTCGTTTAACTCCCGTTTATTTTACCTCGTATTTAAATTCGAGCCGCTGATACCGGCGTTCGCAGATATCTGCTGTGATTCTTCAACCGCTGCCATCGGACTCGCTTCCTTTCCAAGTAAAATTTGAACTTCGCCCGTTCCTGCCCTTGCTGTGTATTCTTGCACCGTCGGACCCTCGGAACGATTACCTGCGTGTTCATTTGCTCTCGGGAACCGGAACCCTTCGGACGTTCGTCTCTTGAACTTGTCCTCTGCGTCTTTCCTGTTCCTTGACTATACTATACCACAACGATTATGCAAAGTCAATAGATTTCAACATAAAATCTTCTACATATTTTGTGCAGAATTTTCGGTGCAAATATACATTGACAATTTGCAGGAATTGTAGTAAAATAATAATGTTGGCTGTGATTGTATCATATGATATCAGCCGAAGCTTATGAAAATAAAGGAGGATATTGTAATGAGCGAAGAATTTACAAATGAAAATGCCGATCTCTTTACTCTGGTAGATGAGGACGGCGTTGAGCAGACTTTTGAGTTTGTTGACGAATATGAGGATAACGGCTTCGTTTATTATGCCCTTGTTCCTTATTATGACGATCCAACCGAAATGGTAGACGCCGATACAGAGCTTGTTGTTCTCAAGGTTGAACAGGACGAAAACGGCGAAGATATTCTCTCGACAATAGATGACGATGATGAATATGAGCGTATCGGTCAGATCTTCATGGACAGGATCCAGGAAGCATATGACGGGGAAGACGACGAATAATAATATCCCGAATATCCGATGCCCTTTGTGCGTATGCATGAGGGGCATTTTTATATGCATTTCAAAAATCTGCCGAAAAAGTATGCATAAAATCGGCAGGATTACCGATTGAAATTATGGCGGCGCTTGTAGTATAATAGATAAGGAATATACCCGAAAAGATAAAAAAGGGAACAAAAGATAAAACTCGGAGGAATAAAATGTATTACTGCTGCGGAATTACCGACACAGGCTGCGTCCGTGACCATAATGAGGACGCTTTTCTGATAAACCGCAATGTTGTGACGGAGGCTCGCAACGAAACTAATCTGAAATATCCGTTCATAGTGGCGGTGGCAGACGGCGTTGCAGGTGAGGCCGACGGCGAGGTCGCATCATCAATGGCATTGAAGATGCTCTCGGGCATAAGACCCAATAAAAAGACAGACTATAAGAAAAAGGTTATGAACATACACAACAAGCTGCGCAAATACGGCATGACCCATGAAAAGTCCGCCAATATGCAGACAACATTATGTGCGCTTGCTGTTGACGGTGACGGAAGCCACCACATTATAAACGTGGGAGATTCAAGGCTTTACCGTCTTAGAAACGGCTGCATAAAGCAGCTCTCCACCGATCAGTCGCTGGTGCAGATGCTGTATGCCAACGGCAGGATCACTCACGAGGAAAAGCTTTATCACAAGCACAGAAACATAATTTTTCCCGTGCTGGGAAATCTTGCGTCCGATCCCGAACCGCAGATAATCGAGATCGACCCCATACAGTACGGCGATGTTATTCTTATCTGCTCGGACGGCTTGTCCGATTATCTGACACAGGGCGAATTTGAGGAGATCATGGCGCTGCCCCTTCGTTTGTCCAAGCGCTTGTCAAAGCTCACCGAGACAGCCAAGAAGAACGGCAGTCCCGATAATATCACAGTCCTTGCAGTCTCCAATACGGTTGACTGAAATATTGTATCTATGTCCTTTCCGAACAGCATCGTAAAACTGTTCGGAGAGGATTTTTTTATTTTATAAAAGAAAATATATAATAAAAATTAAAAAAATCACCGATTTTTACGTTTCGGCTATTGATTTTTTTTGCGTAATGAGTTATCATAGTATTGTAAGCAAAATTTTTATTTTCGCTGTGCAAAAATAAATTGTGAAAGGCCGATCCTGCGTGATAGATAAATCTGCTGTTTCTTTGAAAATTTACAGCCGCCGCCGTGAAATGAAAATGACCCTTAATGAGGTGGCGGAAAAGGTGGGTGTTGCCGCTTCCACTATCCAGCGCTATGAAAGCGGTACCATATCAACTCCGAAAATACCAGTTCTGAATGCTATCGCAGCCGCTCTTGAGGTCAATCCCGCATGGCTGTGCGGCAGCAGCGAGGTAAAGGAAATGCCCTCCAACGTTGTTCCCGCAGATATGACAAATATGGTGCAGGTGCCTGTTATAGGCAGGGTCGCCGCAGGGCTTGCCTGCCATGCCGAGGAAAATATCGAGTATTATGAGTACACTTCCGCCGATATAATGGTGTCGGGGGATACTTATGTATATCTAAGGGTCGTGGGCGATTCCATGAGCCCCAAGATACTTGAGGGCGATCTTGTGCTGGTCAGATGTCAGGACATTGTTGACAGCGGTGATTATGCGGTAGTCCTTATCGACGGCGAGGACGGCGTTGTTAAAAAGGTGATGTTGGGACGGGATTACGTTGAGCTTATCAGCGAGAATCCATATTATCCTCCCAGACGCTTCGAGGGCAGCGATATGGACAGGATCCGTATCTTCGGCAAGGTCGTCGAAAGCAGAAGAAAATTCTGATGAGGTGCAGACATGATGAACAGTGATGATATCAGAAAACTGCTGGAAAGACCCGATCTTACGGGAGCGGTGAAGCTGCCTGCCGGTGAGTTTGAGGGGCCTTTTAAAATAAACCGTGCCTGTATCGTGGCAGGAAACAATACTACGCTCTGGACAAGGCAGGGACCTGTGCTGGAGGTCGCTTCACGGGGCGTAGTGCTGAAAAATATGCAGATAGAGGTCACGGGCGATTCGGAGAATGACACTGCCGTTGTGTGCCGTGCTTCGGACACACGCTTTGAAAATATTACCGTTTACGGTCAGCTGTCGGGCGCAGGCAGTGAGGACGGCTGCTGGGGGCTGCCAAAGGTGCTTGCTCCCGGGAAGATCCCTGCCGATAAGCCAATATCAATGCTGGCGGAGATATATACCCCAACGGCTGCGGATATTACGGTCAATATATCGGGCATTACAGTTACACCCACTCATGTTGAGGCAGGAGTGAATGTGCTGCGCTTTGATGTGGAGGCTATGTCCTCGGGAACGGTGATATACGGCGACATCGAGGTGCGTTCGGCTGTTATCAGGCGTATTTTCCTGAGCATGACTGCCGAAAGCGGCATCATCGCCGCAGACGGACAGTATCTTTACCGCCTGCCCGAGAATTTCGGCAGTGCGCCTGCTCCAAAGGCATATTCCGAGCCTGCTTCTCTGCCCCGAAGCTTCGGAAACGGTGCCGCTTCGGCTCCGTATTCGGGAAGCACCGCTCCTATGGTGAACCGTGCCCATGATGCGGCTGCCGCAAATGTGCTGAACAACGGCAGGCTCACAAAGGGTCAGCGCATCTCGGTAAATGATATTCTTGGAAGTGAGATAACTGCGGAGCTTTTCTGGTCCTCTATGGAGGTGCAGCTGGATATCGACGCATATGTTTTCCTGCTGAATGAGGATAACAAGGCGGAGAATGACGGCGATCTCGTTTTCTTCGGAAATACATCGGGAGCAGAGGGAGCTGTTATGTACAGCGACGACGGCAGACACCGCATCATGCGGATAGATCTTGATAAAGTCCCCCGTGCCGTTCAGCGAATATCGCTGGCTTATTCAATATACGGCGACGATCCCGCAAATAATTTCAGCCAGCTGAAAGGCGGCTGCGTTATGTTCAGGAGCGGCGGAAAAACTGCGGAATTTCCGCTGAACGGATTGTTTATGGAAACTACCGTTGTGGCTGCGGAGCTTTACCGCAGGGGAGATATCTGGAAGATATGCGCCGTTGGACAGGGCTATCATGACGGACTTCGCAGGCTCTGCGAGAGCTTCGGGCTCAATATCATAGATTGAATCCCATCGTGCTATTGCAAAACAGGAAAATATATGTTATACTATAATAGTAATTCTTTTTTACAGAAAAGTAAATAAATTTATTGGATACCCATTAACCGAAAGGATTGAAAATCAGATGTCAGATTATTCTACTTACGAATCCCCGTTCTGCACCAGATATGCCAGCAAGGAAATGCAGTATATCTTCTCCGCAGACAAGAAGTTCACAACATGGCGCAGACTCTGGGTCGCACTTGCCCGTGCCGAGATGAAGCTCGGTCTTCCCGTTACACAGGAGCAGGTCGATGAGCTGGAGGCAAATGTTGAGAATATCGACTATGCCGCTGCCGCAGAGCGTGAAAAGCTTGTCCGCCACGATGTTATGGCGCACGTTTACGCATACGGTCTTGTATGCCCCAAGGCAAAGGGAATAATCCACCTTGGTGCGACTTCCTGCTATGTTGGTGACAACACCGACGTTATCATCATGCGTGATGCTATGCACGTTATCAGAAAGAAGCTGCTCACAGTTATCGCACAGCTGGCAAAGTTTGCCGATGAATACAAGTCCATGCCTGCCCTTGCATATACACATCTCCAGCCTGCACAGCTCACAACAGTGGGCAAGCGTGCAACTCTCTGGATAAATGAGCTGCTTATGGATATCGACGAGCTGGATTACCGTATAAAGAATCTCAAGCTTCTCGGTTCAAAGGGTACAACAGGCACACAGGCTTCCTTTAAGGAGCTTTTTGACGGCGACAGCGCAAAGATCAAGGAGCTTGAAAGAATGATCGCAGAGGAAATGGGCTTCGATGCAGTTGTTCCCGTTTCCGGTCAGACCTATTCCAGAAAGGTAGATTCCCAGATCGTAGCAACTCTCAGCGGAATTGCACAGTCCGCCATGAAGTTTGCCAATGACCTCAGGATCCTCCAGAACTTCAAGGAAATGGAAGAGCCTTTCGAGAAGAATCAGATCGGTTCCTCCGCTATGCCTTACAAGCGCAATCCTATGCGCTGCGAGAGAATCACAGCTCTTGCACGTTATCTTATGGTAGATACACTAAATCCCGCATTCACAGCAGGAACACAGTGGTTTGAGCGTACTCTCGATGATTCCGCAAACAAGAGAATTTCCGTTGCCGAGGGCTTCCTTGCGGCAGACGCTATCCTCAATATCCTCATCAACGTAACATCTAATCTGGTGGTATATCCCAAGGTCATCAGACAGCGTGTTATGCGTGAGCTGCCCTTTATGGCTTCCGAAAATATCATGATGGACGCTGTAAAGAGAGGCGGAGACAGACAGGCTCTCCATGAGAAGATCAGGACATATTCCATGCAGGCAGGCAAGCGTGTAAAGGAAGAGGGTCTTGACAACAACCTTATCGAGCTTATCCTTGCAGACCCCGAGTTCGGTCTCAACAAGGACGATATCGAGGCAATACTCGTTCCCGAAAACTATACGGGCAGAAGCGCCGAGCAGGTAGATGAATTCCTGGCAGGCTATGTTAAGCCTCTGCTTGACGCAAATACGGATTCAACACATGAAACAGCGGAGATCTCCGTCTGATGACATATGAAAGGATAAGAGCATGAACGAAAACAATAACGGCTTCGATCCCTATACAGGTCAGCCTCTGGGCGGCAATAATGACGGAAACGGTCAGCCCGGTGTGAATTTATCCAAGGAACAGCCTCAGCAGGACATGAACGGAATGAACAGTCAGCCCTATAATTCCGCTCCGAACGGCGGCGTTGATACGGGCTTCCGTCAGGAAGAACTGAACCGTCAGGGCTATGTTGACCCGAATCTTAATCAGATGCCGAATCAGCAGGGCTATAATCCCAACGGTTACGGCAGCGGATATAATAACGGATACAACCCCAACGGCTATAACAACGGCTATAATAACGGATACAATCCCAACGGATATAACCCCAATTACGGACAGTACGGCTATCAGAACCCCTACGCAGGCTACGGTCAGAAAAGCACAAAGGGGCTTGCAACGGCTTCAATGATATGCGGTATCGTCAGTGTTGTGCTGTGCATTTTCGATTTTGTTTTCCCGCTGCTGTTTGTTGTGCCTATCGTCGGTCTTGTTCTGGGTATCGTTCATAAGACGAAAAATCCACCCGATGGCAGGGGAATGTCCACTGCGGGCATTATTCTTTCGGTAATAGGAATTATCCTGCCGATAGCGTTCATAATCATTTCTGTGGCAATGCTGCCCACAATGCTGGAATATATGCAGGAAAATTATCCCGATATGTATGAGCAGTTCTACGATCAGTATTCCGAGCAGATGCCCCAGTATTTCTCATCGCTTTTTGCAATGGTGAAGAATTTTTTTATCAAATAAGCATTATGCATTAAAAAAGCTCCTGCGGTCAGTGACTGCGGGAGCTTTTTGTGCTGTTATTTGCAGAGTGAAGCTGCGGCTTTTATGATCTCGTCCTTTGTAAGAGTTCCGCAGAGCTGGAAGATATATTCGCCGTTGTCAACGGTGATGATGTAATTCCTGCCGGTGTCGATAAACAGACCTTTGCAGCCGTTCAGCGAGATATATTCAAGCTTGTTTCCCTCGGTATCAACATTGGAAGAAAAGCCGTTTTTGGTATACTGCACGATCGACAGCAACTTATCGCCTCCGCCGTAGGTGGTGTAATGCATGGGCTCATTTTCCATAAAGGGACCGCTGCTGATAAGCTTCATTCCGAAAGGCACATCGGGCAGGCATACCTTTTCGATGCTTTTGGGAGCTGTTTCGGTGTCGGTGGAATGCAGAGACGTGTGGGTAGGATGCTTTTCCATAAAGAATTTACCGAACAGATCTTTCAGTGCGCCCGATGAAAAAGCAGCCGCCGCAGCAGCCAAGATCGCCGCCGTGATTATTGCCGCTATCCTGCGCATTGATATCTTTCTTTTTATGGGCTTTGCTTCACCGTGCTTTATGAGCATATCCATGCTGCGCTCAAAATTCTTTGAAAAGATATGGTCGGGCATATCGGGGACAGAGCCGATTATTCGGTCGGTGAGGGTTTCGTCGAATGCTGATTTGATATTATCGGTCATATTCAAGCCGCTCCTTTGCAATTTTGTTGAATCGGGCTTTTGCACGGCTTAGCTTTTTCTTTGCCGCTTCATAGGATATCCCGAGACTTTCGGAGATATCTTTTATGCTCATGCCCATGTACTGGTCAAGGTACAGTATGTTGTAATACTCGTCGGGAAGTTTGTCAAGGACGTCCTTTACGGCAGCAACCTCTATATCGGAGATTATCTCCTCTTCAATATCGGTATCGTCCGCTGCAAGCTCATCATTGAATTCCTCTTCGGGAGCATCATGCACGGAATGATAATATTTCAGTGCGGTGTTCCTCACTATAATAATCAAAAAAGCATGGGTTTGGGGACAGTCTATTTTGGTGATTTTTTGTAAATTTTTTATGACTCTCATAAAAGCTTCATGAACACAGTCCTCTGCGGAATATTTGTCCTTAACGATGCCGAAAGCCGTCTTATACATATCCTGACGGTAAAGAATATAAAGCTGCTCGAATTTGCTTTTTTCGTTTTCTCCGTCGATCAATGTGAGGTAAAATCCTATCATCGGGAATCCTTTCAAAATATGTAATGCCGATATTTATTTAAACAGTGCTTATTATATTATAAAACAATATCATACACAAAATCAATAAGAAAAAGAAAACAAAAAAAGACGGACTGTTTCCTTTTGCGGAAACAGTCCGTTCTGAGCTGTTTAGCTGATTAATACATTACGCCGTAAGCATTGTCATAGTCATAATCAACGGTGAGCGAGTCGATAAGCTCGTTTGCATAATCAACTGCGTCCTGACCGATGATATCGCTGAGAGCGGAAATATTGCTCTTGAGCTTGCTGTAATCGGAATTCTTTATGTAATCCATAAGGGCTTCCTGATCCAGTATATTGATCGTTGTGCCCTGAGGTATCTCAATGGCTGTAAAGTCTGTATCTTCGCTTGATGCAAATACAGTCAGCAGATTTTCGCCGTCTGTGGAGATGCTTGCGGTAGCCTCCGCATGATCCTCCTTGCCGATAAGGCTCATGGAGAAGCTGTCGGTATCGTCTAAGCTGAAATCAACGGAGATATTTCCGATAAGATCGCCGTTTTCCAGTTTCTTGACGTCAAGATCGTCAAAGGTGAAGCTGATGTTGTATTCATCTTCATAATATTCGGTCTTTTCGCTTACAACAAGCTTTCCGCTGCCGTTCGCAACGTCGTTTTTAACGGTTCCGTCGGCTGTGAAGCTTATATTGTCGCCGTCCGATGCAAGCAGAAGCTCAAGTGAGAAGTTGTCGCCGCTTGTGTACAGTATTTCGGAAAGCTCTCCACTGTCTGTTGTGAGCTTAATGCCTGTGACGCTGCCGTCTGCCGCAATGTATGTGCGTATCTCATAGGGAGAGAAGCTTTCGCCCGGTGTAAGCTCGCTCATGAGATCGTTGTAATCGTCCTCGGAAGCACCTGCCGCCAGCCAGATATCCTTGATATCTGAATCGGTCTTTATTGCTGCCGTGAATTCCTCTGCCATTGCCTTTGCGGAAGCTTCGTCGATAGAAACAACTGCTTCCGTATACTTTGAGGTCACTCCCGAAGCGGAGGTAAGCTCTGTGTTCTTGTTCAGTGTGACATTTCCCGCATGAGCAAGGTAGATATCCATATATCTGTCTGCCATTGAGCCGAGACGTTCCTTTGTGAGAACGGTGCCGTCCAGAAGCTTCATTTTGTCGGCTGTGTCAATGGAAGTGCCAAGAGCTTTTTCAATATCTTCCGATGTCATGCTGAGCCACTTTTCGGATATTGTGGGGATAGACATATACTGGCTGTCACCGCTTACCACTGTGCTGATATCCAGCAGGGGCTTGTCGGCGAAGCTGAGGCTCATATCGGCAGCGCCCTCGGTCTGACCGCCCGATGTTCTCATAACATAATCGCAGCCGATCTTCATATTGTCAGCCGAAACGCCGCGTTCTTCAAGAAGCAGCTCTTCCAGCAATGCGGGACCGGGAGTGATAGTAAGTGTGCCCTTTACGGCTCTGTCGCTGTTGAACTTTTCGCAGTATGCCGCATAATTTTCCGCCGTTTTGTCGGCACTTTCGGAGATCTCTTTTCTGATAACTCCCGAATAATAATCCTCGGGAGAGGATAAAGCCATTTTAAGTGAATTGTTTACAGAGGGAACGCCGATGCATATGCCTGCCGCAGCTCCTACCGCAACTACCGCTATCGCTGCGATCACCGCCGCTTTTTTGCCGCCTGATTTTTTTGGAGAAAGGATTATTTCCTGCTGACCGTTCAGTTCGTTATTCATGATAGCCTCCTCTTTTTGTTAAATGATATTCGTCTTTGTAAGCAAATGCCGATAAAGATAAATTTATCGGTATTTTAAGAGTATATTTTCTCTTTATAAAGTATTATACTACATTTTTTATCCGATGTCAATAAAAATTTACATCTTATTAAAAACATGACAAATATATATAAAAAAGCGGCAAAATCTTTTCGCAATTTGTAAAAAAATCTCCGCTTTGCCGAAAGGTAAGCGGAGATCCTGAAAACGATATATTCATTTTTTGAAGCTTAGGTGTTTTCCAGGCTTTCACCCATAAAGCAAGGTATCTCATTGTGGGAATGCTCTGTGGGAGCGGCCCAGCGGACTGCATTTGTGATTATGCGTCTGATATTCGGGTCATGGAAAATGGGGTATTCCTCGTGTCCGGGCTGGAAATAGAAGATCTTTCCCTTTCCTCTGCGGAAGGTTATGCCGCTGCGGAAAACCTGTCCTCCCGCAAACCAGCCCATGAAGATGATATCCTCGGGGTTGGGGATATCGAAAGGTTCGCCGTACATTTCCTCCAAGGGCAGCTCAAAGTGAGTTGGCACACCCTGCGCTATGGGGTGTGAGGGCTGAATGCACCATACCCGTTCACGGTCGCCGTGGCGCCATTGAAGATTGCAGGAGGTTCCCATAAGGCGCTTGAATATCTTGCTGTGATGCGCCGAGTGAAGAGCGATAAAGCCCATTCCGCCCCGAATGTGGCGGCAGATCATTTCCGCATTTTCATCTGTGACCTCATCATGTGCCATGTGACCCCACCAGATAAGCACATCGGTATCATTTAGTATTTCCTCGGACAGTCCCTGACCTTCCATATCGAGATATGCGCAGCGGACGGAAATATCATCGTTTGCCGAAAGGAAGTCACGAATGCAGCCGTGTATTCCGTCGGGATATATCTCCGCAACGGGGGGCTGGAGCTTTTCGTGGCGGTATTCGTTCCAGATAAGTACGTTTATCATAGCGTTACTCCCCGCAGAGTGCGCATATCATGTTTGCGTATATCTTTGCGTTGAGCTTCAGGCTCTCAAGCTTGATAAATTCATCTGCGCCGTGCATATGATTGTCCTCGCCGGGAAATTCTGCGCCGAATGCGACTCCGCCCTCAGTGTCGTGAACATAAGTGCCGCCGCCTATGGCAAGGCATTCGCCCTTTTTGCCTGTGATGTCCTCATAGACATTGAGGAGCGTGCGGACGAAGCTGCTGTCCGAATCCACATAATGAGGCTCGCTGCCAAGTATTATCTTTCCGTCAAGTCCGTTTGCGGAAAGGGCGGCGCAGAGCTTTTCCGATATTTCGGAAAGGGTCTTGCTTACGGGGAAGCGGCTGTCTATCTTGCCGCAGAGCTTACCGTTTTCGATATCAAGAACCGAAAGCACGGCGGTAAGAGCGCCCGATTCCTTGTCGCTGCATTTGATTCCTGCCTGTGAGCCGTCAGTCTCGCCGTAGGGGAAGTTCTTTTCAAGACCTGTTGAGATGCCCGATTCGGAGAGCAGGCGGAGCATTGCAGTCACTGCATTGTGACCCTGCTCGGGGGTTGAAGCGTGTGCGCACAGTCCCTTTGCGGTTATTTTTACAGTATCGCCGTCGGCTTCGGCAGTGAATTTCACATCGGGGATATTGTGGGCTGCCGATAAGAGCTGTTCTGCCGAAACGCCCCTTACGGCTGCGGTGCATACCTCGGGAACGGCATTTATCACGCTGCCGCCGTGAAGATATACAAGCTTTTCGGGAACGGTGTCCGATGTGACCTCGCAGCGGAGCATACCCTTTTCAATATTTATCACGGGATAATTTCCGTCGGGAGTTACAAGCATTTCGGGGAATGACGCTTTTTTCTCATAGTATTCCATATCATCGGAGCCGTTTTCCTCGTTGCAGCCCGTTATGATGCGGACGCCCTTTTTCAGAGGGATACCCAGCTCCTTTACGCAGTGCATTGCAAAAAGTGCGGCTGCCGCAGGGCCTTTATCGTCGATAGCGCCTCTTCCGAAGAGCTTGCTGTCACGTATCTCCGCCCTGTATGGGTCGGAGCTCCAGCCTGTGCCCTCGGGGACAACATCAAGGTGACAGAGTATGCCCAGTGACGGCTCGGTATCGTTCATATCCGCATGAGCGGCGTAGCCGTCAAAATCAACGGTGCTGAATCCGAAGCTTTCGCACTTGTTTATAAAATGGGTAAGAACTTGGCGGCAGGCTTTGCCGAATGGAGCGTTTTCCTCAGGCTCGCCCTGAACGCTGGGGTATGAGATAAGCTCGGCGAGAAATGCGGTCATTTCATCGGTGTGAGCCTCTATATAATCATTTATTTGCTGCTTATAGCTGTTCATTGAATCATTCCTCCTGTTCGGAACGGTCTTTTTTATCCTTTTTTTCCTTGGCTTTTTTCTCGGACTTTTTGTCCTTTTCATCGGACACTTCGTTTTCGGGCTGGGTCATTCTGCGGAGCTGCACAAGGGCATTTTCCGCAAGGAGCTTGCTTCCGCCCGATATGGCGGCTGCGTGCATTGCCGAAAGGGAAAGCATTGCCGCCCCGTCAGTCTCGCTCTGGCTGACGTCGGACATGGTGGTGCGGAGCATATCGTTTATCCGCAGAAATGTCTGCTCGTAGCGCTCGGAAAAGAAATCCAGCAGCTGTTCCTCCGTCCGTGTGAGGAGCAGCGTATCTATCAGCGAGCCTATGGACTGAATGGGCAGCACAGGCTTCATGACGCATATCATGATGAGCCTTGAAAGCTGCACCCTTGAATATTTTTTCTTTACGGGGCAGGGGATTATCCCAAGCTTAACGTAATTGTTTATCATCGACGGCGTAAGCGTGCCGTCGCCGCAGGGAGAGAGCCGCTCTATGTATTTGTTTATCAGAGTTATCACCTGATCCATATACAACCCGATATCGGGCAGCTCATTCCATCTGGGCAGATGAAATGCCGCAGCAGGCTTTTCCGTATTTATCCTTTCGTTCAATATATCACTCCTGACTCATAACATTTTTGTTTTATTTCAGCGGAATTTTTCACAAAGAGGGCACAATATTATCACAACATTTCATAATTCATGTAATATAATAGTATACGCTGAAAAAATGACCGCTGTAACAGTTTTGCTTTTTGTCTTTATATTTATGATTATATCACAGCTTTTTATATATTACAATACGTTTTATAAAAAAATATAATACAAGTCCGAAAGGACTTGACATATCATAAATCACGATGTATAATAGTTTTATAAACCAGATGTAATCATGTTATATGAGGCTTGATATGGAATATAACTTTAAAAAGATAATTATAATAACAGGATATTACGGCTGCGGAAAAACAAATCTTGCGGCGAACATCGCTCTTCGGCTGAAAAGCGAATATCCGCAGAAAAGGATAACCATAGCCGATGCGGACACCGTGAACTATTATTTCCGCTCCGCCGATTTTACGGACGTGTTTTCCGAAAAAGGAATAGACGTGGTTTCGCCTGCTTACGCAAATTCAAATCTTGACATTCCCGTTCTTGATTATGATATGGAGCGGCTCATTGCGGAAAGCGATCATCTTATCGCCGATGTGGGCGGAGATGACGCAGGCGCTTTTGCACTGGGAAGATATGCTCCCGTTTTTGCAAAGCATTCGGAGGACATAGAGGTATTTTACGTTTACAATGCACTGCGTGGGATATCCGCTGCGGAAACTGCGGAAAACGTCAGAGCCGTGGAGACCGCTTCAAGGCTGAAATGCACAGCGCTGATAAACAACACGAATCTCGGAGCGGAGACTTCCGAAGCTCTGATACGCTCTTCCGAGGCATATGCTTCTGAAATGGAGGAGCTTACGGGGCTGAAACACGCATTTGTATGCGTCCCCGAAGAATATAATTACAATAATGAAAAGGGAATTTTCCCTGTTAAAAGGCTTGTTAAGCTTCCGTGGGAAGAATGACAGACCCATAAGCTATTTGGCAAAGAGGTTGATAAAATGGTAACGATAAACGAGGAACGCTGCAAGGGCTGCGGACTTTGTACCGAGGTATGTCCCAAGAAGATACTTGAGCTGCGGCATGACAGACACAATTCCATGGGATATTATCCCGTTGAGTGCAGGGACAACAGCAAGTGCATCTCATGTACGATGTGTGCTGTGATGTGTCCCGACTGTGTAATAAAGGTAGAAAAGTAATCGCTTTTCAATGGAGAAAAGCGGAAAGGAGTAAATTTTCCGTACAGCAGGAAAATCGTTATATAAAAATGGAAAGAGTTCTTATGAAGGGCAATGAAGCCCTTGCGGAAGCGGCATTGCGTGCAGGCTGCAAATGTTTTTTCGGATACCCCATAACTCCCCAGACGGAGATCTCCGCATATCTTGCGAAGAATATGTTCAAAAGGGGCGGAACATTTTTGCAGGCGGAAAGCGAAATAGCCGCTATTAATATGGTTCTGGGAGCTTCCTCTGCGGGAGTAAGGGCGATGACTTCAAGCTCGTCCCCCGGAATATCACTTAAAAGCGAGGGTATCTCATACATTGCGGCTTCCGATCTGCCATGTGTTATCGTGAATGTTCAGAGAGGCGGCCCCGGACTGGGCGGAATACAGCCCTCGCAGTCGGATTACCGTCAGGCAACAAAGGCTGCTGGTCACGGTGATTTTCATATGTGCGTATTTGCGCCGTCCTCGGTGCAGGAAACCGTGGATATGACCTTTGAGGCATTCGATACCGCAGATAAGTACCGCACTCCCGTTATGATAATGTCCGACGGTCTGCTGGGTCAGATGATGGAGCCTGTCAGCTTCCCCGATTATGAATACAAGCCTGCGGAAAAGCCTTGGGCGTGCAATGGACATAAGAACGCAAGAAAGCACAATATCATAAATTCACTTTATCTCCAGCCCGATGTGCTGGAAAAATCTGTGCTGGACAGATATGAACGCTATGCCGTTATCGAAAAGGAGCTTCCTCAGGCGGAAACATATCTCTGCGATGATGCGGACATTGTTGTATGCGCATTCGGCGCAGCTGCAAGAATTGCCCGTTCCGCTGTAAATTCCGCAAGAAAAGAGGGCATAAAGGCAGGACTTTTCCGTCCGAAAACCCTTTGGCCGTTCCCTGTTGAGCAGCTGAACAAGGCTTGTGAAAATGCTTCGGCAGCACTCAGCGTTGAGATGAATATGGGACAGATGATAGATGATATCCGTCTCGGACTCAACTGCCGCATTCCCGTTGAGTTTTACGGCAGAACAGGCGGAAAGATACCTTCTCCCACGGAGGTGCTTGAAAAATTAAGAGCAATGAACAGCGAAAGGAGCGTATTGTAATGGCAGTTATATTTGACAGACCCCACGCCCTTTGCGACGTTCCTCTTCATTATTGCCCCGGCTGCACTCACGGCATCATTCACCGCATAACTGCGGAGGTCATTGATGAGCTTGGCATTGAGGGCGATACTATCGGAATATGCCCTGTGGGCTGTTCGGTAATGGCATATGATTATTTCAACTGCGACATGATAGAAGCACCTCACGGACGTGCTCCCGCAGTTGCAACGGGAGTAAAGCGCTCGCTGCCCGATTCCGTGGTATTTACATATCAGGGAGACGGCGATCTTGCGGCGATAGGAACCTGCGAAACCGTCCATGCGGCGGCAAGAGGCGAGAATATCACCGTGATATTCGTGAACAACACCATATACGGAATGACAGGCGGACAGATGGCGCCTACCACGATTCCGGGACAGGTCACCCAGACAACTCCCTATGGACGTGACCCTCGCATTCAGGGCTACCCCGTTAAGGTGTGCGAGATGCTTGCGGCAGTTGACGGAACGGCTCTTGCCCAGAGAGTAGCGGTTGACAGCGTTCCTCATATAAAAGAGGCAAAGGCGGCAATAAAGAAAGCCTTTGAGAATCAGATAAACAAGAGAGGATTTTCTATCGTTGAGGTATTGTCGACCTGTCCCACAAACTGGGGCATGACACCCTCGGAGGCTATGGATAGGCTCCGCAGTGAGATGATACCTTATTATCCCCTTGGTGTTTACAAGGATAAATGTGTTTGGTAAAGGAGCGGTAATATGCTTACGGAAATTATTTTATCGGGCTTCGGCGGACAGGGAATACTTTTTGCGGGAAAAAATCTTGCCTATGGCGGAATGGACGCCGGCAAGGAGATATCATGGCTGCCGTCCTACGGTCCCGAGATGAGAGGCGGCACAGCCAACTGTTCGGTATGCATATCGGACGAACCGATAGGTTCGCCGCTGGTAACGGAGCCTGACATTCTTATAGTTATGAACACGCCCTCCTTTGACCGTTTTGAAAGCAAGGTAAAAAGCGGCGGCAGGCTTTATGCCGACAGCTCCATGACCGAGCGTGTTTCCGAGCGTGATGATATCGAATGCACCTATATCCCTGCTTCGGAAATGGCTGAAAAGCACGGCTTAAAGGGAATGGCAAACATTATAATGCTTGGCAAGATGATATCCGACTGTGCGGCGCAGCTCCCCGGTATAACTATTGATACGGTAAAAAAGGCTTTTGCAGGGATAATCCCCGCAAAAAAGGCTGATCTTATCGAGAAGAATATCACGGCGCTGGAGCTTGGTATGAGTATATAAGTAAATGCCGAAAACACCCCCGAATTTTGACTTCGGGGGTGTTTTTGTATATGCGGCTATTTCCTCTCAACATCTGCGCCCAGCTTTTTCAGATCGTCTTCAATGTGCTGATAGCCCCTGTCGATGAACTCAACATTTGTTATCTCGCTTATCCCCTCTGCGGACAATGCTCCGCAGAGCAGGGCGGCTCCTCCGCGGAGATCGGGAGCGGAGACTTTTGCGCCGTACAGCTTATCAACGCCGCACACCACCGCTATTTTTCCCTCGGTGCGTATATCTGCACCCATTCGGCACAGTCCGCCTGCGTGACGGTATCTGTTCTCAAAGATATTTTCGGTGAAAACGGCCGTGCCGTCTGCGGTGCAGAGCATAGCCATAAGCATCGGCTGTGCATCGGTGGGGAAGCCTGGATATACCATTGTCCGCACCGAATCGGGCATTTTCAGCCTGTCGGTGCTGCGGATATATATGCTGCTGCCGAAGCTTCTTACACAGCAGCCTGCATTTTCAAAAAACGGCAGGACAGCTTCAAGATGCTGCGGACGGCATTTTTTCAGCATGACCTCTCCGCCGCAGGCTGCCGTGAACGAAAGATATGTAGCGCAGGCGATCCTGTCGGGCATCACGGAGTACGGCTCCGATGAGGGTGTGAGCTTTTTCACGCCGTTTATGACGATCGTGCCGCTGCCTGCGCCCTTTATGTCAGCGCCGTTTTCATTGAGAAAATCCGCAAGATCGGTTATTTCGGGCTCACGGGCGGCATTGGATATCACCGTTTCACCCTCCGCAAGCACAGCCGCCAGCATGAGATTTTCCGTTGTGCCTACCGACGGAAAGGAAAGTATGGTCTTTATCCCGTGCAGTCCGTCGGGAGCGGAGCATATAAGCTCGCCGTGCTCATCTGTGATGTCTGCGCCCATTTTTCGCAGTGCGTCTATGTGCATATCTATCGGACGGGGGCCCAGATCGCAGCCACCGGGGTGAGATATTCGGCAGCTTTCGCATCTGCCCAGAAGCGCACCCATGAATATCACCGAGGAGCGCATCTCACGCATAAGCTCATCGGGAATATCGCTGCGCTTTATTTCCGAGGTGTCTGCTTCAATGATGTCGGCGGCGCTGTTTGCGGTGCAGCCGAGGTGATTAAGTATCCGCATTGCGGCATAGCGGTCGGTTATTTCGGGGCAGTTTTTCAGAGTGACCTTTCCGCCGCAGAGAACTGCTGCCGCCATAAGCGGAAGCACCGAATTTTTTGCTCCCTGAATATCAAGCTCGCCCCGAAGCTTTTTTGATCCTTTTACGATCAGCCTCTGCATATCCATGCTCCTTTTCGTATGATTTATATTTCATGATATGCCGAAAAGCGGAATATGACATAGAATGACTGCGTAATTTTGGGATAAATCAAAAAATCGGCATTGTCCTGCATGAAAAGCGGTGCAATGCCGATCGTATCATTTCTTCTTTTTCTTTTTGGCAACGGAGTAGCCGAAGCTGCCCAGCTTTCTGCCCAGGGAGAAATATTCGCCGTGGGAATATGCCATTATGCCCGACTGCTGGAGATTTATCTTGCCCTTGCTGTCAAGATATTTTTCGTCAACATCGGTGCAGAGTATCTCCGCTATGAACATATCATGGGAGCCGAGAGGCTTTACATCAACCACTCTGCATTCAAGGGAAAGGGGACTTTCCTCGATAAGCGGAGCGGAGATCATCGAAGCGGGGCACTTGTGAAATCCCGATAGCCTGAACTTATCATGCTGTGCGCCCGATCTTACTCCGCAGAGATCGGTCTGGCGCACCATGGCGGAGGTGGTAAGATTTATTGCAAATTCGCCCTTTTCGGAGATTATTTTGTGGGAATGGCGTGTGGGACGGACGGAAATATAGGTCATGGGCGGCTTTGTATTGATTATTCCCGTCCATGCTATTGTGATAATATTGGAAGTCTCCATATCTCCGCAGGTAACAAGTGCTGCGGGAAGAGGAGCCAGAAGCGTTCCCGCATTAAGCTTTATCTTTGACATTTTTTATTGTATCCTTTCTTATCAGTCCGCAGTATCCGCATGAAAAACATCGGCAACATCGGTAACCGTTATAAACGCAGACGGATCGGTATTATGTACTGTTTTTTTGACGCCCGGTATCTGGAAGCGGTTCAGAACGATATACAGCACGGTCTTTTCCGAACCCGAATAAAAGCCCTTTGCATTGATAACGGTTATGCCGCAGCCGAACTGCTCGGAAAGGGCGGAGCCTACTTCCTGCGGCTTTGCGGTGATGACCATTGCCGCCTTTGAGCGGTCGATACCCTCGACTATAAAGTCAACGGTTTTAAGGGCGGCACCGTAGGATACCACCGAGTACAGGGGGAGTATCCAGCTGCTTATGGCACAGCCGCAGATAACATAAAGTATCACATTGTATATCATAACAAAGGTGCCGACGGTTATTCCCAGACGCTTTGCAAAGATCACCGCCATTACTTCTATGCCGTCCATTGCGCCGCCGTGTCTTACGGCAAGACCGCTGCCTATGCCCGATATCATGCCGCCGAAAAGCGAGCAAAGCAGCAGGTCGGAGCCTGCAAGGGGAGAGACGATGCTCACATCAACGGGAAAGACATCAGTTATCAGCCATGCGGTAAGGGAATAGATCACAACGCAGTATACCGCCCTTGCGGTAAAGGGAACGCCCTGCTTTTTTGTTCCGTAGATAAAAAGTGGGATATTCAGTATCAGCAGGAATACCGACAGGCTGACCTTTCCGCCAGTAAGCTGTGAAAGCAGAATTGATGTTCCCGAGATACCGCTGTCGTAGAGGTTGACGGGTGCGAGAAACATCGTTACGCCCACTGCATTGATAATGCCTGCGATCGTGAGTATTATAACATTTTTGACTATTTCGGGGGTTATCCTGAACTTCATAACGGCAGCTTCCTTTCGTTTATAAAATATTATGCTTTTATTATAAAATATTTATGGGCGGCTGTCAACCGTCAGATTTGTCAAAGAAATGCCGTTGTGCAGGAAAAAATAAAAATCCTGCATAAAACTGCTGTTAAGATATTGACAAACACGTATTTATCTGCTAAAATAGAAGTGATGCAGATGAAATTTGCATATTTGAGCTTTAAAAGCCCAAAATTTCGGAGATGGGATACCCCCTGCATATCCCTGTAATTTGATGTATAAAGCTATTGTTTATATACTATTATATAAACGGAAAGGGAAGGAATATTAATTATGTCTATCAGAATAGGTATTTACGGCTACGGCAACCTCGGAAGAGGCGTTGAGTGCGCAGTTAAGCAGAACCCCGATACAGAGCTTGTCGCAGTTTTTACAAGACGTGACCCCTCGACAGTAAAGGTCGCTTCGGGCGCACAGGTGGTTTCCGCAAATGATGTTGCCGCATGGAAGGACAAGATCGATGTTATGATTATCTGCGGCGGTTCCGCAACCGATCTGCCCAAGCAGACACCCGCACTTGCAGAGCTGTTCAATGTTGTTGACAGCTTCGATACACACGCAAGGATCCCCGAGCATTTCGCAAACGTTGACGCAGCTGCAAAGAAGAGCGGCAAGGTGGGCGTTATTTCCGTGGGCTGGGATCCCGGTATGTTCTCCGTTCAGCGTCTTTACAGCAATGTTATCCTCCGCGACGGCAAGGATTACACATTCTGGGGCAAGGGCGTAAGCCAGGGTCACTCCGACGCTATCAGAAGAGTTGAGGGCGTTAAGGACGCAAAGCAGTACACTATCCCTGTTGAATCTGCTGTTGAGGCTGTAAGAAGCGGCAGCAATCCCGAGCTTACAACACGTCAGAAGCACACAAGAGAGTGTTTCGTTGTTGCCGAGGAGGGCGCTGATCTTGCAAAGATCGAGTCCGATATCAAGAATATGCCCAACTATTTCAGCGATTACGATACAACAGTTCACTTCATTTCCGAGGACGAGCTGAAGAAGAATCACAGCGGTCTGCCCCACGGCGGCTTCGTTATCCGCACAGGCACAACAGGCGCAAACAACGAGCACAAGCACGTTATCGAATACAGCCTGAAGCTTGATTCCAACCCCGAGTTCACTTCCTGCGTACTGGTCGCAATGGCAAGAGCTGCCGTTCGTCTCAACAAGGAAGGCGTAAGCGGCTGCAAGACTATCTTTGATATTGCTCCCGCATATCTTTCCGCAGAGAGCGGAGATTATCTCAGAGCGCACCTGCTTTGATTTACTGACCGATTATAATATTTACAGCCGCTTCCTTTTTCGGGAGCGGCTTTTTCCATATATTACATGGATTTTAACAGCACAAATGTTCTGAAAATTATTGACAAATCGGAACATTTGTGCTATTATTAAATGCAGGAACAAATGTGCGGAAAGGAGTATGCGGCGTGGATATAATGGATAAGCTTCAGATATTGTCGGATTCGGCAAAATATGACGCTGCCTGCACCTCCAGCGGCGTTGACCGCAAAGGCAGAAATGACGGCGGTATCGGAAATTCCGCTGCCTGCGGCATATGCCATACCTTTGCTTCGGACGGCAGATGCATCTCGCTGCTTAAAGTCCTTATGACAAACTGCTGCATATATAACTGCAAATACTGCGTTAACCGCACGGATAATGATGTGCCCCGTGCAAGATTTACTCCCCGTGAGCTTGCTGACCTTACCATAAATTTTTACCGCAGAAATTATATCGAGGGGCTTTTCCTTAGCTCGGCAGTCATAAAAAATCCCGATTACACCTGCGAGCAGATGATAGAATGTCTTGCGATACTTAGAAATGAATATAAATTCAACGGATATATCCACGCAAAGGCAATACCGGGTGCGGACAGCGAGCTTATCTCCCGTCTCGGAATGTATGCTGACAGAATGAGCGTGAACATAGAAATGCCCTCCCAGCAGAGCCTTGAAAAGCTTGCTCCCGACAAATCCAGAAGCTCCATACTGCTGCCTATGGGTCAGATAACAACTAAGATAAAGGAAAACAGCACGGAGATCGTCAAGTATAAACACGCTCGGAAATTTGCGCCTGCGGGACAGTCTACGCAAATGATAATCGGCGCAACTCCCGATACCGACTATCAGATAATTCGTCTTTCGGAAGCTCTTTATAATAAGTACAGCCTGAAAAGGGTGTTTTTCTCGGCTTATGTGCCTGTGGGGGATACACGGGTGCTGCCCGATGAAAATACTCCGCCGCCGCTGCTTCGGGAGCACAGGCTTTATCAGGCGGACTGGCTGCTGAGATTTTACGGCTACAAGGCTTCGGAGCTGCTGGACGAAAAGCATCAGAGCTTTGACCCTCTCCTTGACCCCAAGTGCAATTGGGCAGTGAATCACCCCGAAGTGTTTCCCGTTGAGATCAACAAGGCACCCTATGAAATGCTGCTGAGAGTCCCCGGGATAGGCGTAAAGTCCGCCAACAAGATATGCGCCGCAAGAAAGACCGCAAAGCTGGATTTTGACGATCTGAAAAAGCTTGGTGTGGTGCTGAAAAGGGCGCAGTATTTTATACTTTGCTGCGGCAGACAGCAGTATGGGCTTGTGATAACTCCGACGGCTGTTATGCGTCAGCTCATGTCCGCAAGCACCGTGAAAAAGCTGGACGGATTCCGGGATATGGAGCAGCTTTCGCTGTTCGATGACAAGCCGCAGCAGCCTACGATCGAGGATTACCGAAAATGTCTTACGGGGCAGATGTGATGAGCAATACTATAATTTTCTGCTATGACGGCAGCTTTGAGGGTTTTCTCTGCTGCGTTTACAATTGCTATTACGGCAAAAAAATGCCCTCCGACATTGTGACGGAGGACACGGAACAGCTGTGCTTCGGGGATTACGAGGATATCTATACCGAGTCGGACAAGGCGGAAAGAGTCAATGCGGCTATAAGAAACAGGCTTGGTCCGCAGCTGTCGGTATTTATCAGAAAAGCGTTTCTGAGCTGTGATCCCCAAAAGGATATAACGCTGCTGAAATTTATTATTCTCGGGTTTAAGTACGGTCGGAGCGTTATCGACAGGCTTTCCGACGATGTTGTGCTGAAAACGGTAAAGATCGAGCATTACATTGCGGAGGAAGCGCATCTTTATCTGGGTTTTGTGAGATTTTCCGACTGCGGCGGAGTTCTTGTTTCGGAGATCGAACCGAAAAATTCCGTGCTGCCCGTTATTGCGGAGCATTTCTGCGACAGGCTCCGCAGGGAGCGCTTTCTCATTTTTGACCGAACTCACAAAACGGCACTGATACACGACATTGACCGTACGGAGATCATTTACATCGACGATTTTGTTATGCCCGAAATATCGGAGGACGAACGGAAATACCGCAGTCTGTGGAGAAAATTCTACGATACGATCGGCATAAAGGAACGGTATAATCCGAAATGCCGCATGAATCTCTGCCCCAAGCGGTACTGGTCCTGCATGACTGAGTTCAACAGGGACGATGCTTCCCGTGAAATGATCGAAAACGAAAACGGCAAAAAAGTGCCGCTTATATCATGACCGTGCCGTTGGCGATTATTCTGAATTTCAGCCCGAGGCTTTCGGCGCTTCGGCGGCAGAGCAGCATTCTGTCCATGAATATTTCAAAATATTCCATTACGGAGGATATTTCATTATCAATAGTAAGATCGAGTGTCAGCTCCGTTTTCTCGTCGTTGAAGGTCACGGAAGAATGGGTAACTGCGTAATTTACACGGTCATGTATATCAAATGAATGGGAAGTTGTGCGTACACGGCTGCGGCGCACATCTGTTTTATCTGCGATAATAAGCGCAGAAGTTACCGTATTGAGGGGCTGGGCGGTTTTCTCATCGTGATTGCCGATAGCGGAGATTATGGTGCAGATCTCCTCCGCAGGCATATTCAGATTATCCAGCAGACGGAACGCCATAACTGCGCCGCTCTGGGCGTGGTCAATGCGGTTCACGACATTTCCGATATCGTGAAGATAGGCGGCTATCATTCCAAGCTCGATCCGGCGAGGGTCGCAGTCAAGTCCCTCCATTATCATCTTTACGGTGGCGGCAACCTTTTCGACATGGGCAAAGGAATGCTCGGTATAGCCCTGCGCCGCAACGGCTGCGTCGGCATTTTGTATATAGGTTCGGATATCGGGATTGCGTTTTATATATTCATATGTGACATTACTTGACATGGCTTGTTTCTCTCCTTAAATATTACCCGATTATTATAGCATTTTTTTCTGTAAAATACAATGCATTTCAGGTGAAATTTTGCCGTATGCCTCTCGTGTTTTCGCCGAAAAGCGAAATTATATCACATTAGGTATTGAAAAAGGGAATATAATGTGGTATAATATCATTATTAATATTTGTACGGAGGTATCCCGATAATGATAGTTATTGCAAGCGACCACGCAGGCTATGAGCTGAAGCGCGAGGTCATCAAGCACCTTGAAAGTGAAAATATTGAATTTATAGACATGGGCTGCAAGAACGGCGAAAGCTGCGATTATCCTTTGGTTGCCAAGGAGGCCTGCGAAAAGATCACCTCGGGCGAGGCTGACAAGGGCATTCTTATCTGCGGCACAGGCATCGGTATATCTATCGCCGCAAACAAGGTAAAGGGCATCAGAGCCGCTCTCTGCACGGATACTTACATGGCTCGCTATACCCGTCTCCACAACGATGCAAACGTGCTCTGCATGGGCGGAAGAGTTATCGGCCCCGGCGCTGCCTGCGAGCTTGCCGACACATTCCTCTCCACCGAATTTGAGGGCGGCAGACATCAGCGTAGAGTTGACCAGATCACTGCAATTGAAAACGAAAACAAATAAATCCGACAGGAAAGGATAATTATTATGAAAAACGTAACTGTGCTCAATCACCCCCTTATCCAGCATAAAATATCACTTATGAGAGATGTCAATACAGGCTCCAAGGAGTTCAGAGAGCTTGTTTCCGAGACTTCCATGCTTATGTGCTATGAGGCGCTGAGAGATCTTCCCACAAAGCAGGTGGATATCCAGACTCCTCTCGGCATCGCAAAGACAGGCGTGCTTTCGGGCGTTAAGGTAGCTCTCGTTCCCATGCTCAGAGGCGGTCTCGGCATGGTTGACGGCATGGCTGAAATGGTACCTGCCGCTAAGGTTGGTCACATCGGAACATTCCGTGATCCCGAAACAACAAACGCTGTTGATTATTACTGCAAGCTGCCCTATGACATTGCGGAGCGTGAGGTTATTCTTGCGGATATCATGCTTGCTACCGGTGTTACTGCCGTTAAGGCTATCAGCCTTCTCAAAGAGGCGGGAGCAAAGAATGTCAAGTTCATCTGCATTATAGCAAATGAGCAGGGTATTGAGGCTATCAACAAGAATCACCCCGATGTTCAGGTGTTCTGCGGAGCAGTTGACGAGGGTCTGAACGATCAGCACTACATTGTTCCCGGTCTGGGCGATGCAGGCTACAGAATGTTCGGAACAAAGTGATCCCGATCAATAGTTTTTTACACGGAGGTGTTCGTTTATGTGCGGTATTGTAGGATTTGTCGGCAAGGAAGAATGCGCCGATATTCTGGTAAACGCATTAAGACGGCTTGAGTACCGCGGCTATGATTCCGCAGGTATTGCCGTTTTTGAGGGTGACAGGATAAAGACTGTCAAGGCAAAGGGCAAGATCAAGCCCGATAAAGATGAGGACCAGAATACGGGACTTCTCTACAAGCTTAAAACTGAGGGAAAGCCTTCAGGCACCTGCGGTATCGGTCATACAAGGTGGGCTACCCACGGCGAGCCTTCCGATATCAATTCGCACCCTATCGGAAACGGAAGAGTTTCCATTGTTCACAACGGTATTATTGAAAATTACCGTGATATCAAGAAGTTTCTTATCGCTCACGGATATGGATTTGAGAGCGAAACGGATACGGAAACCGTTGCAAAGCTGCTGGATTATTATTACGAGGGAGATCCCCTTGAAGCTATCGAAAAGGCAGCCAATGATATCCGCGGAGCATATGCTCTGGGAATAATTTTCCGTGACCACAAGAATAAGATCTACGCTCTCAGAAAAGAGTGTCCGCTTATTGTTGCGGTATCAAAGGACGCAAATTATATCGCTTCCGATATAACAGCGGTTCTTGACCATACAAGGGACTATTATCTCATGGAGCAGAATGAGATAGCCGAGCTTTCGGTTGACGGCGTGAAGTTCTATGATATGCACCACAACCGCATCGAAAAGGAGCTCCAGACGGCAACATGGGATACCTCCGCTGCTGAAAAGGGCGGCTATGAACATTTTATGCTCAAGGAAATTCACGAGCAGCCTACCGCTGTCCGTCAGACTATTTCTCCGAGAATAAAGAACGGACTTCCCGATTTCTCGGAAGAGTGCGGTCTTACTGCCGAAAAGATCAACAGCTATGACAGAATTTATATCGTCGGCTGCGGCTCCGCTATGCACGCAGGCATGGTGGGAAAATATCTTATTGAGGAGCTGGCAAGGATTCCCGTAACGGTGGATATCGCATCTGAGTTCAGATACAGAGATCCTCTTGTAACGGATAAGGATCTTGTGATAATCATATCACAGTCGGGTGAAACTGCGGATACACGCTGCGCACTGGAGCTTTCCAACAAGATCGGCGCAGACACACTTGCTATCGTAAATGTAGTCGGCTCATCTATCGCCCGTGAGGCAAAAATGGTCATGTACACCAACGCAGGTCCGGAGATCTCCGTTTGCTCCACCAAGGCTTATGCCGTTCAGATCGCAATGATGTATCTTCTTGCGTTCGGGATTGCTTACGCAAAGGGCGGCATCACCGAGGAAAAGTGCCGTCTGCTGACAGCCGAGCTGGAGAATATCCCCAATGTTATCCAGCAGTGCATCGACAGCAAGGAACAGTATCAGTTCATCGCTTCAAAGATAATGAGCGCAGACAGTCTGCTTTACATAGGCAGAGGTCTGGACTATGCCCTCAGCATGGAAGGATCGCTGAAACTGAAGGAAATTTCCTACATTCACAGCGAATCCTATGCGGCAGGTGAGCTGAAGCACGGCACTATCTCGCTTATCACGGAGAATATGCCCGTTATCGCTATTGCAACTCAGCACAAGCTTTTTGAAAAGACTGCTTCCAACGTCAAGGAGGTCAAGTCAAGAAAGGCTACTGTTGTCATGATTACAGGCAGCGGAATGAATGTTGACAAGGACAGCATAGATTATCTGGTCGAGCTGCCCGAGGTCAGCGATATATTGATGCCGCTTGTGACGGTTGTTCCGCTCCAGATGATCGCATATTACACTGCCGTTCAGAGAGGAAACAACGTTGATAAGCCGAGAAACCTTGCAAAATCGGTAACAGTTGAATAAATCGCTTTTCGGAAAGGATTGTTAAAATGAACATTTGGCATGATATTGACCCCGACAGAATCACGAAAGACGATTTCTTTTCGGTCATTGAGATCGAAAAGGGCAGCAAAATGAAATATGAGCTGGACAAAAAGACGGGTTTTCTTATGCTTGACCGTGTGCTTTATACCTCCACTCACTATCCCGCAAACTACGGCTTTATCCCCAGAACATATGCCGAGGACGGCGACCCGCTGGACGTTCTGGTGCTTTGCTCCGAAACGATTTATCCGCTGGCGCTGGTAAAGTGCTATCCTATCGGCGTTATTTCTATGATAGACAACGGTTCGCCCGATGACAAGATCATCGCTATCCCGTTCAATGACCCCACCTACAACAGCTACCACGATATCAGTGAGCTTCCTGCTCATATTTTTGATGAAATGTCTCACTTCTTCCGTGTTTACAAGCAGCTGGAGGGCAAGGAGACTGCCATTGATGAGATCAAGGGCAGAGACGAGGCTATCGTTATCGTTGAAAAGTGCATTGACAGATACATCGAAAGCTTCTGCAAGGGCAGAAAAAAAGACTGAGTTCAGCGCAAAAAGGAACATGAAAAGCCGTATCGGAACGATATTGTGTTCCGATACGGCTTTTTTCAGAGAATATTGTACCAATAGGGAAGCTCGGTGCAGCGGATACGCTCCAGCTGGTGATATATACTTTGTATCTCGGCGATAAGCTCATCGTTTTCGTTGGAAATAAGAGGGGTTATTCTTGCAATCGACATATTGAGCGGCGAAAGCTTGTCATCGTGGATAAGCAGCGACATTCTGTGTTCGTAGGTATGCCAGTGGGTGTTCATTTCATTTGAAAGTTCCAGTGCTTTTTCGGTATTGCCCGATTCATAAACCGACTGGATATTTTCAAGCTCGGCTGTGAGTGAATTTGTATCACGGCATATTGATATTGAAGACAAAACCGAGCCGATAAGGATAATTCCCAGCAGCACTGCCGAAAAAATTACTCGTTTCATTTTTTGTTTTCCTTCATTATAAGAGTATTGATATCAAAGCTTTGGTTATCGGCAGGGGACACGGTGAGGATATAGATATCGGCTATGCTGATGTTCATATTTTTAAGTCTGTCAGTAAGCTGCTCCGATGAGATACCTGCGGCGGAGATGTTGTCATTCAGCAGTGTGCCGTCCTCGGCGGCGAGAACGGGAGGGTCGGAATCATTATCGGCAAGCTTCAGATCGGAGTTGGTCACGGTGCGGTTCTGATATTTCTGATAGACGGAGATCTTTCCCGTTGTTTCCGCAACGGCGAACTGCACCTCGTTCAGATCGAATATTCCCTGCCCGCGGAGCGCCTCCATAAGATCGTCAATGGTGAAGCGAAGCTCCTTCATTTTCTGCTGGTCGATCTTTCCGCCGCTGATTATAATGACAGGTCTGCCCGACATAAAGGTGCGGATCCTGCCGCAGAGCATTCCTGCCCATGACATCAGCACATCAAGACAGCCGAGGGTCAGTATCGGGATAAGTCCCGTAAGCAGGGGCATCTCGGGGTCTTCGACGGGCAGCGTTGCTATGTTTGATATCAGTATCGTTACGGCAAGCTCTGCCGGCTGGAGTTCGCCTATCTGCCGTTTTCCCATGAGCCGCACCGTCAGCACAAGAATGCAGTACAGCACTGCGGCACGGATAAATACAATCAGCATCTGATCTGTCCTTTCGGGTTGTTTACAGATATTGTTTCCCGAAAAAACTGAAATATGCCATGTTCAAATACAAAAAGGAAAATTATTTATGGATAAACTGAGATTTTATGAAGCCTGCCGTGCGGTGGAGAGTGAGCATATCAGAATCGGCATCGGTACCCTCAGCGAAAAGACGACTCACGCCGTTCTGAAAAATTATTTTGAGCCGTTCAGCGACGCTCATGAGCAGAAGATAGGCAATTTTGTTGCGGACGCAGTGGGGGAGAACGGCATAATTGAGATACAGACAGGGCATTTTTCGAGGCTTCGTCCAAAGCTGGAAGAATTTCTGAAATACTGTCATGTGACGGTGGTTTATCCCGTGGACGCAGAGAAGTATATAATCTGCTTTGACCCCGACACGGGCGAGGTCAGCTCAAAGCGGAAATCGCCGCTGAAAGGGAATATCTACACCGTTTTTGAGGAGCTGGAATGCATCACCGACTATCTCACCCACCCGAATTTCAGCCTTTGCATCATGCTTATGGAGACAAATGAGTATCGCATTCCGCCCGAAAAAGCCCCTGCGCATCTGAACAAAAAGCGGCGGAGAAATTCCTATTCAAAATATGACAAGATACCGTCGGCGCTTATTGACGAGGTGCATATCGACTGCCTTTCGGACTGGCTCAACTTTCTTCCCGTGGGGCTGCCCGATGAATTTACCACCGCCGATATGGCGCTGCTGGGAATGAAGCGTCCCACGGCGCAGCTTGTTATGAATGTGTTTTACAAGGCAGGGATCGCTCAAAGGGTCGGAAAAAAGGGCAACAGCTATGTTTATACCGTAAAATAATATAAGGCGCAGCCAATTTTCATTGACTGCGCCTTATATTTTATATTTCCTTGTTAAGTACGGATCTTATTTTGTCGAAGAACTTCGCTCTCTTGTTGTATTTATCCTCGCTGACGGAGTTATCGAACTCGATAAGCTTATCCTTCTGCTGCTTGTTGAGTCCCTTGGGGACTTCCACAACGATAGTTACGTACTGATCGCCGCGCTCGGTACGGTTCAGCTTCTTGACGCCCTTGCCTTTCAGACGGAATGTTGATCCCGACTGGGTGCCTTCGGGTATTTTGAGGTTTACCTTGCCGTCGATGCAGAGCACTTCTATATCGTCGCCCAGTACAGCCTGTGCGAACTTTACGGGAACTTCCGTGCGGATATCGTAGCCGTCACGCTCGAAGAATGAATCGGGACGGACTGTTATCTCAACATGGAGATCGCCGTTGGGACCGCCGTTTATGCCGCTGTGGCCCTGACCTCTGACCTGTAATGTCTGACCGTCTGCAATACCTGCTGGAACATCAACCTGAATGCTTGCGTTGACGGAAATTCTTCCTGCGCCGCCGCACTTAGAGCAGGGATTGGAGATAGTCTTGCCCTTGCCGCTGCATCTGGGACAGGGCTTTGAGGAGGAGATCATGCCGAAAGGCGTTCTCTGAGCCGTCTTGACCTGACCTGAACCGTGACAGTCGGGGCAGGTGTCAATAGATGATCCTGCCGCTGCGCCTGTTCCGTTACAGTCGGGGCACTTTTCCATACGCTTGATCCTGATATCCAGCTTCTTGCCCTTGCAGGCTTCCATGAAGCTGATAGAGGCACTTGTTTCAAGATCCTGACCTCTTCTGGGTGCGTTGGGATTGGAGGTTCTGGAGGAACCGCCGAATCCGCCGCCGAAAAAGCTGGAGAAGATATCTCCGATATCGCCCATGTCGCCGAATCCGCTGAAACCGCCGCTGAATCCGCCTGCACCGCCGCCGTATGAGGGGTCTACGCCTGCATGGCCGAACTGGTCATAGCGGGACTTCTTGTCGGGGTCGGAAAGCACATCATATGCTTCGTTGACCTCCTTCATTTTCTCCTCACATTCCTTGTCGTCGGGGTGAAGGTCGGGGTGATATTTCTTGACGCACGCTCTGTACGCCTTTTTTATTTCATCATCGGAAGCGCCCTTCTGAATGCCGAGCACTTCATAAAAATCTCTTTTATCTGCCATAAAATTCTCCCCTTCCGCCGCTCTCGGCGGCAGTTATGTCATTTCGTTATACGCAACAATCCCCTGCAGGCGCTGCCTGTGGGGGATTGTGCCGCCTGCCGCAGCGGTTAGTACATCATTTAAAATTATTTAACGTCTGTGAAGTCAGCGTCTACGAAATCTCCGCCGTCCTTGCCGTCGCCGTTATCGGCAGCACCTGCTGCACCTGCGGCTGCTGCTGCGTCAGCGGGATTGCCCTGACCGCCTGCTGCCTGATATACCTTGGAGGAAAGCTCATAGAATGCATTCTGGAGAGCATCTGTCTTAGCCTTCATCTCGTCTGTATTGCCGCCCTCGATAGCCTTCTTGAGTTCGTCGATCTTTTCCTGGATAGGAGCCTTGTCGCTTTCGGAAACCTTATCGCCGAAGTCCTTCATAGCCTTCTCGCACTGGAATACCATGTTGTCGGCCTGATTCTTGATATCAACGGCTTCCTTGCGCTTCTTATCCTCTTCAGCATATCTTTCAGCCTCTTCAACAGCCTTGTTGATATCGTCCTTGGACATATTGGAGGAGGACTGGATCGTGATGTTCTGCTCCTTGCCTGTGCCGAGGTCCTTAGCTGTTACATGAACGATACCGTTGGAGTCGATATCGAATGTAACTTCGATCTGAGGAATTCCTCTGGGAGCGGGAGCGATGCCGTCCAGTCTGAACAGACCCAGCTCCTTGTTATCCTTGGCGAATTCTCTTTCGCCCTGGAGAACTCTGATATCAACAGCTGTCTGGTTATCTGCATATGTGGAGAAGATCTGGGAGTGCTTTATAGGAATAGCCTTGTTTCTTTCGATCATCTTTGTGCAAACGCCGCCTGCTGTTTCGATACCGAGGGACAGAGGAGTTACATCACGGAGTACCATGCCTGTTACATCGCCTGTGAATACACCGCCCTGGAGAGCAGCACCGAGAGCTACGCACTCATCGGGGTTGATGCCCTTGAAGGGCTCGCAGCCCATGAAGCTCTTTACTGCTTCGGAAACTGCGGGGATTCTTGAAGAACCGCCGACCATGAGCACCTTGCTGATGTCGGAGGGCTTCAGACCTGCATCGGAGAGAGCCTGCTTTACGGGACCCATTGTAGCCTGTACAAGGTCGGAAGTAAGCTCATTGAACTTAGCCTGTGTAAGTGTCATTTCAAGGTGCTTAGGACCTGTTGCGTCTGCTGTGATATAAGGCAGATTGATCATAGAGGAAGCTGTGGAGGAAAGCTCGATCTTAGCCTTTTCAGCTGCTTCCTTGAGTCTCTGCATAGCCATTTTATCGTTCTTGAGGTCAATGCCCTCGACCTTCTTGAATTCTTCCAGCATCCAGTCGATGATTCTCTGGTCGAAGTCATCGCCGCCTAAGTGGTTGTTGCCGGCTGTTGCCTGTACTTCCTGAACGCCGTCACCCATTTCAATGATAGATACATCGAATGTACCGCCGCCGAGGTCGTAAACCATAACTGTCTGATCCTGTTCCTTATCAATACCGTAGGAAAGAGCAGCGGCAGTAGGCTCGTTGATGATTCTCTTAACTGTAAGGCCTGCGATCTGACCTGCATCCTTTGTTGCCTGACGCTGTGCGTCTGTGAAGTATGCGGGAACTGTGATAACAGCCTCTGTTACCTTTTCGCCCAGATAAGCCTCTGCATCAGCCTTCAGCTTCTGGAGGATCATAGCGGAGATCTCCTGAGGAGTGTACTTCTTATCATCAATGGATACCTTGTAATCAGTACCCATATGTCTCTTGATTGAAGAGATAGTTCTGTCGGCATTTGTTACAGCCTGACGCTTAGCGACCTGACCTACAAGTCTTTCGCCTGTCTTTGTGAAGCCTACAACGGAGGGAGTTGTTCTTGCGCCTTCGGAGTTAGGGATAACAACGGCGCTGCCGCCTTCCATAACTGCTACGCAGGAGTTAGTTGTACCGAGGTCAATACCAATGATCTTTGACATATAAATCATCCTTTCAAGAAATATCGAATGTTAATTAAAAAATATATTTAGAAAAGGTTTAAGGGTTGGCAACGACTACCATTGCACATCTTATTACCTTGTTTCCGAGCTTATAGCCCTTCCGGAAAACCTGGCATACTGTATTTTCGCCGAAGTTTTCATCTTCTACCTGATTGACTGCGTGATGAAAATTGGGGTCAAAAGGCTTGCCCTGAGCTTCTATCTCTTCAACGCCCATCTTTTTGAGGATATCGGTGAACTGACGGAAGATCATCTCAACGCCCTTTTTATAAGTTTCATCTGCGGTTTCGGCAGCAAGCGCACGTTCAAAATTGTCGATAACGGAGAGAATTTCGGTCACAGCCTTTGCGGTAGCGTCATTTGCTGCGTCCTGCTTTTCTTTAAGTGAGCGTGTGCGGTAATTGTAATATTCCGCATCGAGTCTCTTGTATTTTTCCTCCTGATCGGCAAGCTGTGCTGTCAGCTGCTCTATTTTAAGAGTGAGCTCATCACCTTTCTGCTGCTCCGCCGTATCTGCGGCAGGCTCTGAATTTTCTGCGGCTGCTGCATCGGCAGCTTCATTATCGGCAGCTGTATTTTCAGCCGCTTCATTTTCCGCTGCGGTGTTTTCCGCCTTTTCTGCATTAATGTCTGTACTGCTCATTCTTTTTCTCCTTTCTGCAAACCGTCCGAAGCCCTTTTTACTCATTTTCTTCCTCATCATAATCCTCCGAAATAAGATCGGTGATTCTTCCGGTCAGATATTCAATATATGGTATGACCTTGGCGTAGTCAAGTCTGAGCGGCCCGACGATGCCAAGTGAACCTGCTGTTTTGTTGCCCTTTTTTATGGGGGACATTATAACGCTTGAATTGTTTACGATAAAGTTTCCGTCCTCACCGAACATCACCTGCAAGCCGCTGAAGCTTCCGTCCAGCATCTGTGACAGCTGATTTTTCTGTTCGATGAATCGGATTATCTCGTTTGCGCTGACATCTGTTCGGGTGAGAAGATTTTTCTCGCCGCTGAGGTGAACATCGCTTTCGCAGAAATCCTTTGCCATATCGCTGACGCCCTTTATAAGAGGGGAAAGGGTCATCATATAAGTTCCCATTGCTTCGGTGAGCTTGCGGAGCATTTCGTCCGAAAGATTTTCGACGGAAACGCCGCTGAGGTTTTCCGAAACATATTTTGAGAAGAACTCAAGCTGTTCGTCCGAAAGATCGAATTCAAGGCGGCAAACCTTGTTTTTGATAGCTCCCGATGAGGTTATCATCAGCAGAACGTACATACGCTTGCCTGTGGGGATTACCTCGACCTTTGTGATTATCGAGAACTGCGGAGCGGAATTTGATGCAACCGCCGCACAGTGGGTTATTTCAGCCAGTGCCTTTGAAGCGGATTCAATGAGAGCATCCTCGGTGGGGATCTCGACCTCATCTATCGCCCTGTCCAGCAGAAGCTTTTCTTCTTCGCTGATAGCTTTCTGCGGCATAAGCTTTTCGATATAAAGTCTGTAACCGCTGTATGTGGGTATCCTTCCAGCCGATGTATGTGGCTGTTCAAGATAACCGAGCTGTTCCAGCATTGCCATATCATTGCGTATCGTTGCGGGGGAAACCTTTATATCGGGCATAGCCGCGATAGTTTTCGATCCGACAGGTTCACCGGTAACGATATACTCATTAATAACAGCAGCCAATATTTTCTGCTTTCTGTCATCCAGCATTACTCGTACTTCCTCTCGGCAAATTATCGGAGCAGGAGCTTTTCATTATCCTGCTGTGCTTCATATTATTTATATAAGCACTCTCGTTATCTATCTGTTAGCACTCTTTCTCTCTGAGTGCTAATTATATTATACTCCCCAATTTATCTTTGTCAAGGGGTTTTTGAAAAAAAGTCGAATTTTTATCCAATTATCACAATTATCACAGCATCGGCACATTCAATTTATACAGATTTAAGTGAGCGCATATTGCATAGTATATCCGCAGAAAGCATAAAAAACCGCCGTATCACACGCTTTTCGGCGTGATACGGCGGTTTCGGCATTTAATAAATTACTTCTTTATATCATACTTTATCTCGCAGTTGGGCATTTCCGAATAAAGCATCTTGATCTGGCGCTGTGTAACGTCTGTTCCTCTGAGATCGAGGTATTTCAGATGATCGAGATAGATTACCGGGCGGACGTCCGTAACAGCTGTATCGGAAAGATCAAGCTTTCTTATGCCTCTGAGGTATTCCAGAACGGAAACATCGGAAAGCTCACGGTTTCCTCCGAGATAAAGCTCACGCAGCATCGAAAGATTTACAAGGGCGGAGATGTCCGTGATGTAATTCTTCTTTGCGGAAAGTGCAACAAGCTTTCTTGTTCTGTTGACAAATTCTATATCGGCGATCTTGTTGTCATCAATATAAAGATATTCCAGATTTTCCATAAGCTCAATTGGAGCTGTATCATCATCGGTAAGACCCGTGCAGCTGAGATCAAGCTTATCAAGCTTTGCGGAATATCTTGTTCCGTTGATCTCAATGTTATCTTTGTCGCGGCGTCTTACGATAACCTGTGAATATCCGCCGGAGGGATTTGCTGCTGCGGGCTCGGGCTTAACAGGCTTCGCAGTTTTTTCAGGCTCTGCCGCAGGTGCGGGTTCTTCCGACTTGACAGGCTCAACAGTCTCAGGCTCGGGCTTTGCTTCTTCCTTTTCGGGAGCGGAAGCAGGCTTTTCCTCGGCAGTGGGAGCAGGCTCTTCGGGCTGAACGGGCTCTTCCGCATATACGACCTCTTCGTCCTCGCTGTACATTGCATTGTAAAGCGCACGGATAGCCTTGAAGCGGTCACGCTCATATACGCTTAACCCTTGGAAAAGTGCGTCCTGCTTTGTTTCGGAAACGGTTACTCCGTGATCGGAAAGCGAATCGAGAGCATCGTTCACTGTGCGGTCGGGAGCATCGGGAGGAGTTACTCCCGTCAGTGCATTATATATAGTAGCACATACGCTGTAAATATCTGTCCATGGACCAACTGCGCCCTTGAATGCGGTGTACTGCTCCAGAGGAGTATATCCGCCCTTTGGCAGAACGTTGAATTCGGGATATTCTTCGGCGGTTTTGGTAAGTCCGAAGCCCACCAGCGTTGCCTTTGCCATATCGGGTGAAACGATGATATTGAAAGGCGAGATGTTTCCGTGTATGATATCGTTCTTGTGGAGTGAGATAAGCGAATTGATGATAGGCTTCATCAGAGAAAATACCTTTTTGCTGTCGGGCTTTTCGGTTTTGAGAAGCTTTTTAAGGGTTGTTCCATCGGCATAATCGGTCAGCACATAGCAGGTTCCCTTTGCTTCGATAACATTTGTCACACGCATGATGCCTTCAAGTCCGCCGACCTCGTCAGCCTCCAGCTCACGTATCTTCTTTGCGTAGGAGATAAATTCGGAAAGACCCTTGTTGAATATTTCTTCCTTGCCCTTTGTGATGTTGAGGGTGTTTTCCTCAAATTCGTTGTTCACTCTTGTGGCGCAGGAGAAAGGACAGTATTCCTTGATTATCTTCTTTTTCTTTTCGGCAAGATCCATGCCTATGTAGGTCACGGAGAAAGGATTCTCGCTGATAACGCAGCCTGCCATGAAACGCTCATTGATGATCGTTCCGGGCTTGAGATAGCGTGCGGCGGAGGGAGCCTCCGCAGGATTGTATCCGCAGACCTTACATACTGCTTCCGATGATTTTACAGGTGCCATACATGAATAGCAATACTGCTGTTTTCCGAAGATCGACATATAAAAACTCCTTTCGCAGACTTTTCCCGCAGTCTGCATTCAAATATTTCAGAGGACAAGCTCTTTCAGTATTTCACCGCTCATATCCCTTACGGTGAAAACGCCGTCCTCGTATATAACATAGCTCTTGACATTTCCGCCCTTTGGCAGTGTTACCGAGCCTGTATTTACATAGTATATCCTGCCGTGCTTTTCTGCGGCATAAAGATGTGTGTGACCCTGAACGGTCACATCGCCGTCTTTCAGCATAGGCATATCGTCCTTGTTATAGAGGTGTCCGTGAGTGCAGAAGAACAGCTTTCCGCTCTCGTTCCACAGAGCGGCATAATCCGCCATGACGGGGAAGGACAGCATCATCTGGTCAACCTCGGCTTCACAGTTTCCCCTTACGCAGAGCAGCTCCGAAGCGGCTTCGTTCAGCTGCTTCGCAACGTCCTTGGGAGCATAGCCCTCGGGTATATCGTTTCTGGGGCCGTGATAGAGCAGGTCGCCCAGCAGTATCAGCTTTTGTGCGTTTTCCGAACGGTAGCGTGACAGCATTTTGTCACAGCAGGAAGCGCTTCCGTGAATATCGGAAGCAAACATCAGCTTCATATCGGTATCATTCCTTTTTTCATATATACATTATATAATATCGGAGCAGGATATCATTCCAAAGCCTTGTCGCCGATAAGCTTCTGGACATCTTTTAATGCTTCACGCTTTTCGCGCCAGTCGGGAATGACATTTCCCACCTCTGCCCAGAAAGCGGGGCTGTGATCCATATGCTTTATATGGCAAAGCTCGTGAACGACAACATAATCAATAACGTCCTCGGGAGCAAGGATAAGCTTCCATGAAAAATTCAGTGAGCCTTTTGAAGAGCAGCTGCCCCAGCGTGTGGACGCAGAATTTATTTTTACGGCAGTGGGCGAAACTCCCACTATCTCGGCATAGCGCTTCACCCTTTGGGGGATATCCGCCGCCGCTATCCTGCGGTACATCGTGATTATATACGGGCGCAGCTCCGCAAAGCTCTCATCGGGAAGATTGAATGAGAGCCAGTCGAAGCCGTAAGCTCTTTTTTCATGGGTCACGGGGTAATCTCTGCCGAAGAGCGTAAGTGTTTTTACATTTGAGCAGAGAGATTCACGCCGCTGAGTTTCGCGCATTTCATATTTTTCCAGCTGACAGGACACCCAGTCCCTTTTTTCGTTATAAAAGCGGTCGATTATCTCCAGCGGCGCGCTGTACGGAGCTTTTATAACGGGTATCCCGTCCTTATCCACTGACAGGGATATTGATTTTCTGTTCATTCGCACAAGGCGGTAGTCGGTCATATCGTCCACGCTTTCGGAAAGAAATTTTCTGCATTTCCGCCGTTTTTGTCATAAAGCGGCAGCTATCCGATTTTTAGCTATTATAACACATTTATTTCCGATAGTAAAGCTGTTTTTTATCAAAATTTTAAAATTTAGGCAATAATATGAGATTTAGGAGTTTTATTTATATAAAATATCAATAAATAGCGGCAATGCATATAACATTAAATATATGTGAAACGGTTTCTCATATATTATTTGAGCTTATTTATGCTTTCCGAGCAGTTCGGCGTATATTTTACAGTCGCTCTCTTTGAAAACGTTGAATATCACCTTTGTTTCTCCCGAATATCTGCGCACCGTATCGACTGCGATCTTGGCAGCTTCTTTCTGCGGAAATCCGAAAACTCCCGTTGATATACAGCAGAATGCTATGCTGCCGATTCCGTTTTCGTGTGCTGTTTTAAGGCAGGAAATGTAGCAGCTTTCCAGCCGGCGGCGGTGCTTTTCGGTGAGTATGCCATCTACTGCGGGGCCTACTGTGTGTATTATCTTATCGCAGGGCAGGTTATATGCCGATGTGAGCTTTGCCTGTCCCACAGGCTCGGGGCAGCCCTGCTTCTCCATGATATCCGCACATTCAAGGCGGAGCTGCACTCCCGCATAGGTGTGTATCGCATTGTCGATACAGGAATGGCAGGGGTGGAAGCAGCCCAGCATCTGTGAATTTGCCGCATTGACTATTGCGCCGCAGCGGAGTGCGGTTATATCGCCTCGCCAGAGATATATATTATCCTCGACGGGCTGCATATCGGCAATATCGGCAATGCCCTTTGCGGCAGTTTCCTCACGGAGAAATTCGTCCTGCACCCGTATAAATTCATCTGACGCAGGCTTTGGCGGACGGATATTCACAAGACTGCGGAACATATCAAAGCGTTGGCTTTTCTCCTTTGGGATTTCTATGTCCTTATAGCGGATATCCTCCGCAATAAGATATTTTATAAGATAGACGAGTTTTTCATCGTGGGTCATAATAAGCTGCTCCTTTCGGTATCTTTACATGATGAAATGATATCACAGTATTTCACCGTTGTAAAGAAGGCACTTTTTTGTGACATAGTTTCCTTTTGGTTACCTTTGCGCCGCCGTGGGAATTATCGGCGGAAAAAAATTTTTCTTGCGGAAATATCGGAGATATGGTATAATACAGGTAAGGGTATTATTGATCGGAGGAAATATATATGGAATATTCTTTTAATGCAAAAATTCTTAGCGGATTTTATCACGGTGCTGTGAAAGCCGAGCTTAAAAGGCGAGGATTTTCTGCCGATACCGCAAAGCGCATTGCGGAGGAAAACAAGGCGATAATACTCCGTGCAAAGGATATAGGAAAATCAAAGCTGATGAGTTCTTACATAATGGGTTCGTATTTCATCGCCATGAACCGCTGTACGGGAAAAACTGCCGAAGAGAATTACGAGATATTCAGGGACGGGCTGTGCGCCTCAAAGCTTTTTCATAAGGTGCTTGGAAATGCGGACAGCTATCTTGACCCGAAAAAGCTTCCCGGCAGGCTGAAATGGTCGGAGGACAGCCACAAGAGGCAGTATGAAAACGACTGGGTAGTGGATATTTTGCAGGGGGACGGCGAATATGAGCTGGGATATGATTATTATGAGTGCGGCATTTGCAGGCTTTGTGCAGATGAGGGCTGTCCCGAGCTGGCGCATTATCTGTGCCGAATGGATTATGTGCTTGCGGATATCATGGATATGAAGCTTGTGAGAACGGGAACTATCGCCGAGGGAGCGGATCACTGCGATTTCAGGTACAGCAGGCGGTAATGCGGCGGATCGTGATTCGATGTTTCGGTATGCTTTATATTTTTGTTGCTTTTTTACAATTTTGAGGGCGATAAATTGTGATTTTTGAGATGTTAAATTTGTGTGATAGGGTAGACAAAACAGAAAATATCGGTTATAATAAATGTATGTAATCATTTTGTAATCATTCGGGAGAATTCAGATATATGCGAGTTATAACAGGCACAGCGCGCGGAAGAAAGCTCCGCACACTTGAGGGCAATGACGTCCGCCCCACTACCGATATGGTCAAAGAGGCCATTTTTTCAATAATCCAGTTCGATATCGAAGGCTCGGAGGTCATTGATCTTTTCTCCGGTTCGGGTCAGCTTGGCATTGAGGCTCTTTCTAGAGGCGCAAAGCACTGCCGCTTTATCGACAAGAGCAGGGATTCGCTGGACGTTACAAGAGAAAATGTATATGCCGCAGGCTTCAAGGATATGAGCCATCTCTCCAACCTTGACAGCATTGATTATCTTAAAAGCTGCGTGTATACCTTTGATATAGCTCTGCTTGACCCTCCCTATAACAACGGTCTTATCATGAAGGCACTGCCTTTGCTGGAACCGAGAATGTCCGACAGGGGCATCGTTATCTGCGAGCATGAAAGGGGTCTGGAGCTTCCCGATGAGATCGGCAGGCTGAAAAAGTCAAAGACCTACCGCTACGGAAAGGTGGAGGTCACGGTTTTCCGTGTGCCGTTCAACGAGGAAGGCTGATCTGCCCTTTGGCATGATGCCGGGAAAGAGTTTTTATTATGAGAATTGCAGTTTGCCCCGGAAGCTTTGATCCCGTTACGCTGGGTCATATGGATATTATCCGCAGAGCTTCCGCTCTTTTTGACAAGGTCATTGTTCTTGTTTCGGTGAATGCGGCGAAAAATCCCAGCTTTTCACCCGAGGAAAGAGTGATGATGATACACAAGGCAATAGGCGAAAGCGGCATCACCAATGCAGTGGTGGATATCTGCGAGGGGCTTATTGCGGATTATGTGAAAAATGTCGGTGCGGTGGCTATCGTCAAGGGTTTAAGAGCCGTTACCGATTTTGAATATGAATTCCAGATGGCGCTCGTTAACCGCAGCCTTTATGAGGGAGCGGAATCGGTGTTTCTTACCACCGCTTCCGAAAATATGTACCTCAGCTCCAGCGTTGTGAAGCAGGTGGCGTCATTCGGCGGCGATATAAGCAATTTTGTGCCTGAATGTATCCTTGAGGATATCGAGAACAGGCTGCTGAAAAAGCCGTAAATTTCTGATTATGACGGACAGCACTGTCCCGAAAGGTGGTCATATATAAATTATGAGTATGAATATATCTCAGATACTCGACGAGATCGAAGATATGATCGACTCCGCCAAGCCGATGCCCTTTTCAACGGGAAGGATAACTATCGACGGCGAACAGGTAAAGGATCTTATCAGCGAGGCGAGGAGTGCACTTCCTCAGGAGCTGAGAATGTCCCAGAGGATCCTTGAGGACAGGGAATCAATCATCGCAGGCGCAAGAAAGGAAGCCGAAACTATCGTCCAGAAAGCCGAGGAGCGTGCTAAGATACTTGTTTCAAACAACGAGATCACCAAGCAGGCACGTCAGCAGGGGATAGAAATGATAAATCAGGCGCAGGCAAAGACAAAAATGCTCCGTGACTCCGCTTATGATTATGTCAACAGCATTCTTTCCGAATCGGAAACGGCTCTTACCGCTTCGCTTTCGGAGGTCAAGCGCACAAGGACCGCTCTTAAAAACAAGATCGGAAGATAATATTTCAAGTGCTTTCATACATCGGGAAATCGTCCCAAGGGGCGTTTCCCCTGTATTTTAACCTTGAAATGAAAACGTTACCACAAATATTTTATACAGGCAGCGAACGGTCTGTATATCTTATAAAAATTCAAAAATATATTTTCGGGAGGAAAAAACAATGAGCGAAATGATCCGCAAGATCCACATGGGTCAGGCAAAATGTGCCGTTGATCTGGGCGACGGCTCCGAGAGAGGCGAATACGTTAATCAGGACTATATCCTTAACAAAATGGGACGTCCTCACCGCAGCATCAGCCTTATGTACTGCTACTATCCCTTTGACAAGGAATGGCCCGGCAGAATTTCCGAGGTCATGAAGGACGCACAGGTATCTTTCCAGTGGGATTATCCTTATGACGATTACTTTACATACAAGGGCGGCATCGGCGGCGACCTCAGCGACGAGCCTTTCAAGTACATGAGAGATGTCCGCCGTCACGGTCAGGACGTTACACTTACACTTACTATCGACCCCAAGTGTACGGACGAGCAGCTTATCGCTATCGCAAAGGATCTCAGCACATTCGGAAGAATGATACTCAGAATAAACCACGAGGCAACAGGCGACTGGTTCTCCTTTACAAAGCGTGCTTCCTACAAGGAAATAGCTGAATTTTTCGTTCACTTCACGGATATTATCCATGAGTATGCTCCCAATGTAAAGACTCTTATGTGCATCGGCGGCATCGAGGATCTCAGCAAGACCGAAATGGACAAGGAAGAGGAGTTCAAGTGCGTTGTTCCCTCCGCAGATATGTGGAGCGTTGACAAGTACATGGCTCTTCACTGGGGCTGGCCCTATGACGTTGCGGAAAGAGGCGGAAATTCCCACTCCCGCAGCAAGGTGAGCGAGACTTATGAAAAGACAAAGCGCAGCTATGAGCGCTTCAAGTTCCTTAACGGCGGCGTTGGCAAGCCTATGAGCATGGCTGAATTCAACTCCGACGGAGATGTTACAGGTCCTTACGAGCAGGCTGACATGGTAAAGGAATTCTGCGATATCCTTGTTAATGAAAAGGCTGACTGGTTCACTTCCTTTACAATGTATCAGTTCCGTGACAGAGGACGTCTCGGTCTGGAGATCGAGGATCCCAACAACCCCGATGTGGGCATTGAGCAGCCTCTGCTCAAGACATATAAGGAGATAATCCACTCCGACTGGTTCATGCCCGAGATGAAAACAGGCGAAGATGTTCAGCTTCCCATCAAGCTCCGCTGGGGCGGCGCAGAGGACGCAGAGGGCATCGAGATCCCCGTTCATTTTGACGGCAATCCTCACTTCTGCGAGGTCGTTTTCGAGGACGACGGCAACTATATGATGGAGATCAACGGCAAGTGGTTCTATAGGTCTCCCAAGGCAAAGACTATCGACCTTATGGGCGCATTCTTTGAAAAGCCTATCGACGGTCCCTGCGATATGACTCTGAAGCTTTTCGCTCCTCCCGCAAGCGGTGAGAACGATCCCTCACAGGGCGCTGACTGGGCTGAAAATTACTACACTGTAATTGAAAAGCTCCCCAAGATCCGCGTAAGAACAGAGCCTGTTGAGCTGTAAGTTTATATATTGAAATTTTTCGGGCGCTGTGTATTTTATGCACGGCGCCTTATGTTTACGGGTGATATCATGTTCAGAGAAATGAGAAGAAAAAGACAGCAGCTTTCCGACGAAGAAACGGAGAAGATCCTCCGTGAGAACACATCGGGGGTGCTTGCGCTTATTGGTGACGGCGGATATCCATATGCCGTGCCGCTGAGCTATGTCTATTCCGACGGGAAGATATATTTCCATTCGGCAAAAACGGGACACAAGCTTGATGCAGTCCGCAGCTGCGAAAAAGCATCATTCTGCGTCACCGACAGGGACGAGGTACACGGTGACGAGCTTACCACATATTTCAGGAGCGTTATCGCATTCGGAACTGTCCGCATAATTGAAGCCGAGGAAGAAATGCTGCCTGCCGTATGGGCGCTGGGCAGGAAATATCTTGCGGATAATGACAGCCGCATTCAGCAGGAAATAGACCGTGACATGAAGCATATGAACATCATCGAATTTACTGTGGAGCATATGACGGGCAAGGAGGCTATTGAGCTTGTCCGTGACAGTGAAAAATAAAATATGGTCGCCTCTAAAAACCATAGTGCCTCAGATGCGCAGTCAGATTTTTCGTCAGATTGTATAGAAATTTCGCAGGCATACTGCCGTATGTCAAGAAATTTATGTGCAAGATGACGGAAAATCTGCAAGCAGATGAGGTACTAAGGCTTTAGCCGGTGGTTTTTAGAGGTGACCATATATAAAACAAGGCGCCTGCTTTATTTGCAGACGCCTTTGCTGTTATGTAATTATTCTTCTTCCTTGTAATACTTGTCGTAGTTTACAAGCTCATCAAGAAGCTTTGGCACCATTTCGTCCATTGTCTCATTGGAGAACTGGCAGGTTCCAACTGCCTTGTGTCCGCCGCCGCCGTATTTCAGCATAAGACGTCCCACGTTTACGTGAGATGTTCTGTTCAGCACGGAATATCCGCAGGCACAGCTGCAGCCCTGACCGCCTCTGCCCGAAACGATCCATGCGGAGATGTTCTGCTCGGGATAGAGAGAATAGATAAGGAAGCGGTTGCCCGAATAAATGGGGTCAACGCCTCTGAGGTCGGAGATGATAACGTCCTTTTCAATGCGTGTGTGAGCCTTTACCATTTCCTTGAACTTTTCAGCCTGCTCGAAGTATACCTCGATACGCTCCTTGACATCGGGGAGATTGAGGATCTCATCGGTGTTCATTGTGCGGCAGCAGTCGATAAGCTTTTCCATGAGCTGATAGTTTGAGATAGTGAAGTTTCTCCAGCGTCCCAGACCTGTACGGGGATCCATAAGGAATCCGATGAGTATCCAGCCTGTGGGATTGAGCACCTCGTCAACGGTGAGATTTCCCGAATCCACCTTGTCAACAGCCTTCATCATGTCATCATAGTGGGCGAAGCGGGCCTCGCCGCCGTAATAATCGTAGATAATGCGTGCGCAGGAGGGTGCTATGCGGCTCTCGCCCTTATATTTTCCCTCAAGCTGATTGCGCTCAAATTCGCTGGAATGGTGATCGAACCAAAGTCCGCAGCCCTCAACAAAAGGAACGTTTGCCAAACAGTCGTCCTTTGTTATCTCAACAAGACCGTCCTGAAGATCCTTGGGGTGTGCGAATTTCCAGTGGTCGATAACTCCCACGTCCTTCAGCAGTGCGCCGCAGGCAAGTCCGTCAAAATCGGAACGGGTAACAAGTCTCATTATATATACAACTCCTTTAGGTCATTTTATAATTTTAATCGTTTAATTTACCGAAAAAAATAAAATTATACAAACTCTGCTATATAATTATACACTGTTTATGGAAAAATTGCAATAGTGTTTCGGATTTTTTATGATAGAAAAAACAGACCCGATTTTGAATAAAATGTACATCAAACTTGAATTTGCATAAAATATATTGTATAATGGTAGATGCTGAATTTTATTTTGGGAGCGTAAAAATATGCAGAAAATGCTTGGATATATGAGAAAAGCCATAAACGAGTTCGATATGCTTTCGGACGGCGACAGAGTGGCTGTGGGAGTTTCTGGCGGAAAGGACAGTCTTGTGCTGCTGAGAGGACTGGTGATGCTGAAAAGGTTCATCGGCATTGACTATGATGTGGCGGCGGTGACTATCGACCCTTGCTTCGGCGGAGTCAGGGGAGATTATTCGCAGGTAGCTGAAATGTGCCGTGAGCTGGGCATAGAATATCATCTTATCGAAACGCAGATAGGCGAGATCGTTTTTGATGTGCGAAAGGAGAAGAGTCCCTGTTCGCTTTGTGCGAAGCTCCGCAGAGGGGCGCTCCACGATGCGGCGATAGCTGCGGGGTGCAACAAGATAGCGCTGGGGCATCATTACAATGATGCAGTGGAGACGTTTATGATGAATCTGTTCATCGAGGGACGCATAGGCTGCTTTTCGCCCGTTACATATCTTTCAAAGAAGAATCTTACCGTTATACGTCCGCTGGTGCTTGCTCCCGAAAGGGAGGTTCGCCGTGCGGCTGCAAAGAATGAGCTTTGCGTGGTGAAATCAAAATGTCCTGCGGACGGACACACCGCAAGGCAGGATATGAAGAATTATCTTGCCGAAATGGAGCGCTCCGACCACGGCTTTACCGACCGTATCTTCGGGGCAATGCGCCGTGCGGATATTGACGGCTGGGCAGGGCATAAGTTTGCCGATTATCATTTCGGCGGAAAGGACGAGTGAGCTATGAATGTGAGAAAATGCGGTTTATCCGATGTGCCTGCGATATACGGAATGATGCGTGAGCTGGCTGAATTTGAGGGGCTGGAGGGCGCTCTTACTTTGGGCGAGGAGGGCGTGAGAAAGCTTATGTCCGAAAATGCTTTCTGTGCGCTTATTGCCGAGGAGAACGGCGAAGCTGCGGGAATGGCGCTGTACTATTTTTATATGCTGTCCACCTTTTCGGGCAGACGGGTATTGTATCTGGAGGATCTTTATGTCAAGCCTGATTTCAGACGCCGCGGTGTGGGAGAGAGTCTTATGAACGAGCTGCGCCGTGAGGCACGGGAAAGGGACTGCATCAAAATGGAGTGGAAATGTCTTGCGGAGAATGCTCCTGCGATAAAATTTTACGAGAAAGCAGGCGCTTCCGTTTCTCCCGACTGGCTTACCTTTACTTTGAGAGATTTTTAATATCCTGTTAAGGAAAGATTTTGATATATTGTTGATTTTGCTTGACTTTTAAGTACAAATGATGTACAATATTAGAAGTGACTATATCCCGAAAGGAAAGAGGAATATGAATAAATTTTTTAAGGCAGCCTGTGCTGCGGTATCCTGCGCAGCTGTGATATCCTGTGCGGCTTTCAGTGTTTCCGCCGAAGACGCAGTGCTTGATATCCAGCCTGTTACATCAAGTGGAAGCTGGGGACAGAGTGTTATATACAAGACAACTCTCCAGACAGCAGAGAATGATTTTAACCCCACTGCGATGACCAAGGATTCCGTTGTCAAGGTAGAATACACCTGCGATGCCCCCAAGGACACCTGCCCCGTTGAGCTTATCTGGCAGTCATGGGGCGAACATTCGGACGACAAGATTGTCGACTGGGCAAAGGTCGCTCCCGCAGAAGAGGGCGACGGCTGGGCTGATTTTAATTATGATGATATCGTTGCGGCTTACGGAACGGACGATTTCTCCGAGGTATACAACATCTGCGTAGGTGACACGGGAACACCCGTTACCGTTACGAAGATCACCGTTACAAATCTGGGCGAGCCGAAAACTCTTCCTGCATGGGCTGAGGAGCTTGCGACTCTTGAAGAGACGGAGGCAGAGGTGACCGAGGCAGAGACAGAAGCCGAAACTGAGGCTGTTACGGAAGAAACAACCGCAGAAACAGTGGAAGAAACAGAAGCCGAGACAACTGTAACGGAAGCGGAAACAACCGTTGAAGAAACCACTGCCGAAACAACGGCAAAGACAACAGCTGCCACGGAAGCTGCCGAGGCTGTTTCGGTTGACAACAGCGGAATTGACGCTGCGGGAGTTATACTCATTGCCGCAATTGCAATTGTTGCTGCTGCGATCGTATTCTTAGTGATACTCATTCACCAGAGAGGCGGCTTCAAGAAGTAAGATTTTGGGGCAGCGAAAAAAGTTTTGAAAAAATTTCGGAAAATGCTTGACAAATAAAAAAAAGTGTGGTATTATATATAAGTCGTCGGACATGATTTTCATATATGTATGGAATCGGCGATTTATATGTATGGAGAGGTGTCCGAGTGGTTTAAGGAGCTGGTCTTGAAAACCAGTGATCCCGCAAGGGACCGTGGGTTCGAATCCCACCCTCTCCGCCACTTAATATTTATAAACTGTTACCATATGGAGATGTACTCAAGTGGTGACGAGGCGCCCCTGCTAAGGGCGTAGGTCGGGAAACCGGCGCGAGAGTTCAAGTCTCTCCATCTCCGCCAAAAGCTGTAAGTTAATTTTGACTTACAGCTTTTATTTTTTTTGTCTTTTTCTGAGTTTGGCGTTGTGTGGCTGATAGTTTGAATTTACTTTATTGAATAGTTGGTATTCTATGCCATTTTTGCTTTGATGTTATTGAAAAGCTTACTTTTCTTTTTGTGTTAGCGTTATTGCTTGACTTCAATATTATGTTGTTCGTTAAAAGCTTACTTTTATTTTTAGAAATGTGTATCATATGAGCTTCAAGATTCGCAAAGGGAACACCAAAGGGCGAAGGAGAGGGGGGCTAAAGAAAAGCAGAAGCAAA
>CAKSKG010000019.1 GCA_934464775.1 uncultured Oscillospiraceae bacterium
TCACGCTGAAACTATGTGTATTATTTCGCATATCCACACGCTTTTGCGTAGATTTTGATTCTATGTGGACGGGTTCTTAATATTTTCGCATACAGAGAAAGCGGAAATATTCCCGAAAAAGCTAAGCCGCAGCTGTCGGGAAAGCGCAGCTGATACATAAAAAGAACAAAAAGAAAAAAGCGTGAACTTTCGGCACGCTTCGGAGCAAAACAGATCGGAAAAGATAAACAGGCAGCATACGGATACGCAAGAGCCGTGTGCTGCCTGTAAATTTATGCGGTCATATAAAATACCGAAAGAGCCGTTCAAACTGCTTTTTATTCTCTTTTCGGCAGACAAGATAATAGGTGACCCTTGCTTCGGGGTCTGCCACGGGAATGTCGATGCGGTCGGTGTTTACGGCAAGATATTCCTTTGCAAGATTAGTGCTGAATGAGGGCAGAACGGACGCTGCCACCAGCTCATTGAAGGTATAGCGGTCATTCTGCATAAGAAAGCGTGAATGGGGCATTTTTCGCAGCGTCATGTCATACCAGAAGCCCACATCGGACATCAGGAGCATATTTTCCCCGTCCATATCCGCAAAGGAAAGAGAGGCTTTGTCCGCAAATTTATGTGTGGGCGGCAGCGAAAAGAAAAGATTTTCCTTTGCGCAGACAATGCCTGCATATTTTTCTGCGTCGGGCTGAAAATGCAGCACGGCGATGTGATACTTGCCCGAATCAAGTCCGTTCAGCAGCTCGGCTTCGGCGGCAGCTTCGGTCTGTATCGTCATGGACGGATAAAACTGCGCCAGCAGCGGAGATATTTTCCAGACGGGAGCGGGAGCGCATATCCCCAGTGAGATCGTTCGGCGGCTGCGGTCAAGAGCTTGGACCCGCATTGCTATGTCGTCGATTTCAGATAAAGCATTTACGGCAAGCTCCGCTGCAAGCTTTCCGTTTTCGTTCAGTTCAAGCTTGTTTTTGCTTCGGATAAAAAGGGGTACGCCAATATCCTCTTCAAGCCTGCACATATTTCGGCTCAGGGCAGGCTGGGACAGATATAATTTTTCGGCAGCTTCGGAGAGTGTTCCGTATTCCGCAAAGGCGGCAAGCTGCCTGAGCTGATAAAGTTCGGGCACAGATATCATACCTTTCAGTATAAATAATATTTATAGCAGTATCAATAAACGGCACTGTACAAATCGGATAAAACGGTGTATAATCTAATCAAGGTCGGAAAATGCTATAAACATTATAACACATACCGATAAAAAATGCAATGCGAGATGATAGGATTGGTATTTTATTTTACCGCAACAGGCAACAGTCTGTATGCCGCAAGGCAGCTTGACGGCGAATGTTACAGCATTCCCCGTGAGCTGCACGGAGATATGCATTACAGCTCCGCCGAGATAGGCATAGTCTGTCCCGTTTACGGTCATGAAATGCCCCTTCCCGTCAAGAGGTTCATAGCGGAAGCGGACTTTGAAACGGACTATCTTTATCTGATACTTACATATGGAAACCGTCACGGCGGAGCAGCGGAGATGGCTGCCGAATTTGCAGGTTCCGTGGGAAAAACATTCCGATATATCAACGTGCTTTTAATGGCGGATAATTTTCTGCCTGCCTTTGATATGTCCCGGCAGATGAAGCTTGACAAGCATATTCCGCAGCAGATCGAAGCGATAAGGTCGGATATTTCCGCTCACAGGCAGTTTCTTGAACGAATGTCAGAGCTGCCTGCCGATGCACTTAAAAATATTTACCGCATCACCGAAAAATGTATCGGCTGCGGTATCTGCACCAAGGTATGTCCCATGGGCTGTTTTGAGCTTGAAGCGCAGAGAGCGGTGCGCAGCAGCAAAGACTGCATATCCTGCATGGCGTGTATCCACGCCTGCCCCGAAACGGCGATACGGCTGACGGTATCCGAACCGAATCCGAATGCTCGGTATCGGAACGAAAATGTTAGTCTTATGGATATAATAACTGCCAACAGGCAAAAATAATCAAGGAAAAAGTTTATTATGGAATTTGCAAAACTCAACACAGGAGCAAAAATGCCGCTGGAGGGCTTCGGAGTATTTCAGATACCCGATGCCGCACAGTGCGAACAGTCGGTATATGATGCAATAGATGCAGGCTACCGCCTTATAGATACGGCAGCGGCTTATATGAATGAAGCGGCAGTGGGCAAGGCAATAGCAAGAGCTGGAGCAGACGGCATTGTGAAGCGCAGTGAGCTTTTTGTAACAACAAAGGTCTGGGTACAGGACATGAAGAACGAGGAGACGGCATATGAGGCTGTCAAGGCTTCTCTTGCAAAGCTGGGTCTTGAATATGTTGATCTTATTCTGCTTCATCAGCCCATGGGCGATTATTTTGCCGCATACAGAGGTCTTGAAAAGGCTTATAAGGAGGGTCTTGCAAAGGCGATAGGAGTATCGAATTTCTATCCTGCTATACTTACAAATTTGTGTGAGAATGTTGAGATCATTCCTGCGGTGGATCAGGTTGAGCTTCACCCGTTCTTCGCACAGGCAGACGCAATAGAGAATATGAAAAAGTACGGCGTTGTTCCCCAGGCATGGGGACCTCTTGCAGAGGGCAAGCACGGCATTTTCACCGATCCCGAGATCGTGAATATCGGAAAGAAATACGGCAAGAGCGCCGCACAGACAGTTCTTCGCTGGAATACACAGAGAGGTGTTTCCATTATTCCCAAGTCCGTTCACCGTGAACGTATCGAAGAGAATCTGAACATTTGGGACTTTACTCTTACCGATGAGGAAATGGCGGTTATTTCCGCAAAGGATATGGGCCACAGCGAGATCGTAGATCATTCCGACCCCAAGTTCGTTAAGTTTATCTGCGATATGAAAATACACTGAATATACGGAGGCAGATCAAAATGAGAAAAAATTTAGGAGTACAGCCTGCGGTTTTCCCTATGCCTGTCCTGATGATAGCGGCATATGATGAAAACGGCACGGTAAATGTTATGAATGCGGCATGGGCGACTGTATGCGATATGGATAAGATAGCGCTTATAATCGACGAGGAGCATAAGACCACCAAAAACATCAAGGCGACCAAGGCATTCACCGTAAGCATTGCCGATAAGGCTCATATGGACGGAGCGGATTTCTTCGGTATCGCAACAGGCAATAAGATGCCCGATAAGTTTGCAAATGCGGCAGAGCTTCTTATGGCTGACAGAGGTGCATTTATCACAGGCTCAACGCTTCTTATGGACGGCGGAGCTGCCGCAAGCTATTATTACGGTTCCCTGAAGCCCAATAAGGAAAACTGATAAGAAAATATCGGTATCTGCGTGTAAATCAGTAAAATCAAATCAGGCTGTTCTGTACGTTTTATTGTACGGGACAGCCTGATTTTTCTATATTCCGAGCCAATGAAGAGCGCTTATGACTTCCGCTCCGTGAACGATGTTCGGGAGCAGGCATGAAACAGCCGCAGCCGCCGAACATATCCCCAGCGATGATGCGGTACTGCCGCACAGTCTGCTTATCAGAGCGCATATTAATCCGATAATGCAGGTAGCTGCCGCCCTTAACGCAAATTTGCCGATGATATACTGCTTTATCGTCATATATATCGGATAGTCACGCATAAATTCAAGACTTTGCAGGGGAGCATCGGTGTCATTCAGCCCAAGCTGCATATTTATTCTGATAAGCTGTACGGAATGTACCGCCGTACACAGTGCGGCGCAGGTGATAATGACCCATGTTATCTTGCAGATATTCAGTGCGGCACGTCCCCGATAAGCCGAGCGCAGAGTGCCGTCCATTCGGTTCTGACTTTCGTAGGAGTAAATTCCCGATACGGAGCAGATGATGCCGATAAGTATGAAAAGTGCGTTCCTTTGGACTGTTTTTGTGTCCCGAAGCAGCATAAGGTCATAGGCATAGGGCTTTATCAGTCTGACAGGACTGCCTGTCCGTTTGGTGTATTCAAGACCGCTTCGGACATTTTCGGCTATCGGCAGAAGTGCATCGTGTTTTTTCTGCGCTTCTTCCAGAAAGGCAGATATCTTGCCATAGGTGTTCCAGTCAACAGGTTCGGCGGACAGTATCTTTTCCAGCATTCGGCTGAATCGTTCAACAGAATCGGAAAGGCGCTTTTCCTGTTTTGTCATATCTCCGAGCATTTCATCGGTGATCTCGCCATGATATTTTTCATACCATTCAAGCTCATATGTATTTATCGGATAAAAATAATCATACTTTGCCGCCTGGGAATACGCCGCAAGAAATGCGGCTGCAATAATTACGATCCCGAACCGATGCACAAGCAGCTTATAGCCTTCCCAGCCGAAAAGCGTTCTGCATACGGAATGCTTTTCGGTGAATTTTCTTATTCTTAGGATAATCTGTTCGGTGAAATGCTCGCTTTTCAGATACATTCTGCCGTGAATGAAAGCTCCTGCGGCAAAGCACAGTACAAAGATAATCATGCAGAAGCATACCGAAGCATCAAGTATTGAAACAGGTCTGCCGAATATGTTCAGGTTGCAGTATGTGATGAAAAGCACATCTGAACGGACGGCGGCAAATATGTTCACGAATTTCAGCATATTGAATGCCGATACGGACGGTATCATAAGATAACACAGCACCTGCAAGGCGGCATATATCCCTCCGAAAAGATATGCTCCCGCAGTTCCAAGCAGACTTATCAGAGTGAAAAAAAGCATTGCTGCCGCAAGCACCGCAAGAATTTTCACGGCATGGGAATATATCAGATATCCGCCTATTGAAATTGGCAGCGTACACATTGAAAATTCGGGAACGGACTGTATTGTCCTTGAAATGCCCATATCCCCGAAGGTGAGTACCGCACCGAGAAAATTTCCTCCGTACAGCAGAAATGCGGCAGCGGCAGCGGATATTGCAAGCACGCCCGTTCTTGCAAAATACAGCCGTGTCCTGCCGCCCACGGTGCTTCTTATCAGCGGAGCAAGTCCGTTCCTGCGCTCCGCAAGCAGCAGTGCGGATATGATAAGCATAAGTGCGGTAAAGATAAGATCGGTCATATGATGCTTTGACAGAACCACAATTCCACGATTGTCGCCGCAGGTAAGGGTTATATCGGACAGTGCGGAAAAATCCTTCATGGTCTTTTTTATGTTTTCCGAGCCGAAGCCGCTGTCATAGATATTGAGAGCCGCAAGCTCTCTGCTCCGTGCGGCAGTGCTTTGTACAGTCGTGCCGTATGCTTCGATATATTGCTTCAGCTCATCGCCCTCCGAGGTTATATAGCTTTCGCTGCCGCAGGAAAGCATGAACAGGACAAAATTCAGCAGCACTGCTATTGCCGAAAGCATAAGCAGCTTTCTGCTCCATACTCTTTTCAGCTCATTCATCTGCGTCCCTCCGCATAGAATAAATAAACGTCCTCAAGGTCGGCATTTTCCGCAGGAACGAATTCGGGGGGCAGATCTTTTTCGGCTGCACGGAGCACAAAGCCGTCTCTGCGCTGCATCATCTGACCCTTTCCGAAGCGCTTTTTCATTTCGGTCACTTCATCAAAGCTGCCGCAGAACTCTCCTACGCAGCCTATGATCTCGCCGATAAGCTCCGAGGGTGTTCCGAAGCGGAGCAGTCTGCCCTTTTTCAGCAGTATCACCTTTTGGGCAATGCATTCAATGTCGCTGACAACATGAGTTGCAAGTATAACTGTTCTGTCCGCCGATATTTCGGCAATGTAGTTTCTGAGCCGTATCCTTTCCTCGGGGTCAAGCCCTGCTGTGGGTTCATCAAGAATAAGTATTTCGGGACGGTCAAGCATTGCGGCTGCCAGCAGTACACGCTGTTTCATTCCTCCCGAAAATGAGCCGAGCCGCTTGTGAGCGGAGCTGTCAAGCCCAACCAGAGCAAGATATTCCGCTGATTGTGACTTTATCTCCCTGTGCTTCATTCCTTTAAGTGCGCCGATATACCGCAGGAACTGCCCTGCCGTAAAATCATCATACATTCCCTGAAGCTGGGGAGTGAACCCCACCTTTTTTCTGAATTTTGCACCCAGCGTCAGTATTTCCGTGCCGTTGTAAAGAATACTGCCCGACGTGCGCTTTATGTTGTCAGTGATAAGATTCAGGAACGTGGATTTTCCCGCACCGTTTGCGCCGAGAATGCCGTAAACTCCCTTGTCGAGAGTGAGGGTGATATTATCAAGAGCGGTGAATGAGCCGTATTTTTTGGTAAGTGAATCAATCGTCAGCATTTGTATCTCCGCCTGTTTTCTGATTGATCTGCCACTGGCTTTTTATGCCGTATTCAAACTTCCAGCTTCCGTTTTCCGACCCTATGTCCGAAAGCGGAATGGAAAATACCTTTTGTTCGTAATCATTATACGGCGAAGCTAATTCCCGTATATTAACGTACAGCTTTCCCTCGGAGATATTATACTCCTTGAAAAGCTCTCCCGAGTATCCCGATATTTCATTAAAGTCATATTTTCCGCTTCCAAGAACTTCGCCGCTTTTACTCATGATGAGAATATCATTTTCATTGGTCGAAACAGCGGCTATCTTGTCCTCATAAAGCATCAGCTTCGGCATAAATGAAAAATAGCCGTTTTCCGTCATGTGCAGTCCGTCATTTATACGTCCGCCGAGATTTTCCCATTTGCCGTCAAAGGTGGGCGAATCAATGTCAAGGGACATGATGCAGTACGAACCGTCGTCATATGCTCCGAAGTCGTAATAATGCTCTTCGTCCATTACTATGCTGTTGATATGATCCGCAAGCTTGTCTGTTTCGCCCGTCTTTGTGTTGTATCTGTATGTGCCCTCGTTCGGATCATTGTTTGTACTGCTTCCGGCAAAATAATAAACATAGTCACCGACGCCCATTTCTTTCATCGGATATGCCGAGAAGTAATCGTCTCCCGAAAACAGCGTTTCGGTCTTGCCTGTGCGTATATCCATTTTAACAAGTCCGCTTCCCGCAAAGCCGAAGGTACTGTCGCCCAGCGTCAGATGATAGGGGATATACGCATAGCCTCTGTGTATCATAAAGTATATTTTATTCATAATGCTGTAGCTTTCGCCTGCGGGATTGCTTACGGAAAATGCGTCGCCGACCTTTGTAAAGCTTGTGCCGTCAAGAGCCGCTTTGTACAGTGAATAGCTGATATTGTCGCCGTCCTCTATTGCAAGGGTGTATATTGCACCGTCATATAAAAGAGTGTTTATGCATTTGAGATTTTTATAGGTAGCGGTGCAGTTTTCACTGCCGTCATGTGTGCATTCGGGCTTTGCGCAAAGGTATACGTATTTGTCGGTGTCACGCTCCCAGTAGCCGAGGATATGACCGTTTGCGGTGTCTGTGTTTGTGTAATATCCCTTTTCCGTTTCCATTACCGCAAATTTGCCGCAGTTGAACGGAGTGTCATCGGGAAGAGAAGAAGCTTCCGAGCCGCAGCCGCTCAATAATACTGCCGATATCAATGCCGCCGATAATTTTATGCATTTTTTCATAGCCGTTATCATTCCTTTTTTGTATAATTGTGCCGCACTGTCTTTATTATACACGTTATTCCGAAAAAAGAAACCGCTTATGCAGAAGCGGTCGTTTTTCCTGCATAAGCGGTCGGATTTTATTTTTGCAGTAGGACAGAGATTGAGAAGATGTGGTTTTCGGCGGATATATTTACACAGCCGTCATATTTTTTGGCAAGCTGACCGATACGTTTTATCCCGAAGCCGTGGGCGGACTTATCGGGCTTTGTGGTCCCGAGGTCGGTGCCGACAGCTCCGCTGAAAGGATTTTCACAAAAGATGCAAAGCATATCCAGCTGATCTCTGACACTTAATTTTATAAAGCTTTCGCCGTCACAGCCGCGGCAGGCTTCGATCGCATTATCGAGGATATTCCCGAATATTCCGCATAGGTCATAGTCGGAAATGCTTTCGGGAAGCGTTGCTCCAAGGCTTATATCGAGCCTGATATTTTCCTGCTGCGCAGTTCGTGACTTGCTCAGAAGAAGTGCATCAAGAACGGGTCTGCCCGACGCTGCGGGAGATCTCTGCAATTGAAGCTCCCGTGTGATCTCTCCGAGATAAGCTTTTGCCTCTTCCGTTTTTCCCTCACCGATAAGTATTCCCAGTGCGGAAAGATGATTGTTTATATCGTGGCGTATTTTCCGTGTTTCCTCGTATTTTCTGCTGATCTCGTCATAATATTCATGCTCTGCGGCTTCCCTTGCAGACAGTGCCGCTCCCGTGCCCGATCTTATTGCCGAAACGGCGGAAACGAAAAGCAGTATTATCATTGCAGGAATAAATATCAGCTGCGGACTTACTGCGTTGCCCAGAATATCCAGATTGCGGTAGCTTCCGAAAATATTTTCCGTGCGGAACGGATTGAATATGCCTGCGGGGAAAAGCACAGGCGGAAGTATCAGAGCCGCAAGCAGTGCAAGGCAGAAAATTTTCCGTTCCGACAATATCATTTTTGCCGTGATAAAATATATTACCGAGCAGAGCATGAGCTTAAATAATATCCTAAGTGAAATAAGTGTCAGAATATTCATCATCATGCTGCTTGTTCGGAAAGCCTCGACCGACTGGATAGGGCGGAGCATATTTCCAAGCCCCGAATAGCCGTTCATAAGCACGGCATTGCTTATGTATATCAAAGCTTCGGCTGCCGCTGCGGCACAGCCTGTCAATATAAGCCGACGGCTGCCGAAAAAGCTTTGTGTCTTTATGTATAATGCCGCCGTCACTGCGGAAACGAATGCACATATCACAGCTATGATATCCGCATAGCCGTCCGAAAAAAGCGAAAGGACTCCGATATCGCTTTCGGCAGTGGGACGTATCGCATCAAGACCGTAAAAATCGTGCTTTGTCTTTACCGCATTTTTTGCGGCGAAGCTGTCGGTATCCAGCAGAGATACCGACAGCAGCTCTTCGGAGCTGCGGAAAACATATTTTGCGTAGTCGGGATAGCTCATGGCATTTTCCAGCCGTGAGATGCAGTATCCGAGCTGTTCCGATCGCTTTTCTGCCTGCTCATAGGACAGATCATATCGGTCCAGAACGGCTTCTGTCCAGTCCTTTTCGTTTCCGTTTGAATATACGGCAGCGGCATAATATGTCTTGATATCAAAGCCCGAATTTTTGTACTGCCATGCGGTCATGTATTCTCCGAGAGAGCTTTTCTCGGCGATGAGCTTCTCTTTCAGCAGCGGATACTGGGACACATCATATTCCGAAAAAAGCCTGTCCGCAAAACAGACGGTATCACGCTGTTCAAAATATTCCGTGCTGTCGGTGCCTTTGGCAAATATGTGATCTCCCGTGCAGGATATGCTGTAAAACAGCAGCAGGTCAAGAATTAGTGCCGATATCAGAATGGCTGTCAGCGTAAGCACAAATTTTTTTGCGGTCATATTCCCGACCTCACATATTCCATTACCGCATTCAGCACGGCTTTTTTCCGCCGCCTGCTCATGGGCAGTACGGCACCGTCGGACAGCTCCAGCGTGTCGGAAAGCGTGCGTCTTATTTTGGAAATATTTACGTAAACCGATTTGTATACCTCGATAAAGCGTTCTTTTGGCAGCTTTTCCGAGAATTTGTTTATCGGCAGGGAAGTGCTTATCGTTTTATCGGAGATGTGTACAGCCGTTCCGCGCCCGTCCGATTCGGCGTACATTATTTCACCGAGTGGGATTACCTCAATATTTCCCGAAGTGTCCTCAACGGAAAGGGAGCTTTCAGCAAGGGTCTGCATAAGTCTTGTCATTACCTTTTCAAACTTGCGGTCAAAGTCGGACTTGATTATGTAGTCAAATGCACTGACCGCATATCCCTCGGGGGCACGGTCATCAAGTCCCGTGACAAAAATTATCGGCACGCTTTTGTCATATTTTCTGACAGCTTCGGCTGTGTCCATTCCATCGGAGCTTTCCAGCTGGATATCGAGGAATATCACATCATAGCGTGTGCCGCTTTTCAGATTTTCCGCAAGGGGAGTGCCGTCCGTGAAAATATCGGTCTGCACATCTTGGTTATGTTCGGAGAGGAACCGCACAAGCTCCTGTTTCAGTTTATCGGAGTAGATCTTTTCATCTTCGCAGATAGCCGCCTGCATTTTATCACCGACCTTATTTTATTACCGGCAGAAGTGTTCCCGCAGTTATCATTGCAAGTCCCGCAAGTGATTTCTTAGTGAGCTTTTCTTTGAGAACGATATATGAAAATGCCACTGTTACAAGAATGCTGAGCTTGTCTATCGGCACAATGATGCTTGCCTGACCGTCCTGCAAAGCCTTGTAATAGCAAAGCCATGAAAGACCTGTGGTAAGTCCCGAAAGGCAGATAAATGCCATGCTTTTTCCGTCGATCTTTTTCAGCTCGCTCTGTTTTTTCGTTACGAAAACCATTATCCATGCCATAAACAGTACAACAACGGTACGTATTGCGGTTCCGAGATTTGAGTCAACGCCGCTTATGCCGATCTTGCCGAGTATTGAGGTCAGGCTCGCAAATACAGCCGACAGCACCGCATAAAAAAGCCAGCCGTTTCCAGTTGCTTTTTTTGTATTTTCTTTTTTCACTATCATAAGGTATGTTCCGACACCGATAAGTATCATGCATACTATTTTGAGCAGATTCAGTTCTTCGCCCAATATTATGAATGCCAGCAGCATGGTAAGCACAGTGCTGGATTTGTCAACGGGCGTTACCTTGTTGACATCTCCGATCTGGAGCGCCTTAAAGTAGCAGAGCCAGCTTCCGCCTGTGGCAAGTCCCGAGAGAATAAGGAAAACCAGGGTCTTTGCCGAAATGCTGCTTATTCCTCCGAATGCGCCCGTGATGAATACCATGAGCCATGAAAAGATAAGTATGATTATTGTTCGTACAGCCGTTGCTGTGGTGGAATCGGTATTTTTTATGCCTATTTTTGCAAGTATCGAAGTGATGCCGGCAAACAAAGCAGAACCGAATGCAAATGCTATCCACATAAAAATTCACCTGAACTTTTGATTTAAAAGACTGTCTGTTTAGGCAGGCAGAGAAATGCTCTCTGATATTATTATAGCACGTTAATTTGACAGAGTCAATTTTTCTTTTGGGGAAATATAAATAAAAAAGCTCTCAAAGTTCGTAACTGCGTACTTTGAGAGCTTTTGGTGCCGCTAACCGGACTTGAACCGGTACGCTTTTAAGGGCGAGGGATTTTAAGTCCCTTGTGTCTGCCTATTCCACCACAGCGGCATTGCATCAACAATAATAATTATACAGCAAAAACAAATTTTTGTCAATACCCAACACGATATTTTTAGTGTTTTTATCAATATCCGACTGTAAAAGCCGTTCTGTATATCCTGACTATACAGAACGGCTTGATTTATTTTTATCAGAAGGTCAATTACTTGTCCTCTTCAACAGATTCAGCGGGTTTAAGACGGCCCTTTTTGATGACATAGCCTGCTGTCATGTCAGAGATCTTTGCAATGAATGCTGTAACGGTAGCTCTTTCATGAGTATCAAGCTCCAGGTAAGCGGTAATGAGATTCTTCATCGTCTCGTCTACATTGTACTTTGCGGAAAGCTCCTGAACAAAGGAATTATAGGGAGTCTGGAACATTTCTCCCTCTCCTGTGCGGAACCACTCCTCATTTACATTATAGAGAGCGCAGATCGTTTTTACGTGACGGTCAAGAATATCTCTCTTTCCCACTTCCATCATCGCATAAGTAGATTGTCCCAAGCCGAGAGACTCTGCGAACTGTGCCTGTGTCAGTTTAATTGTCTTTCTGATTTTTTTCAGTCTTGTGCACATGACTTTTTTACCTCCGTATTTTTTAACCATACTTTTGAAACAGCGGAATACAGTAAAACTGCTTTCGTTTACTGTTATTCCAATACTTTTCCTTATATATTTTACCACAATTTATACTGTTTCGTCAATAGATAGCAAGATCATTTTTGAATTTTTGGTAAATTTTCATTTTTGTATAATTTTTATTCATCTTTTATTCTAACATTTAGAGGTGAACATATATATGAAAGCATAAAATTTTGTTATTGCAAAAAACTTTATTTTGACGCTTGGGACAGATCCTGCAATAACAGTATTGCCGCCGCTGCATATAATATAATGAAGCGCAGACAATGTGTGCTTCGTGTCAAAGAAATTGTCAAGACAAATCACAGAATCCGTTCGGCAGGATATTTTTATGAGAATATCTGCACGGTTATCTGTCAAGAATATAAATACAGAAATATTTGTACGGATAAAATATATACTATTCGGTCCGTGCAGAAAGGAATGATCAAAAAATGTCTGTAAAAAGAGGAGAGATCTATTATGCGGATCTGAGTCCGGTGGTGGGTTCGGAACAGGGCGGAATACGTCCCGTCCTGATAGTTCAGAACGATGTGGGAAACCGTCACAGCCCGACTGTTATTGCGGCTGCGATAACGAGCCAGCGTGAAAAGGCAAAGCTGCCGACGCATATAGAGCTGAACGCTTCCTCCTGCGGACTGTCAAAGGACAGCGTTGTACTTCTGGAGCAGATACGCACTATTGATAAAAAAAGACTGAAAGAACGCATGGGGGAGCTTGACGGCTCGTCAATGACCCGTGTAAACAATGCCCTGAGCATAAGCTTCGGTCTCGGCAGCGGCGCAGCTACATAAACGGCTGTGCCGACTGCGCAGGCGGCGGTTATTTACTGCCGCCTGTTTTTGTTTGCGAGATAGTTATCCTGCCGTCGCCCGTAACCTTTATTATAAGTCCCGTGCCGATCGTTTCTCTGCCGTTTTCGTCATACCACGCAAATCCGCTGACGGAGCTGTCGATAACGTCTCCCTTGTGAAAATATCCGTTTCCGTCATTTACAAGTCGGATTATCCGCCTGCCTGTATGGGTCGTGTCATAATACTGGCTGAATCCGTTGTATTTGAAGTATGAATCTCCGCCGTATTCGTCCTCGCATATTTCTGCGTCGATGTGGAAAATGCGTATGCCCGATTCATCGTCGGGTATGGCATTTTTCATGTTTTTTTCGGCGGTGTCATACTGTATCAGAAAATATTCTCCGGTATAAACATTTTCGGCAGACATACCTTTTTTATAGTTTACGGGAATTATCACGCAGCTGCCCTTTTTCGCCGATGAACTTAGCTTATAGCTTTTCTTTCCGCCTGTGTAGACCTTTGCCTCGTCAGACTTCAGCCAGCCCAGCATAAGCTTTGAAAACTGGCTGTAATCGCCCTCCATTTCGTCCATTTTTTCGGTTCCCGCAATGCCGTTCATAGCCTCAAAATCGCTGTCCGCATCATATTTGTAATAATCGGCAAGCCCCATGCAGTGACCGAATTCATGGCACATTTCCTGAATGAAATATTCCTTGTTTTGGGCATATGGCTGGGCGTCATTGACTATATAATAGTAAAAATGCTCCCCGTCAAGGGAAAAGTCGGTATCATCATACCATGTTGCCTGACAGCCGTAAAAGAAATCGTCCTGCCCCGCTATTGTCATTGTAAATACATCGGCATAGCCGTCATTGTCGCTGTCAAAATCCGAGTAGTTCAGTTCACCGTCAAATGCGGAAAGCACTTCTTCGGCAAGTTCTTCGTAATTTCCGAAAGTCTTGTAATAGCTCATGTTCTGCTTTGCGGTGTAATAAAATACGCTGCCCGAAAGCTCCAGTTGGGAATAGGACGCATTTTTCTCGAATTCAGCCATGCTGTCCGTTTCACCGAAAAGCCAGTCGGAAAGCTCATCCTCCGAAACAGCCTCGTCCGAAAAGCGTTCATCGGGAAAATCCACCATAAATATGGGCATTCTGACCTGTCCCACCGACGGAGTGCTGTGCTTCGCCAGTTCATTTGCGGGACCGATGATGTTTTCGCTGCCGATATCGGCGGCATTTCCGCAGCCAGAAAAGCACATTACAGCCGATATTACCGCTGCTGTTCTTTTTATATGCAACATTTAAATTCGCCTCGATATCAATATTATGCCAGCTCGCTCATAACTATGTTTTTAATTCTTCTTACAAGCGTTCCCGCTCTTCCGACGCCTGCCTGCTGTGTGCCGAAAAGGAGAGTTATCCCGTGGGCAGGCTCGTTGGAGAAGAATGTTCCAAGCCAGCCGTCCCAGCCGTATTCGCCCTTTGAGGAGAAAAGCGTGGTCATGCTCTCATTGTCGCATACACGCATGAGGCTGCCGTAGGTGTATCCTCTCATCCAGCCCCAGCCCTCGGCAAGCTGTGGCTTCTGATGCTCCGCAAGTCCGCCGTGGGTAAGGAATCTTACCGCCGCTTCGGGCATTATCCGTTTTCCGCCGTAAGTGCCGCCGTTCATCAGCATCTGTGCGAATTTGGAGTAATCGTCAAGTGTGGAGCAAAGCCCCGCTCCGCCCGACTGGAATGCGGGAATGATGTCACGGTCATATGCCAGTCCGAGATGATTTGTCCGCAGCTCATGGAGTCCGTTTTCGGAATAATCATAGACCTTTGCCAGTCGGTCTGACTTGTCGGCAGGAACATAAAAATCAGTGTCATTCATTCCCAGGGGACGGAAAAATCTTTCCGTGAGGAAATCACGGAAGCTCATGCCGCTGATCTTTTCAATAAGCGCACCCAAAACATCTGCCGATGCACCGTACATGAATTTTTCAGACGGTTCAAAGCAAAGCTCGACCTTTGACATCATTTCGGCAAACTCCGCAGTGGTAACGGGGGAGTCCGAATACAGTCTGTTTTCTACCGTCCAGAAAGCTGTGCCGCTCTGTCTGCCGCCGACGGTGTTTTCATCGGGGTAGGGAATGCCCGAGGTCATATTCAGCAGATCGCCCACCGTTATATGATTCTTTGCTTCTCTGCGGACGCCGTCTATATTTACATAGGACTGACCGAATTCGGGCAGATAGTCGGAGAGCCATGCTCCGATCTCCAGCCTGCCCTCGCTTGCAAGAAGCACCGCAGCCGCTGCCGTTATGGGCTTTGTCTGGGAATAAAGCCTGAAAATAGTGTCACGCTCAACGGGCTTGCTGTTTTCAATGTCGCGCATACCATACTGACAGTATGCCTTTTCGGAGCCGTTCTGTATCACAAGAACATTCGCTCCGGAAACATCGCCGTTTTCCACGGCGGATTTTATGGCATCGGTTATTCTATCTATCATTATATATTCCTCTTTCAGATAAGCGAATTGTAAATCCATTTACATATTATATCACACCGTATCAGAGAATGCAATTAAATTTTGCTTGTGTTTATATAACCGTTCCGATAATGAAAAGCTCCCGTTTATCATATGCCATACATGATAAACGGGAGTGGTTATAATATTACTGATGTCTCTTGTTCTTGTTTGAATAGCTTCTGTTTCCGCCTCTGAAAGAGGATCTTCCGCCGTGGCCCGAACCGTTTCTGCCGCCGCGGTCTCTTCCGTATCTTCCGCCTCTGCGGTCATTGCGGTCGCTGCGTTCCTTTCCGCCGCCCTCGTATACCTTGACTGTGACCTTCTGACCTGCGATCTTTGAGCCTGTCATGGTGTCGATGATATAGTCCTTTTCCTGTTCTGGGACTTCAACGGTGGTATAATTGTCATAAATATCTATCTTGCCGAATGCCTTTCCCGGCATATTTGTAGTTTCGGCAAGTGCGCCGATGATAAAGTTCGGAGCGATCCTCTGACGTCTGCCGATAGAAAATTCCAGCTTGACGGTATTCACACGGCCTCTGCCGTTATACTCTCTGGGGAGAGCCTTGACGAACTCGGGGATATTCTTCATGTCCTTTGAAAGACGCATTCCGAGAAGTGCAGCTGCGATATCCTCGGCAGTATAGCCCTCGGCGATGATATTTTCCAGCAGACTGCGGCTGTCGGGATACTTGCCCGAATCAATTGCGGATTTTACCTTGTCCGCAACATGAGTCTGCTTTCTGAGTACGATATCGTCACGGTCGGGGAGTTCTCTCTTTGAGATATCAGCCTTTGTGAAGCGTGAGATGTCACGAAGCTCGTATACCTGACGTCTGCCGCTTACCAGCGTGTATGCGGCACCGCTCTTGCCTGCACGGCCCGTTCTGCCGATGCGGTGGATATAATACTCGTTGTCCTGTGGGATATCATAGTTGAAAACAGCGTCGATGTCGTCAACGTCGATTCCTCTTGCGGCAACGTCCGTTGCGATAAGGATATTTATTCTGCCTGCCTTGAAAGCGTTCAGCACCTGAGTTCTGGACTGCTGCTTCATGTCGCCGTGAAGTCCCGCAGCCTTGAATCCGCCCGAAACAAGTGCTTCGGAAAGCTCGTCAACCATTTTCTTTGTGTTGCAGAACACCATTGAAAGCTTAGGCTCGTAAGCGGCAAGGAGCAGCTTGAGAGCGTCGGTCTTTCTGCCCATGGGGACTTCGTAGTAATACTGCTCGATGCTTTCAACGGTGCGTGTCTTGTTCTCCACCTTGATTATCTGAGGATCCTTCTGGAACTTATCGGTGATAGCAAGGATAGCGGGAGGCATTGTTGCGGAGAAAAGCACTGTCTGGCGCTCCTCGGGAACGAATTCGAGTATCTGCTCGATGTCCTCACGGAAGCCCATGTTCAGCATCTCGTCCGCCTCGTCGAGAACAACCGTGCGGATATTTTCCAGCTTGAGAGTGCGTCTGTTGATGTGATCCATAACACGTCCGGGAGTACCTACAACGATATTTGCGCCTCTTTTAAGCTCAAATATCTGCTTGTCCATGGAAGCACCGCCGAAAACTGCGGCAGGCTTTACCCAAGGCATATACTTCGAGAATTTTTTCACCTCGTCGCAAGCCTGCATTGCAAGCTCACGGGTAGGGCAGAGGATAAGCACCTGAACATTGGTGTTGCCCTTTTCAATGCTTTCGATAGAGGGAATGCCGAATGCGGCTGTTTTTCCCGTACCTGTATTTGAGCGGCCGATGATATCGCCGCCGTTCATCATCATAGGGATAGCTTTTGACTGGATCTCGGTAGCTTCGGTAAATCCCATTTCTTCAACTGCACGAAGCACCTCGGGGGAGAGATTAAGTTCGGTAAATAACATATTTTTCCTTTCATTCACAAAACACGGCAGCGCCGTCGGTGCCGCCTGACAATATTCTTCCGATAATTTCAATACAAATATATATTATAGCATAACACGGTATGGCTGTCAATGTAATTATTATGAATTTTATGTCCCCAAACTGCGTATATACCGTGATTTTTCCGAATTTTCGGCAGGAGATCAATGCGTGTTGATTTTATGCATTAAATATGGTATCATCAAAATAATAAAATGCATCGGTTTCGGTATTATATATTATGCTTATGGGAGGCTTTGGTAAATATGAAAAGTTTTTCGGTGCGGTCGGGATTGGTGAGGAAATTCATATCGGATAAAATTTCAAACGGTGAAAATATGGATAAGGAAATATGCTTCAGATGCCGCTGCTGCGGAGCATATGTTAAAATGAACAGAAATATTCCCCGTGGATTTGTGGGTTGGGCGTATGACAATGCCGAATGGTCAGATCTTGATGAAAATGTTCCCGAGCCGAATGAAAATATCTGGGAACGCAGTGAAACAGCTCCGAAGGTCGGCGAGCGGCGTTCCGTAAAGGTAACATCGCCGTTTGATGAGAATATCGGAGACTGCTTCTTCATGGAATATGAGCCGTGGCAGATCTTTGTAAACGGACGTGACGATGCTCCTGACAGGATCGGAGAGGGAATGATAGTGCTGTGCAGGCTTGAAAAGGTGCTGAAAAGAGACGAATACAGCGCATGGGTCAGGGTATGCGTAACAGATGCTGTTGGAATGTCGGAGCTTGCCGAAAAATATTCTCCCGCTGCCGCAGACAGATTCTTTGAGGAGTATTCGTGCTTTGATAAATGCATGGACGGCAATACCGTTCTGAAAAATAACTGCTGGGAGTGCATAAGCAAGAATATTCAGGGCGATACAGGCGAAGAAAAGCTTATCTTTACGGACAAAAATAATTTGCGGCATACCGTACTTTTGAATTTTTATGCTATGCATGAAAGCGCAGCATATTTCGGGAACATAATTGAATAAAAAAGTCGAGCCATGTAAATTTATATATGAGCCATGCTTTTTTTATATTTCAAAAATTATATGTATTATGGTATCATAGTATTATGCAGGATTCCGAGCGGAATGCCCTTTTGGGGCACGGAAAATGCAGGACTATACGTAAAAACTGCGGTACATTTCCCTGTACGGCAGAGATTTTTTGCTAATCTAAAACGAAAGGGCATGAAAGAATGTATAAGATCTTACGCAGGAAAGAACTTAATCCTACGGTAACTCTGCTGGAAGTTGACGCTCCCGCAGTAGCTAAGAAGGCCGAACCCGGTCAGTTCATTATTCTGAGGACAGACGCTGAGGGTGAGCGTATTCCTCTTACAGTTGCCGATTTTGACAGGGAAAAGGGTACGGTAACGATCATTTTCCAGATCGTTGGCGCAACAACAGAAAAGCTCAATCACCTCAAAGAGGGTGAATATATCCACGATTTTGTTGGTCCTCTCGGCGTTGCAACACACACAGAGGGTCTTAAAAAGGTTGCCGTTGTAGGCGGCGGCGTGGGCTGTGCTATCGCATATCCCGTTACAAAGAAGCTCCACGATCAGGGCTGCGAGGTCCATGCTATCGTCGGCTTCAGAAACAAGGATCTCGTTATCCTTGAGGACGAGTTTAAAAACAGCTCCTCCAAGTTCGTAATGATGACAGATGACGGCTCTCACGGCGAAAAGGGTCTGGTAACGGACGCTCTCAGAAAGCTTATCGAAAGCGGCGAGCAGTACGATGAAGTTATCACTATCGGTCCCCTTATCATGATGAAATTCGTATGTCAGGTCACAAAGGAGTTCGGCATCAAGACTGTTGTTTCCATGAACCCCATTATGATCGACGGTACGGGAATGTGCGGCGGCTGCCGTCTTACAGTCGGCGGCGAGACAAAGTTTGCCTGCGTTGACGGCCCCGATTTCGATGGTCACCTTGTTGACTTTGACGAGGCTATGGACAGAGGCTCTATGTACAAGCCTTTCGAGCGCCATAAGCATGAAGAAACCTGCAATCTTTTCAAGGGGGTAAAGTAAGATGCCTAATATGTCACCTAAGAAGAATCCTATGCCCACACAGGAGCCTGATGTCAGAAACAAGAACTTCAAGGAAGTTGCTCTCGGCTATACCGAGGAAATGGCTGTGGACGAGGCTCAGAGATGCCTTAACTGCAAGAATATGCCCTGTGTAAGCGGATGTCCCGTAAATATCCAGATCCCCAAGTTCATCAAGGCTATCACCGAGAAGGACTTTGAGGGCGCTTATCAGATAATTTCCGAGTCCAGCTCTCTTCCCGCTGTCTGCGGACGTGTATGCCCCCAGGAGAAGCAGTGCGAGGGCAAGTGCGTAAGAGGCATCAAGACAGAGGCTGTCGGAATCGGCCGTCTTGAAAGATTTGCTGCCGATTATCACAACGCAAACTTCAAGGGCGAGGTCGTTAAGCCTGAGCCTAATGGCAAGAAGGTAGCTATCATCGGTGCAGGCCCCTCCGGTCTTACCTGTGCGGGCGATCTTGCAAAGATGGGCTATGCGGTAACTATCTATGAGGCACTTCATCTTGCAGGCGGTGTTCTTGTTTACGGTATCCCCGAGTTCAGACTTCCCAAGACTATCGTTCAGAAGGAGATCGACAACCTCAGCGCTCTCGGTGTTGATGTTGAGACAAATATGGTCATCGGCAAGACTCTTACTATCGACGAGCTTTTCGATAACGGCTTTGACGCTGTATTTATCGGTTCGGGCGCAGGTCTTCCCAGATTCATGAATATCCCCGGCGAGAACCTCAAGGGCGTATATTCCGCAAATGAGTTCCTTACAAGAGTTAACCTCATGAAGGCTTACAAGGAAAACAGCGATACACCTATCAAGCAGAACAAGAAGGTCGCAGTTGTCGGCGGCGGAAACGTTGCAATGGACGCTGCACGCTGCGCAAAGCGACTCGGTGCCGAGGAAGTTTACATAGTATACCGCCGCGGCGAGGAAGAGCTTCCCGCACGTAAGGAAGAAGTTGAGCACGCTAAGGAAGAGGGAATCATCTTCAAGCTGCTCACAAATCCCGTTGAGATACTCGGCGGCGAGGACAAGTTCGTAAACGGCATGAAGTGCGTTGAAATGGAGCTTGGCGAGCCTGATGCATCGGGCAGAAGAAAGCCTGTTGTAAAGGAAAACTCCGAGTTCGTTCTCGATGTTGACTGCGTTATCATGTCTATCGGTACATCTCCCAATCCCCTTATCAAGAACACAACAAAGGGTCTGGAGACAAACAGCCACGGCTGTATCGTAACAAAGGACGAAAGCGGTCTTACTTCCCGTGAGGGCGTATATGCAGGCGGCGACGCAGTAACAGGCGCAGCAACGGTTATTTCCGCAATGGGCGCAGGCAAGCACGCTGCAAAGGCTATCAACGAATATCTTTCCAATAAGTAATTCATCGTTTGGTATGAAATAAAAACAGGCTGTACCGTTTGGTGCAGCCTGTTTTGTTTTACGGAAGCAGCTTTATATCCCAGCCGCCCTTTGATTGATCGTAGAAAAACTCGCTGATATCATCGTTCTCGAAAACCTTGATGAATGTTATAAAATCGCTTGCGGTTTTGTAATTTTCAAGCTCGGAGCGCTTTATCCACATGACCTTGCCCTCCTCCGACGAACGAAGCTCGCCCGAAAATTTGTCGGTCTTGTAAAGCAGCACGATGTATCTGCCGTTTTTGTCCTGCCACTGCTTTATTCCGCAGAGCTTCGGCTCACGGACAGTAAGTCCTGTTTCCTCATAGATCTCACGAATGACGGAATCATGGAAGCTTTCACATTTTTCAACGTGTCCTCCGGGGAAGCATATTCCGCTGTAATCCTTTTTGGCACGGTCCTGCACGAGGATCTTGTCCCCGTCATAGACCATGCACATATTTGTCAGTGTTACGTTTTCTGTGCGTCCCATTCTATTTCCTTTCCCAGTATTCAAGACCGTCCTCTGGTATGAAAAATGTTCTGATAAATCCGTCAGACGACATTATCAGCAGCGCTCCCGTTTTCTTGTCAAAGTACATCGGGTCGCCGTCGTCCTTTTCGTATTTGTGCAGGATATCCTTTGAATCGGAGGTGATTATCCTGTTTGCGGCGGCAAGATATTCGTCCTGAGTGATATTTCCGAATTCGTCCTTGTGCTTTTTGTAATGGGATTCAAGTGCGTCCTCTGTTCGGAATTCATATTTATAGTCGGAATAATTTATATGTACGCCTACATATATCCTGCATTTGGGGCTGTTGGTATCATATATGCATACAGATGTGTCGCCCGACGAAAGTGCTTTCATCTTCACAACGGCATAGCCCTTGGATATTTTTACAGATGTGATCTTTCCCATATCCGTATCGGTGACGTATGCCTCCGCCTTTTTCACGCCGTAAGCGGGGATCTTCAAAGTAAGAGTCTTTCCATTTTTCACCGATTGAGGGGAATATTCGCCGAAGCAGGACTTGTACACCTTTACCTTGCAGGTGAGCTTGCAGCTGTCGGCTTTTGCCGTAACGGTCGCTTTTCCCGTTGAAACGGCTGTGACTTTTCCGTTTTTCACGGTGCAGACCGATTCGTCCGAGGAAGTCCATTCGATGCTTTTGTAATCTCCCGAAACGGTGAGCTTTCCGCTGTAACCTACCGCAAGAGTAAGCTCACTGCTGCTTAATGCAGGCTTTTCGGCGGCGGATATTGTCAGACCTGCAAGAAGCACGACCATTGCCACTGTCAGCAGGACGGATAATGTTTTTAATATTCTTTTCATTTGAAACAGCTCCTTTTATTTATTTCAGAACAGTATTTGATAAGCCGTTATTTTAATCACGACGGTCGGAACGGATAAAAGGCTCGTCTATCCTTGCATCTGTAAGTATACCGTATTTTTGAGGGTGACGGTATGCATTGCCGTGTACTTCGCTTTTTCGATAGCTTCGCAGCATATCAATATCAAGCTCTGCAACGAAGATACCCTCGCTGCCGTCTGCCTGCAAAATACAGGTATCACGGGAGCCGTTCAGATCAGGGAGATAAGCCACTCCGTCGAATACGCTTGAACCGCCGTTGCAGTCAGGCACAGTATCGGGGTAATTACAGGTGGCAATAGCCATCATGTTTTCATAAGCTCTGGCACGGAGCTGTGAAAGACGGTTTATCTCCATTGGACAGGCATTCGGAACAAGAACAAGTTCGGCGCCTTTCAGCATCAATATTCTTGCGCTTTCGGGAAATTCTCTGTCATAGCATATCATAGCACCTGTTTTTATCACTCCGCAGGCAGTGTCAAGCTCTGCGGTGCAGAAATCATCGCCTGCCGTGAGAAAACGTTCCTCTCCGAAGTCACAGGTATGTACCTTTGCGTAAGTAAACAGCCTTTTGCCGTGTCTGTCGAAAAGCACCATGGAGTTTCTCGGAGCATTTTGGTGCTTTTCCAGAAGAGTGATGCCAATTGCTGCATCAAGTTCGGCTGCCAGCCTGCCGAATGCATTTACAAAATCACTGTCTGCGGAAATTGCATCGGCAGTCCATTCTTCTGCGGGACGGCTGTAAATATCATATCCGCAGCTCCACATTTCGGGAAAAAGTATTATATCCGCACCTTTTTCCTTTGCTTTTTTGCAGCATTCAATCCCTTTGTCAAGATTTTCCGATAATGTCCCGCACGGGGTGATCTGGAGCAGGGCGATTTTTAATATGTTCATGTTGACCTCGCATTTAATATGTTTTATTACAGGTCGTCTCTAAAAACCATAGTGCCTCAGATGCGCAGTCAGATTTTTCGTCAGATTGTATAGAAATTTCGCAGGCATACTGCCGTATGTCAAGAAATTTATGTGCAAGATGACGGAAAATCTGCAAGCAGATGAGGTACTAAGGCTTTAGCCGGTGGTTTTTAGAGGTGACCTACAGTCAGATTATATCACAAAAAACGCCGCAAGTCAACAAAAGCCGCCTCCGACAAACGGAAGCGGCTTATATTGATAATGTATAAAATTACTTTACGAGTCCGCTGTTGTTGATAGCCGAAACAAGTGCGGAGATAGAAGCGTTGATGATATCGGTGTGGATACCTGCGCCCCAGAATGTGCCGTTTTCGGTCTCGATTCCAACGTAGCATACAGCCTTTGACTTTGAGCCTACTTCAAGAGCGTGCTCTGTGTATGTTACCAGTGAATAGCTTATGTTCAGGCTGTCCTTGATAGCATTTGAAACAGCGTCAAGACGGCCGTTGCCGATTGCTTCTCTGGAAATAAGCTTTCCGCCGTGGTTGACTGTAACATTAGCGGTGATGCCGTCCTTCTGTGCAAAGTGAGCCTCGTCCACCTTGATGATATCTTCCTTGTTGACATACTTGTCGTAGAAAATTTCCTTGACCTCGGAGGGGAGAAGCTCCTTGTGCGCATGGTCGGAAACGCTCTTGACAGCATAACCGAAGCTTTCACGCATCTTGGGAGGCATATTGATGCCGAACTGATGCTCCATGATATATCCGATGCCGCCCTTGCCGGACTGGCTGTTGATCCTGATAACGTCGCCCTCGTATTCTCTGCCCACGTCCTTGGGGTCGATGGCAAGATAGGGAACTGTCCAGTGGTCGGGGTGCTTTTCCTCACGCCACTTCATGCCCTTTGCGATAGCGTCCTGATGAGAACCGCTGAATGCGGCAAAAACCAGTGCGCCGCTGTAAGGCTGACGCTCGTAAACGTGCATTCTTGTCATGCGCTCGTAAGCCTTTGTAATTGTGGGCAGATCGGAGAAGTCCAGCTTGGGGTCAACTCCGTGAGCAAACATATTCATTGCAACTGTGATGATATCAACGTTTCCTGTTCTTTCGCCGTTGCCAAAGAGAGTGCCCTCAATTCTGTCGGCGCCTGCAAGCAGACCCAGCTCGGAATCGGCAACTGCACAGCCGCGGTCATTGTGTGGGTGGAGCGATACGATAACATTTTCACGGCAGTTGAGGTTATCGCACATATATTCGATCTGTGAAGCGTATACATGGGGCATACTTTCTTCAACAGTTACGGGCAGGTTCATTATTACCTTGTCATCGGCAGTGGGCTTCCAGACGTCGATAACGGCGTTGCATATTTCAAGAGCAAATTCAGGCTCTGTGCCTGTGAAGCTTTCGGGGGAGTATTCAAATTTGAAATTGCCCTCTGTCTTGCTGCGGTATTCAGCGCACATCTTTGCACCATGAACAGCCAGCTCGATTATCTCTTCCTTGGACTTGCGGAAAACCTGCTCACGCTGAGCGTAGGAGGTGGAGTTGTAAAGATGAACGATAGCATTCTTTGCGCCCTTGAGAGCCTCGAAAGTCTTTGCAATGATATGCTCTCTTGCCTGAGTAAGTACCTGAATGGTAACATCGTCGGGGATAAGGTTGTCCTCGATCAGCTTACGGCAGAACTCATATTCAGTCTCGCTTGCTGCGGGGAAGCCGATCTCGATCTCCTTGAAGCCGATCCTTACAAGGTGCTTGAAGAATTCAAGCTTTTCTTCCAGCGACATAGGAATGATAAGAGCCTGATTTCCGTCACGGAGGTCAACGCTGCACCAAATGGGAGCATGGTCGATATACTCCTTCTGCGCCCACTTGAGGCACTGAACGGGGGGCATAAAATAGCGTCTGGAATACTTTGTGTAGTTTGTCATTGCAAAAACTCCTTTTCAAAAATTTTGCGGCAATTCTGAGCATACAAAAAAGCCTTCATCTCATACATAAAAATAAGAGATGAAAGCTTGAACTTCCACGGTACCACTCTTGTTCCGATAATAATATCGGCACTCTGCCGCATCTAACAATGCGTTTCTCTGTAACGGGAGAATCCGTTCAAACCTAATAAGCAAAAATGCTTTTCAGCCGACTGCTCGGGGATGAGTTATTTCCGCAGAAAACTACCGATTCGCATTATAACATCGGCTTTCTGAAAATTCCGCTGCGGCTTTTGTTCCCGTCATCGCATTTAATAATTTAATAATTAAAGTATAGCATACCTTTTTGCGTTTGTCAAGGGGTATTTTCGGAAAAAATCACGAATTATCGGAAAGGGGCTGTCGGAAGCTGCCGAATAAACAGTGAAAACAGCGCCAAGGCTTGCTTCATATGCAGGGAATTGTAACCAAAATGAAACAATGTTATCCGAATGTGATTATAAAGCATATTGCATTATACGTGATAATAATATTTTTGCAGGATTGGAACTTGACAAGCTGCATTATTAATGTTATAATAATATGATAACGTATAATCTGAAATACCCATGGAACAATAGTATTTGTAAATTTGCAGATATTATTGTGAGGTGCAGTATGGAAGATACGGAAAAAAACAACGGTTCGGATAATGAATCCGAAGCGTCCGAGCAGCTCAAAAGAGCGGAGCTTATTGAAAAAACAGGCGAGGTCACGGCTCAGAATGCCAAGCATCTGATACATTGCCTTACGATAATCGGGCAGGTGGAGGGGCATTATCTGCTGCCGCCCTCCGACAAGACCACTAAGTATGAGCATATAATGCCTGCTCTTGTGTCGATAGAACAGGACCGTTCAATTGAGGGGCTTGTTATCATTCTGAACACGGTGGGCGGAGATGTGGAAGCAGGGCTTGCCATTGCGGAGCTTATCGCAGGAATGAAAACTCCCACGGTATCGGTCGTGCTGGGCGGCGGACATTCGATCGGTGTTCCGCTGGCGGTGTCGGCGAAAAGGTCTTTCATCGTTCCGTCGGCGACAATGACTATCCACCCTGTCCGCATGAACGGGCTTGTGCTGGGAGTTCCCCAGACAATGCGCTGCTTTGAGGCGATGCAGGAGCGGATAACAGGATTTGTTTGCCGCAACAGCCGCATTTCAGCGGAAAGATACACTTCGCTGATGCTGAATACTGGAGAGCTTGCGCTGGATATGGGGACTGTTCTTGACGGCGAAGCTGCCGTCCGTGAGGGACTTATCGACAGTCTGGGCGGACTTTCCGATGCTATCGACTGCCTTTACGGTCTTATCGAACAGGGCGAGGCTCGGTACCCCGATGAGGAGTAGTATACTATATAATATATCATGACGGAACGTCTGCAAAAAGCAGGCGGTTCCGCCCTTATGACAAAAGGAGAAAAAGCTATGAGTGTGTTAGAAGCAATAATTCAGGGAATCATTCAGGGTCTTACGGAATTTCTTCCCGTATCAAGCTCGGGTCATTTGTCGGTATTTCAGCATTTCTTCGGGATAAACGGCGAGGAAGCGGTGCTTTCCACGATAGTGATGCATATGGGTACGCTGGTTGCGGTGTTTATCGCATTCAGAAAGAAAATATTTGCTCTGATAAAAGAATTTTTCTCCATGATAAAGGATATCTTTACAGGCAAATTCTCCTATAAGGAAATGAACGGCAACCGCAGAATGATAGTTATGATAATCGTTTCGATACTGCCGCTTTTTGTATTCTACATATTTAAGGACTTTTTCGCAGGGCTTTCCTCCGATAATGATATCATGGTGGAGGGATTTGCATTCATTTACACATCTGTCCTGCTTTATATTGCCGACCGTCATTCCAACGGTACAAAAACAGCAGGGGAAACAACCGTCAAAAGTGCGCTGACTATCGGCGCATTTCAGGGCATAGCCCTTGTTCCGGGAATTTCCCGTTCGGGCTCCACGATCTCGGGTGCGCTGCTTACGGGCATGAAGCGTGAGGACGCTGTTGAATACAGCTTTATTCTGGGCATTCCCGTAATTCTTGCAGGAGCACTTGTGGAATTCAAGGACGTTGGAACGGCAGCTTCCGAATCGCTGGGAGTGCTTATCATCGGCTTTGTGGTTTCCGCCGTGGTGGGATATCTTGCAATAGGACTGCTCAAATGGCTTATAAAATACAATAAATTCAGAGTTTTTTCGATATACACATTTATTCTCGGCGTTGCTGTTATCACAGCGGGAATACTTGAAAAAGCAGGAGTTATATCGGTTGGCTGATAGATAGATACGGAGGTCTTTTAAATTGGCGGCAACAAAAAAAACGGGTTCGTCGGGACGCAAAAAATCAACTTCAACTTCATCAAGATCAAAAAATACGGCTGCCGCAAAGAAAGCACAGGCTGCCCACGACAAGGTGCTGTGGTCGACCTTGCTTTTTGCGGTCGCAGTGCTTGTTCTTGCGTTCACGCTGATAAAGGGTGAATCGGCGTGGCTTGCGGTACATAATTTTCTTTTCGGAATGTTCGGCAGCGCTGTGTTTCTTGTGCCTGTGGTGCTGATATACACATCGGTAATGGTTGCGGGGGACAAAACGGGTCAGCACATCAAGGGCAAGCTTGTTCAGTGCGGCATTCTGATCGTGATACTCTGCGCCGCACTAAGAATATTCGGAATGGGTGCGCTCCCCGAGGACATGAAGCTGGGACAGATGTTCATAGAGCTTTACGAAAGCGGACGTGACAAGCTGGGCGGCGGACTTATGAGCATATTCCTCGGTCAGCCGTTAATGGCGCTTTTCGGCAAAACGGGTGCGGGAATAATCATAGTTCTGCTTGCGTTTGTATGGATAATGCTTATCGCAAACAAAACGATAGTCGATCTTTTCAGAATGATAAAGGGGCTTATCTATGCTGCGGCAGATGCCCGTGAGGATTACAAAGAGGTCGAGGAGCCTGTCAGACGTCATGCTCCCGACAAGGACGAATTCAGAGAGCCTCCCGGAGCAAAGCGCAGCCGTATGCTTGAGCAGAAAAAGCTGGAAGATGATGATATCCCCGAGGAAATACTCAGAGAGAACCGCGATAATTTCAATATAGATATCGAGATACCCTCAAAGAACGGCAAAAAGACCAAAAAGGAACAGCAGAAGGAAAAGACGGAGCAGGAGGCAAACGAGATCGCTCGTGTGGTTGCCGCAAATGAGGCGGCTAAGAATGCCGCACGTACCAAAAACGAGGAGCATAAGCAGAATGCGGAGAATGCCAAGGCTTCAATGAATGAGGCTTCGGGAGATCTTGACGAGCTTATCAAAAAGGCTGCCGCTTCAAGAAGAGCGGTTCGTCAGTCATCGGAAAAGGAACAGTCGGGCGGACTTTTCGGACTTATCAAAAAGCCTGCGGAAAAGGCTGAAACTCCCTCCGAAAGTACGGCAGGTGCGGCTCAGACAGCGCAGGCTCCCGCAGCGGAAAGCGCTGCTTCAAATACGGCTGCTTCTTCCGCAGGCGGTGCTGCCGTTCAGCCTGCTCAGGCACAGAATACACAGCCTGTTCAGAATGTACAGCCTGTACATACATCGGCTCCGTCTGCACCTGTAAACAATGCGGCTTCACAGCCTTTGAGGAATCCTGTCCATAATCAGGAGCGCTCCCAGAAGGCTTCCACACTTGCTTCAAACAAGATAGTCGGCGACGAGGATCTTGATATGCCCGAAACAATGACAGCGCAGGATATCCAGAAGGAGATCATTGCCGAGGCAAAGCCTGTTTACGAGTATAATTTCCCGCCCATAGATCTGCTGAAGCCCAGCCACAATGACGCAAATTCCGCAGATGCGGAGCTTGAAATGAAGGCAAATGCGGACACGCTTGTGAATACTCTGAAAAGCTTCGGCGTAATGACAAGGATAGTTGATATCCACAGAGGACCTACCGTTACAAGATATGAGCTTCAGCCCAGCGCAGGCGTTAAGATATCCAAGATAACCAATCTTGCGGACGATATCGCACTGAATCTTGCGGCGGAGGGTGTCCGTATCGAAGCGCCTATCCCCGGAAAGGCGGCTGTCGGCATCGAGGTGCCGAACCGTATCAAGGACACCGTTACAATGCGTGATATCATTGATACGGAGGAATTCAAGAACGCAAAAAGCAAGCTGACCTTTGCCGTGGGCAAGAATATCGACGGTGATATCGTGCTGGGTGATATCTCAAAGCTGCCTCATATTATTATTGCAGGTACAACGGGTTCAGGTAAATCTGTATGTACAAACGGCATAATCATGAGTATACTTTACAATGCGACTCCCGATGAGGTGCGCCTTGTGCTTATTGACCCCAAGGTAGTCGAGTTCAAGATATATGACGGCATTCCTCATCTGCTTATCCCTGTCGTTACCGACCCAAGAAAGGCGGCAGGTGCGCTGGCATGGGCTGTTCAGGAGATGCTGAAAAGATACAAGCTTTTTGCGGACAACAATGTCCGTGATATAAACGGCTACAATGAAAAGGCTCAGTCCACCGACGGAATGGAGCCGCTGCCGAGAATAGTCATTATCATCGACGAGCTTGCCGATCTTATGATGGCAGCCGCAGGCGAGGTCGAGGATTCTATCTGCCGACTTGCACAGATGGCACGAGCTGCGGGAATGCATCTTATCATCGCAACACAGCGTCCCACCGTTGATGTTATCACGGGACTTATCAAGGCGAATATCCCCTCGAGAATCGCCCTCAAGGTCGCATCGGGAATCGACTCCCGTTCGATCATCAATGAGATCGGCGCCGAAAAGCTGCTGGGACAGGGTGACCTGCTGTATTTCCCCACAGGCTTTGCAAAGCCTGTCCGTGTGCAGAACTGCTTTACTTCCGACAAGGAGGTAAGCGCAGTCGTTGATTACATCAAGAACGGCGCAGGCAGCGTTGAATATGACGAGGGGATCATGTCCGAGATCGAGAACAATATCCCCGTGCCGAAGGGTGAAAAGCCTGCCGACAACGGAAAAAGCTATGACAGCGGCAGTGACGATGATCTTGTTGAGCGAGCTATCGAGTGCGTTATCGATAACGGTCAGTGCTCCACCTCATACCTCCAGCGAAAGCTGAAGCTGGGCTATGCAAGAGCCGCAAGAATAGTGGACGAGCTTGAAGAAATGGGTGTTGTGGGTCCTCAGGACGGGGCAAAGCCCAGACAGATACTTATGAGCCGTGAAACATATCTCTGCATGAAAAACGGCGGAACGGCTCCCGTAACATATTATGACAACACGCCGTCGGCTGCTTCGGGCAGTCCCGATGGCACAGGGGAATAACATGGAAAAAACAACAAAATTTCTCTTCGGCGGAAAGCATTTATATGTTACGCTGAATGTGATAATGCTGATACTGACAGCAGTTTCGGTGTGGCTCGGATTATTTTGGAGCGTGTTTTATCTGACGTTCAGCGCCGGCGGAATAATATTCCTGCTGATACTGAATGTTCTGGGATATATCCTCGGCACAAGCAGTTCATGGGGCTTCGGAGTGATACTAAGCCTTATGGGCGGCTTCATCGGGACATTTATATCAGTGCATACAACCGATAAATTCATTGACAGGCGGTATATGAGGATAGTAAATTCACTGTTTATTATCGGGATATGGGTGCGGATAGTTCCCGTGCTGATCTCGCTTGTCATAATTTTATTGCATTAAAAAATTTGGTGGTGATCTTATGCCTTTTCTTCCCGTTTCAAAGGAAGATATGGACAGAATGGGAATCGGACAACTTGATTATATAGTGGTAACAGGAGACAGTTATGTTGACCACCCCTCTTTCGGTACGGCGATAATTTCCCGTATAATCGAAAGTCTGGGCTTTACGGTGGGAATCATTGCACAGCCCGACTGGCACTCCGACAGAGATTTCAAAAAGCTCGGCAGACCTAAGTATGCGTTTCTTGTAAACGGCGGAAATATCGACTCAATGGTGGCGCATTATACCGTTGCAAAGCGCCGCCGCTCCGAGGACGCATATACGGCAGGCGGAGTTATGGGAAAGCGCCCCGACAGGGCAGTGACGGTCTACTGTCACAAGCTCCGTGAGATATACGGCGATATCCCCATAGGCATCGGCGGACTTGAAGCTTCTTTAAGGCGATTTGCCCATTATGATTACTGGGACGACTGCGTTCACCCCAGCATTCTTGAAGAGAGCGGCGCTGATATACTTATGTACGGCATGGGCGAGCGTCAGATAAAGGCTATCTGCGAACGTCTTGCACAGGGCGAGGATATCCATGATATTCGTGACGTGAGAGGAACGGCATATCTCTGCGACCCCAAGGAAACGCCCTACGGCTGCGTTGAATGTGCATCATTCAAGGTCATAAGCGAGAACAAGGAAGCCTATGCAAAGGCGTGCCGCCAGCAGATGGACTGGCAGGACGAGGTCTACGGCAGAACGGTGATACAGCGCCAGTCCGAGAAAATGCTGGTGCAGCTTGCGCCTGCTCCCGTGCTGACGACTCCCGAGCTTGATGCGGTGTATGAGCTGCCTTATATGCGCACATGGCACCCGATGTATGACAAGGACGGCGGTGTTCCCGGGATCGAAGAGGTGGAGTTCTCAATAACTCACAACAGAGGCTGCTTCGGCAACTGCAACTTCTGCTCTATCGCACTTCATCAGGGCAGACGAATTGCCGTAAGAAGCGAGGAGAGCGTTCTTAAAGAGGCAAAGCTGCTGACAACTCTGCCGAACTTCAAGGGATATATCCATGATGTGGGCGGACCTACCGCAAACTTCCGTCACCCCTCATGTCAGAAGCAGCTGACCATGGGACTTTGCAAGGGCAAGAAATGTCTTGCACCTACGCCGTGTCCGAATCTTGATGTTGACCATACGGAATATCTTGATCTGCTCCGAAAGGTGAGAGCCTTAAAGGGCGTGAAAAAGGTATTTATCCGAAGCGGTATCCGTTATGATTATCTCATTGAGGATAAAAATGACGAGTTCATGCGTGAGCTTATAGAATATCATGTAAGCGGTCAGCTTAAAGTTGCTCCCGAGCATTGTTCGGCAGTGGTGCTGGATAAAATGGGCAAGCCTCATATTGAAGCATATAAGAGATTCCAGGAAAAGTTTTATAAAATGACGGGACAGATAGGCAAGGAGCAGTATCTTGTGCCTTATCTTATGTCATCTCACCCCGGAAGCACAATAAATGAGGCTGTGGAGCTGGCATTGTTCCTGAAAAGTCTTAAAATGCGTCCCGAACAGGTGCAGGACTTCTATCCCACACCGGGAACTATTTCCACCTGTATGTTCTATACGGAGCTTGACCCATACACAATGGAAAAGGTCTATGTTCCCAAAAAGCCCGAGGAAAAAGCTATGCAGCGTGCGCTGCTGCAATATTTCCGTCCGCAGAACCAGCGCAGGGTCATTGAAGCGCTTATTGCCGCCCACAGGACCGATCTTATCGGAAATTCCCCCGAATGTCTTGTGAAGCCCGATGCCGAATATCTTGAATATCAGAAGCGCAGGTCCGCGGCAAAGGATAAAAAGGTCGGAAAGGATCACGGAGGTAGTGATAGAAAATGGCAGAAAAACGGAAAAGCACAGGCAGCAGACCGTCGGGATCAGGGAAGAAATCACAGTCAAAAACAGCAAAGAGGACAGGCTCAGGGCAGAACAGACCGTCAGCCAAATCGTCCAAATCAACATATAAGCGGAGCAAGGGCAGATCATCAAAGAAATCACAGTCAGCGGCGAAAAGGATAGCCGAGGGCTTCGGCACCGTGCTTATCGTTATTGCGGTATGTGCGGTGTGCATTGCGGGCATACTTATTGAAAAGGGATTTTTCAGCGAGGATAATATTCCCGCATTTTCCGAGCTTACAGACGGTTCGGGAAAGGTGAATTTCACCGATGATACGGATTTTGACTTCGGAGTTTATTATATCGACGTGGGACAGGGCGACAGCGAGCTTATCCGTTCGGGAAGCACAACAGTGCTTATCGACGCAGGCGAAAAGGAATACGGAAAGACCGTTTGCAGCTTTATCAAATCTCTGGGCATAGAAAAGCTGGATTATGTCATTGCGTCTCACCCTCATGCCGACCATATCGGCGGCATGGCGGAGGTCATAAAGGAATTTGAGATCGGCAGGATAATCGTTCCGAGGGTTTCCGATGAGCTTATCCCCACAAGCACCGTTTATGAGAATTTTCTTGACGCAGTGCGTGAGAAAAGCATGAAGCTTACTCCCGCAAAGCAGGGTACGGTCTATCAGCTGGACGGCAGCGAGCTTGAAATACTTGCTCCCGTTTCGGACGATTATTCCGATCTGAATGATTTTTCGGTGGTGTGCCGCATCACTGACGGGAACAACAGCTTTCTGTTTACGGGCGATGCATCAAAGCCTGCCGAAAATGATATTCTCGACAGCGGTGAGGATATTTCCGCAGATGTGCTGAAGGTCGGACATCACGGCAGCAGCACATCATCGGAAAAGAATTTTCTTGAAGCCGTTCAGCCTGCGGTCTGCGTTATAAGCTGCGGAACAGGCAATTCCTACGGTCACCCAAATGAAGAAGCCATGAACAGATTAAATGCTTTTACCGATAAGATATACCGCACCGATCTTGACGGAACGGTGGTCATATATTCCGACGGGGATCAGCTTTATATCAAAACAGAAAAACAGAGGAACTGAATATGATAAGCATTGACAGGATAGAAAACGGCATTGCCGCAGCCTATGACAGCGGCGGTGCAAAAACGGATATACCGCTGAGTATGATAGTCGGCAGTCCCCGAGAGGGTGATGTGCTGGTGTATTCCGACGGAAAATATCTTATAGACCGTGCCGCCGCAGAGGAAAGACGGCGCAAGATCAAAGCAAAGCAGGATCAGCTCTGGGAGTGATCTCGGAATACGGTTCTTTTAATATCTGAAAGAGGGTAATTATTATGCAGAATGAACTGCTGGCAAGACTGAATGATAACATCGGAAATCTTTCAAAGGGGCATAAAAAGATCGCCGAATATATCAGCAGCCATTATGACAAGGCGGCTTTTATGACAGCTTCAAAGCTTGGCTCTATCGTGGGAGTAAGCGAATCAACGGTGGTGCGTTTTGCCACGGAGCTTGGCTATGACGGCTATCCCGAGCTTCAGAAAGCGCTGAAGGAATTTACAAGCAACAAGCTTACGACCGTTCAGCGAATGGACGTTATGTCCGATCAGTTTGCAGGCGAGGACGTGCTTACAAAGGTCATGAATTTTGATATCGATCAGATCAAGCGCACACTTGAAGCTACCGACAAGGAGGATTTCTACCGCACGGTCGATGCTCTCTGCGAAGCCAAAACCATTTATGTTATCGGCGCACGTTCGGCTTCGGTTTTGGCAAGATTTATAGTTTTCTATTTCAATGTCATGTTCGACAGTGTTAAGATAATCCATACAACAAGTACAAGTGAAATGTTTGAGCAGATCATCAATATCCATGAAAATGATATCATGATAGGAATAAGCTTCCCCAGATATTCAAAGCATACGGTAAAGGCGTTCAAATATGCAAAGGAAAACGGCGCTAAGGTCATTGCAATAACCGACAGCCGCACATCTCCCATTGCGGAAAATGCGGATCATCTTCTGCTGGCACGCAGCGACATGGCTTCTTTTGCCGATTCGCTGGTTGCGCCTATGAGCCTGATAAATGCTCTGCTGACAGCTATCAGTATGCGCAAGAGGGAATATGTTTCCAATAACTACAACCGTCTGGAACGCATCTGGGAAGAATATGAGGTATACGAAAAGTCCGACGATCAGGACTATGCTTCCCCCGAAGATAATAAATGAGGAAAACCGAATGTATGATTGTATAATTATCGGCGGCGGCGCAGCGGGACTTATGGCTGCAATAACCGCTGCCGACTGCGGCAAAAACGTGCTTGTTGCCGATAAAAACGACCGTGTGGGCAGAAAGCTCATGATAACGGGCAAGGGCAGATGCAACGTCACAAACAATTGTGACAGGGACGAATTCATGGATAATATCCCCGAAAATTCGCGGTTTCTTTATTCCGCCTATTCCCAGTTTTCAAGCTATGACTGCATGGATTTTTTCGAGGGACTGGGCGTGCCGCTTAAAACCGAAAGGGGAAACAGGGTCTTTCCCGTCAGCGACAAGGCGGAGGACATTGTTTCCGCCCTTGAGCGTGCGGTTTCCGAGAGAACAATTACCGTGAAAAAGGGAAAGGTCACTTCCGTATGTGCCGAGGACGGACATATCACGGGAATAAAAATGGGCGGAAATTTTATCCCTGCCGAAAAAGTGCTTATCGCAACGGGAGGCTGCTCCTATCCGAAAACAGGCTCTGACGGTGACGGCTACCGCTTTGCAAAGGAGCTGGGACATCATATCGTGCCGATAAAGCCGTCGCTTGTTCCGCTTATTTCCGAGGAAAAATACTGCGCGGATATGATGGGGCTGTCGCTTAAAAATGTGACGCTTACTCTTCATGACGATAAAATCGGCAAGGTAATATTTTCCGAGCTTGGTGAAATGCTGTTTACCCATTTCGGAGTTTCGGGACCGCTGGTGCTGAGTGCATCGAGCCATATCCGAAAAATGGAGCGTGGGAGATACCGCATAGTTATCGACTTAAAGCCTGCATTGGACGAAAAAAAGCTGGACGCAAGAATACAGCGTGATTTTTCCGAAGGCTCAAACCGTGATTTTATCAATTCGCTTGGAAAGCTTCTTCCTGCGAAAATGATACCTGTTATGGTGTCGCTTACGGGTATCGCCCCGGATAAAAAGGTGAATCAGATAAGCCGAACGGAGCGTTATGAGCTTATGCGCCTGATAAAGAATTTTCCGATCACGGTCAAGGATTTCCGCCCCGTTGCGGAAGCGATAGTAACGGGCGGCGGAGTTGACGTATCGGAAATAAGTCCGAAAACAATGGAATCGAAGCTTGTAAAGGGACTGTACTTCGCAGGCGAGGTAATGGACGTTGACGCTTACACGGGCGGATTTAACTTGCAGATCGCATTTTCAACAGGCTATGCGGCGGGAATGAGCCTTGGCGCATGGGACTGATTTCAATAGGGAGATGATACGATGTCTATAAATGTTGCAATTGACGGCCCCGCAGGTGCGGGAAAATCCACGCTTGCACGTGCTGCGGCAAAGGAGCTTGGATTTATTTATGTTGATACGGGCGCACTTTACCGCTCGGTGGCGTATTATGCGATAAAAAACAATACCGATCCGCATGACAGTGAAAATGTTGTGCCGCTTCTGAAAAATATCAGACCCGAACTGAAATACATAGGCGGAGAGCAGCACGTTTTTCTTAACGGTGAAGACGTTTCTGGATTTATCCGCACACCCGAGGTTTCCATGGGAGCTTCAGCAGTGTCGGCAATTCCTGCGGTGAGAGAATTTCTTTTTGATCTCCAGAAAAATATCGCAGCTGAGAATAATATAATCATGGACGGACGTGACATCGGAACAGTTGTGCTTCCTAATGCGGACGTGAAAATATACCTCACAGCTTCTGCGGAGGTCCGTGCCGACAGACGCTATAAGGAGCTTGCCGAAAAGGGAATGTCACCTGTTTATGATGAGGTTCTGGAGGACATAAAGCAGCGTGATTACAATGATATGCACCGTGATATCGCTCCGCTGAAACAGGCAGATGATGCTGTTCTGCTTGATACTTCTTCGGATTCGCCCGAACGGGCACTGGAAAGACTTATCGGTATAATCAAGGATAAGACGAATATATAACACATTTCAAACGAAAGGAACATTATTATGCAGGAAATTATCAGATCGGGAAATTTTACGGCTGCCGTTGATTCGCTTGGAGCAGAGCTTGTTTCATTCAAGGACGGAAGCGGGAGAGAATATATGTGGCAGGCAGATCCTGAAATATGGAAGAGACACGCACCTGTGCTTTTTCCCTTTGTGTGCAGCACGGACAGCAAGAAATTCACTGTAAACGGCAGGGAATTCAAGATGTCAAACCATGGCTTTGCCCGTGACAGTCAGTTTGAAAAGGCAGCTTCATCGGAGAACAGTGTTTCATTTGTGCTTAGATCAAGCAATGCTACAAAGGCGCTTTATCCATATGATTTTGAATTCACTGTTACATATACTCTTGAAAACAATAAGATCACAGCTGTATTTTCCGCAAAAAATACGGGCAGCGAGGATATGTACTGCTTTATCGGCGGTCACCCCGGCTTCAGCTGCCCCATGTCCGACGATGAGAAGTTTGACGATTACTATGTGAAGTATGAGAAGCCCGAAACTATCATTCAGGAGCTTCCCGACGGCAGAAAGATCACAGTTGCCGATAACACCGACACTGTAAATATTACAAGAGAGCTTTTTGCAAATGATGTTTTCATGAAGGAAAAGCCTGCATCTTCCGAGGTTTCCCTTATCGGCAGAAAGAGCGGCAAGGGCGTAAAGGTTTCTTATGATAACAGCGGCTGCATTGCTGTATGGTCACCTGCGGCGGATAATGCAGCGTTTGTGTGCCTTGAGCCTTGGACTTCCGTTCCCGTTTACTGCGACAAAACAGAGGAGCTTACGGAAATGCCCCATGCATTGAAGATCAAGGCAGGAGACAAGTATGATTTCTCATTTGTGATCGAGCTTCTCGGTGTATGAGTGAAGGGGGTACGATCATATGACCGTTGAAAAGGGCAGACCTGCCGATGTGACAGGCAGGCTTGAAAAGGAAATAAGATCATACGATCTTCTGGATTCGCTGGGTATCGAATATGAAAGAGCCGATCACGAGGCGGCATTTACAATGGGCGACTGCGACGCTGTTTCTTCCGCACTGGGCATAAGGATATGCAAGAATCTGTTTCTCTGCAACAGGCAGAAAACGGAATTCTATCTCCTTGTGATGCCCGAGGATAAGCCTTTCAAGACAAAGGAAATAACGGGGCAGCTCGGCTGTGCAAGGCTTTCCTTTGCAAGTGAAGAGAGCCTGCTTGAAATGCTGGATCTCACTCCGGGATCGGCGTCGATTATGGGTCTTATGAATGACACCGAAAACAGGGTACAGCTGGTGGTGGATTCGGAGCTTCTCGATGAGGAATATTTCGGCTGTCACCCATGCATCAATACATCGAGCCTTAAAATAAAAACATCTGACGTTTTTGATAAGCTGATAAAGGCAATGCATCACAGCTACTGCACCGTAACACTGACAGGTGAATGATATCACAAATCAAATAAAAAGAAAAAGCACATCGGCAAACGATGTGCTTTTCTTTTGGAAAGATATATAGAGAACAGAGTGGTATTTGTTATTCAATAAATATATTATATCTCATTTTCAGCGAATATTCAATGATTAAATTAGTCAGATTTTTATGCAATAATTATACAATGTGTTTGAGCGTGTATAAAATAATATGATGAAATTTGTCAAAAATATACAAATTAATAGCCGAGAGGTTCGTTTACGAGCACGACCTTTATCCTGCCCTTGAAGCGCTGATAGCCTGTAACGACATAGCTGCAGCAAATGCGATTTTCGCTGCGGCAGCCGCCTGTCATAGTTGTATTTCCCGATGCATAAGCCATACATTCACCCTTTTCACGGCAGTATGTTGCGCAGTTGAGCCTGTGGGTATTTGCGGGGGCAGCAATCGTTTTTACACGCTTTACAGCCTCGTTTATATCGGAAACAATCTTGTTGCAGCCTGCAACGACGATTACTGTGTCGGGACCGTAGCAAAGTGCAGCCACACGGTTTCCGTTGCCGTCAACATTGTAAAGCTCGCCGTTTTCGGTTATTGCGTTGGAGCTGCAAATGAATACGTCCGCCGAAAGGCTGTCACGGTAGCACTTTTTGATAGCATCGCCCGTAAGTCCCGAACGGTCGAGGAACTTATAATTTCCGCTGCGGAGAGTGTCAATAATGCCGCATTCGTTAAGAGTTGCGGAGCCGCCAACGCCTACAGTCATTCCGGGTTCAAGGAATGATTCCACGATCTTCTTGGCTTCGGCTGCATTTTCGGCAATATAGCAATCCATATTGTTTCGTTTGAGATTTTCACTTGTCTTGACAGCACGCTTTTCGATAACTGACATTAAGTTTTCATCACACATGACTGCATTACTCCTTTTTATTAACTTTATAATTACAATTATAACATATAAACAATAAAAAAGATACTATTTTTGTCGATTTTTGGCTGATTGAACAAAAATGTTCAAATGCCATAGTTGTATTTTAACAATTCAATGCCTGATTTAGTCTTAAAAATTTTATTTTTCACTGAAATTATCTGCTCTTTTTTCATCTCGTCCTCGTAGGCGTTGACAAGGAAATCCGCTTCAACAAGTATCTGAAGTCTTATCGAAGAAAGATCGGTGTAGGTGTGATGATGTGCGATAAGATAATTCACATCGTCGATGAATCCCTGCTCCGCACCCAACGATGAAAGTATCTCCGAAGCAATGGCAGGACCCTCCAGCTCCTGATATTTTCCTGCCGATGAGTTGTATTTCTTCTCGGCATTATGTATCCCGATATCATGGAGAACAGCCGCCGCTTCGATGATATTTATATCCTCGGCAGGGAGCTTTTCGGCTTCGGCAATTGTTTTTGCAAAGGCATATACCTTCATGAAATGGGCGATCCTGCGGGAGTCGGGGCAGTCGTATTCGCAGGCCTTTGTGATGAGCAATGAAATATCGGTCATATGAAAATTCCTTTCTGTAACAACGGTTTATTTTTTGCATAATATGAAATACGAAAAACATTTTTCAAATTCAGTGAAACGGAGATGAATTTATGTGAAAAATACAGAATTTTTTCTTGGCGGAGCTTCGCCCGACGGCTTCCGAACCGACTTCGGCAGGCTGATTTATGACGGAAAGAACTTCACGTACATCATCAAGGGTACTGCGGGAAGCGGCAAATCCACCCTTATGAAAAAGCTTGCGGCGGCTTTTCCCGAGGACAGCAAGGAGATATACAGCTGCTCGGCAGACCCCGATTCTCTCGATGCAGTGTATTTCACCGACCGCAATATCATCATTGTTGACGGAACTGCGCCTCATGTTTTCGAGCCGAAATACCCCTTTGCACGCCAGATGCTGGTGGATATGGGACTGTATCTTGCTCAGAACAGCCTTTACGAAAAGCGTGAGGATATAGTTTCCGTAACCGATGATTACAGCCAGTGTCATGTTCGGTGCAGGCGCTATCTTACCGCTCTTGCGGCGATAATCGCCGACATGAAAAATATCGGTCAGACTGCGCTGAATACCGAAAAGCTTTCGGGCTTTACCGACAGAATGTGCCGCAAGCTGCTCCCGAAGAAGTCTCATGCTTCCTGCGGAAAGATAAGCTTCAAGCCGATCTCGGCAGTGACCCCTCTGGGATATATCACAAAGATCCCCAAGGACTGGACGGTCTATCTGCTGAATGACGATCATTTTGCAGGCTCTGATGAATTTCTCCATGCTTTTGCGGATAATGCTTCAAAGCGGGGCTATGATGTTGTGGTCAGCAAATCTACGCTCCACACCTGCGAGCATTACGAGCATATCCTTATCCCCGAGATAAACACGGCGCTTGTGACCTCGGGTCCGCTGTGCCGTCCCGAAGCCGAGGGCTGCCGTCCCGTTAATTTCAGGCGTTTCTATGATAAAAATATCCTTGCCGATAAAAAGGTGAGAATGAAATTCAATAAGAATGCCTGCGAAGATCTTCTGGACGAAGCGGTTTATTCGCTGGTGTGCGCAAAGGCTTATCATGATAAGCTGGAGCATTTTTATATCGAATCGGCGGATTTTGCATCGGTGAACCGTCTGCTTTACCGTCTTATCTCCGATATAAAAAGCAAGTCTAAGTCTTAGGAGATAGTCGGCAATATCACAAATGCGGAAAGACTGTTTTGACAGCTTTCCGCATTTGTCCTTTATATTATACGTCAAATAATTTCAGACATTTTCTCTCGAACATTTCCTGAAGCGCAACGAGAATGCCCATTCTGCCCGATGTATAGGTAAGTCCGCCCTGTACATATGCGGCAAAGGGTTCTCTTAAAGGAGCGTCTGCGGAAAGCTCAATGGAAGCACCGTTGTTGAATGCACCTGCCGCCATGATTACCCGGCTGTCATATCCGGGCATATCCCATGCTTCGGGCGCAACAAAGCTGTCGATAGGCGAGCCTTTCTGAACGCCCTGAATGAATGCGGTGAGATTGTCGGCATTCTTCATAAGCACTGCTGTGATTATATCTCCTCTGGGGTCTGTGCTCTTTGGATAAGTCTCGAAGCCCAGCAGATTCATTATCTCGGTGGTGAAAACAGCTGTTTTCAGCGCATTTGCAACAACATCTGGTGCAAAGAAGAAGCCCTGATACATAGCCTTGTTCTCATTGAGGGAGCAGCCGACCTCCTTTCCCATTCCTACGCAGGTAAGACGGTATGCGCACTGCTCAACGTATTTCTTTCCGCCTGCGATATATCCGCCTGTGTGAGCGATTCCGCCGCCGGGATTCTTGATGAGCGAGCCGACGATAAGATCCGCACCGACGGAAACAGGCTCGGTCTTTTCTGTGAATTCGCCGTAGCAGTTGTCAACGATAACGATTATATCGGGATTTGCGCCCTTTGCTGCCTTGATTATCTCGGCAATGCCCTCAACTGTGAGAGTGGGGCGGAGAGAATAGCCTCTTGAACGCTGTATATATGCAGCCTTTGCGCCCTTTACCTTTTTGAAGATCTCCGCAACGTCGGGCTTTCCGTCGGGAAGAAGATCCACCTGATCGTACTTTACGCCGTAATCTGCCAGAGAGCCGTTTCCGCTTCCTCTGAGACCGATGACCTCTTCAAGAGTGTCATAGGGTCTGCCCGTAAGTGAAACAACTGTGTCTCCCGAACGGAGTATTCCGAAGAGAGCGCAGGTGAGAGCGTGTGTTCCCGAAACAAAGGTATGGCGGACAAGAGCGTCCTCCGCACCGAATGCCTGTGCAAAAACAGCGTCGAGGGTATCTCTTCCCTGATCGCCGTAGCCGTAGCCGGATGAACCGTTCATGCAGGCTTCGCTTACACGGTTGTCGATGAATGCTTTCAGGACCTTTTCGCCGTTATAGCGTGCAACACGGTCTATTTCCGTGAACTTGGATTCGCAGTTTGCTTCTGCCTTTGAGGCAAGCTTGAGTATTCTTTCTTCAATTGCAAAGCCGGGTTTTTCAACAGGCTTGGGATCAAAAATTTCAGCCATTATTATTCTCCATTTCATTAAGTGTTATGTATATATCCTTTCCGACAGGTTCAAAACCCAGTCGGCTGTAAAAAGGCACCTTATCATCGTATGCCATAAGTCTGCCGATAATGTTTCTTTCGGATAAATTTTCGGCGATATATGTCAGAAGCTCACGGCAGCTGCCGCAGTTTCTGTATTCGGGCAGGGTCGCTATATTTGAGAGCCAGCCATAGCCGCAGTGAACAAAATCCAGCACAGCGGCGGTCTTTCGGTAAAGAAAAGTTTCGCTGACGCCGTGGCGTACACGGTGGGATATATCCGAATACCAAAGGTCATGGGGGATATCCCCGAATGAGCCGTTCAGCACGGAATATATCTCCTCAAAGCCGCTGTTTCGGTGGATATCATTTTCATTGATATTTCCGCCGCAGGGCTTTATTTCAAATACGGTGCGCATATGCCGCGTATAACCGCCGATGCGTATATCCAGCGGCGATTCCACGGCGGATATGCCGTTCATTTTTATGAAAAATCGCAGTTCCTCGTTTACGGGCGGTCTGCCGTCGATAACGCAGTTTGAATTGTTTATCATAAGCGTTCCGTTTTTCAGGCGGTAAAAGCGGCAGAAGTCATAATTCAGTCCGTATGCCTCGGCATAGGCGGCGATCTTTCCGCCGTAGTAGCTGTCAGACAGCCGCAGCGCAGAGCTGTCCGTTATCTGTTTTATCATACTTTTCGGGAAATATTGTCTGCGGCGCATCTGTCCGCAAGCTTCACGGCAATTGCATAGCAGGCATCAACGTCGGACAGCTTTGCGGTGTCGGAGGGCGAGTGCAGATATCTGCACGGAACGGATATTGCCGCTGTGCGTATGCCGCCTCTTGTGATGTGGATAGCTCCGCTGTCATTTCCGCCTGCCACCATAGTTTTTGTCTGGCAGGGGATATTTTCGGCTTCGCATATCTCCATGGCGGTGCTGTACATTTCACGGTCATAGATAGTTGATCTGTCCATGAATGAGATAACTGCGCCGTTTCCGCAGATGCAGCATTTTTTGTCGCCCGAAGCAAGGGGAATGTCCGCCGCAGTTGTTGCTTCAAGAACTATCGCATAGTCGGGATCGACGGTATATGCGGCTGTGCGTGCGCCCCGAAGCCCGATCTCCTCCTGAGTGACAAAGGTGAAGGTGCAGTCATATTCAAGGGCATCTTCGCATATCATTTTTATCATCATGGCGCAGCCTGCACGGTCGTCTATCGCCTTTGCGGTGAGCCGGCCGCAAAGGCTCTCTGTGCAGTCGGGAGCAAAATATGCATAGTCCCCGAGGGACACATATTTTTCGGCTTCCGCCCTGTCCGAAGCGCCGATGTCGATGAACAGACTATCAAAGGAAACAGGCTTTTTGCGCTCCTCGGCGGTAAGATTGTGTACGGCGGCAGTGCCTATAACGCCTGTCATGCCATTTATTGTGACCTGTCTGCCTGCGGTGACGTCGGGATCAACGCCGCCTACCGATGAAAAGCAGAGTGTGCCGTCCTCACGGATATAGGTGACGATCATTCCGACCTCGTCCATGTGAGCGGATATCATGACCTTTTTTGCGGCAGGCTTTCTGCCTTTCTTTTCGGCGATGATGCAGCCCAGAGGATTCACCGTGTATGTGCAGTGATCCTTTATTTTTTCGATGATATAGCTGCGGACAGCCTTTTCGTCGCCGCTTGCACCGTTTATGATGCAAAGCTCTTTAAGGATCTCACGAAGCTCCATTTTCAGCACGCTCCTTTCAGATATGCGGCGATAAGCTTTCCTGTGCTTTCAACGTCGCATACGTCTATTATCTCCGAGGGCGTGTGCATATACCGCAGAGGTATTGATAATGTAACGGTCCGTGCGCCGCCTCTTGTTATTGAATACCTGTCGGCATTTGTGCCTGTGGAGCCGTCCATTACTTCGATCTGGTACGGGATATTTTCGGATATTGCGGCAGCCTTCATTTCGTCCGAAAGCTGTCTGTCAAGGCTTGGGGCATAGCCGATCATGCAGCCCTTTGACAGCAGACCGCACTTTTCACGCTTTTCACCCTCCGCATACGCAAAGCTTACATCAACGGCTATTGCAATGTCCGCATCAGCCTCGTAAGCGCATACCGCAGCTCCTCTTTCGCCGACCTCCTCCTGTGCGGAGAAAACTATCGTCAGGCGGCATTTCAGAGCGGAAATATCCGTGTTTTCAAGAGCGTATAAAATTGCGGCGATACCGCAGCGGTCATCAAGTGCGCCGCCTGTCAGCTTTGTTCCGATAAGCTTTTTTGCGGTGGGGGCAAAGCGTACCGTGTCACCGAGAGATATAAGCTCCTCTGCCTTTTCCTTGGTAAGTCCCGTGTCGATGAACACCGACGATATATCGGGAACGGACTTGCTTCCGTGGGAAAGGTGAGGGGGAACGGAGCAGATAACGCCCCTGATGTTTTCCCTGCCGCTGATGATAACCTGCTGTGTGGAAAGTATTCTCATGTCGATCCCGCCGACGTTTGCAACTTTAAGGAAACCGCCGTCAAGTATTGATGTTACAACAAATCCCACACGGTCTGTATGAGCGTCAAGGAGAATATGGGGTTTGGAAGCGTCATTTCCGATGTGTGCGATAACGCTGCCGTTTTTAACGGCAACGTCCGATGTGTATTTTTTCAGAAGCTCCGCTGCGGCAGAGGATATTTCGTCCTCACGGCCCGAAACACCGCCGCAGTCCGCAAGCTTCATAATAATTTCAGCTGTATTCATTTTATAATAGTATAGGAAGCGCCGATCGGCTGTTCCTGTATTCCTTTCTTATTTCAGAGAATTTACTATCGACTTGTAGTGTCTGCCTCTTTCCTCGAAGTTCTTGTAGCTGTCAAAGCTTGCGCTTGCGGGGGAGAGAGTTACGATATCGCCGCTGACTGCGCATTTTCTTGCCGTTTCAACGGCTTCTTCCATGGAATTTACACGGATAATGCGGCAGTTTTCTTCGGAGTGATCCTTGTAGCCCTTTACGGCAGCTTCGATCTTGTCGGCGGTTGCTCCCAGCAGGATAAGTGTCTTTACGTGCTCGTTGATAGGCTGTGCAAGCAGGTTGTAGTCCAGCTTTTTGTCGGAGCCGCCTGCAATAACGATGAGCTTCTGGCTGAAAGCATTAAGTCCCGCATTTACCGCAACAGGACTTGTTGCGATGCTGTCATTGTAATACTTTACGCCGTCAAGCTCGCGGACAAATTCTATTCTGTGCTCAACGCCGCCGAAGCTGCGTGCGGTTTCAAGCATCACCTCCGCAGATACTTCTCCGTGAAGAGCGGCGATAGCGGTAAGATAATTTTCAACGTTGTGCATTCCCGGAATGCGTATTTCGTCCTTATGGAAAAGGCGCTCGGTCTTTCCCTTGTCAGTGAAGCAGAGATAGCCGTCGCTGTCAAGATATGTTCCTCTTTCGGGGACGGAAGTGCGGCTGAATTTATAAAGATCGCCTCTGACTTCCGATGAAAGAGCATTTGTGTCGGCATTGTCCATGTTGAGGACAGTGCGGGAAAATGCATTCTGGTGCAGGATAAGATTTTTCTTTGCACCGATGTATTCCTCCATGCCGCTGTGAACATTGAGGTGATCGGGGTAGATGTTTGTGATAACGGCAGTGTCGGGAGAGCGTCTCATGCTGATGAGCTGGAAGCTGGAAAGCTCCACAACTGCGATATCATCGGGCTTTATCTCCTCGATTATGGGGAGAAGCGCACGTCCGATATTTCCGCCCTTGTGAACGGTCTTTCCGCTGCGTTCAAGCATTTCGGAAATGATAGTGGTGGTGGTGGTCTTGCCGTCCGTACCCGTAATGCCAATTATTTTGCAGGGGCAGAGATCAAAGAAAACCTCCATTTCCGATGTAACTGCAATGCCTGCCTCACGAGCCTTTGTGAGAGCGGGGTTGAGATAATACATTCCGGGTGTGCGGAAAACGATATCCGATGAATATATCGCATCAAGATAATTTTCGCCCAGAGAGAACTTGCAGCCCATTGCGGAAAGCTCGTTATAGATATCTCTCATTTGGTCGGAAGTTTTTTTATCGCATACGGTAACATCAAGTCCCTTGCGTATAAACATTTTAATAAGATAATTGTGGCTTACGCCTGTTCCGATAAACGCTATTTTTTTGTCGGAAATATTTTTGAAGAATTGTTCAGCCTTAGTCATTGCGGCGCCTCCGAATAGTAATTATATATTTTTGCCATACATATACTATTATATACCATTAAACAGAAAATAGCAACCCAAATGTGTAAATATTAAGTAAGATTTTGCTGACCGAAAGGACCGATAATAATATGAAGAAAAGAGGACTGATGTGCGACGCCGTTACAAGGGATACCTGTCGGCTTACGGTGCTGTCGCTGATACTTCAGGCAATGGGACTGGCATTCAATGTGAAGCTGTCGGAAAGCGCTGGCACTGCCGCAGTTGGAATAATGTCGCTGATATTTTCGTTTTTCGGCTGCATCATGGTGCTGGCAAACGGAAATATTTTTGTAAGTACAAGCCGTTTTGTGTCGGAAGAAAATGAGGGCGGCGGAAATATTCTTAGGATAATGAAATGGAGTCTGACCTTTTCGGTGCTGCTTTCGGGAGGCTTCGGGGCGGTATCGTTTTTTTCGGCGGATATTCTTGCGAACAGATTTTTTAAGTCGGCGCAGCTGGGACTTGCTGTGAAGATACTTGCGTTCTCACTTACTCCTGCGGCGGCAGGCTCATGCATAAAGGGATATTTCCACGGTCTGCGCAGAATAAAAGTGCCAATGAGAGGGGACACTGCCGAATTTATATTCAAGTGGCTCTGCATGGGAATGCTGCTTATCGCACCGTATAATATTGATTTTTATGTGATAACGGCTATATCTATCTGTGCGGGAGAGATATTCAGCTGTGTGTATTATCTTGCAAAATTTGTATCAAGTATAAGAAATGACAAGCTTTCGGCGTCGGAAAGCTCGGTGATACCAAACGGGAAAATATATATGAAAATGAATATCCCTATCGTTGTAAGCGGCTATGTTCAGATGATAATGTCTGCCGCAAACGAAGCGATAGTTCCTGCCGCACTTCTGCGGTACAGCTCGTCCGCCGATGCGGCACTTAGCCAGTACGGAATGTTTGAGGCTATGATAATCCCAGCGGTGTTTTTTCCTGCGGTGGCAATGGGAAGTATGTCAAATATCATGATACCCGAGTCCGCAGCGGCAATGAAAGCGGGAGGCGGCAGACCTGCGGCACTTGTTCATGACAGTTTTTTAAAGGCTTTTTCCTTTTCGATATTTATTGCGGGATTTTTTCTCTGCTTCGGAAAAGAACTGGGAGCGGTGATATGCCCCTCGGACGGACTTGTGGGAAGATCGCTGGTGATACTTGCGCCCGTTATACCGTTCATATACCTTGAAATTATCCTTGAGGGTATGCTGAAAGGAATGGGGCGGCAGAATTTCTGTACGGTAAATTCTCTGGCGGAATACATCATAAGGATAGGCTGTGTACTGATATTTGTGCCAAAAGTGGGATTTTACGGTGTTATCATATCATATTATGCCAGCAACTGCGTCAGCAATATTGCAAGGCTCATTACAGTATGCAGAACTGCCGAAGCGGGATTTTCCGTGACGGAATATATACTGCTGCCGGGACTGAAAAGCGGGCTGTGCTGTCTGGCGGCAGCGGCGGTGGGGGTGGTTCTTCACGGAAACTATCCGATATTGTCGCTGACGGCAAAGGCAGCGGCGGCGTGCCTGACATATTTTCTGATAAGGGGAGCAGGGAAAGGCACCGAAGCGGCAGCTGCCGTAACGGACGCATGACTGCGAAGCTGCGGCGGTACAACAAATATCGCCGCAGTTTTTAAATTTGAATAAAATGTTAAAAATAGATTTTTTTGAAAAAAAGCTTGACAAATCTGATCGGACGGTATATAATGTAATAGTTGACTGAGACAGTCAATATTGAATCAAATGTTCAATAAAAATTAAATATGTGCGGATATGGCGGAATCGGCAGACGCGCTAGATTCAGGTTCTAGTGGTAGCAATACCGTGTGTGTTCAAGTCACATTATCCGCACCATGCGCTTTTGCGCCGCTTGAAGCCCTTTACCGATATTGTAAAGGGCTGTTTTTCTAGGCGCAGTTTTTTATTTTGCTTTAATATTGATAGATTGTCAAGTCAAGTGCAACAAAATCAACGAAAAAATTTATAAAGCACTTCGAGGGGAGTACGAAAGCCAAGGCGTTTACGAGGACGATTGTTGATAAGATCAACAATATGCTGTAAATCATCATCGGAAA
>CAKSKG010000020.1 GCA_934464775.1 uncultured Oscillospiraceae bacterium
GGAGAGGGGGGCGCCTCGATTTTTGTGCAGGATTTTATTCAGCCCCCCTCTCCTTCGCCCTTTGGTGTTCCCTTTGCAAATCTTGAAGGTGATATGATTCACATGTCAAAATAATAAAAGTAAGCTTTTCAATAACATCAAAGCTTTGAAGGTAGAAAAAACAACTATCAAATCAAAGAAAAGTAAGCTTTACAGTAACTAAAACAAACTGAAGGCAGAGAGTAACAACTATTGTAAAAGAAAAATAAGCTGCTAAAAAATTTCAGGGGAGGTCGTGGGCGGGAATCCTGTGACGGTATTCGTCAAGTAACTCGCAGGCGTCTTTGTAGCGCAGACCTCTTATTCGGTGGGAACGAATGTATTCGGCGTTGGTGTAGATTATCATGTCGCATGAACCGTTGAATTGCTGGAAAATGTTGCGGCTTACTTCAAGCTTCGCTATTCTGCTTTCGGGGACTAAAAGCGTGTGGAATCCGTAAAAGGCACAGTATTTTACACATAATATCCCGCCGCTGTATGATATTCCGCTGGATACAAATGCTGCCGCTTTTACAATTAATAGCCATATGACGGGGATCAGCAGCATTATCATCGTGAAAAATATTACATCGTACCATTCGGGGAATATTATTATCGCCGCTCCCGCACCGAATATTGTCAGCGCAAGTAAAAATATCGGTATGCCTAAGTATCTGAAAACATAACGGTAGCTGATGTGGATAACGTCCTCGTTCCACTCAATGTCGGGCATTATCCGACGTATTATCCCGTGGACTCGCTTTTTAGATGATATCGGAATGAATACGGGGATCTCGTTCTTCGCTTTGCCGTAGCCTGCACAGCTGACGTTAACCGACATTACACGGAATAGCTTCATCAGTAAATTCTGCCGCAGATCCGCACAGTTGATGTGTTGGCTGTTTATGCAGTATTTTCGCTGGGTAAAGGCACCGTCGCTTATCTTGATCGTGCCGCCCTGCTTGCTGAATCGGAAGTTCATGTGGCGCAGGAGATTTCTTGTAAATGATACTATCCAGCCAAGACATAATATTATCGCAAGGGCAATGGTCGCAACGGGAATGTTCTGTATCAGAAAACGCTGTTTGTTTATTGTGTCGTTCACTGTTTCGGCGGCAGTGTTCACCGCTGTGAAAAATTGCTGCTCCAGTGTGTCGCCTACGATGTTTCCGGCGTTTATCATCAGCGCTGCAATGATCGCAACACCCGACAGCGCAGAGGAAAACAATAACGAAAAGGCTATCAGTGAGCCTTTCGATATTTCCGCATGATATGTGCTTTTGCCGCAGTCGGCGCTTTCAAGATGTGAAAAAAGCAGCGAGATGTCGCTGTCACGCATTATCAGCTTTAAGTCGGGGTCTTTCCGTGAAAATTCTACGGACTGTGAGTCGGTGTCGATAAGCGTGTATGCGCAGCGGAATGGCTGCTGCCAGATGTGCTTTTCGCTGGTGACGGCGGATATGCTTCGGTACGGTATCTCCGAGGTCATTCTTGTTATGAAGCCGCTGTGGTATATCAGTGAGCTTTCTTTCAGCTCGTATACCGTAAGGTACCAGTGGAGCCACGCCTGACCGAACATCAGCACTATTACGATTATGTCCAGATACATACCCTTGACCCATGCGCCAAGGTCAAAGCTGTATGTTATAAGCGCTCGGAGAGCAGGGATAAGCAGCATCCAGAAGTTTTTAGTGGTGTAGCGCAGCACCGCAGAGGGGTGCTGGCGGTGAATGTTTTTTCGCTCGTATTCTCTTCGGCGGCGTGCGGAATGCAGTTTTGCTTTGCTGTATCTCATAGGCTGTCTGCTCCGTCATTCTCACATTTCAGATTGGGTGAGGCTTCTTTCAGCATGGCGATTATCTCGTCGCTGTCGCTGTCCGAAAGGAACATCATCATGAGCCGTCCGCCCAGTGCGCTGACCACAACAAAATTGAAGCTGTTCAGTTTGGAAAGCGGAAGCGATATCTTGGTCACATACTGTATCGAGGATATCTTCATTATCCGGGTCGTTTTTGTGAAAAATCCCGCTTTTGAAATAACTTCACGGGAGCTTATCTCATAGGAAAGGGAACGGTGCCATATCCGCAGGAATATCACCGCAAAAACAATGTATGCGGCGACAAACAATATTATGGCTCCGTATATGATTATCTCGGGGAGGGCTTTTTCCTGAACAAAAAGCTGTGGGTACATTATCTGGAGCTTGTCAAGAACATATTTCAGCAGTCCGATAACTACCGCCGTCAGCACTGTGGTTATGGCAAGCAGGAATGAATAGCCCTTTTTGTCGGAATGGAATATCTTTGTTTTCATATATTAACTCCGTCGGGGTGTTTTTTGCGTGCAAATAATAATATATTTATTATAGCACATTTTATGTTGGATTGGAATACGTAAAGGAGATTTTGAATGGCTGTTTTTGCTTTTGCCGTGGGATTTATCAATACTTTCAGTAATATTATTGATAAAATAAACAATGTGTTGTGGGGCGATGCATTCATACTGCTGATATTCGGGGCGTGTGTTTATCTTTCGGTGAAGTGCGGCTTTGTTCAGCTGAAGCCGGGGAGTCTTTTCGGGGCAGTGTTCGGCAGGCATGAAAACGAAAAAGGTAAGATGAGCCGATTTGCCGCAATATCTACGGCGCTGGCGGCTTCAATGGGAACGGGAAATATAATCGGAACAGCGGCTGCGCTGGCTATGGGCGGTGCGGGAGCTGTGCTGTGGATGTGCGTCAGTGCGTTTTTCGGAATGGCGGCGGCGTATGCGGAAAATTATATCGGTGCGGTGTACGGCGAAAGGGACGGCTTCCGTCCGCCCGTTACATATATACGCGATATCCCCTGTGGAAAGTATCTTTCGGCGGTATATGCGGCGGTTTGCGTTGGTGCGGCGTTTTCCATGGGAAATATGATACAGGGAAATGCGTTCTGCAAGTCGGTGCAGCTTATGTGCGGCGCTGATATCCATATCATAGCGGCGGTGTTTGCGGTGCTTGCAGGCTGTATCATTCTGGGAGGGGCTGAAAGGATATCCTCCGCTGCGGAAAAAATGATACCGTTTGCTTCGGTGATGTACATACTTCTTGCGGTATGGGCGCTGATAATTTACAGAGATCGGCTGCCCCGTGTGTTCGGTGAGATATTTTCGTCGGCTTTCGGATTGAGGGCTGCCGCAGGGGGCATTATGGGATATGGCGTCAAAAGAGCGGTAAGCATCGGCATAAGAAGAGGAGTTTTCTCCAATGAAGCGGGACTGGGCAGCTCGGTATCGGTCCATTCCGCCTGCGGCTGCACAGATCCCGACAGAGCGGGAAAGTGGGCTGCCTGCGAGGTGTTCATCGACACTGTGATATGCTGCACGCTCACTGCGCTTGTTGTACTGGCAGGAGGCGGAGATATTTCCGTATCGGGTGAGGCAGCGGCATTGGAGCAGGCGTTTTCATGCATACCATTCGGGATAGGAAAAATAATGCTGCCGCTGCTTACGGCGGTGTTTGCGGCGGCTTCAATGCTGGGGTGGTGCTGCTGCGGAGAGCTGTGTCTTTCAAATCTTACCAAAAGAAAAAATGCAGGCAGGATATACCGCGGACTGCATATTATACTATTATATATAGGCGGTGCGGCGGATATGTCCGTGCTGTGGGGAACGGCGGATATTTTTAACTGGCTGATGCTTGCCGTAAATCTTTCGGCGGTGATTATTCTTTCGGGCAAAATAGAAAAGAATAATTAGCTTTTTGGTTTTGTCTCAAATTTACAGGCAGTTTACACGGCGGCTATTGCATTTTTTGAAAATATATTGTATAATAAAGAATATGCAGTTCGGTCAGTATGACCTTATAATGCGGTATTAACCGACAGCCGATGCAGCGGCAGAGTCGGGCGGAAAGGGCGTGTCGGCAATGAATGATGAGGAAAAGCGTGTTCCCGAAGATGAGGACGCTTCGGGTCAGAAACCCGACTTCCGCGGAGAATTGCTGGAGATCATAAACAGTACCGCTTCCGACGCTGAAAAGCGTGAAAAGCTTGACAATTATCACGATAACGATATTGCTGCCGTAATGACGGAGCTTACTCCCGAAAAGCGCCGAAGTCTTTACCGCATTTTCGGCGTTGAGAGAATGTCCGATATCTTTGCGTATATCGACGATGTTGAGGATTACATCGCCGAGCTGGACAACGAAAAGGCTGCGGATATCATCGAGCAGATGGACGCCGATGACGCTATCGACGTACTGGACGAGCTGGACGACGATCAGCGTGAGGCTATCATCAACCTTATGGACGATGAGGCACAGAAAGATATCAACCTTATTGATTCGTACAGCGACGATCTTATCGGTTCAAAAATGACCACCAATTTTATTGCGGTGGGCAGGAATTATACAATAAAGCAGGCAATGAACGCCCTGATCGGTCAGGCGGCGGACAATGACAATATAACAACTATCTATGCGCTCAATGAGGACGAAACGTTTTTCGGAGCAATTGAGCTGCGTGATCTTATAATCGCCCGTGCGGGAACTCCGCTGATAGATATTATCTCCACGTCATATCCTTTTGTGTATGCGGGAGAGGAAATATCGGAATGTATCGAAGATCTGAAGGATTACTCCGAGGATTCGATCCCCGTGCTTGATTCGGACAACAAGCTCATCGGTGTTATCACGGCAACGGATATCATCGAAGTGGTTGACGATGAAATGGGAGAGGATTATGCCAAGCTGGCAGGTCTTTCCGAAGAGAGCGATATGAACGAGTCGGTTTTCACGGGAGTCAAGAAGAGACTGCCGTGGCTGGTGGTGCTGCTGGGATTATCATTGGTGGTATCAACGGTGGTAGGCGTGTTTGAGCAGGTCATTGCGGGACTTACGCTGCTGGTAAGCTTCCAGTCGCTTATTCTCGGAATGTCGGGAAATGTCGGCACGCAGTCGCTGGCGGTAACTATCCGTGTACTTATGGACGAAAATCTGAAATTCAACGAAAAGCTTTCGCTGGTGTTCAAGGAAGTCCGCATCGGAGCCATGAACGGCTTTGTGCTGGGACTTGCCTCAACAGCGGTTATCGGCTGCTATATATGCTTCGGCAAGGGTGTTGTGCCCCAGACGGCGTTCCTGATATCGGGCTGCGTCGGATTTGCGCTTATGATGGCTATGCTTATTTCAAGTGCGGTGGGAACGGCTGTTCCTATGATAATCAAGTCGCTGCACTTTGACCCTGCGGTAGCGTCGGGTCCCCTTATTACAACGGTGAATGACCTTGTTGCGGTAACGGTGTATTACGGAATATCATGGCTCTTGCTTTTGCAGGTATTCGGTATCCATGTTTAGAAGAATAAAAAACGGTCGGTTCGTGCTGAACCGACCGTTTTTGTTTTATTGAATCGACCGAAAAAATTATTCGGGGAGAGACAGTGTTACATCGTTCTGCATATCTTTTTTCGTGCGTTCGTCAAGATCGAGAAGATGTATGTGAGCATTTCCGTTTTCGTCAAAATCCGTCTGAACGCCGCTTACGGGACGGTATTTATCAAGCAGGGGACAGCCCTCGGGCTTTTCAAAATCGGTCCAGTCCGCACACAGCATGGATATATCGGTGTAATGGTCTGTGATTATGCGGTACTCATGCTCGCCGTACCATGTTTGATTCTGAGTCTCATAGGGTGAGCCGTCGGAGCTTCGGAAGCACATTTTGTCTCCCGATATTTCAAGATAATAGTCGGCGGAAGCGTCGCCGTTGGGATAATATTTTCCGTCGGTGAGCTTCGGCTCCGAAAATGTCTCGTCATGAGTGCATACGCCGCCCTCGGTCTCTCCCAGATAAAGATCGTTGAGAGCATCGGGGTTGGCACCGTATTTTTCGGGATCGGCGCATACCTCTTCCCATGTGATGCTGTTCGGATCGGTTTCGGCTTCGGCGACGGTTGCGGCCTTGATCTTTACTCCCGCAAATACCGCAATGACTGCGACTGCCGCTGCGGAGGCTATCAGTATCGGCTGGCTTATGCGCTTTTTGTTTTCGTTCATCAGAGATCACTTGTCCTTTCATATTGTTTGCATATTACGTCGGTCTTTATAAATATATCGGCAGGAATAACCAAAACATTAATATTATCACATGAATAAAAATGCATTATTGCCGTTTTTCGGCGGAATATTCGGTGATATGCACGGATTTGTGCAGAATAGATATAAAAAATGATAATGAGCGGCGATTATTCTACATAAAAATATCGGGAAAATTTGCGCAGACCCTTGAAATCGGTGAAATCATATGCTATAATAATTCTTGCGTGACTGCGACAGATATGCGTTGAAGCGGGAGGTTGCCGACGGTGCGTCGGGTAATTTCCGCCGAGTATGTCCGATTTTAAACCGGGCGGCTGTAATATTGAACACAGTATGTGCTTAAACCGTGAATGCTCCCAATGTGCATTCATAGGTAAGTTCCATTGCGTAAATTTGCGTCAATGTGTGTTTACAGCCCGAGACCGATTGCGGTTATCGGGATTTTTTACAGATGTAAATGCGAAACACACGGCGGCGTGTATGATGTTACATTCTCGTCCCCCAACAAATCATCTTAATTAATAATTTCAAGGAGGCGAATCACAGTGGCAGTCAATGAGAAACTCAGAATCAGAATCAAAGGTTACGACCACGCAGTAGTTGATTCAGCAGCAGCAAAGATCGTTGAAGCAGCTAAGCGCAGCGGTGCTAAGGTAAGCGGTCCTATTCCCCTTCCTACAGACAAGGAGATCGTAACAATTCTCCGTGCTGTACACAAGTACAAGGACAGCCGTGAGCAGTTCGAGCAGAGAACTCATAAGAGACTTATCGACGTTCTCAGACCTACAGCTAAGACTACCGAAGCACTTCAGGGTCTTGAGCTCCCCGCAGGCGTTGACATCGTAATGGAGATCAAGTAATTGACCTTCATCTGAAATTCGATAAGGATTTCGGTCAGATCCAACCCGTGGGTCATGTTGAGAAACAATGAGTTGCTCAACCAATAACCAAAAGGAGGAAAAAATAATGACAAAGGCAATCATCGGCAAGAAAATCGGTATGACACAGATTTTCGATGAGGCGGGAAAGGTTATTCCCGTAACAGTTGTTGAAGCCGGTCCCTGCGTAGTTGTTCAGAAGAAAACAGTTGAGAACGACGGTTACAGCGCAGTTCAGTTCGGTTTCGGCGATATCCGCGAGAAGCTTGTAAACAAGCCTATGGCAGGTCACTTCAAGAAGGCTGACGTTGCAGCTAAGAGAACTCTCAAGGAGTTCAAGCTCGACAATGCAGATTCTCTCAATGTAGGTGATATCCTCAAGGCTGATACTTTTGAGGTAGGCGACATCGTTGATGTATGCGGTACTTCCAAGGGTAAGGGCTTCCAGGGTACAATCAAGAAGGACAACCAGAGCAGACTGAAGGAAACTCACGGTACAGGCCCTGTTCACAGACACGCCGGTTCTATGGGTGCCTGCTCCTCACCTTCCCGTATCTTCAAGGGCAAGAAGCTCCCCGGACATATGGGTGATGAGAGAGTTACAGTTCAGAATCTGGAGATCGTAAAGATCGACGCAGAGAACAATCTTATCGCTATCAAGGGTGCTGTTCCCGGCCCCAAGAACGGCGTTGTAACAATTGTTGACTGCGTTAAGAAGGCTTAATGGAAGGAGGAAGCAGTAATGCCTAACATGAAAGTTGTAGATATGACAGGTAAAGAAGTTTCCAACATTGAGCTGTCAGATGCTATTTTCGGAATCGAACCCAACAAGTCCGCTATGCACACAATGGTAGTTAACTACCTCGCAGCACAGCGTCAGGGCACACAGTCCACTCTTACACGTACAGAGGTAAGCGGCGGCGGAAGAAAGCCCTGGAGACAGAAGGGTACAGGACACGCCCGTCAGGGTTCTATCAGAGCTCCCCAGTGGACACACGGCGGTGTTGCACTCGGACCCAAGCCCAGAAAGTATACCTTCAGCGTAAACAAGAAGGTAAAGAGACTTGCTATGAAGTCTGCTCTTTCCACTAAGGTCCTCGACAGCAACATGATCGTTGTTGATTCCATCGCAATGAGCGAGTTCAAGACAAAGGCAATGGTAGAAATGCTCAAGGCTATCGGCGCTGAGGGTCAGAAGGCTCTTATCGTTATGCCCGAGGTTGACGCTAAGGTCATCAAGAGCGCAGCTAACATTCCCGGCGTTCAGACAGCTCTCGTAAATACAATCAACGTATATGACATTCTTAACTGCGATAAGTTCATCGTTGCTAAGGACGCCGTTACAAAGATCGAGGAGGTGTACGCATAATGCTGGCACAGGATATTGTTATCAAGCCTATCATCACTGAAAAGAGTATGGAGGGTCTCCAGGATAAGAAGTACACTTTCAGAGTAGCTAAGGAAGCCAACAAGATCCAGATCGCTCAGGCGGTTGAGGAGCTCTTCGGAGTTAAGGTTTCCAAGGTCAATACAATGAATTGCAGAGGCCGTTCCAAGAGAGTCGGCATGAACAGAGGCAAGACTCCCGACTGGAAGAAGGCTATCGTTACTCTTACAGAGGATTCCAAGACTATCGAATTCTTCGATGGCATGATGTAATCTGCCAAAGCATTTTATTGGCATGAATGTATGGAGATAATATCTCCGCAAAACCGTTTTTAGGAGTTGATTTAAAATGGCTATAAAGACTTATAAGCCTACGACCCCCTCAAGACGTCAGATGACAGTAACTGATTACAGCAGTCTTTCAAAGGTTGCTCCCGAGAAGAGCCTGCTTACAGTTGTTAAGAAGAATGCCGGCAGAAACAGCTACGGCAGAATCACTGTTCGTCACAAGGGCGGCGGAAACAGAAGAAAATACAGAATTATCGATTTCAAGAGAAACAAGCTCGGCATGAACGCTACTGTTCTTACTCTTGAGTACGATCCCAACAGAAGCGCATTCATCGCTCTCGTTCAGTACGAGGACGGCGAGAAGAAGTATATCATCGCTCCCAACGGCCTCAAGGTAGGCGACGTTGTACGCAACGGTGAGGACGCTGATATCAAGCCCGGTAATGCTCTTGCTCTCAAGAACATTCCTGTCGGTACATTTATCCACAACGTTGAGCTTTATCCCGGCAAGGGCGCACAGCTCGTTCGTTCCGCAGGCAACATGGCTCAGCTCATGGGTAAGGAAGGCGCATATGCACTTATCAGACTTCCTTCCGGCGAGATGAGAAAGGTTTCCATCGACTGCATGGCTTCCATCGGTCAGGTTTCCAACATCGACCACGAGAACGTTAACCTCGGTAAGGCAGGACGTACACGTCACAAGGGTATCAGACCTACAGTTCGTGGTTCTGTCATGAACCCCAATGACCACCCCCACGGCGGTGGTGAAGGTAAGTCACCTGTCGGACGTCCCGGCCCTGTTACACCTTGGGGCAAGCCTGCTATGGGTTATAAGACCAGAGCAACTCACAAGGCTTCCGATAAGTTCATCGTTAAGAGAAGAAACGGCAAGTAATTCTCAAACTTTAAAAAATAATTATTATATACTCATAGGATTCATAAAGAGGAATGAGGAAGTGCCGCAGGACGGCATACCTCATCTTGCCTCGGTATCTTAGAGGGGAGGAAAACCAATGAGCAGAAGTATTAAAAAGGGACCTTACGTGCAGGAAGTTCTCCTGAAGAGAGTTCAGGCTATGAACGACGCAGGAGAGAAGAAGGTTCTCAAGACATGGAGCAGATCCTCTACGATTTTCCCTGATTTCGTAGGTCATACATTCGCTGTACATGACGGAAGAAAGCACGTTCCCGTATACGTTACAGAGGATATGGTAGGACACAAGCTCGGTGAGTTTGCACCTACAAGAACATTCAAGGGCCACGCAGGCTCCAAGACATCCAATAACGGCAAGTAATCATAAGGTAGAAAGGAGAGTTTTTTAATGGAAGCAAGAGCATCACTTACATGTGCTCGCATAGCACCCAGAAAGGTTCAGATCGTTCTCGACCTTATCAGAGGCAAGGACGTTGAAACTGCTATGGCGATCATGAACAATACACCCAAGTCTGCCTGTGAATACCTGGAAAAGCTTTTAAAGTCCGCAGTTGCAAACGCAGTTAACAACTACGATATGGACGGCAACAACCTCTATATCTCCGAGTGCTACGTTGGACCCGGACCTATCATGAAGAGAATTATGCCTCGCGCACAGGGCAGAGCTTTCCGCATCAACAAGAGAACTTCTAACGTTACTCTCGTTGTTAAGGAAAAAGAATAAGTCGAAAGAGGAGGTAAATTATGGGACAGAAAGTTAATCCCCACGGTCTCCGTGTAGGTGTTATTCAGGACTGGGATTCCCGTTGGTTTGCTAATAAAGCTACTTTCGGCGATACTCTCGTAGAGGATAACAAGGTTCGTAACTTTATTAAGAAAGAACTCAAGGCAGCAGGCGTTCCTAAGATTGAAATCGAAAGATTTGCAGATAATGTAAGAATTCACGTATTCTGCGCTAAGCCCGGTATCGTTATCGGTCACGGCGGCGAGAACATCGAGAATCTCCGCGTTAAGGTTGAGAAGATGATGGGCAAGTCCGTTGCTATCAACATCGTTGAGGTTAAGCAGCCCGATATCGATTCTCAGCTCGTTGCAGAGAACATCGCTGCACAGCTCGAAAACCGTGTATCTTACAGAAGAGCTATGAAGCAGGCTATCGGCCGTGCTATGAAGCTCGGCGCCAAGGGTATCAAGATCAGAGTTTCCGGCCGTCTTGCAGGCGCCGAGATCGCAAGATCTGAGACATACCACGAGGGTACAATTCCCCTTCAGACTATCAGAGCTGATATCGACTACGGTTTCGCAGAGGCTGCTACAACATACGGCCGTCTCGGAATCAAGGTTTGGATCTACAAGGGTGAGATCCTCAAGGGCGAGGCTAAGTCCACAAACAGACAGCCTAAGTCCGCTGCAGGCGACAGACCTGACAGAAAGCGCAGACGTGACGGTGACAGAAAGAACGATCGCAGACGTGATTTCAACAGAAACCGTTCAGAAAAAAGAGAAGGAGGTAACAACTAATGCTTCTTCCAAAGAGAGTTAAGTACAGAAGAGTTCAGAGAGGAAGAATGACCGGTAAGGCACTCCGCGGCAACAAGGTTTCCAACGGTGAGTACGGTTTACAGGCACTTGAGCCTGCATGGATTACCTCCAATCAGATCGAGGCTGCCCGTATCGCGATGACACGTTACATCAAGAGAGGCGGACAGGTTTGGATCAAGATCTTCCCTGACAAGCCCGTTACAGAGAAGCCCGCTGAAACACGAATGGGTTCCGGTAAGGGTTCTCCCGAGTACTGGGTAGCAGTTGTTAAGCCCGGCAGAGTTATGTTTGAGATCGCAGGCGTTAGTGAGGAAACTGCAAGAGAGGCTCTTCGTCTCGCTATGCACAAGCTCCCCATTAAGTGCAAGTTTGTAAAAAAGGAAGAGGAGGCGAGTGAATAATGAAGGCAACTGAAGTAAGAGATATGACTGCACAGGAGCTGGAGAACAAGCTCGTTGACCTTAAGAAAGAGCTTTTCGCTCTTCGTTTCCAGCACGCTGTAAATCAGCTCGACAATACTGCACGTCTCAAGGCAGTTAAGAAGGACATCGCACGCATCAAGACAATCATGCGTGAGCAGTCCAACGCTCAGTAAGGGAGGTAACAACAATGTCTGAAGAAAGAAATCTTAGAAAAACAAGAGTCGGCAAGGTTGTTTCCAACAAGATGGATAAGACAATCGTTGTTGCTATTGCCGACAACGTTAAGCATCCCCTTTACAAGAAGATCATCAAGAGAACCATCAAGCTCAAGGCTCACGATGAGCAGAATGTTTGCAACATCGGCGACAGAGTTGAGATCATGGAAACTCGTCCTCTTTCCAAGGACAAGAGATGGCGTCTTGTTCAGGTAATCGAAAAGGCTAAGTAATCCTTATTCTTTTAGATTCCTTCGGGTGATATTCATTTGAATATTGCCCGCTGCTGAACAAATACAGCAGTATCTACAATATTTGTCTCATAATATCACAGCGTATTTGTATAAAACGGAAAAATCACAAAAAGAGGTGAAAACCTCTTGACAATTGGGGTTTCTCGGTGTAAAATATAAATGTTGCTGTGATATATGTGTTTATGGCATGTATCGTGATACGCAAGGCGGCGTGGATTGATGTCAGTTCTGCCGCAGGTGTATATGGTAAATAATATCATCATATTGGAAGTTCGGGATCGGGAAGCTTCCGGTTCCCTTTACTTCTGCAAGGAAGGAGTAAATGCGCTGTGATACAGATGCAGACTTATTTGAAAGTCGCTGATAATACAGGTGCTAAGGAGCTTATGTGTATCCGTGTGCTTGGCGGTACTCGCAAGAGATACGCTAACATCGGCGATGTAGTTGTTGCTTCGGTCAAAAAAGCAACACCAGGCGGCGTTGTTAAAAAGGGCGACGTTGTTAAGGCAGTTATCGTTCGTTCCGCTAAGGGACTTCGCAGAGAAGACGGAACATATATCCGCTTCGATGAGAACGCTGCTGTAATTATTAAGGAAGACAAGAACCCCAAGGGTACTCGTATCTTTGGACCTGTTGCTCGTGAGCTCCGTGACAAGGATTACATGAAGATCCTTTCTCTCGCTCCCGAAGTACTTTAATGGAGGTGCCGCATTATGAATAATTTACATGTTAAAACAGGCGACACCGTTGTTATCCTGTCCGGCCGCGATAAGGGCAAGCAGGGTAAGGTCGTTGAGGTTTCACCTAAGGAAAAGAAGGTTATCGTTGAGGGTATCAACATCGTAACCAAGCACGTTAAGCCCACACAGATGGGTCAGTCCGGCGGCATCGTGAAATGCGAGGCTCCGTTGTATGCCTGCAAGGTCATGGCAGTTTGCCCCAAGTGCGGCAAGCCCACAAGAATCGGCCACAAGGTAAACGAGGACGGCTCTAAGGTCAGAGTCTGCAAGAATGCAGGCTGCGGCAAGGAATATTAATGAAAGGAGTTACCTACCATGGCAGCAAATCTTAAAGAACTTTATGTCAGCACAGTAGCTCCCGCTCTTATGAAGAAGTTCAGCTACAAGAGTGTTATGCAGATCCCCAAGATCGACAAGGTTGTAATCAACGTCGGCGCAGGTGAGGCTAAGGATAATTCAAAGGTTATCGATGCTATCATCAACGATCTCGGCCTTATCACAGGTCAGAAGCCCGTTGTTTGCCGCGCTAAGAAGTCTGTTGCAAACTTCAAGATCAGAGAGGGTATGGCTATCGGTGTAAAGGTTACACTGAGAGGCGAAAAGATGTACGAATTCCTCGACAGACTCTTCAATGTTGCGTTCCCCCGTGTACGTGACTTCAGAGGAATCAACGGCAACTCTTTCGACGGCAGAGGCAACTACTCCACAGGTATCAAGGAGCAGCTCATCTTCCCCGAAATCGAGTATGACAAGATCGACAAGGTACGCGGTATGGATATCAACATCATCACAACCGCAAACACAGATGAAGAAGCTAAGGAGCTGCTTGAACTCATGGGCGCTCCGTTCGTTAAGTAATTGGAGGGAAAACTAAATGGCAAAGATGTCAATGAAGCTGAAGCAGCAGAAAACACCTAAGTTTTCCACTAGAGCTTACAACAGATGTAAAATCTGCGGCAGACCTCACGCATACTTGAGAAAGTATGGTATTTGCCGTATTTGCTTCAGAGAGCTTGCTCACAAGGGTCAGATCCCCGGAGTTAAGAAGGCAAGCTGGTAATAAGTACGAAAATATCGTACAACGGAATGAAATCTCATTCCCATACTATCAAGGAGGTTACAAGGTATGCAAATTACTGATACAATTGCAGATATGCTTACAAGAATCCGTAATGCGAATTCCGCTAAGCACGCAACGGTTGACGTTCCCGCCTCTAATATGAAGAAAGCTATCGCACAGATCCTCGTTGACGAGGGCTACATCAAGAGCTTCCAGATTATTGAGGACGGCAAGCAGGGTATAATCAGAGTAACACTGAAGTACGGTGAAAACAAGTCTCAGGTTATCACAGGTCTGCGCAGAGTGTCTAAGCCCGGTTTACGTATATATTCAAGCTGCGAGGATATGCCCAAGGTCATGAAGGGTCTCGGCGTCGCTATCGTTTCAACTTCTAAGGGAGTTATGACTGATAAGAAGGCAAGAGAGCTTAATGTCGGCGGCGAAGTCCTGGCATTTATCTGGTAAAAGGAGGAACACGAAATGTCAAGAATCGGCAGAAAGCCTATCAGTGTTCCTGCAGGCGTTGATGTTAAGATCGACGGCACAACAGTTACAGTTAAGGGACCTAAGGGCACATTAACAAAGACTTTCCACCACGATATGCTTATCAAGATGGAAGGCAATGAGATCATCGTTGAGCGTCCTTCCGAGGATAAGCTCCACAAGTCTCTCCACGGTCTTACAAGAACTCTCGTTCACAACATGGTTGAGGGCGTAACAACAGGTTACTCCAAGTCTCTCGACATCGAGGGTATCGGTTACCGTGCTGCTAAGCAGGGCAAGAATCTCGTTATGAACCTCGGTTATTCTCACCAGGTCATCGTTCCCGAGATCGACGGCATCACAATTGATGTTCCTCAGCCCACAAAGATCGTTATCAACGGTGTCGACAAGCAGGCCGTAGGTCAGTTTGCAGCCGAGGTAAGAGAGAAGAGACCTCCCGAGCCTTATAAGGGCAAGGGTATCCGTTACACAGGCGAAAGAATCATCCGCAAGGAAGGTAAGGCCGGTAAGGGTAAGAAGTAATCTTCGTTCTGAGATTATTATATGTATCCTGAATTACGAAAGAGGATGGGACAGCATCGCTACTATCCTCCAGTTTTACAAAGGAGTTGAAAATTCATGGTTAAGCAGATCAACAGAAAGGCTGCAAGAGCTAAGAGACAGGTACGCGTTCGTTCCAAGATCAGCGGCACAGCAGCTTGCCCCAGACTTAACGTTTTCCGCAGTGCAAAGCACATTTACGCACAGCTTATCGATGATGTTGCAGGTGTTACACTGGCAAGCGCATCTTCCCTCGAGAAGGGCTTCTCAGCTAACGGCGGCAACTGCGACGGCGCTTTTGAAGTAGGCAAGGCACTTGCTGAAAAGGCTAAGGCTAAGGGCATCAGCGACGTTGTTTTCGATCGTGCAGGCTATCTCTATCACGGCAGAGTTGCTAAGCTCGCTGATGGTGCAAGAGAGGGCGGTCTTAATTTCTAATCGTCTAAGACGGTTATGAAACTATACTAAGGAGGTTATACTTTTGGCTAAGATAGATGCTTCAAATCTCGAGCTCGCCGAAAAGGTAGTTGCCATTAACAGAGTTTCAAAGACTGTTAAGGGCGGCCGTATCTTCAAATTTGCTGCTCTCGTGGTTGTCGGCGACGGCAACGGCATAGTAGGCTTCGGCATGGGTAAGTCCGGAGAAGTTCCCGACGCTATCCGCAAGGGCATCGAGGATGCTAAGAAGAATTTAATTAAGGTTTCTCTGAAGGGTACAACAATCCCCCACGAGATCATCGGCGAATTCGGCGCAGGCAGAGTTCTCATGAAGCCCGCTGCTGCCGGTACAGGCGTTATCGCAGGCGGCCCCGTTCGTGCCGTAATCGAGATGGCTGGTATCAAGGATATCAGAACAAAGTCCCTGCGTTCCAACAACGCATTCAACGTAGTTAGAGCTACAATCAACGGTCTCGCAAACTGCCGCAGCGCTCAGGAAGTTGCTGAGGTTAGAGGCAAGACTGTTAAGGAAATCTTAGGTTAAGGAGGAGCAGACACATGGCACTTAATGTAAAGCTTGTAAAGAGCCTTAACGGCCGTACAAAGGATCAGATTGCTACTGCTCATTCTCTCGGCCTCCGCAAGATCGGCGATGTTACAGCACAGCCCGATAACGAGGCTACTAAGGGCAAGGTAAAGAAGATATCCCACCTCATCGAGGTAACTGAAGCGTAATTGCAAGGAGGTGCGAAACACATGAAGTTACACGAATTATCACCTGCTCCCGGCTCTGTAAAGGACGTTAAGCGTATCGGCAGAGGTCACGGTTCAGGCAACGGTAAGACAGCAGGCAAGGGCCACAAGGGTCAGAACGCACGTTCCGGCGGCGGTGTAAGACCCGGCTTTGAAGGCGGTCAGATGCCTCTTCAGAGAAGAATCCCTAAGAGAGGCTTCAACAATATTTTCGCTGCTAAGTATGCAACAGTCAATGTTTCCGCTCTTGAAGTTTTCAAGGACGGCACAGTAGTTGACGCTGAGCTGCTTAAGGCACAGGGCATCATCAAGAAGGAGCTTGACGGCGTTAAGATCCTCGGCAATGGTGATCTCTCAAAGAATCTTACTGTAAAGGCGGCTAAGTTCACCGAATCAGCTAAGGAAAAAATTGAGAAGGCAGGCGGGAAGGCAGAGGTGATGTAATGTGTTAGAAACTTTCAGAAAAGCCTGGAAGGTACCTGAGCTCCGCAAAAAGATGCTCTTCACATTACTCATTATTGTTATTTTCCGTTTGGGATGTACAATCCCTGTTCCGTTCCTTGATGCGAGCAAGATCAGCGAGCTGATGGGCACAGGCTCATTCCTCACATATCTTGATACACTCTCGGGCGGCGCCCTTTCAAAAGGTACTTTATTTGCACTTTCTATTCAGCCGTTCATTAATGCACAGATCATTATTCAGCTGCTGACATACGCTCTTCCGCCTCTGGAAAATCTTCAGAAGGAGGGCGAAGAGGGAAGAAAGAAGATCCAGAAGATCACAAATGTTCTGTCTCTCGTTATTTCCCTTGTAATGTCTTATGCTTATTACCTCACAATGAGATCTCAGGGTGCGGTAAAGTATACAGAGGGTTTTGACGGCATTTTCACGGCTATCACAATAATCGCGGTGTTTACTGCGGGTTCCAGCATGATCGTATGGCTCGGAAACCAGGTAAACGACTTGGGAATCGGAAACGGTATCTCAATCATACTGTTCGCAGGTATCGTTGCAAGAGGTCCTTCGGGTATCCTCAGTATGTTCTCACTTGTTCAGAATGATAAGAAGTATATTCTTGTTGTTCCCCTTGTGCTTATTGTTTTCATTCTTATGATCGGCTTCATCGTTCTTATGAACGAGTCCGAGAGAAGAATCCCGATACAGTACGCAAAGCGTGTTGTCGGAAGAAAGCAGTACGGCGGTCAGAACACACATATTCCCATAAAGATCGCAATGAGCGGCGTTATGCCTATCATCTTCGCAATGGCGTTCATGTCGATCCCCGCAACACTTGAACTCTTTATCAAGAGACCTGTTATCACTGAAACTTCGGGCTTCTGGGATAAGTTCTATAACGGATTCCTGAATTTCTTCAGCTATACAAGTCCCTGGTATGCTGTGATCTACTTCCTGCTCATCATTGCATTCAATTACTTCTATGTTTCTATGCAGTATGATCCGGTGCAGATCGCAAATAACCTTCGTCAGAACAACGGCGGTATTCCCGGCATTCGTCCCGGTCGCCCCACTTCCGATTATATCAGAAAGGTTCTGTCGAAGATAACACTTATCGGTGCTGTATGCCTCGGTATCATTGCTATCTTCCCCATTATCACGAATAAGTTCATGCCTGAGCTGAACATTTCAATGGGCGGTACTTCGATACTGATTATTGTAAGCGTAGCACTTGAAACGGTAAGAACACTTGAATCCCAGATGATGATGAGAGGTCATAGGGGATTCCTGGAATAATTGTTCGGAGGGTAAACCGTATCGGTCAAGACCGATATAATGAAAGGATGGACATTCAATGAATCTTATTCTTCTCGGCGCTCCCGGCGCAGGTAAGGGTACACAGGCTGAAGTTATCAGCGCTACTCTTAATATCCCCCAGATTTCAACAGGTAATATTCTCAGAGAAGCTGTTAAGAACGGTACTGAATGCGGCATTAAGGCTAAGAGCTTTATGGATTCGGGCGCACTTGTTCCCGATGAGGTCGTTATCGGCATCTTAAAGGACAGGATCGCTGAGGACGACTGCAAGAATGGCTTCATTCTTGACGGTTTCCCCAGAACAGTTCCTCAGGCAGAAGCTCTTGAGGCTATGGGTGTTCAGATCGACAAGGTAATAGAGCTGGACGTTCCCGATGACGAGATCAAGGCAAGAATCGGCGGCAGACGTGTCTGCGAAAAGTGCGGTGCTTCCTATCACGTTACATTCAAGCCCACCAAGGTTGAGGGCAAGTGCGATCTGTGCGGCGGAAACGCAGTGCAGCGCAAGGACGACGCTCCCGAAACTGTTGTTGAGAGACTTAAAACTTATCACGAAACAACAGCTCCCCTGGTTGATTTTTACAAGAGCCGCGGCAAGCTTACAACTGTTGTTGGTTCTACTCTTGAAGCTACAACAAAGATGATGCTTGATGCATTAAAGGCATAATTAAGGCGATAAAATGGTTAATATCAAGTCAAAGTCCGAAATCGAAAAAATGCGTAAAGCCGGTATTATTGCCGGAAACGCACTTCATTTCGGCGGGCAGAGCATAAAAGTCGGTATGTCAACCTATGAGCTTGACAAGATCATTCATGACTATATCGTTAAGCACGGTGCTACTCCCTCGTTTCTGGGATACGGCGGATTTCCCGCTTCGGCGTGCATTTCGATAAACAACAAGGTCATTCACGGTATCCCTTCCAAAAAGGAAAAGATACAGGACGGTGATATTGTCAGCATTGATGTGGGAGCTTATATTGACGGCTTCCACGGAGATACCGCCTATACCTTTGCTGTCGGAAATGTTTCTGAGGAAGCAAAGGCTCTTCTCAAGGCAACTCAGGACGGTCTTTTCAAAGGGATCGAACAGGCGGTTGTCGGAAACCGTGTCGGAGATATCTCCCATGCGGTTGAGGAGCACGTAACTTCTTTTGGATATGGCGTTGTTCATGAATATGTCGGTCACGGCGTAGGCATGAAGCTGCATGAAGCCCCCGAGGTTCCGAACTTCGGCAAGGCAGGTCACGGTACCAAGCTCTGTGAGGGCATGGTCATCGCCATCGAACCTATGATCAATGCGGAAGGAGAGGGCGTAAAGGTCCTTCCCGACGGCTGGACCGTATTGACCGAATCGGGTTCACTCTCCGCTCATTTTGAGCATACAGTCGCAATCACGTCCGAGGGGCCGGTAGTGCTTACCATGCCCACTATTATATAATGTATAGAGGGGGACGCTGATGTGGAAGCCGCAATCGGAATGATAGTCCGCTCGGCAGCAGGCCATGACAAGGATTCTTTCATGGTTATCACCGCAGTTGAGGGTGATTTTGCGCTGGTATGCGACGGAAGATCCAGAAAACTGGAAAAACCGAAGCGCAAGCGTTTAAAACATCTGAAACTTACCAAAACTGTTGTTGATACAGACAATCTGACCGACAAAAAGCTCAGAAGCGTTATCGGGGCTTATGCCGCAGGGCAGAGCAGCGATAATTTAAGCAAAACCGAAACCGAAATTCCGTAAGGAGGCGCTTTGCTTGTCTAAGGAAGATGTAATTGAGATTGAGGGAACAGTTATAGAGGCTCTTCCGAACGCAACCTTCCAGGTTGAGCTTGCTAACGGACATAAGATTCTTGCCCATGTTTCCGGTAAGCTGAGAATGAACTATATCAGAATCGTTCCCGGCGACAAGGTAACTGTTGAGATGTCGCCTTATGACCTCTCTAAAGGCAGAATTACTTGGAGAGCAAAATAATCGAAAATCAACGATAGGAGGAATTATAAATGAAAGTAAGACCTTCAGTTAAGCCTATCTGCGAAAAGTGCAAGGTTATCAAGAGAAAAGGTAAGATCATGGTAATCTGTGAGAACCCCAAGCACAAGCAGCGTCAGGGCTGATAAAATTTCTGTTGGAAACAGTAACAATTTTTTAAGATATATCCGATCGTAAAAGATCAGATGCACATTTAAGCGGAGGTGTATTGATAAATGGCACGTATTGCCGGTGTTGACCTTCCCAAGAATAAGAGAGTTGAAATCGGACTTACTTATATCTACGGAATCGGTCGTAAATCTGCTGAGATCATTCTTGAAAATACAGGTGTAAATCCTGACACAAGAGTTAAGGATCTTTCTGAAGACGATGTTGCTAAGCTTCGTGAATATATTGACCATAACTTCATGGTTGAGGGTGACCTCAGAAGACACGTTGCTCTTAACATTAAGAGACTTGTAGAAATTGGCTGTTACAGAGGCGTTCGTCACCGCAAGGGTCTCCCCGTTAGAGGTCAGAGAACAAAGACTAACGCAAGAACTCGCAAGGGTCCTGTAAAGACAATCGCTAACAAGAAGAAGTAAGGAGGGAAATGAACAATGGCACAGGCTAAGAAGACGACTGTCAGAAGACGTCGTGAGCGTAAAAACATTGAGAGCGGCGCTGTTCATATCCAGTCCACTTTCAACAATACTATTGTAACTATCACAGATACTCAGGGTAACGCTATTTCATGGGCATCAGCAGGCGGCCTCGGTTTCAGAGGTTCCAAGAAGTCTACTCCTTTCGCAGCTCAGACAGCTGCCGAGACAGCTGCTAAGGCAGCTATGGAGCACGGCCTCAAGACTGTTGAGGTTTATGTAAAGGGCCCCGGCGCAGGCCGTGAAGCAGCTATCAGAGCTCTCCAGACCGTTGGCCTCGAGGTTAAGCTCATCAAGGATGTTACTCCTATCCCCCACAATGGCTGCCGTCCTCCTAAGAGAAGACGCGTCTAATTTAACAGGAGGTTTACTACAATGGCTTTAAATAAAGAACCTATTTTAAAGAAGTGCAGATACCTCGGAATCAGCCCTATGGTTATGGGTATTTCCAAGGAATCCAAGAGAAACCCCGGCGCTAACAACAGAAAAAAGGTTTCTGAATACGGTATGCAGCTCAAGGAAAAGCAGAAGCTGAAGTTCATCTACGGCGTTCTCGAAAAGCCTTTCCGTCACTACTTTGCAATCGCTGAGAAGATGGAAGGCAAGGCCGGTGATAACCTTATCAGCATTCTCGAATCCAGACTTGATAACGTCGTTTACAGAATGGGCCTCGCTCTTACAAGACGTGAAGCAAGACAGCTCGTTACTCACAGACATTTCACTGTAAATGGTCAGAGAATCAACATCCCCTCTTACAGAATCAAGGAGGGCGACGTTATCGCTCTCTATGAGAAGAGCAGATCCAGCGCAAAGTTCAAGGATGTTGTTGAGCAGACAGCTGACAGAATTGTTCCTCTGTGGCTCGAGGCTGACAAGGCAAACTTCTCCGCTAAGGTAGTTCGTATGCCCAAGCCCGAGGATCTCGATTACGAGACACAGACACATCTGATCGTCGAGCTCTATTCCAAGTAATAAGTAAGATTGCTTATTATCCATTACGACGCGAATTAGGAGGGTTTTGTAAATGCTGGAAAAAATTGAAAAGCCGGAAATTGAAACCGTCAAGCTGGAAAGCAACGGCACATACGGTATGTTTGTACTCGCTCCGCTGGAGCGCGGCTATGGTACAACTCTCGGCAACAGTCTGAGACGCGTACTGCTCTCCTCGCTTCCGGGTGTCGCTGTTACATCTGTTAAGATCGAAGGCGTTCACCACGAATTATCTACAATTCCCGGAGTTAAGGAAGATGTCACTGAGATCATCCTTAACCTCAAAGGTCTGACTGCAAAGCTTTACGGCGAAGGCCCCAAGACTGTTTATATCCAGGCTGAGGACGAATGTGTCGTTACAGCCGGCGATATCAAGACTGATTCTGAGGTCGATATCCTTGTTCCCGATATGCACATTGCTACACTGGGCAAGGACGCCAAGCTTTACATGGAGATCACCCTCGACAGAGGAAGAGGCTACGATCCCGCTGAAAAGAACAAGCAGCTTCTTAACCTTGGTCTCGATGTTATCGCAGTTGACTCTATCTACACGCCTGTACTGAAAGTAAATTACCGTGTTGAGGATACTCGTCTCGGTAATGTTACGGATTACGATAAGCTTATCCTTGAGGTTTGGACCGACGGTACAATTTCCGCTAAGGAAGCCGTATCCCAGGCAGCCAATCTCCTCAACGAGCATCTGAAATTATTTGTTAACCTTTCTGATGAATCCTCTATCAGCGATCTTATCGTTGAAAAGGACGAGAAGGGCAAGGAGAAGATCCTTGAGATGACCATTGAGGAACTTGACTTGTCAGTACGTTCATTCAATTGCTTGAAGCGTGCGGGAATCAATACTGTTGATGATCTTATCAACAAGTCAGAAGAAGAAATGATGAAGGTTAGAAACCTTGGAAAGAAATCCTTTGACGAGGTTAGGGAGAAGATGGCTTCACTGGGTCTCAATCTCTCCTCCGAAGAGGACAACTAATAGCAGATTTTTTGATTTGCTGCTAATACAATGGTAAGGAGTGATCATAATGCCGGGAACAAGAAAGCTTGGACGCACAAGCGACCACAGAAAGGCAATGCTGAGAGCTATGGTAACATATCTGCTTGAGAATGGCAGAATCGAAACCACAGTCACAAGAGCTAAGGAAGTTCGCTGCATGGCTGAAAAGATGATTACAACAGCTAAGACTAATGATTTACATTCCAGACGTCAGGTTCTTGCTTACGTTACTAAGGAAGATGTAGTTAAGAAGCTGTTTGATGAAATCGCACCCAAGTATGCTGAGAGAAACGGCGGTTATACAAGAATCTACAAGACAGGTCCCCGTCGCGGAGATGCTGCTGAGATGGCTATAATCGAACTCGTTTGATTTTCTTGAAGTAATTTCGGTATAAAGCTGCTGACCTTTTCGGTCGGCAGCTTTTTTCTTTTCTTTGAATATTTTTTCCTTATTCGGGTACTATATTATTGATATTATTAATTGGTTTGCTGAAATGACTTTATTGTATTATTGCAGCCTCGCAATGCTTACGCATTTCTCGCTGCAAGGGGATTTCGCTCTCTGCGGAGAGCGACCAAGGGCTTTGCCCTATGGAACCCACCACCTTTGAAAAGGTGGACGAAACTTTTATACTGAGTTACTTTTCATCAAAACCATCAAAATTCGATAAAAGGAAATTACTATGAAGGATAAGATTTTCGGCGTACTTCAGCGGGTCGGCAGATCTTTTATGCTGCCCATTGCCCTGCTTCCCATAGCGGGTCTGCTTCTGGGCATAGGCAGCTCTTTCACCAACCCCACAACTATTCAGACATATCATCTCGAAAACATCATAACCGAGGGCGGCATTCTCTACACGATTCTTGACATAATGAGCAAAACTGGCAGCGCCGTTTTCGACAATCTTGCTTTACTTTTCGCAATGGGCGTAGCCATAGGAATGGCGAAAAAGGAAAAGGAAGCCGCCGCACTTTCGGGTGCGATAGCTTATCTTGTGATGAACACCGCCGTAAGTGCGCTCATAACCGCAAAGGGCGGCGCTGAAGCAATGGCTCCCAACTCCACTACATCTGTTCTCGGAATAACCACGCTGCAAATGGGCGTTTTCGGCGGCATCATCGTAGGGCTGGGCGTTGCGGCGCTTCACAATCGGTTCTACAAGATACGTCTGCCGCAGGTATTATCATTCTTCGGCGGCACTCGATTTGTTCCGATAATTTCCGCACTGGTATATTTACTGGTGGGAATACTGATGTTTTTCATCTGGCCGTTCGTGCAGAACGGAATATCGAAGCTGGGCGGACTTGTGCTTGAATCGGGCTATGCGGGAACATGGATATACGGCATCATCGAAAGAGCGCTTATCCCGTTCGGACTGCATCATGTTTTCTATATGCCATTTTGGCAGACGGATCTTGGCGGTTCAATGCTCATCGACGGAAACGTTGTTTCGGGCGCACAGAATATTTTTTTTGCGGAGCTTGCCTCAAAATCCACAGAGCATTTCTCGGTATCGGCGACACGGTTCATGGCAGGAAAGTTCCCGTTCATGATATTCGGTCTGCCTGCCGCCGCCTTTGCAATGTACAGGACCGCACGCCCCGAAAAGCGAAAAGCCGCAGGCGGACTGCTCCTTTCGGCGGCGCTAACTTCAATGCTCACGGGAATAACCGAACCCTTGGAGTTCACATTCCTTTTCGCCGCACCGCTGATGTACGGAGTTCACTGCGTCCTTGCAGGACTGTCCTATATGCTGATGCACATTTTTAACGTCGGCGTGGGAATGACATTTTCGGGCGGACTTATCGACCTGACCTTATTCGGCATATTGCAGGGCAATGCAAAAACCAACTGGATATGGATAGTCATTGTCGGGCTTGTTTATGCGGTGGTTTATTATTTCGTATTTTATTTTATGATAACGAAGCTTGACCTGAAAACCACGGGCAGAGAAGCCGACAGCGAGGAAACGAAGCTTTACAGGCGCAGTGATTATGACAGCTCAAAGGCTGCGGCGGAAAGAATCACATCGGGAAGTGTTTCCGGGAAAATACTTTCGGGGCTGGGCGGAGAGGACAATATCTCCGACATTGACTGCTGTGCAACACGTCTCAGGGTCACTGTGAAAGACCCCGACAAGGTGAATGACGCTTTGCTGAAAGAAAGCGGAGCATCGGGAGTTATCCGAAAAGGAAACGGCGTGCAGGCGGTTTACGGTCCGAATGTATCTGTAATAAAATCCGAGCTGGAGGACTTTATGGAGCACGGAAGTGCTGCGGTCAAAGCTGACATTCCAGCTGCGAAAAAGCCTGCCGAAAGAAAAGCCGCATCGGAGACGTTGTATGCTCATGCAGTGGGAAAAGTCGTTCGGCTGGAGGATATGTCGGACGAGGTATTTGCACAGCGCATACTGGGCGAGGGTCTTGCGGTGGATCCCGAGGAGGGAAAGCTGTACGCTCCCTGCGGCGGAGTTATTGAAAATGTTGCAGACACAAAGCACGCAGTTAATCTTATTTCCGACGGCGGAGCGGAGCTGCTTCTCCACATCGGAGTTGACACGGTGAAGCTGGGCGGAAAGCACTTCAACGCTCATGTAACGGCAGGACAGCGTGTGAAAGCAGGCGATGTGCTGATAACCTTTGATTCAAAGGCTATCCGTGCGGAGGGATATGATCTGACAACACCGCTCATCATCACCAACACCGAAGCCTACGGCAGGATAGAACGTCTTGCGCAGGACAGCGTCCGCAGCGGCAACAAGCTTATCGGACTTGAATAAAGGTGCAATATCGGAAAGGACTGTGTTGTGAAACGCAGTCCTTTTTGCTGTTTCCTATGGACAACCGCCGAAATATGTGCTATAATGTTTAAAGAATACAATGGAAGAAGTGCCGTTTGCGGCAGTGGGTGCGGAAAATGCGCCTGCGGGAGAGGTATAAATGGATATATCGGTCGAAGAATTTGAAAAGCTTGAGAAAAGTCAGTGCGTTATAATAGATATACGTGACAATTATGCGTTCACATACGGTCACATCGACGGTTCGGTGAATGTTCCGCAGAATGAGTTTGATATGGAATGTCCTTATCTTGACAGGGACAAGAAGATAATCATGTGCTGCCGAAGCGGAATCATCAGCCGTCAGGCGGCGGAGGAGCTTTGCGAGTCGGGCTACGAGGCATACAACCTTGCGGGAGGCTATGCGGAATGGCTCAGCAGGCAGCTTGACTGTGAGAACCGTGCCGCCGATGTTGAAAAAAGCATCAGGAAAAAGTTCAAGAAAGAGCTTTGGAGCAGATTTGCAAAGGCTGTCACCGCATACGAGCTTGTAAAACCCAATGACAGGATCGCCGTCTGCATTTCGGGCGGCAAGGATTCCATGCTCATGGCGAAGCTTTTTCAGGAGCTTAAAATGCACAACAAGTTCCCCTTTGAGCTTGTTTTTCTGGTAATGGACCCCGGTTACAGCCCCGAAAACAGGGCGGTCATTGAGGGCAATGCGAAGCTTTTGGGCATACCGATAACGATATTTGAGACGAACATTTTCGAGTCGGTCTATTCTGTGGAGGACAGCCCCTGCTATCTCTGTGCGAGAATGAGAAGAGGATATCTTTACAGCAAGGCAAAGGAGCTTGGCTGCAACAAGATCGCTCTGGGGCATCATTACGATGATGTTATCGAGACGATACTCATGTCAACTATCTACGGCGGTCAGGTACAGACCATGATGCCGAAGCTCCACAGCACTCATTTTGAGGGTATGCAGCTTATCCGTCCGTTATATTATATACGTGAAAAGGACATAATTCACTGGAAGGATTACAACAATCTGCATTTTATTCAATGTGCCTGCAGGTTCACCGACACCTGCACAACCTGCAATCCCGACAAGACCACAGGTTCAAAGCGTGTTGAGATAAAGAATCTTATTGCATCTCTTGCCGCAAAGAATCCCCAGATCGAGCACAACATTTTCAGAAGTGTTGAAAATGTCAATCTGAACACTATTATTTCTTACAAGAGTGACGACGGCGTTCATCATTTTCTTGATGATTATGATGATTGATTTTTTTCGTTTATACTTTAGTTGTTTTGGTTAAGATGTATATTTAACAGCCTCGCAATGCTTCGCATTTCTCGGTGCGTTGCTGCCTATGAGGCAGCTGGGGATTTCGCTCTCTGCGGAGAGCGACCAAGGGCGCTGCCCTTTGGAATCCTGCGAAGGGCGCCGCCCTTTCGAAACCTGCCACCTTTGAAAAGGTGGACGAAACTTTTATACTTAGTTTTTATACTTAGTTACTGCTTATTAAATTTACCATTAGAGGAATTTATATGAAAAAATGGATTATCGGCAAGCCCGATGAAAATATTTCTCACAGTCTTGCCGCTTCGGCTTCCGTTAACGGTCTGGCTGCCGATATACTTGTTTCAAGGGACATTCGCACTGCGGAACAAGCTGCCGAATTTTTCGGCGGCGGAAGCGGCTGTGATGACATGGGTTTACTGAATCCCTTTGATCTGCCCGATATGCAGAAAGCCGCCGATGAGATCCTTGCCGCCGCCGACCGAGGCGACCGCATCTGCATTTACGGCGACTATGACTGCGACGGCATATTATCCACTGCTGCTTTATACAACTATCTTTCGGAAACGGGCGCAGACATTCATTATTTCATAAACGAACGCTCCGACGGCTACGGAATGAACGCCGACAACATAAGAAAGCTTCACGAACAGGGAACCCGGCTTATCATAACGGTGGACAATGGCATTTCTGCCGCCGCCGAAGCCGATCTCTGCGCCGAGCTTGGAATGCGGCTTGTAATAACGGATCATCACACTCCGCCTCCGACTCTGCCGAGAGCTGCGGCTGTGGTTGATCCTCACATAAACTGTCCCGACAATCATGCGGCTTTCCGTGATATGTGCGGATGTGGCGTTGTGCTGAAGCTCATCACGGCAATGGAATACGGCGAGAGCAGCATTCCCGTTGAGATGATGTCGGACTTTGCCGCAGTTGCCACTATCGGAGATGTTATGCCGCTGAAAGGCGAGAACAGAACGATAGTCCGCCACGGAATGCATTTTCTTGAAATAACCGAAAATCCCGGAATGAAAGCGCTCATAGATGCGGCAACTGTTACTGCCGACGGAAAAAAGCGTCCATTTAAGGCGGATTCCACAACTGCCGCTTTCACCCTTGTCCCGAGGATAAACGCTTCGGGAAGAATGGGCACGGCAATGGACGCCGCAGAGCTTTTTACAACTGACGATGAAGAGCGTGCTGCGGAGCTGGCGGCAAAGCTGTGTCGGCTCAACACCGAGCGCCGTTCTGCGGAAAATTCCATAATGCAGGATGTATCGAAAATGTCGGCGGAAAATGAAGCGCTTTTCGATGCACCTGTCCTTGTTATATCGGGTCACGGCTGGCACAATGGCGTTATCGGCATAACCGCCGCAAGGGTCTGCGAGAAAACGGGAAAGCCTGTATTCATGATATCCGTTGACGAAAAGGGTAACGGCGTCGGCTCCGCACGTGCGCCTGAGGGATACTCCATATATGATGCGCTTTTTGCCAATGCGGAGCTGCTGACAAAATTCGGCGGTCACAAGGGCGCAGGCGGATTTTCCATTGAAGAAAAAAATATCGTCGCATTTTCCGAAAGCCTTTGCAGTGCCGCAGAGGGTCTGTTCTTTGAGCCGACGGTAAAGGCTGTGAAGCAGATAGCTCCCGCCGAGCTTACCGTTGAGAATATCGAAGCCATGAGAAAGCTCATGGAGCCTTTCGGAGAAGCAAATCCCGAGCCTGTTTTCCTGCTGGCGGGAGCGGCTGTAACGGCTGTAAGCCCCATTGCAGGCGGAAAATATACAAAGGTCACGATAAATTACGGCGGAAATATCATATCATTTCCGATGTTTGATACTATTCCCGAGAATTTTCCATTTTCCGTGGGAGATAATATCAATATCATGGCGGTGCCCGATATCAACGAGTTCAACGGGAGAAAATCCGTTACGCTCCATATCAGCGATATGCGCAGGGCAGGAGTGAATCAGCAGAAGCTTATGAACGCCGAAAGGGAATATTATAAGTTCAGAAGAGGAAATGTTCCCGACAAGCGGCTTGCGGCTGCAATGATACCGAAGAGAGAGGATTTTGCCGCTGTTTACCGTGCTTTTCCTGCGGAGCGTGCAGTTCCCGAGGAATACATATTCAATAAGCTCTGCGGAGAATACAATCTCTGCATACTTCATATAATTCTTGACGTTTTTGCCGAAACAGGACTTATCAGCCGTGATCACGCGGCGGGAACTGCTGTGAAAATACAGGTGGCAAAGGGTCACAAAGCCGATTTTTCATCGGCGGCTACAATGAAAAGGCTGACGGCGCAGTTCGGTATCGCCGAATAGATAGTTTGAGGAGTTGATCCTGTATGATGAATAAAACCGAGCAGGTCTATACCATTGATATTCTTATCCAGAAAATTCTTGATGATGAAAAGCAGTACGACCTGAGCAAGATCGTTTCCGCTTATGAATTTGCGGCAAAGGCTCATGCAAATCAGTTCCGTTCGTCGGGCGAGCCTTATATAACCCACCCCGTAGCGGTATCGTATATACTGCTGGAGCTGGGCATGGACACGGATACTATCTGTGCGGCAATGCTCCATGATGTTGTGGAGGACACCGACGCCACACTTGAACAGCTCCGCAAGCTTTTCGGACAGGACGTTGCGATGTTGGTTGACGGCGTTACGAAGCTTGGCAAGATACCTCTTTTCACAAAGGAGGAGCAGCAGGCGGAGAATGTCCGCAAGATACTGCTTGCGATGTCGCAGGATATCCGTGTAATTATCATAAAGCTCTGCGACCGTCTCCATAATATGAGAACGCTCCAGTTCCGTCCCGCATACAAGCAGCGCAACACGGCTCTGGAAACAATGAACATCTATGCGCCTATCGCTCACCGTCTCGGCATCAAGACCATTCAGGACGAGATCGAGGATCTGGCGTTCAGATATCTTGATCCTTACGCCTACGCCGAGATCGAACAGCAGATGAAGATCCGCAGCGATGAGCGTCAGGCATTTATTGAATCTATCAAGGAGCAGATATTAAAGCGCTTTGCCGACAGCAATTTTTCCTGCACTCCCGTGCTTATGGGACGTGTCAAATCGGTATACGGAATATACCGCAAGGCGTTCGTTCAGGGAAAAAGCATTGATGAGATATACGATATCTATGCGGTAAGAATAATCGTCCAGACGGTTACGGAGTGCTATAATGCGCTGGGCATCATACATGATATGTTCACCCCCATACCCAACCGCTTCAAGGATTATATCGCAACGCCCAAGGCAAATATGTATCAGTCGCTGCATACAACGGTCATCGGCAGAGAGGGCGTGCCTTTTGAGGTGCAGATACGTACCGAGGATATGCACTACACCGCCGAATACGGTATCGCCGCCCACTGGAAGTACAAAGAGGGCATCAAGGGCAAGGACAAGCTGGAAAACCGTCTTGCATGGATACGTCAGATAATCGAGGCACAGCAGGATACAGATGATGTTGAGGAGATCGTCCGCACTATCAAGAGCGACCTTGCTCCCGAGGACTGCTTTGCGTTCACTCCCAAGGGCGACATGATAACCCTGCCAACGGGCGCTACCATTATCGACTTTGCCTATGCGATACATACGCAGGTGGGCAACAAGATGAAGGGCGCAAAGGTTGACGGAAAGCTTGTTTCGCTGGATCATGTGCTGAACACGGGCGAGATCGTTGAGATCATCACCTCCTCCGACCCGAATCACGGACCGAACCGTGCATGGCTCAACATATGCAAGACCAACGAGGCAAAGTCAAAGATACGCAGCTGGTTCAAGAAAGAGCGCCGTGAAGAGAACGTCGCAAACGGAAAGGCGGAGCTGGAAAGGGAATTTTCCAGAAACAATATCAACGTTCCTCCCGAGGAGCTTCAGAGCTTCCTTGCGGACGATATGAAGCGTCACAACTGCACGACTCTCGATGATTTTTATGCGGCTATCGGCTTCGGCGGAGTTATCCTTTCAAGAATAATCCCACGTCTGAAAGACAATTACAACAAGATATACAAGGCTCCCGAGGAAGCGCCTGTGGCTCCCAAGCCTGCGGGACACGGTTCGGGCGGCATAATCATAGACGGTCAGAACAACGTGCTGGTAAAATTCTCACAGTGCTGTCACCCTGTTCCGGGGGACGATATCGTGGGCTTTATCACAAGAGGACACGGCGTTTCCATTCACAAAAAGGACTGCGAGAATTATCTTGCGGCGCTTAAAAACGGCAATGAGCCTGACCGCTGGATAGAAGCTTCATGGGGCAGCGGCACCAACACGAACCAGAGCTTCAAGATGACAATTGATATCGTTGCATACAGCAATGTTATGCTTATGGCGAATGTTTCCGCGGCAATGGCGGATATGCGCATTCCCGTAACGAACATGGCGTGCCACGATCTTAAAAACGGAAACACGAACCTGCTGATAGACTGTCTTATCGCAGGCTCGGATCAGCTTACAAATGCGCTTACAAAGCTCAGAAAAGTGCCTGATGTTATTTCCGTTGAAAGAAAGTTAAGGTGATATGCATGGAGATAATAAAATTACGTCCGTATTCGATGTTCGGCACTAACAGCTATATTATCCATGACGGCGAAAGAGCGGCGCTTATCGACGCTCCCGGAAACAATGCGGAGGCTGAAAAGGCGCTGGCTGACAACGGACTGCGGCTTGAGAAAATACTGCTGACCCACGGTCACTGCGATCACATCACGGGGCTTGCGGGAATGGTCAGTGATACCGGTGCGGAGGTTTTCATACACGAAGCGGACAAGTCCAAATTATCGGACGCATATTATAATCTTACGGAATATTTCGGGCTGCCTGCCATACCCAAGCCGGACGGAAAGATCACTGCGGTGAAAGACGGCGATGAGATAATGCTGGGGGATATCGTCATAAAGGTGATGCACACTCCCGGGCATACGAAAGGCTCTGTCATGTATATCGCAGAGGACGTTATTTTTTCGGGAGATACGATATTCTGCGGAAGCATCGGCAGAACGGATATGCCCGACGGCGATATGGCGGCTATGGAGAAGTCTCTGAAAAATGTCGCCGCTTTCGTGGGCGATCATTCCGATTACCGCATTCTTGCGGGTCACGGCGGCGAAACAACGCTGAACCGTGAGAAAAGCACAAATCCGTATATGCTGTACGGACAGTATTGATAAGAGGATTGTAAAAAAATGACGATATGTTTTTTTGGCTGCGACCATAAATATGAAACGGAAGCGGTGATGAAGCTTTTTCTTCCGCTGACGCTTTTTGAATTCAGATATGACGAAGCGGCAGAGGGCGACAGGGCGGAGATAGCCGAAAACGGCGGAAAGCTTTCCGTTTCGGTCACGCTGAACGGCAGAACGGGTGCTATGGAAAGCACCTCTGCGGAGGCTGCCGCCGAGGGATTTTCCGATGAACAGGCGCTTTGCAGAATGCTTTTCACGGTAATGGCAAGGCTTACGGGCATTATGCCGAAATGGGGCTGCCTTACGGGAATACGTCCCGTGAAGAAGATAAACAAGCTTGCCGCCGACGGACTTTCCAAGGAGGAAATATTTGCGGAGCTTAAACGGAGATATTACACCTCCGATGAAAAGCTGGAGCTTGCATATGCCGTATCGCAGACGCAGGCAGAGGCTTTGAGAACGCTGGAGGATAATTCCTATTCGCTTTATATCTCGATACCGTTCTGTCCCACAAGATGCGCTTACTGTTCGTTTGTGTCCCATTCGATACAGTCATCGGGAGCGAAGCTTATCCCGGAATATACGGACAAGCTCTGCGAGGAGCTGGAAATGACGGCACGCACCGCACGGGAATACGGTCTGAAGCTTGATACTATCTACATCGGCGGAGGAACTCCCACTGCGATATCTGCGGAATTTCTTGAAAAAATAATGAAAAAAACGGCGGAATGCTTTGACATTTCGGCTGCCCGTGAATATACTGTAGAAGCGGGAAGAGCCGATACCATTACCGAGGAGAAGCTTAGAGTCATCAAGGGAATGGGCGCTACGAGAATATCCGTCAATCCCCAGACTATGATAGATTCCGTGCTGGCAGCTGCGGGAAGAAAGCACACCGCACAGCAGGTAATAGAATGCTTTAACATGGCACGGAGGCTGGGCTTTGACAATATCAACATGGACACTATCGCGGGGCTTCCCACGGACACCGAGGAGGGCTTCCGATACACCATAGATACGCTTATCGGTCTTGACCCCGAGGACATCACCGTTCATACGCTGACGGTCAAGAGAAGCGCCGATCTTTTTGCACGCTCCGACGAGGTTAAGAAAAATGTATCTCCCGAAGCGGTGGACAATATGGTATCCTATGCCTGCCGCACGCTTATGGATAAGGGATATATGCCGTATTATCTTTACCGCCAGAAGAATACTGTGGGGAATCTTGAAAATGTGGGATATGCAAAGAAAGGGCATGAGAGCCTTTACAATATCTACATAATGGAGGAGGCACAGACCATACTTGCCGCAGGTGCATCAGGCTCCACAAAGCTTGTGAACAGGGCAACGGGAAAGATCGACAGGCTTATCAATTACAAGTACCCTTATGAGTATATTTCAAGATTCGGTCAGATGATCGAAAAGAAGAATAAACTGTTTGAAAGTACTAAAAATAATATCGAATGATCTTTGACATTATACGCCGGCAAGGCAGAACGGAGAATTATTATGGGTTACAGTTTTGATGATTTCATTTACGACGCAAAGAAAGCCATTGACAAAATGGGCGAGAAAACGGGAGCGGCTGTTGAGTATTCCAAGACCCAGGTGGAAAAGGCACAGCTGAAAGGCAAGCTCAGGGAAAAATACTGCGATCTCGGAAAGCTTTGCTATGAAATGCATGAAAGAGATATCGACTACACGGGAAGCATGAAGAAGCTGCTGGAGCAGATCAGGGAGATCGAGATCCAGATAGAGGAAGCGGATATCATGCTGGGAGTACCCAAGATATGTCCGCTCTGCGGCACGAAAAATGCTGCGGATAACACTTACTGCACAAAATGCGGCGAGAAGCTTAAATAAAATGTAAAAATACAAAGCCTGCATCGGTAAGAAAAATCGGTGCAGGCTTTGCTGAAGAATAAAAATGAGGTTGTGTTCCCAATGAACAAGAATGATATTATCGAGCTGGAGATAACGGACGTTACCGCAGAGGGCAGCGGCGTCGGCAGACATGACGGAATGGCTGTATTTGTTCCTGCGGCTGCGGCGGGAGATGTTATTTCGTGCAGGATAGTCAAGGTCTGCAAAAGCTACTGCTTCGGCATCATTGATAAAATAATAAAGCCGTCGGCGGACAGAGCGGAGAGCGGCTGTGAGATATCGAAAAAATGCGGCGGCTGTGTTTTCCGTCACATTGATTACAGTGCGGAGCTGCGCATAAAGGACAAGTCCGTAAGGGACGCATTCAAGAGGATAGGCGGTCTTGACATACCCTTTGAGGACATACTGGGCTGTGAGAGTGCTGACAGATACCGCAACAAGGCGCAGTATCCTGTTGCGGGAGAAGCGGGGAATGCATACTGCGGATTTTATGCCCAGAGGAGCCACAGGGTCATTCCCTGCGGAGACTGCATTTTGCAGCCCGAGATATTCGGAAAGATAACGGAAGATGTGCTGGGGTACATAAACAGCAGGAAGATACCGCCTTACAATGAGGAAAGCGGAAAGGGCTGCGTCCGTCACATTTACCTCCGAAGAGGATATCACAGCGGCGAGATAATGGTCTGTCTTGTGGTGACAAAGGAGGACAGAAAGCTGTTTGCTCCAATGGCGGATATGCTGATGAAAAAATATCCCGATATCAAAAGCGTTGTGCTGAATATCAACAGCAGGCGGACGAATGTTATTATGGGAGAAAAGTGCGTCACTGTGGGCGGCAGGGGATATATTGAAGATATTATGTGCGGCAGGCGGATAAAAATATCGCCGTTGGCATTTTATCAGGTGAACACTGCGCAGGCGGAGCGGCTTTACGGCATAGCTGCGGACTTTGCGGAGCTTAAAGGCGGAGAGGTGCTGCTTGATCTTTACTGCGGAGCGGGAACTGTGGGACTTTCAATGGCGGATAAGATATCGAAGCTTATCGGCGGCGAGATAATCCCCGAGGCAGTGGAGAACGCAAAGGAGAATGCCGCCGCCAACGGAATTGAAAATGCGGAATTCATCTGCGGCGATGCGGGAAAGATAGCGGACAGCCTTGCGGCAAAGGGAATGCGTCCCGATGTGATAGTTATTGACCCTCCGAGAAAGGGCTGTGACAGTCTTACGCTGGATTCTATCGTGAAAATGGCGCCCGAAAGGGTAGTGATGATATCCTGCAATCCTGCCACGGCGGCACGTGATGCGGCTTATCTCGGTGAGAGAGGGTATGCGGCGGTAAAGGCACAGGCTGCGGATATGTTTCCTCGGACGGGGCACGTTGAGTGTGTAGCCTTATTGTCCAAACTCAAAAGTGACCAACATATTGAGGTGGAGCTGAAAACAGACGAGCTTGACCTGACCTCTGCGGAAAGCAAGGCTACTTACGATGAGATCAAGTCTTATGTTAAGGAGCATTCGGGTCTGACAGTATCTTCGCTGAATATCGCTCAGGTGAAACAGAAATATGGCATTATTGAGCGGGAGAATTATAATAAGGCTAAGACTGCGGATTCTAAGCAGCCTAAGTGTACTGAGGAGAAGGAAGAAGCTATTGTTGAGGCTTTGAAATATTTTATGATGATTAAGTAATGGTTCACCCGACTGCGAGTTTTTCTGGCAGTCGGGTGAATTTGTGAAAGATTATAACACACTCTATTTCTGTAAGTTTATTAGTTATGTAATTTGTATGTGCAAATAAATATAATATTTTGCTTGCTTTATAAATCATAATGTAGTATATTATTTATATTATAGGTCAAATCAAACGATGTATTAATAATAATTTTAGTGGAGGTTTTAGTATGTATTTAGATGAAAAAGCCAAAATAATTGCAGACTATATAAAAGAGTCTCGTTACACACAAGCTGTACTTATTAATGGAGCGTGGGGAGTCGGTAAAACCTTCTTTGTTGAAAATAAACTCTTGAATGAATTAAAAGATTACATTGTAGTTCGCTATTCGTTGTATGGCGTCCAATCATCTGAACAAGTAGTATCTGAATTACAAAGAGAAATGATAATTAAGCTAGTTGAAAATAAGGATTTTACCTTAAAAGGTAAAAGTGTTAATATACCATCAAAGATTCTTGACATTGCACCAAATGGAATAGGAATGATATTGAAAAAAATCGGTATTGATCCTGTTGATTTAAATGAGATAATAAATAAAATTGATTTTGATAAAAGTAAAATAATAATTATTTTTGATGATCTCGAACGGGCTGGGATGGAAATAAATGAAGTATTGGGAGTTATAAACTTATATGTTGAATGTCAAAAAATGAAAGTAATAATAATTGCAAATGAAAATGAAATTGGTTCATCACGTATATCTACAAATCTTCCTCAAAAATTCTCTGTAGCATCAAGTCCGTCCATATCATTAGAAGGAAAAACAAGCATCAGTGATATAAACCCTAACATAGTATATAGTTATGATGAGTTGATTAAAAGGACAAAGATTCTTTTTTCAAACGATATAATTTATAATTCTATAAAAGAAAAATTAATTGGACTAACGGTAACAATTAATGCTGACTTTTATCAATTGTATGATCAAATAATTGGCACATATGCAAAAGAATCTAAAGACTTCCTATTTCAAAATAAACATACAGTAATAGAACTACTTCAAGATTTGGAATGTCAGAATTTACGAACCCTTATATTTGCCATAATATCTTTCGATAAATTATATAAAGTAATTATTACTCTTAAAGATATACATACACCACCTCAATATATAGATAAACTTAACGAGGAATTAACCTGTATTCTAAAGTCGGTTATTGTTACCTCATTATTATATAAATGCGGCAAAACGTTTCATTCCACTAATAACAACTCTTCATCGCAATGGTATTTTCTAAAGAGAATTAAGGAGTATTCATTTGTAAATAAATTTGTATATTTTCACGAACTTAATGAATCGGGCGTACAAGAAGAAATAAACTTATATATACAGGATGAGCTCAGCCAGCAAGAAAAGAAAAAATTAAGCTACTATAAACTTAACTCATTTGGCTGGATAGATTTTAATGATGATGAAGTTATTAATCTTTCTGATCAATTGTATGATGAGCTTTCTGAAGGGAAATACGATGTCAGGTTTTTTAAAGAAATTATAATATATCTAATACAACTAGAATACCATTTTAAAGAAAAAAAGGGTAAGTTAAAACATATTGATAATGATTATATTACTCTTATGGAACAATATATTCGCAGCCACGAACTTAAAGAAAGACAACTTGAAATGTTTGATACTTTCTCTGAAAACGATGATTTTATAGAAAAATTCAATTTGTATGCATCACCTTTAAAAAATGCAACCATAGAGAAGGAAAATGCTTCTGCTAACAACGAAGTCAAAAATATATTTGAATCAAAAAAATGGGCCGAAGATTTTTATCAGCATTGTCAAAATAATCGTGACAAATTCTTGATTTCCCATAGTTTTTTATCATATTTTGATATAAACACAATAACACAATCTTTATCCAAGGCGACTAACCAGGAAATACGCAGATTCTCACAGGCAATATGTTCTGTTTATGATTTTAGTAATATTCGTGATTATTTTCGGACAGACATTGAAAATCTAGAAAACATTATCAGTACACTAGACGAAAAATATACAAACGAAAAAACAGATTGTACAACAAAAGTGGTTATCAAATCGTATAATGAAAAGTTAAAAGGCAAATTAGCACTACTTAAGTAACTATTTAGAGAAAAGCATTGTTATCAAAAACAAATACACCGTAGTGCACCCCTAACACAATCATATCAAAACAAATTCCAACGCAAAATATGGTATAAGGGGTTCATATATGTATAGGCATTGACTTCCAGTATCAATTTGACCCTATGAAAAAAAGTCTGTAAAAATCGAAAGAACTGTGGTAAAATAAAATAAGAACCTGTCCACATAGAATCAAAATCTACGCAAAAGCGTGTGGATATGCGAAATAATACACATAGTTTCAGCGTGAACAGCTTTTATCTCATAGTCTTTTGAAAGGCGGCGTGAACCCTGAAACCATGAGAAAGTCCGTTCAACCTTCCAACGAAGAGGTTGAATTTCAAATGTGTTTTGAATTCTTGGAGATATGTCAATCCGTATATTATGGAACATTTCAAAGGTGTTTTTAAATGTTCCCCGGTTGTGATTTTTGAAATGTATCTCACGTTATGACATAATACGACGGCACAACCGCTTAATTGCCAGAAATCATAAAAATTGTCGCTGTCAAGGTTGTCTTCGACATTCATTTTAACCTTGACAGCGACATTTTTTATGATATAATGACAGAGCGGTTATGACGTCTTTCGACATTTACACAGTTAAAGAATCGGACTCGGACTCTTAGAGTACGGGAAATCATCAAAAAATATACAACACTTTCAGGCAGTTCTATGATATAACTCCCCTTATGTTTCGACACTCCTTCGCAACCTTGCTTCTTGAAGAAGATGTTGACATACGATATATACAGAAAATACCCGGTCACAGCTTAATTACAACCACACAGATATACACACACGTTGCAATGTCAAAGCAAAAGGAAATTCTTTCAGTTAAACATCCACGGAACAAAATCAGTGTGTGAATTCCTATTCAGTATATGCATCATTTTGTATATTGCCTGAACAAAATCACATTATCCCATTCAACTCCTGATATAATCTTTTTGCAAAAGTATCAGTCATACCGCATATATAATCAGTGACCAATAAAAGTCTTAAATACAGCTTTTCATTATCATCTTTTCCTTTTGAATATATTTTATAGATCTGGCGGTAATTATCCGAAATCAGATAAATTATTCTTTTATCCATAGGAGAAAGCTCATCAGCTGTATCGTATTTAACAGCAGCGGGGACAAATTTATCAAGCAGAAAATTGATCATATTTCCCGCTGCTATCTCTGTTTTGTATATTATTTGGGATTTGAAAACATACTCAAAAGCTATGCTTCCCAATGCTTCAGACAACGCATTTCCACGGGATACAGACATTACTTCACGGTTAAAGGTTCCGTTCATAATGCACTGATAATTCTTTGTGAATCCATAAGATGCACAATAAAGCAGCTGCCCCTGAACATAGAT
>CAKSKG010000021.1 GCA_934464775.1 uncultured Oscillospiraceae bacterium
CAAAGGGTTCTTTTGGTCGTTCTTTTGTATTGTTCAATTTTCAAGATTTCTTTTACTGTCGTTTTCGACAGCTTTTACATTCTATCACATTTTTTCGTTTTTGTCAAGCCCTTTTTCAAGATTTTTTGATCTTTTCTTTCGGGCTTTTCTCACGGCTCACGTGACAGCTTATTTATATTACCACTTTCATTCTCTTTTGTCAACACTTTTATACTGATTTCGGCACTATTTACACTTTCAACACTCTATTCAACACAAACCATAAGTCATTTTCCATTAAAAACAGACTAAAAAAGCAACTGATTGACTATAAAAGGTAAAATCCAACAAAAACCGCCCGCTTCTTTTATTCAAACAGACAAATCAAAAAAATATTCTTGAAAAACGAAAAATATTCCTGCTCTGAATTGTATACTTAACGAACGGATTATTCCGAACATTATAAGAAAGGACTTATAACATTATGAAAAAAAGATCAATTGCCGCAGCCGCAATGTCACTTGCGATTGCTGCATCATTTACAATGAACGCCGCTCTCCCCGTTTATGCCGAAACAGCATCAGCCGTTACGGCTTCCGCTTCTTCGGAAAAGAACACGGAAGCTCTCACAAAAGCTCTTGAAACGGTAAAATCGAGAATAACCATTCCCGAGGACTACACCGATTTTTCCTATTCTTCATCCGTAAGAAGCGGCATAGATACATTTTCATTCACATGGAAGCAGGATTCCGAAATAACATCGGGCAGTCTCGGATATATCAATGTAAGGATATCCGGCGATGTCATTACATATTTTAATCACTATGACCCCTCATACAAGACATGGGGAGATCCCGCTTTCGCACGTCTCAGCAATGGTCAGCTGATAGGTGCCGCAAAAAATGCCGTAAAAATGCTTGACCCCGATATTGCCGATCAGCTCTCATATGATGAAAATGTCTCCCCCGAGCTTCGCAGCTCAACTATCACGGTAAGCTTTACAAGACAGAATGAAGGACTTGATTTTGACAAAAATTCGGGCTATGTGAACATCGACAAAAACACAGGCGAGCTTATCTCATTCAGTCTTACATGGTGGGGCGATGCCAAATTCAAAAAGGCAGATACCGCCGTTTCCGTGTCGGATATTGAAGCTGCATACAGACAGAACGTCACCCTCACGCCTTACTACAGAATAAAGAATGACGACGGCAAGTTATCTGCATCTATCGTATATGCTCCCGACAAAACCGTTCTTTTCGATGCAGACCTTGCAAAGCCCACAACCATGCTTGACGATTTTGCGGCGGCTAACAATACATCGAATTACACTCTTGATGATACCGTAGAAGATGTGGAAGAAGATGCGGCTTATGAGACAACAGAAGCTGTCTCGGCAGGAGCAGGCATTTCACGCAGCAATCCCGTTTTCACCGATGCCGAGAAAAAGGCTCTGCTGGACAGCGGAAAATACTATTCCAAAACAGATGCCGTCAAGCTTCTTAAAGATGATAAATATCTGGGACTTACCGACAAATATGTGCTCAGCAGCGCCGAAATGGAAAAGACCTCTGCCGATGACGGTTCATATTCATACCTCTGGAATTTCAACTTTTATATCAATACCACCGATCAGTACAAGCAGATGTATGTGACTATGGACGCAGAAAGCGGCAAAATACTCTCATACAGAAAATATGATTACAGCTCGGGCAAAAAATCACGCACCATAAATATCAAGTCGGTCAACAAGATAGCCGAAGCTGCCGCAGAATATTATCTCCCCGAAATTTTCGGTGAATACCGTGCAGACGAAAGCAACACCGCCGATGCCAAGGGTGCCTCCGACCGCACACTTGTATTCGACCGCTATGTAAATGATATCCAGGTCAGCGGAAACAGCATAAATATCAATGTTAATTCCGACGGCGAGGTCATGAGCTTCGATTATGATTATGATGATATAAAATTCCCCGAGGCAAAGATCATTTCCGCAGATCAAGCCTATGATTCCCTTTTCAAGCAGACCGATTTTGACCTTTATTACAGCGGCTTCCAGACCCTTGACGGCAAGGCAAAGACATATATGCTCTATTCCCTTGATACATATTACATAAACGCAAAAACGGGACGTCTCTGCTCCTATGACGGCGGAGAATATAATTCTGCCGAATCATCGGGCTCCTGCCCCTATACAGATATAAGCGGAAACTGGGCGGAAAAGTATATCACAAAGCTTTATGATTACGGCATAACACTTTCTGTAAATGATAATAAGTTCTCTCCCGATTCCGCAATTACCGAGCGTGAATTTGCACGTCTCCTTGACAGTCTTTATTATTCGGAAGTAATGCCTCTGCTCTACGGCGACTATGCTTATGATGATACGTCCACTCTCGGAAACTCTCCTCTTACAAAGGCAGAAAGCGCAAAGCTGTATATCCTTGCAAGAGACGGCAAGGCATTTGCCGAGCTTAAAGGCATATATAAGTCACCCTTCAAGGACGTAAAGTCCACGGACAGCAATGTGGGATATATCTCCCTCGCTTATGCAATGGGTGCAGTCAAGGGAGATTCCTCGGGCAATTTCAATCCCGACAGCAAGATAACCCGTGCATATGCAATGTATATGATCTATAACATAATCGCAAGCGCAAACTGATCTTAAATTTCATACCTTCATAATAACCGAAAAGCTGCCGTCCGAAATCAATTGCCGGGCGGCAGCTTTTTTGCATATTCACTTTATTCTCTGATCCATATTGAAGATCAGCTTCCACCCGTCAGCCTGTTTTTTCCAAGTTGATGTAATGTAAAATCTTCCCGCAAGATCGGCATTTTCGGGAAGTGCAGCCTTTGTTTCGATGATATAGCATACCTGTGCAATGCCGTCATTTTCATATACAATTTCAAAATCGGAAATATCATATGAACAGCAGTCAAACTCACCGATCACCGCCGCATACTCCGCACCGCTGCATCTGTATCCTCCGCATATCATGACTACATTTTCATCAACAAGCCGCAGAAAACCCTTGCTGTCCCTGTTTGCCGCCGATTCCCACATTTGTATTTCAAGCTCTTTTATCATATGAACGCCTCCCGTCAAAAACAGTGTCATTATTATAATATATAGAGTCTCTGCCGTCAAGTAAAATTTCATTATTAAAATAACATTTTATCCATTGAATAAAGCACCGAAATGTGCTATAATCAAAAAAAAATCAAACGAAAGGAACGATGAAAATGTATATCCCCAATCAGAACAGATACAAGAATATGATCTATAACCGCTGCGGAAACAGCGGACTGAAGCTTCCCGCAGTTTCGCTGGGACTGTGGCAGAACTTCGGTCATACGGGAAATTTTGCAAATATGGAAAATATGATCCATACCGCATTTGATCTGGGCATAACCCATTTTGATCTTGCCAATAACTACGGCAATCCATATAACGGCAGCGCCGAGGAAAATTTCGGCCGCATACTGGACAGAGGAATGCGTGAATACCGTGATGAACTGTGTATCTCCACAAAGGCAGGCTATGAAATGTGGGACGGTCCTTACGGCGACAGAAACGGCTCACGCAAGTATCTTATATCCTCTCTCGATCAGAGCCTCAAACGCATGAAGCTGGATTATGTGGATATCTATTATCACCATATCTATGACCCCGAAACGCCCCTTGAAGAAACTGCTCTCGCCCTTGATTCGATCGTAAAGCAGGGCAAGGCGCTGTATGTGGGCATATCCAATTATAATCGCGAAAATACCGAAAAAATACAGAATATCTTCCGTGAGCTGAAAACACCGTTTGTAATAAATCAGCCCTCCTATTCCATGCTGAACCGCTGGATAGAAGCCGACAAGCTGGACGAATACGCTTTGGAAAACGGCATAGGACTTTCAATATTCTCGCCGCTTTATCAGGGCTTCCTTACAGGAAAATACCTTAACGGCGTCCCCTCGGATTCAAGAGTTGGCAAGGGTGCCACATGGATAGGCAATGAGCTGAACGAAAAAATGCTGTCACGCCTTAACAAGCTGAATGATATCGCTGCCGAAAGAGGACAGACCCTCGCCCAGACAGCACTTTCATGGGTGCTGCACAATAAGGCAGTCACCACGGTAATTATCGGTGCAAGCCGCCCTCAGCAGATAATCGAAAACGCCGAATGCGTAAAGCATCTCGATTTCTCGGACGAAGAGATCAGAAAGATCGAAGCCGTACTTGCCGAATAAATCTTTCAGAATATAAAAAAGCAGGTTTCTGTTAAGGAAGCCTGCTTTTTTATTTGAAAAGTTCAACAACAGTCAGCAGTATAAGCTTGATGTCAAGCCCTGCGGACATATTGTTTATGTATATCATATCCATTCGCAGCTTTTCGGAGGGCAGTGTGGTGTATCTTCCCTTTACCTGCGCATAGCCTGTAAGTCCTGCCTTGATGCATAACCTCTGCCTGAATTCTGGCAGGTCTTTTTCTATCTGCGCCGCAAGCTCCGGTCTTTCGGGTCTTGGACCTACCACCGACATTTCACCTTTAAGTATGTTTATCAGCTGCGGCAGCTCGTCAATGTGATATTTTCTTATTATTCTGCCAACAGGTGTAACTCTCGTGTCGCCGTACATTGATATCCTCGCAACACCGTCGCTTTCGGCGTCCTCACACATACTGCGGAACTTATAGCACATAAAGCTTTTTCCGCCCTTTGTAAGTCTTTCCTGAGAATATATCACCTTTCCGCCGTCATACAGCTTAACACACAAAGCCGTAACGAGCATAAGCGGAAGCAGCAGGATAAGTCCTGCCAGCGACATAAAAATATCCCCCGCACGCTTTATAAATCTGAACGCAAAAGATCCCCCGCAGATCATATCACCGCCGTATACAGCCTGCTCTGACGATTTCATATCCGCATTCAATCCAAATCACTGCCTTTACCGTTAAATGTAAGATGATAATGTCACTTAGAACAGCTTTTCAAAAATCTGTCGTATTCGTCACACACCGATTTTGCATCACCGAACGCCATCTGTTCCCCCTTGTTGAGCCAAAGCGCCTTGTTGCACAGCCTGCGTATCTGAGCCGAGCTGTGGCTTACAAAAAGAGTTGTAACTCCGTTATGGATAATATCAAGCATTTTCTTTTCGCTTTTCGCCCTGAAAGCCGCATCGCCTACCGAAAGCACCTCGTCAAGGATAAGCACATCGGGATCCACAAGACTTGCTATGGAAAAAGCTATTCTCGATCTCATACCCGACGAAAGCTGACGGAACTTTCTGTCCTGAAAGTCCTTCAGTTCCGCAAACTCAACTATCTCGGGATATTTTTCATTCATAAACTTTTCGGTATAACCCAGCAGAGCGCCTCTCAGGTAAATGTTTTCCCTTATGGTAAGCTCTCCGTCGAAGCCCGTTGCAAGCTCCAGAAGCGCCGCCACCTGCCCCTTTACCTTTATGCTTCCCTCCTGGGGACGCATAACTCCGCTGACCGCTTTCAGCAGCGTGGACTTTCCTGCGCCGTTCGTACCGATTATACCGAGAAAATCTCCGCTTTCAAGCTGGAATGAAACATTGTTGACAGCTCTGAATTTCTGAACGCTGTACGTTCCTTTCAGACACTGCACTATATATTCCTTGAAGCCGATATCCTTGTAGTCGCCAACAAGGTAGCTTACAGAAACATTTTTTACATCAACGACCATATTGCATTTATCCTCAAATCAGAAATAATAAACGAACCTGCTGCTGTTCTTTTTGTATACAAGTATGCCTATCAGCAGCATTTCTACCGCATATCCCGCACATAAAAGGTGCAGCCGCAGATCGGGAACAGCATTGTCGATTATCACCGAACGGAAATAGCTTATATACGTATAAACAGGGTTAAAATAGAACAATGCTTTTGCGAAATCATTAAACATATCAACACGATAAAACACCGCAGATAAATATAATATTGCCTGAACCGCTATTCCCCAGAAATATTGTATATCCCTGAAAAAAACATGCAGTGCGGAAAGTATCATTCCAATACCTATATTAAATATGGTCAGCCATATTATCGGATATATAAGTGAAAAGAATGTCAGATGAAATTCTATTCCATCAATAGCCGCAATAATAAAGTTAATAATAAGTGTAAATCCAAAATTCATTGTACATGATACATTCTTTGAAAGTAAAAAGATCCATTTGGGGACCTTGATCTTAGAAATAATACTTCCATTAGATGAAAGAGAAAACATTCCGGCATTTGAAGCATCGCTGAAATAATGAAATACAACATTTCCTGTTATCAGATACGTAATATAATGCGCAGTTGTTCTTCCGAACACCTGCGAAAACACAACCGCCTGAACGGCAAACATAAACATAGGCGAAAGAATGCTCCACAGAACACCGAAAAACGCCCTTTTGTAACGTCCCGTAAAATCCCTGTGCACAAGCTGTTTAAAAAGGAAGAATCTCTGTGAGACCCTTTCCCCAAAGGACGATCTGTTGGTCAGATGTCCGCTGTCCCTTGTCTTTTTTGCGGAAGCGGGAGCTGTTTTTGCTTTATTCTTCGCCGCAGGCTGTACGGTACTTTTCTGTGCAGCAATCGTCTGTTCCGCTTTTGGCTGTGCGGCTTTAGGCCGGACCGGTTTCGGCTGCACGGGTCTGCTCTGAGTGCTGCCCGAAACGGGTCTGACTGCCGCATCCGCTCTGCTGTTTTCATTGCCCTTACTTGTTTCGGGAATGATCGGCTGTACCCTGTTTTCGGCAGCAGGTCTCTGCACCGCAGAAGAACCCGTCATATCGGCACTTCTGCGTGCTTCTGCCGCAGGTCTGTACTGCGGCGCACTGCCGTTTCGTACACTGCCCGTCGGCACCGAGTCTGTTTTTTTGTCCGAAGAAGCCTTGCCGCCGTATTCCGCAAGGATATCCTCCAGAGTATATTTGTTATCAGGCATTATACCTTTCCTTTCGATATATCACGGCTTTCCGATTTATCACAGCTACGGAAAGCCTGTCACAATTTCTCTTTTCTTCCGTCAGTAAGCTCGTCGAAAACAGTGTTCCCGAACAGCTCCTTCATATACTTTCCATTGTCGGAAAGCGCTGCCGCAAAGGGCGCATAGGCGTCACTGCCCGATATGTCCGCTATATATGGCATACCGTGTGAAGCTTCAAGAAAGTCTCCTATAAAATCAAGCTCGCCCCTGTGTATCTCCTCGGTGAAAGCGGCATTTTCGCTTTCACTGTCAAACACGGGACCGTTTCGGTCAAATCCCTTCAGCGACGGCTGCGGTGCCCCGAAAAGCATCTCGAAATAAATGTTGTGCTTCCGTGCGGGACAGTGCAGGCTGTAATATTCCCTGTTGAGCGCCGACGAAAAGCAGTAAGCCGAAAGCCTGCCCGAAAACAGAAAGCTCTCGCTGTAATCGCTGTCGTCCTGATTTGCGGTGTTTGTTCCTGCCAGAACTCCCGTAAAGCGGATATTCCTTTTAAGCACCCTGTTCACATAAGCTTCCAGCATGATATTTCCGCTGCCTGCCCAGCCGCAGTCCACGGTAACAACATTCCGACAGCCATCAAGTATCGGCGCAAAATATTTTTCCGCACCGCTGTCGGCATCGGCAAATGCCGCAGACAGCTCTTCTCTTCGGCTCAGAAGATCATTTTTCACCGCTTCTGCATTTGCCGATGTCAGCAGTTCACTGCCGTCAAAGGGCAGCATATCACAGCTTATCCCCATGGAACGGCATATCATGTCCAGAGAATATCCCCTGCCGACTTTCTGCTCAACGAACCGCCTGATAAATTCCTGCGGATATATATCACGGCACAGCTTTGCAGCGGCAGCCCTTGACCAATACACATATTCGGTGCTGCTTTCGGGGTACAGCATATCATAGACTTTTTTTATTATATACCCGTCACGGGAAAAAAACAATATCCTGTCGGCTTTTTTTTCTTCCGCAGTTTTGCGTATATATCCGCAGAAGCCCAGAATCAGCAGACCTCCGCATTTATAGCCGTATTCATAGGCTTCGGAGCATTTCTCTCCGCAGTACAGCCTTTTATTGACAATGCCGCTGTAAATGCTTCCTATGATCGGCGACATATCCGCAGGACGGTATTTTCCGCCGATACTGTTTATATTCGGGCGGTACACAGCCTTTATGCCGCTGCGTTCCGCATTTATCTTATCGGAGCGTTCATTATCACCTATGTGTGTAATGACAGCCCCGTCATGATCGTTTTTTATCAGACGGAACATTCCGCCGTCATATTTGCCGCAGCCCGATTCACAGGAAACATATATCCTCTCAAAGCCCTCAAAGCCGTTTTTAAGAAGCAGCTTTTCAATAAAGCTTGACGGAAGATACATATCCGTTGCGGCAATTATCCGCTTTCCGCTTTTCCTGACGATATCCCATACCCGAAGCATAAAAGGACTCGCACTGCAAAGCTCCAGCTCTGTCTGCATTTCGGCTTCCATTCCCTCTTCACGGGATATTCCCGTCCGAAAAGCAAGCACATCATATATTTCCGCAAGAGTGACCTCACTCTTTTTTATGCGCCTCGCCTCTTTCTCCGCATTGATGCGGAGACTGCGGAAATCGGGCACATTCAGTCTTTCACCGACTATGTAAAAAAGATCGGCAGGCTTTGCAAAGGGTCTTACGATAAGCGTATCGAAAACATCAAAGGAAACGATATCACCGCAGCAAAGCTTTTCGGCGATATCCTCCGCACTTTCGGGATAATACCTGCTGCGGACAGCTCCGCTTTCATATGCGGCAGATACCCTTGCCTTTTTCTCGGGAATATTGAAAATACCGAATAAAACATTCAGCAGTGCCAGATATACCCATGAAATAATCGGAAACACACGGTGAAGCCCCGCATGGGACTGAACAAAGCCGTGATATCTTTTCATGATGCGTCTGTCTCTGTTCACCAGAAAATCATATAATCTGCGCTTCATATCCTGCCCCACTGCCTTTTCATTTTTCTGAACAGCCCATGGGGAAGCACTGCCAGCGCCAGCGGCTTGAAAACATATATCAGCCCCGAGGGCAGCATTCCCATTTCCCTGAATCCTCCGAACCTTACGGCAGCTTCGTCGAACCTCATTGCCGCAGAAACGGGCTTGGGCTCTTCAGGCGTATAGTAAGCATAAAGCGGCTCATTTATGTTTGCGCCGTTTATACCGTCTCCGCACAGCCGCATGAAAAGATCGTAGTCCTCATATTTTCCCTCATGGCCGCAGGAGCGGTAAAGCCCGTGGCTGAAAACTTCCTTTCTGAACATGACCGAGCCGTGTATATAAGGCGAATTGAACAGAAAATCCTTTTTCTTGGGGTGATGCGGCATTTTCCTGCTGCCGAAGGTCTTATCCTCATACAGATAGCAGTCGCTGCCCACAAGAGCGTATTTTTCATGGGAACGGAGATAATCGGTCTGCTTTTCAAAGCGTGCGGGCAGCGAATAATCATCGGCATCCTGCCTTGCGATAAATTCGCCCCTTGCAGCCTTGATGCACCTGTTGAGAGTAGCTGCAAGACCGATATTTTTGTCGTTTTTCAAAAGAACGATGCGGCTGTCTGCGGCTGCAAGCTTCATGAGCCACTGCCATGTGCCGTTGTCCGAGCCGTCATCGCATATGATAAATTCAAAGTCGGAAAAGCTCTGCTCCAGTACAGACTTCACCGAACGCACAAGCATTTCCTCGGTGGGACAATTATAAACTCCCATTATCACCGAAAGTATCGGTGCAGCCATTTCAACACCTTCTTTGCACACAAAACCGCAGCTTCGGTAAATATGTACAGACTGCGTAAGCAGCCCTTATGCTTTATATCGGACAGCGCAAGCGAACCGAAATACCAGTACAGCCGCCTGCCGCCGTTCCTTTTTGCCCTTATCCTGCCGAAAAGCAGCTCCTGCGAAAATGCGGAGCGGTCTGCCCTTTCGGCTGCGGGCTTATGATAATCCTCGCTGATATCGTCGCAGAAGCGATATATCCCGAAAGCTTCCGCTTCACTGCGTGACGGTTTGTTCATCACCGCCGTCAGCAGACGGTATGCCGTCTCCGAAGCCGTTTTTTCGGATATATCGAAGCAGCGAGACTCTGCGGCAGCGGAAAATATTCCGCAGGAAATATCCTCAAGCCTTTTCAGCGCATTTATGTCATTTTCGCACGGGCAGGTCACAGGCTGATATCTTCCATCGGAAAGCTCATAGCCCTTTGTCATGCCGCAGGGTGCAGTGAACATACACTCTGCAATGTTGTGGGAAAAACCTGCCCTTTTAAGGATATCGTCAGCCCCGAACAGCCATGCACTGTATTCGCAGCCTTTTATATCGGGCGGCTGTGCCAGAAATCCCATGTACCACCCGACGATATCCGTATCAATGCCGCTGCCCGAAAAAATACGCTTCATCGCAGCCTGCATCGAACCCGTCCAGCCGATGTCGATAATGCCGATACGGGAATATCCGTCCGCTCCCTCCTGCCTGAAATATCCTGTGATATCTTCATAAGCCGCAAGAGAACGTCTGTCAAGTATATCATTGAAAAGCTCCGAGCCCCTCAGCCCTTCGCAGAGGATATCAAAGCTTTTTCTGTCGATCATTTCATTTTCGGAAGCGTATTCCGCTCCGATGTCACGGAACACAGCCTGCCGCTCCTCTTCGGAAAATCCCGCACGCTTCATGACCGTACCTGCGGTCATTCGGTACGAGGGAAGAAAAAGCTTTTCATAGGCGCTCTCATCATGAAAATGATAAGCCGCCATTCTCAGCGCATATCTTGATACATAAAGATAGCTGATCTTTATTCTGCTGTGCTTTGCTGAACAGATATATTCCGCCGCTTTCATGGGCAGATATCCGTCCCTCGAAAGAAAATACAGCCGCTCTATCCCCATGCTTTCCGCCTCGGAAATGACATGATCGGCAAAAAGCCATGCTGTGGGAGCGGAGACACAGGCTGTTATGCTCTCAATGCAGCCGCTGCCGTATTTTTCCGCAGCGGACATACATATCCTGCCAAGCTCGGGTATATCCGAAAATATGCCGCTGTATTTATCCTTTATAGCATCACTCATAGCGTAACTCTCTCAGGCTCGGGAATATCGGCAAACTGCCTGTATATCTCTGCCATTTCTTCAACGGAATTATGTATATCAAAAGGCAATGCCGCCTTTACGGCATTTTCCCCCAGCCTGCGGCGAAGCTCATCGTCCCTTTCAAGCAGAGAGATCGCATCGGCAAAGCCCTGTATATCGTCGGGAGCATACAGCAGACTGTTCTCTCCGCTGACAGCATATTCCCTTACTCCGCGTATATCGGAAGCCACCAGCGGAAGTCCCGCAGCCATGGCCTCAACAGCGGCAATGCCCAGTCCCTCACGGTATGACGGAAACAAAAAAACGTCCGCCGCACGGAGCAGCTGCGGCACATCATGACGGTATCCCGTAAAGATCACCCTGTCGGAGACCCCAAGCTCCAAAGCCAGCTCTCTGCACTGCTCCAGCATATCTCCGCTGCCGCATATTATATAGTACATATCGCCGCCCTTTTCCGCAGCGGCGGCAAAGGCTCTTATCCCCGACGTTATGTTTTTGTTCCGATTGATCTCCGCCGTTGTCATAACGGCAAAAGCCCCCTCGGGAATGCCCAGCTGCCTGCGCATCACACTGCGGACATCGGGCGTATTGATAATATCCTCAACAGCGGCGCCTATGCCGTGTATCAGATAAGGTCTGCATTTTGTGCCTCTGCACATTTTCACAGCGGCGGCAAGATCCTCGTGATTCACGGTGATTATCCCGTCGGTAAATCTGCACAGAAAAGTTTCCGCCAGCTTATATATAATGCTGACGGCAGGCGCTCCCTTAAAAAAGTGAAAGCCATGAGCGGTATAAAGCACCTTTGTACCGTTTCTCCCCGACCTTGCCGCCGCAAGACGGACAACAGCCGCAGCAACGGGCGTATGGCAGCAGATCAGCTCATAGCTGTTTTCATTGATGATCTTCCTCAGCCTGCGGTAAGCATCGGCATTTTTCGGCGAAAAAGGCGACCTGCTGAAAGGAATATTAAAAAAGCGGCTGCAATAAGGAACAACGTGATCGTCCCCCTCTTCAAAATCGTCCGCCGCACAGACATGGACTTCATAGCCCCTGTCCGCAAACCATTTAAGATATTGAAGATGAAACTGACAGATATGTTTTTTTGCGACCGTCGCCGCAAAAAGAATTTTCTTTTCAGGCAATGTTCACCAATCCTTCGGTATATCGGAAAATATGATCTCACGCAAATCAGCATGAAAAAACCAATATAAAATAAACAAATTCCGATTTTTATTCATTGCACGTTAATTATATCATATTTCTCCGTCAATGGCAAGGGCTTTGGGCAGATTAACAATATATTTCGCTAAAAAACGTCATTTCCCACAATTACAATAGTTTCAAACAGTATCTGATATTGCAAAAGCAATAATTTATTTATGTGTGATATATATTATTTAAAACGAACATAAAAACCGAACAGATACTTTCCGACGAAAGGAACATTTGCTATGGCTTTTCGCAGATAAATGTGTTATAATCAGAACAGTTCATTATTTTACAGAAAAATCAGCGAGGTCAGCTATGTATAAGATATTTATAGTCGAAGACGACGAGGCTATCGCCCGTGCCTGCGCAAAATCACTTTCCGCATGGGGATACGATGTTAAATGCTGCGGCGATTTCCGCCGTGTAACCGAGGAATTTTCCGAATACGATCCCCAGCTTGTGCTTATGGATATAACCCTGCCGTTTTACAACGGCTTCTATCACTGCACCGAGATAAGAAAAATATCAAAGGTGCCGATAATTTTCATCTCCTCCGCCTCCGATAATATGAACATCGTAATGGCGATGAATATGGGCGGCGATGATTTTATCCCCAAGCCCTTTGATCTTAGCGTGCTTTCCGCAAAGGTGCTGGCGGTGCTTCGCAGGACATATGATTTCAGCGGACAGATGAGCGTTATAAGCCACAAGGGCGCCGTGCTGAACACAGCGGACGCTTCCCTTTCCTATAACGGAGAAAAGCTGTCCCTTACAAAAAACGAATACCGCATACTTGAAACTCTCATGGAAAACAAAGGCACGGTCGTCAGCCGTGACTCCCTTATGAACCGCTTGTGGGAGACCGACTGCTTCATTGACGAAAACACCCTTACAGTAAATGTTGCAAGGCTCCGCAAAAAGCTGGACGGCTGCGGTCTGACAGGCTTTATCTCCACAAAGGTGGGCATGGGATATATTATTGAATAGGTGACGATATGAAAATATTTTTTGGATTTATAAAAAGCCGCTGTTCCACTATTATAATATGGGCAGTTTTTTCGGCAGTCTTTTGGGCAGTATTCTCACTGTACGGACTGCCTGCGAAAGCCGTGCTGTATGCTGCGGCAATATGCGCTTTCATCGGGATAATATATGCAGCTGCGGACTATCTGAAATACCGCAGAAAAATACTTAGGCTGAAAGCCGCTCTCGGCAATATCCTCTATGACATAAGCTGTCTGCCGCTCCCGACAACGCTTTGCGACAGCGCCTATACCGATATAATAGATCTGCTTTACAAAGAGAAAAAGCACACCGAAACGGAAACGTCCCATAAGCTTGCCGATATGACCGACTATTATACAATGTGGGCGCATCAGATAAAAACGCCTATTGCAGCAATGAGACTGCTGCTCCAGTCGGAGGATATCCCCGAAAGCCGTGAGCTTTCCGATGAGCTGCGCCGTATCGAACAGTATGTGGAAATGGTGATGTGCTATCTCCGCCTTGAAAGCGATTCCACGGATTACACCTTCAAAAGATATGATCTTGATGATATGCTGAAGCAGGCGGTAAAAAAATATTCGTCCCAGTTTATCCGCAAAAAGATTCGCCTTGATTACGAACCGCTGAACGTTTCGGTGCTTACCGATGAAAAATGGCTGCTTTTCGTGCTGGAGCAGGTGCTTTCAAATGCGCTTAAATATACTCCCGAGGGCGGAAGTATATCACTGACCCTTGAAAAGCCCTGTACATTGTGCATCTCGGATACGGGAATAGGCGTTGCCCCCGAGGATCTTCCAAGAATATTTGAGAAAGGCTTCACGGGCTGCAACGGCAGATATGATAAAAAAGCAAGCGGAATAGGACTGTATCTCTGCCGCAGGATATGCGGAAGTCTCGGACATACGATAGAGGCATTTTCGGACGGCAAAGGCACAACGATAAAAATAGGTCTTGAAGAAAAGAAAGTGGAGATAGAATAAGAGCAATATCTCAGAACCTGTCTTCGTCTTCATAATAAATGTATGCGGATTTTCGAGCATATGCTTATGAAGACAGGTTCTTGACCTTACAAAAATGTAAGACCGCACAGGGGAAATGTAAGCTGTTTCTATGGCGTGCATTTCCCCTGTGCGGTATACTTATAAACAGAACGGCAGCTCCCGCCGTTCATTATTTGACCGAACGAAAGAAAGGAACGATACAAAATGTCTGTACTTACCGTAAACGGACTGAAAAAGACCTATACCACACGCTTCGGCGGAACAAGAGTCGAAGCGCTGAAAAATGTGAGCTTCACCGCAGAAAAGGGCGAATATATCGCAATAATGGGCGAAAGCGGCTCCGGCAAGACCACTCTTCTGAATATCCTTGCCGCACTGATAAAGCCCACAGGCGGAAACGTCATTCTTGACGGAAAGGATCTCTCCGAGATAAAGGAATCGGAAATGGCGTCCTTCCGCCGAGATAATCTTGGATTTGTTTTTCAGGACTTCAATCTTCTCGATACCTTTTCGGTAAAGGATAATATCCTGCTGCCGCTGGTGCTTCGGGGAATGAAATACAATGAAATGACTCCGAAGCTTGAACGTGTTGCATCTCAGCTTGGAATAACCCAGCTTCTGGAAAAATACCCCTATGAGCTTTCGGGCGGACAAAAGCAGCGCACAGCAGCCGCAAGAGCCATAATCACCGACCCTAAGATACTTCTTGCGGACGAACCCACAGGCGCTCTTGATTCAAAGGCTTCCGATGAACTGCTGGAGCTTTTCGCAAGGATAAACTCCGAGGGACAGACCATACTTATGGTAACTCACTCCGTCAAGGCGGCAAGCCACGCAAACCGTGTGCTTTTCATCAAGGACGGAGCCGTGTTCCACCAGCTGTACAGAGGAAACTCCGACAATGAAGCTCTCTACCGCAAAATTTCCGATACACTTACAATGATAGCTTCGGGAGGCAGCGCATTATGATATCACTTTATCCAAAGCTTGCCGCAAACGGGATCAAAAAGAACGCCGTCACCTATCTTCCCTATATCCTCACCTGCTCGGGAATGATAATGATGTATTATATAATCTCGTTCCTCACCCTCAATGACATGATGGACACAATGGAGGGCGGACAGCAGATGAAAATGATACTTTTCCTTGGCTGCGGCATTATCATAGTATTCTCGGCGGTATTTCTTTTCTATACGAATTCATTCCTTGTGCGCCGCCGCAAAAAGGAATTCGGACTTTTCAACATTCTGGGAATGGGAAAGCGGAACATTGCCGTGATAATGATATGGGAATCACTTATGGTATATGTTCTGTCAATGGCAATAGGCATCGGCTGCGGCATACTTTTCTCAAAGCTTGCCCAGCTGCTGTTTGCGAATATCATCGGCACTCCCGTTAACTATGTATTCTCGGTGGAAACAGAATCCATAATCAGAGCGGCGATATATTTTGCTGTTATATTTGCGCTGATACTGGCAAATGCGCTCCGTCAGGTACATCTTTCCGACCCCATAGAGCTGCTACGCAGCGAAAACACAGGCGAAAAGCCGCCGAAGTCGAACATTTCCTCCGCAGTGATCGGCGTTATCCTCCTTGCCACAGCATATTACATGGCAGTGACGATAAAGGAACCGCTGAAAGCGATGCTGTTTTTCTTTGCAGCCGTGATAATGGTAATAGCGGCAACATATCTTCTGTTTGTTGCAGGCTCGGTAGTATTCTGCCGCCTGCTGAAAAGGAACAGGAACTATTATTACAAACCCAATCACTTTGTTTCCGTCTCACAGATGGTATACCGCATGAAGCGCAGCGGTGCAGGACTTGCTTCGATATGCATACTTTCAACAATGGTACTGGTAACGCTGTCCGCAACGATATGCCTTTATACGGGTGAGAATGATATAGTTGAACATCGCTATCCCCGTGAAATTACCGTTTCCGTATATTCCTCAGACAATAAAATTGTGAACAGCATCAAGGATATAACAAAGAATGCCGCAGAGGAAACAGGCGCAGAAATATCAGATGAATTTTCATACAGATATTACTATTCCTACTGCACAGACAGAAACGGACAGTTTGACCCTGCACCATATATCAGCGGAACATACACAGGCTATGACATATATTTTATTCCGATAGAGGATTACAATGCATACAGCGGAAACAACATCACCCTTGAAAAAGGTCAGGCAATGATATACTACGGCGACAAAAAGCTCAAAAGGGACACTATCCCGATCATTGACGTATGCAGCTTTGACATCATAGGCGAGATCGATGACCCGATAATCAACGGCTCGGCTATTGCATCAATAACCTCCGCCATATTTATTTTCACCGACAGCCCCGACACTCTGTATATGCTCCAAAAAGAAATTGCGGAAAAATACGACGGCACGAACCACGTAAGCACATATTACGGCTTTGACATCGACGGCACATCGGAGCAAAAGACAGACACAGCGGAAAAGGCAATGGATAACATCGTCAGCTACACAAACGATCTTGAGAGAAACGAAACATACGGCGGCTTCAAGCTTGAAAGCCGAGAGCTGAACCGAATTAATTTCTTTTCTATGTACGGCGGACTTTTCTTCCTGGGCATACTTTTAGGCTCGGTATTCATAATTGCGGCGGTACTGATAATGTACTACAAGCAGATATCGGAGGGCTACGAGGACAGAAAGCGTTTTGAGATACTCCGAAAAGTAGGCATGACAAAGCACGACATACGCAGGAGCATAAACTCGCAGGTACTGACAGTATTCTTCATGCCCCTTGCGGCAGCGGGGATCCACACAGCCTTTGCATTTCCGATCATATCGCGCATACTAAGGGTATTCGGCATGACAAACACGATACTTTTTGCGAAGATATCGCTGCTCTGCTACGGAGTTTTTGCGCTGCTTTACATTTTAGTATATTTTGCAACATCGCACAGCTATTACAGGATAGCCGCCTCGGACAGCATTGGAGGGCAATAAAATGAAGCACATAATATATTCCGTGATAAAATTTATAACGCTATGCATAACAGGGATATTAATGGTTCCTGCCGCCATACTTATAGCGATCATAAATCTCATCTGGAAAGCAAGTGACGGTCTTATGGACAAAGCGGCATAGACACAATATATTACAGCTCGGAGCGTTTTCTTAATAATGGAATGCTCCGAGTTTTTTTCTTTATTACAGTAAGCTTGTGTTAGTTTATAATATTTTGTAGTATGGTTTGCAACCATAGAGAAAGCGGAGGTCCGCCTCCGGCGGGCAAAGGGATGAACCAAAAGGGGCGGTAATAATAAATCGACACAAAAATCGGGCGCCGCCCCTTTAGGTTCTCCCTCTGCACTCTCTTTCCTTATCCCCCGCCCGATTTTTGAAAATCCAGTTCGTAATTATTCTTTAGATTTACTTATTCCGACGGTTCATAAATCTACGCCGTTTACGTTTTTCCATGTGGCGCTCAACCGTCGGCTATTTGGTGCAGGAATTACTTCAAGTCATTCATTATAGTTGTAATTCTCAATCTTCAATTTTTCCGACGGGTCGCTTATAGGCAGATAGCAACAGTTACTTGCAATCTATAAGCACTAAGCGACCCGACGTGTAAATTGATGTGACAAAAAGAAAAGCTGATAGCTTCAACATTTAAGGTTGAAACTATCAACTTTTACGTCGGTTGAGCGCACCATAAAACAGAGGGAATTATAAGCGTTGCACGAACCGTCACCATAATAAATCTAAAGACAGAACAATAGCTGGATTTGCAAAAATCGAGGCGGAGGTGAGGATGGGTAAGGAAAGAGAGTGCAGAGGGAAAACCTAAGGGTAAGGAGAAGGGAGATACTCTCCTGCGGAGAGTGCCTCGATTTTTGCTTACGGTTTTATTAGGCGCAGGTACTGCGCCACGCCCCCCTCTCCTTCGCCCTTTGGTGTTCCCTTTGCGAATCTTGAAGGTGATTTGATACACATGTCAAAATAGTAAAAGTAAGCTTTTAAGCAACCTAAAAATTGAAGGCAGATAGTAACAACAAACCCAAAATAAAAGTAAGCTTTTCAATAACATCAAACCCAAATAAGACAGAGAATAACAACTATCTCAAAAATTAAAAAGAAACTTTTCAGGTAAAATCAAAAACCCCATCAGTAAGCCGACATTTACAAAAATCATTGAAGTGTAAAAATTTCGTTAGGTCAGGTTTACAAAAATCGTGTGCCCGTAAATAATTTTTTTAGATTTTCAACGATATAAAATCCTCTTTCCTCATTGACAAAATCCATGAGCGGATTTATAATATATTTGTTGAAAAGAGCCGTGTGTGATTATTATACTCTACCGGCTATCGCAAAAGTTAGATTTGGTTAACTTTTGTTCAAAAACAATAAAATTTAAAAGGAGTTGTTTCATTATGTTAAAATGCTTTAAGAACAAGAATTTCTGGTGTGCTGTCGGCGGTGCCGCTGCCGTTATTATCGGTAAGAAGATCATCACTTCCCCTACAACACGTAAGCTGGCTGTAACAGGTCTTGCTAAGGGAATGAAGCTCCAGTATGATGCTAAGGAAGCATTCCAGAATATTAAGGACGAGGCTTCCGATATCTGCTATGATGCAAAGACAGAAGCAGGAATCGGTGCAGACGATGAGGAATATGATTTCGACCTTAACGCTTCCGAGGAAGAAAATACAGATAACGAATGATCGGTAAGGCAGGGAAAATCAAATGAAATTTAAAATCGTATATGATAAGCCCTGCCGTATCCGTTTCCGCTGCGGCGGTTTCGCTTTTGATAAGGAATTGGAATTTGCAGTGAAAAAACAGCTGCTTTCCGAACAGTTTATCCTGAAAGCTGAAGTCCACAGCGAAAACGGCGGTATTCTTATCAGCTATAAAGAGGGCTGCCGCAGTAAGGTCATTGCTCTTATGCGCCGCTTCGACGCACGTGGGCTGGAGCCTGTTTCCCCCGACTCCGAATCAATGCTGGAGGAAATTGATAACGGCTTCAGGGACGATATCACAAAGCTCGTTGTTAAACGTATCATACATAAAGCCCTGTTCCCCGCTCCACTTTCGGCAGCTATCACTATCGTAAATGGTCTTGGCTATGTCTGGAAGGGCATCACTACACTTGCGGACGGTCATCTCACGGTGGAAGTCCTGGACGGCGCATCTATCGGTGCCTGCCTTATCCAGAAGAATTATTCCACAGCAGGCACTGTAATGTTCCTGCTGTCCGTATCATCTCTGCTTGAGGATTATACCCGTGCAAGAACCCGTGCCGCTCTTACCGAAAGCCTTATGATAAAGACCGATACGGTATGGCTCATCGGAGAGGATTCCGATGTTTCCGTCCCCATGTCCGAAATAAAGGTCGGCGACAATATCCGTATCAGAACAGGCAGCGTTATCCCCGTTGACGGCGACGTTATCGACGGCGAGGCTTATGTAAACGAAGCCTCCATGACAGGCGAGCCTCTTGCAGTCATGAAGAAGCCCGGAAGCGTTGTTTTCGCAGGAACCGTTGTGGAAGAGGGTACTCTCGCAGTGACCGTCCGCAAGCTGTCCTCCGATACAAAGATCAATAAGATCATTGAGCTTATCGACAATTCCGAAAACCTTAAAGCAGGCGTTCAGAGCCGTGCCGAAAAGCTTGCGGACAGCATCGTTCCGTTCAGCTTCATAGGCTTCGGACTTACCCTGCTGCTCACAAGAAATGTCACAAAGGCAGTTTCTGTGCTCATGGTGGATTATTCCTGCGCTATCAAGCTTTCAACGCCTATCTCCGTTATTTCGGCGATAAAGGAAGCTGCGGACAGAAATATTACCGTCAAGGGCGGAAAGTATCTTGAAGAATTCGCAGAAGCGGATACTATCGTTTTCGATAAGACAGGTACACTTACCAATGCCGCTCCCGTGCTGGAAAAGGTAATTCCTTTCGGCAGCTATACCGAAGATGAGGTGCTCCGCACAGCGGCTTGTCTGGAAGAGCATTTCCCTCACAGCGTTGCAAGAGCCGTTGTGAACGGTGCGGCGGAGAGAAATCTTATCCACGAGGAAGAACACGCCGAGGTGGATTATATCGTGGCTCACGGCATCGCAACAACTCTGCACGGCGAAAAGGCAATAATCGGCAGCAAGCATTTTGTCTGCGAGGACGAGGGCGTATCAATTTCCGAGGAAATGCTGGCAGAGATAGACCGCCAGTCGGGCGCATCTTCCGTTATCTATCTTGCCATAGGCGGAGAGCTTGCAGGCGTGCTTTGCATAAGCGATCCTCCCAGAGAGGAAGCCGCAAAAGCTATCAGACAGCTGAAAAAGCTTGGCATAAAGAATATCGTTATGCTTACGGGAGACAGTGAGGGCGCAGCTGCGATCACTGCCGCAAAGCTTGGCATAACCGAGTATAAGGCTCAGGTTCTCCCCGAGGACAAGCACAGCTATGTTGAAGCCGCAAAGGCAGCAGGCAGACGTGTGATAATGGTAGGCGACGGCATAAACGACGCTCCCGCACTTGCAGCCGCAAATGTTTCCGCCGCAATGAGCGACGCTTCCGATATAGCAAAGGAAGCTGCGGACATCACTCTCAGAGATGCAGAGCTTACCGATCTTGCAGAGCTTCGTGAACTCAGCGTAAAGCTCATGGAGCGCATCGACCGCAATTACCGCTTCATTCTTTGGTTCAATTCGGCGCTGCTCCTTTCGGGACTTATCGGAATACTTACCCCGTCGGCATCGGCATTCCTGCATAATGCATCAACAATGGCAATATGCGCAAAGAGCATGACGCCGCTTCTCAAAAACAAAAATGACCGCAGATAATCTTCTGCGGCACATACGATAAAAAACAGGTCATAATGTTTCTTAACCGAAACATTATGACCTGTTTTGCTTACATCATTCGCAGTAATTGACAAGACTTCCGATCTTTTCAACCGTGCAGACAACACAGTCTCCCGACTTCATATAGCCCGGCGGCTGCATTCCCATTCCAACTCCTCCGGGAGTGCCTGTTGCGATGACAGTTCCCTTTTTCAGCATAAAGCCTGCGGAAAGCTCCGCAATGGCATTGGGGATATTCTGTATCATATACTTTGTATTGCTTGACTGGCGAAGCTCACCGTTGACGGTGCAGCTTATATCCAGTCCGCCTCCGATATTGATCTCATCTGCGGTAACGATGCAGGGTCCCATTGCAGTATAGCCGTCAAGGCTTTTTCCCATGTACCATTGCTTGTGGCGCAGCTGGAGATTCCTTGCGCTTACATCATTTATGACCGTATATCCGAAAATATACTTCTCGGCATCTGCGGCGGAAACATTTTTGGCGTCCTTTCCGATGATAACACCCAGCTCCGCCTCATAGTCAAGACTGTCCACCATGTCATAATGAGGTATCTTTTCACCGCTGCCTACAGTGTAATTGGCACGCTTTGAAAAATAGACCGTGTATTCCTTATTGCTGAAATCATCAATATCCGAAGTCTCACGGATATGCTCGTCATAGTTGACTCCAAGACAGATAATATCCTGCTTCGGTACGGGTATCGGAGAGCAAAGCTTCACCTTGTCTGCATCAAAGCCGCCCTTTTGGGAAAGAAGCTCCCTATCGCCAAGCATACCTTTCAGCGCCGAAAGCTGCTGCTCCGTAATGTTGTCTATCAGCTCATTCATGTCACTGTAATCACAGCCAAGATCAATCAGCCTGTATAATCTGCCGTCGCAGCCCTCTGCGGCAGGAAATTTTCCGCCGCCTGTTTCAATGGTATATAATCTCATATATCTATCATTATCCGTTTACTGCTTCTTTATTCTTATAATGGAATGCTTCGGGTAATCAGCGCCCTCGGGACAGGGCAGTGAGAATTTCATTGCCGCATGGCAGGTGTTTTCGATAGGCAGACCGTCTTCATCACGAAGATCGGATATTATCATTTTATCAAATTTGCGTCCCGGAGCAAGTATCTCCGCTTCATCGCCGTTTTTGAATTTGTTGCGCTGAACGCAGTATATCCTGCCGTCACGGCATTCCTCAACGACTGCGGCAGCATCATATTCACGGATATATCCGCTGTCGGCGTAATACTGGCTCTGCTCGGGTCTGCCGTAGAAAAATCCCGAACAATAGCTTCTGTGGCTTATTTTCAGCACCTCTTCCGCAAGCCAGTCGGGGAGCTTGTAATGATCGGGGTCCGCTTTAAGGATATCCGCAGCCATTCGGTAAGCATTCGTCACAACGGAAACATAATATGATGATTTTGCTCTGCCCTCGATCTTCAGGCTCATAACGCCTGCCTTGACGATATCATCAAGATGATCTATCAGGCACATATCCTTTGAATTGAGGATATACGTTCCCTTTTCGTCCTCGAAAACGGGGAAATACTGTCCCTCACGCTTTTCTTCCATAAGGTGATATCCCCAGCGGCAGGGCTGTGCGCACTGTCCTCTGTTGGGGTCACGTCCCACAAGATACTGGCTGATAAGGCATCTTCCCGAAAACGAAACACACATTGCTCCGTGAACAAACGCCTCAATATCAAGGTCGGCAGGTGTCTTAGCCCTTATCTCGGCGATCTCTTCAAGGGAAAGCTCTCTTGCCAGAACAACACGCTTTGCACCCATATTGTAAAGCTCGTTGGCAGTCACATAATTGACTATTCCCGTCTGAGTAGACATATGGATCTCCATATCGGGAGCATATTTTTTCACCAGTGACAAAAGTCCAAGATCGGCAACGATGACCGCATCGACTTTGCAGTCAACGGCTTCCTTCATATACTGCTCAAAGGAGGGTATCTCGTCATTTCTCGGCAGGATATTGCAGGTAAGATAAACCTTTACGCCCTTTTTGTGAGCCTTTTCCACAGACGCTTTCAGCTGCTCATAGCTGAAATTCTGCGGGCCTGCTCTCATTCCGAAGTTTTCACGTCCAAGATATATTGCGTCCGCACCGTAGTCCAGTGCAGCGTCGAAGCGCTCGCAGTCACCCGCAGGCGACAGCACTTCAATTTTATCATAAATACTCATATCTGAGCTTTTTTCCTTTCATTACATAAGATGAGCCTTTACAAGATTTTCCTGATGCTCTTCAAGAGTCTTGGCATAAAATACCTCGCCTGTTTCAAGGTCTGCGCAGAAGAAATAGTAGTCGGTATCCTCGGGATAAAGCACAGCCGAAATTGCGTCCAGACCGGGGTTGCAGATAGGTCCCGGAGGCAGTCCCTCACCCTTATAGGTATCATATGCATTGAACATCTCCTGATTTGGGATATCAATGTTGGGCTTTATGACATCTTCAACATATTTTCTTGTGGGGTCGGATTCCAGTCTGGGATATTCCTCGCTGTTGTTGAGACGGTTCAGGAATACGGAAGCCACCTTTTTCATATCGCTGATATTCGAGGATTCAGCCTGCACCATGGAAGCAAGAGTTATCGTTTCTTCAAGAGAAAGTCCTAAGTCTTTCATTCGTCCGTAATAGTCGGGAGTAAGACGGTTCTCAAAGTTGCGGTAGAATTTCTTTGCCACAACTTCAGGCTCCTCGTCAAGATAGAAGCTGTATGTATCGGGGAACAGGAAGCCCTCCATTTTATAGAACTTCTTTGAGCTTGTTGTCACCTGCTCCTCAAAATCAAAGCCGAAAGATGATGAATTGAATATGTAGATGAATCTGTCCGCACTGCACACGCCGTTCGTTTCGAGAATGTGCGCCGCATCGTAAAGGGTTATTCCCTCGGGGAAGGTAAGATCTATATATTCTCTCTCCGCTTCGGGATTTTCCTGGAGCGTCTCCATTATATCGGAGAATGTCATGTTGGGCGAAAGCACATGGCTGCCCGATGTGAACCTGCTGTCAACGCCCTTGAGCTTTGCCATAAGCCTGAAAAGCTCAGGCTCGTCAATGATTCCGTCGTCAACAAGTATCTGTGCGATATCCTCGGTGCTGCTGTTTTCGGGTATCTCAACAACTATCTGCTTGTCCTCACGGTTAAGTCCCGTAACAGCCTGTGCCACACGGATAACGACCATTGCTATAACAAGCGCCGCCGCAATGATAAGAGTGGTTATAACCAGCGCAAAAACTATCCTTCCGGGATTGTGGCGTGATTTTTTCTTCTTTTTCTTTTTGGGCTGCCTGTATTCTTCATCGGCATCATCGCTGTTCCTGCCGAAATTGTTTTCAAGTGCGTCCTCGTCGTTTTCTTCCGTTTCGGCAGCTTCATCATTGGCATTATCCGCCTCACCTGATGCAATGCTTTCATCATCGGGTGCAGCTTCTTCGTTTGCAGAATCCGCATCGGAGCTTTCGTCACCGACAGGCTCGGCAGCCGCTTCCGAAGCCGTATTATCCGCAGCAGGCACACTTTCCGCCTCGGGCTGTGTGTCCGCAGTCTTTTTATCATATTCGGAAAGGATCTCCTTCATCATCTGATCGGCAGATTTTTCATCATTTCCGCCGCTTACAACACCGTTTGCAGACGATCTGTTTTCTTCCATTGTACTCTCCTTCTTTATATTTATCCGTTTGCGATAAGCTTTGTATATTTATCTGTAACAAGTGTATTCACAGGCATATCGAACCTGCCGCTTATAAGCTTCTGCACCGTGCAGCGGCAGTAGCACAGACCCATTCTGTGCATATTCGGGTGAGCGGACAGAAATCGGTCATAATACCCCTTGCCGTAGCCCAGTCTGAAACCGTCCATATCAAAGGACAGCCCCGGGACGATACACAGCGCCGTTTCAAAATCATGCGCCTTTTCGCAGATATCCACCCTCGGTTCAAGCACCGAAAACGCTCCGCTTTCCAGCTGCTCCATGCCGCTTATAAAGTAAAAATCCATGAGCCTTGTGCCGCTTATGCATTTCGGAACAGCGACACGCTTGCCGTCCTTTACCGCCTGTGCGATAAGTCCGTGAGTATCCACCTCGATATCCGTCGATACATATGTAAGAATGGTATCCGCCGCTTCATACGCCTTTGACGAAAGTATCCTTGAAAGTATCTTTTCGTCCAGCAGCTTTTTTTCCTCTGCGGTCATAGCCGCACGCTCCGCCTTGAATCTGCTGCGAAGCTCTGTCTTGTATTCCCTTATATCAAAGCTCATTTTACACACATGATGCTGTCGGCAATTTCCGCAGCCTTTTCGGCAGATATCATTTCTTCAATAATTCTAAGACCGAAATCAACAGCAGTACCTGCTCCCCTGCTTGTGATTATCTTTCCGTCTGCGGCTGTCTTGTCAAAAAGCACCTCCGCTCCCGTAAGACCGCTTTCGCAGCCTCGGTAGCATACAGCCTTTCTGCCTTTCAGCAGACCCTTGTGTCCAAGAACTGTGGGAGCTGCGCAGATAGCGCAGATAAATCTGTCATTGTCATTGCAGAAATCAATTGCGGACTGCACCTTTTCGGACTTTTCAAGGTTCAGCGTACCCGGCATTCCTCCGGGAAGGATTACCGCTTCAAGCTCATCTCCGAGAACGATATCATCTGCGGTGATATCGCATACAACAGGTATGCCGTGAGTCGAAACTATCGTCTTTCCGCCCACACCTGCCGTAATTACCTGCTTGCCGCAGCGCTTCAGCAGATCAATGGGTGTTATGGCTTCTGTTTCCTCAAAGCCTTCCGCAAGAAATACATATATCATATATAACATTCCTTTCATTTATTAAAATCATTTGAAAACGGCAATATTTTTCACCTGCATGAATGCAGGATAATAAGAGAGCTTCGATTTTCTGAGTCCCTCTATGCCGAGATCCTCTTCACGGTTGATATATTTCAGATCGGCAGCCGCCTGCTTTGCATAAAAATTGTTTATCGCAGGATATGCGCCGTTTATTTCGGGATCTGCCTTTTCGATGTGGATATCAAGCGTATCGGAATTAAGCTGCTCGCCGATAGTGAACGCAGCCACATTTCCGTCAATGCGCAGAACTCCGCCCGACAGCCCCAGCTCATGAAAATATCCGAAAAATGTATTTATCGCATACTGTTCGCCTACCTGCGAATCGTCCGATGCGCCGTCCCTGCTGTTGTAATGCTGTGCGGCAAAAACTATGCAGTCGTCAAAATCAGCGTCCGTCATTTCCGAATAGGAAAAATCATAGCCGTATATCTTTTTCAGGTGATTGCGCTTGCCGTGATATTTCTTTCCAGCAAGCCCGATAAGATCAGCCGAATTATAGATATAATCATAGCCGTCGGGATCCTGCACTATATCAAAACCGTCATGATATATCTCACGAAGCCTTTCGCAGCGTTCATCGTCCACCGAGCCTATGACCAGCGGCTGACCCTTGCTTTCGGCATAGCTCCGCATTTCCTCAATGACCCTTTTCAAATCGCCCCTGCCTGCGGGAAATGTGAAATACAGCCCGTCATGCTCGGAGCAGGAAATATAAAATTCCTCAAAAAAAGCCACCTTTGATTTATAATGCTTCGCCCATGCAAGATTATTGGCAAATGAATATTCGCAGCCCCTGTAATCGGAATAGGAAAGAAGCCTCTTGGCACGTTCAAGGTCTGTTATTTCAACTGTTCTGAATTCAAGCATTTTCTGCCGCCTTTTTAATGATCTCTGTAAGCCTTTCGGTTATAAGCTCAGGCGGGAGCGGCTCGCCGTCCTCCGCACACTTAACGACCTGCCAGCCCAGCTTTTCCGCCGAATAAAGCGCCGTGCGGCGGCACTTTTTCAGATAAGCTATACTGCTTTCGTGGATATCCTTTTTTGCTTCATCGCCGTGATAGCGTGCGGAAAGCAGCTTCTGTGATACCTCCACGGGCATATCGAGAAAGATCACGCCGTCTGGTCTGGGAAGTCCAAGCTTATCGTATTCATAATCCTCCAGCCAGCCAAGGAAGCTGTCCCACTGATCTTCGGGGAGCTTTCCCGTCTGATGAATGGCATTGGAGCAAACATATCTTGCGGCAATGATTAGCCTGCCGTCAAGATAGTCCTTTTCCCATACCTGCTTGTAGCTTGCGTATCTGTCCACAGCATAAAAGCTTGAAGCAGCATATGCATTAACGCCGTCGGGGTCGGGAGAAAGCTCACCGCCCAGATACATTTTTACAAGAGCCGATGAGGGTCGGTCATAATCGGGGAAGCTTATAAACAAAGCCTCGGGGAAAACGCTTTTCAGATTTTCAAGCTGCGTGGATTTTCCGCTGCCGTCCAGTCCGTCTATAACAATAAGAGCCAAAATATATCTTCCTTTGCAAATTTGTCCGTCTACGGACAAAAATATCGTATACATAATTATTATATCATTATTTTCTTATCAAGTCAACTAATTATACAAAATGTCACATAATTCATTTTCTACCCCAAACAAAAAACGTACCCTGTTCCGAACAGGATACGTTCTTTATCAAAATATTACACTCCGAAGATAAGCATTGCAAGATAAACCCCGACTGCGCAGAGAATGATATGCAGCACGGAAAATCTCGTTACAACGTGTGTATCGGACCAGCCCTTGTTCTTGCGGAAATGATCGTGAAGAGGCGTGCGGATATTTTTCAGGAAGTTTTTCACCTTGAAAACTCTCATGACCGCAAGCTTTACCAGACCGATTCCGCCGTCTGTGAAAATAACGCCTGCAATAAGGAAATATATCAGCGGGATATGTGTTTTCAGAGTCATGATACCAATGAAAAGTCCCAGCGCACGGGAGCCTGCATCGCCCATGATAAGCTTGCTGGGAGATGCATTGTATGTGAGATATGCCAGCAGAATGCCCGCAAAGATAAGGCACAGCGCCGTCTCGGAGATATGCTCACCTGCAATGAAGAATATAAGTGCAAGAGCGGACATTGTAATTACGGAAAGTGTTCCCAGCAGTCCGTCAACGCCGTCCGTACAGTTGGTAACATTGATAGACACCCACAGGAAGAACACTGCGATAAGCACATAAAGCACGGGAGGAAGCGCCAGCTCTGCTCCGCCGAAGAATTTTATCGTGTAGTTTCCGTCAAAATTGCAGTAGGTCACAACAGCGATAACGCATATCACCAGGTCAAGCAGACCCTTTTTAAGGTTGCCCCAAGGCACCTTTGACATATCGTCAAGATATCCTGTAAGCATCGCCGCCGCCAGCAGGACGTAATTTATAGCCGTTTCGGCATTCACGGGAACGATAAGCAGCGAAAGCACACAGAATATTATCACGAAAACAACTCCGCCGCCTCTGGGCTTGCCCTTTGAAAGCTCGCCGTTTACGGCATATTCCCTGCCCTGATCCTTAGGCAGTGTAAGCAGTGCCTTTTTCAGCACAAAAAGCGTGATAACAAAGCCGAGTATTATTCCAATAAATATCATGTTATAATCAAATGTCACATTCAACAGATCACAAAGCATTTTTATTATCTCCCCATAAATTTATTTACCTGATAATGATAACATATTTTTTTGGAAAAATCAACCGATATATGTATGTGCAGAAAAAATTTGCATAAAAATATGCCTGCACCGATTTTTCACCGATGCAGGCAATGTTATTGCTATTTATTATGGTCGCATCTAAAAACCATAGTGCCTCAGATGCGCAGTCAGATTTTTCGTCAGATTGTATAGAAATTTCGCAGGCATACTGTCGTATGTCAAGAAATTTATGTGCAAGCTGACGGAAAATATGCAAGCATATGAGGTGCTAAGGCTTTAGCCGCTGGTTTTTAGAGGTGACCTTATATTACTTGCTTTCGCCCGTAAGCTCACGGTACAGTCCGAGATAAAGCTCGGCGGAGGTATCCCAGCTGAAATCGTTGTTCATTGCATCGACTACCAGCTTGTTCCATGCAGGCTTGTTGTAATAGAGATCCTTTGCACGTCTTACAGCGTCAAGCATATCATGTGCATTATATGTCTTGAAAGTGAAGCCGTTGCCGTTTTCTCCGCCTGCATCACGGACGCTGTCACGAAGACCGCCGGTTTCACGCACTATCGGGATAGTTCCGTATCTCATGGAGATCATCTGCGCCAGTCCGCAGGGCTCACTCTGGGACGGCATAAGGAACATATCCGCAGAAGCATATATGCGTCTTGCAAGGTCAGGGATAAATCCAACAGTAACGCTTACCTTGTCGGGGTGGCGCCATGCCATTTCCTTAAAGAAATCCTCGTAGATCTTCTCGCCCGAACCGAGGATAGCAAACTTGCAGCCCATATCAACGATCTCTTCAAACACATACTTGATAAGATCAATGCCCTTATGGGAAACAAAGCGTGTGATGATTCCGATAACAGGCTCGTCGCCCTCCTGAAGTCCCAGCTCCTGAAGCAGCGCTTTCTTGCACTCTGCCTTGCCGCTGAGATCCTTTGAGGAGAAATTCTTCACCAGCAGCGGATCTGTTTCGGGGTTATAAAGCTTTGTGTCGATGCCGTTGAGGAAACCGCAGAGCTTATACTGCTTGTTCACAAGCGCTCTGTCGAGACTGTGTGAATACCACGGGTCAAGTATCTCCCATGCATAGCTGGGTGATACTGTTGTGATCTTGTCAGCAGTTTCGATAGCACCCTTCATCATGTTGATGCAGCCGTCATATTCAAGCAGGCGTGTATGATACATGGGAATGCCCATGATATCGTTCAGCACGTCCATGCCGTATTTTCCCTGATACTGGATATTGTGGATAGTGAAAACTGTCTTGATGCCGTCATATCCGTACTGATATTTATAGAACACCTCGTAATAAACAGGCACAAGAGCTGTCTGCCAGTCATTGCAGTTGATGACCTGGGGCTTCCATTCGATATGCTTTATCATTTCAAGGATAGCTCTCGAGAAGAAAACAAATCTCTCGCAGTCGTCATAAAAGCCGTAAAGACCGTCTCTGCCGAAATAATATTCATTGTCCAGCAGATAATATGTTACGCCGTTGACATTGCCCTTGAATACTCCGCAGTACTGCTTTCTCCAGCCTACATCAACGGTGAAATTTGTCATGAATTCAAGCTTCTGTCTAAGCTCGGGCTTGATGCTCTTGTAAAGGGGAAGAACAACACGGCAGTCATGTCCTGCCTTTGTTATAGCGGCAGGCAGAGAGCCTGCAACATCTGCAAGTCCGCCCGACGCTGCATAAGGAAGCGCTTCGGAGGCTGCGTATAAAATATTCATCATATGCGTTTTCCTTTCCTGCATTATTCAGCGCCTGCGGAGCTTCCGCAGACGCTGATTTTGATAGTTAAAATTAATAACGTCAGATAGTTGCGCCCTTGCCGATATACAGAGGATAATTCTTGGAGCCTGTCATTATCCTGCCGTCTGTGATATGAACGATCTTATCTGTGATTACGCAGCTGATCTCGCAGTTCTTGCCGATAACGCCGTCCTGCATGATGATAGAATCCTTGACAACAGCGCCCTTGCCGATCTTTGCGCCTCTGAACAGAATGCAGTTTTCAACAGTACCCTCGATGATGCAGCCGTCGGCAACCAGTGAATTCTTTACATTTGCGCCGATAGCATACTTTGCGGGCGGATTGTCTCTTACCTTTGTGTATACGGGTGCATTTTCGGGGAAGAGCTTTCCTCTCTTGACGGAATCAAGAAGATCCATGTTAGCATCATAATAGGATACCATGGAATTGATCTTTCTGAAATAGTTCTCGTGACGGTAGCCCACGATGTTATACTCATGAGTTCTTGCCTGGAGGATATCCTCCTCAAAGCTGTAAAGGCTTCTGGAAGCGCCCTCAAGAATAAGGTTCTTTAAGAATTCCTTGGAAACGATGAATGTGTTCAGTGAAAGATTTACAGCGCCGCTTACCGAAGGATTGATGAGAACATCGTTTATTCTGCCGCCTGCGCTGATGCCGAATACAGTGCTTGTGCGGGCCTGCTCAAGATCAACGATATCATTTGCATATACAACTGTGATATCAGCCTTGGACTCGATGTGCTGCTCGATGATAGGTGTGTAATCCATGCTTGTAACAACATCGCAGTCGGACATGATAACATAGTCAGCGCCCGATCTCATGATAAAATCGCTTACGCCGTAAAGAGCCTCAAGTCTGCCTCTGTACATACCGCTCTGAACATGGCTGAAAGGAGGAAGCAGGTGAAGTCCGCCGTTCTTGCGTGCAAGATCCCACTCACGGCCTGATCCGAGGTGATCCAGCAGTGACTGATAGTTGGACTTTGTGATAACGCCCACCTCATCGATGCCGCTGTTTACCATGTTGGAAAGTGTAAAGTCGATAAGTCTGTAACGTCCGCCGAACATTACCGAACCCATTGTTCTTTCCTTGGTAAGATCGGAGATTGTATCTTCATGCATATTGGCAAAAATGATGCCGAGAACTTTTCTATTCATACTCATTATATGTGACCATCCTTTTTAAGTAATCAATCTTGGGCATTTTATATATTTTCCGAAACGATCTGCTTGGGAGCAACAACTGCTCTTTCGGAAACTGTGATGTTGTGACCTACAACCGCAATGCCCCAGTCGTCACGGTTCTCGACAGCTTCGGGACGCTTGCCTATCTGTGCGCCGCTGCATATTGTGCTGTTCTCGCCTACGATAGCATACTCAACAACTGCTCCCGACTTGATAACGGAGCCGGGCATGATTATCGAATCGGTAACAACTGCGCCCTTTTCGATCGTTACACCCTCATAGATAACGGAGAAGTCGATAGTACCGTCAACTGTGCAGCCCTCGGATACCATGGAATTCTCAACTGTTGCGTCTGCACCGATATAGTGAGGAGGAAGAACGGGGTTTCTGGAGTACATCTTCCAGTCGGGATCATAAAGATCAATGGGGATATTGGGATTCAGGAGGTCCATATTTGCTTCCCAGAGGGAATCAAGTGTTCCGACGTCCTTCCAGTAGCCGTCAAATGTATAAGCAACAAGCTTTTCCTTGGCGTTCATCATGTTGGGAATGATTGCCTTGCCGAAGTCCTTGTCTTCATTGGGATTGTTCTCGTTGTCGATGAGGTACTTCTTCAGCTTGCTCCATGTGAATATGTAGATACCCATTGAAGCAAGAGTGGATCTGGGCTTCTTGGGCTTTTCCTCGAAGTCGATGATGTTGCTGTCCTCATCTGTTATCATGATGCCGAAGCGTGAAGCCTCTTCCATGGAAACATTGAGAACTGCGATAGTTGCGTCTGCCTTCTTTTCCTTGTGATATTTGAGCATATCATTGTAATCCATCTTATAGATGTGGTCGCCTGAAAGGATAACAACATACTCGGGGTTGTATCTGTCAACGAAAGGAATGTTCTGATAGATAGCGTTTGCTGTGCCCTTGTACCACTCTGCGCCGAGAGCTGTCTGATAAGGAGGAAGAGCGTGTGCGCCGCCGTACTGCTTGTCCAGATCCCAAGGCTGACCGTTTCCGATGTAATCGTGAAGAGCCAGAGGCTGATACTGTGTAAGTACGCCGACTGTATCAATGCCGGAGTTTACGCAGTTGGAAAGAGGAAAGTCTATGATGCGGTATTTTCCGCCGTAAGGAACGGCAGGCTTCGCCATGTTCTGAGTAAGTGCGTAAAGACGGCTTCCCTGTCCGCCTGCGAGCAGCATAGCCACACATTCTTTTTTAGTATACATAATTAAACTCCAATCCGCCGCTTTCCTGCGGCATGGTATTCAGCCGTGTCTGAATGCACGGCTTTTATTTGCACGGTGCAGAAGCACCTTTTTTAACATTATTTTTCGGACTTATCGGACTTTGCCTTGTCGGCTGTCTTTGTCTCGGGCATTGCGGAGGCTTTTTCGGGTGCCGGCTTTTCGGCAGCCTTTGCTTCCGTCTTTGCTGCGGGGCTTTCGGGCTTTTCTGCCTCGGTCACCGCCGCAGGCTTTTCGGCTGTTTTCTTAGGTCTGCCCGTTTTCTTGGAAGCAGGCTTTTCGGCAGCGGATTCAGCCTTGGGTGTTCTTGTTTTCTTGGGCTTTGTCTCGGCAGTCTCCTCAGCCTTTACCGTTTCGGTCTTGGGCTTTGCAGGCTTCTTTGCAGTCTTTGGAGCAGCCTTTTTCTTAGCCTTGGGCTTAGGCGGGATATACTTGAACATAAGCGCCGAGAAAGGAGCGATCTCCAGCTTGATGGAATAATCACAGCCGTGCATCGAATATTCCTCTGCGGTTATGGTTCCGTTATCGGCAATTCCCTCTCCGCCGAATCTTACATCATCGGTGTTGAGTATCTGCTGATAGCTTCCCTCATAAGGAACGCCTATGCGGTATTCCGAACGTCCAACGGGAACAAAGTTGCATACAACGATGATCTCGTTTTTCTTTTCGGGGTCGCTGACGTCGATACGCCTGAAGGATATAACGCTCTGAGTATAATCATCTGCGCATATCCACTTGAAGCCGTCCCATGAATCGTCATTCTTCCAGAACGCCGAATTTTCAAGATAAACGTGGTTAAGAGCCTTGTAGAACTCCTTCATCTTTCTGTGGGGATCATAATCCAGAAGCAGCCAGTCAAGCTGCTGCTTGTAATTCCACTCGATGACCTGTGAAAATTCATTGCCCATGAAGTTCAGCTTCTTGCCGGGGTGGGCTATCATATATGAAGCAAATGTACGCTGTGAAGCGTACTTGCCCTCCATTGATGTGGCGCTCATCTTGTTGAACAGCGAAGCCTTGCCGTGGACTACCTCGTCATGGGATATGGGCAGCACGAAGTTTTCGCTGAACGCATAGAAGAACGAGAAAGTAAGCTTGTTGTGATTTCCCGAACGGAAGATCGGGTCCATTTTCATGTAGCACAGGGTATCGTTCATCCAGCCCATGTTCCACTTGAAGTTGAAGCCCAGTCCGCCGATGTCCGCAGGCTTTGTTACCATTGGCCATGCAGTGGATTCCTCAGCTATCATAAGCACATTGGGATTGCGGCTGAATACAGCCGTGTTAAGCTTTCTCAAAAACTCGATAGCTTCATAATTCTCGTTGCCGCCGTCCTTGTTGGGACGCCATTCTCCGGGCTTTCTGTCATAATCCAGATAAAGCATCGAAGCGACCGCATCAACTCTGAGACCGTCAACATGGAACTTTTCTATCCAGTAAAGAGCATTTGAAATAAGGAAAGACTGGACCTCTCCCCTGCCGTAATCGAACACTCTCGTGCCCCAGGAAGCGTGCTCCCTTTTCAGAGGATCGGAATATTCGTAGCAGCAGTCGCCGTCGAACTCGAAAAGTCCCGCAGTGTCCTTGGGGAAGTGGGCAGGCACCCAGTCAAGGATAACACCGATGCCGTTTTCATGGAAAATGTCTATCATTTTCATCATCATGTCGGGTGTTCCGTAGCGGCAGGTGGGGGCATAATAGCCAATTACCTGATAGCCCCAGGAGCCGTCAAAAGGAAATTCCGAAAGGGGCATAAGCTCCACATGGGTATAGCCCATATCCTTGAGATAAGGAGCCATTTCCTCGGCAAACTTAACATAATCGAAAGGCTCGCCGTCGGGATATGTACGCCACGAACCCAGATGAGCCTCATAAATGTTCATCGGGCTTTGGTAAACGTTGATCTGCTTCTTTTTTTCGTACCATTCGGCGTCATGCCATTCATAGCCGCCGATATCGAAATACTTGGTCGCAGCATTAAAAGTTGCTTCCATATGCGTGCCGTAAGGGTCTGCCTTATCGACAATGCTGCAATGGGCAGTCTCAATGCTGTACTTATATGCAAAAAATGTGTCCGCACCCTCAACGAAAGTCTCCCAGACGGTCTTGTCGCTCATCTGGTGCATCGGATTTTTCGTTCTGTCCCAGTTGTTGAAGTCGCCTATCAGCGAAACGCTTACGGCGTGGGGAGCCCATACTCTGAAAAACAGACCCTTTTTGCCGTCAAGCTCACCCTTATGAGCGCCGAAAAATTCAAATGCGTCAAAATTGTTTCCCTCATGGAAAACGAACAGCGGAAAATCGTAGTTGACCTTTGGTGCAGTATCTTTTTTAGAATTAGGCATACCTTACATTCCTTCCTGTCCGCTCAATGAATAAAGCTCAATGAACGAAGCCGATATTTTTTCACATTCTCTCCGCCCCGTTGAGCGCCATAAACGGCGCAAATACAGGGAAAGCGGCTTAAAAAATCATTTCAAACTTTTTTACCTATATATATTTTAACAGATTGTGTATCTGAATGCAAGTGTTTTTGTAATGATTTTACAATTCTTACGTAAACAGCACACTCGCTTTGTATATTTTACCGAATAATTTCAACACATAGATCAGCAAATTCGTCTTTATTTACACACATTTCACACTTTTAGCAATATAAACATATAAAGTCATATTTTTCCCGTCAGTAATTGTACAGCCTGACAACGATAACGGTGCGGTCATCGGCACGCTCTCCGTCCTTTTTTTCACTTGCGGAGATGATCTTGTCGGCGCACAGCTCTGCGGTAACTGTATCATTCATAAGGATCTCACGGATAAGCTCGCTGTGCTCCGAGCCTACCCCGTCGGACACAAGGACTGCTCCGTCTCCCGCACACAGCCTTGTGTGAACGGGATTTATCATAGTCTCGGGCAGCATTCCCACAGGCAGCGAGCTGCATTCTATTTTTTCGGTATTGCCGCCGTGCCGTACATAGCTTTCCGCCGCACACAGCTTGTAGAAAACACACCGCCCTGTAAATGTGTTCAGCTCCATTATATCCAGCGTTGTGAACATTTCATCGGAGAACACTCCCGACAGCAGCAGATTAGCATAATGCACCGCTGCCTCCGCACCTGTTCCGCTGCGGATAAAACGGCGTATCACAGATACCGCCATGCAGCTTTCCTCAGCGGCACGTACTCCGCTGCCCATTCCGTCGGCAATTATAAAGTACATATTCCCGAAGCCGTCCGAGAAATAATCCGATGTATCCCCCGAAAGCTCGGCAGTCCCCGACACCGACCTTACGCCCACATCTGCTATGAATGCAGGCATCTGACACCACCTGCACCGCAGAATATTTTTTCCGAAGCCGCTTTCCGCAGAAGCCGTCCTGTCAAGAGTGCGCCCCACTGCGGAGGACAGCTTTTCCGTGATATCGGAAAGCTCAGGCTCGGCATCGGCGGCTATATACGCCTCAATGTAAAACCGACCGTCCCTGTCCCGATACACTGCCGCCGCTTTAAGATTTATTCCGCCCGATCGGATAATATCCGCCGCCGTCACCGACAGCCTGCCGTCACGGATAAATCCCTCCAGCACCATTTCCTCCAGCGTCATGCGCTGGGCCTTCATCTGCTCCAATGCGGCTCCGCATATGGCATCAGCCACCTTTTCGCTGCATTTTCTCCGTTCCTCCGCCATATATTCCCTGTTGAAGCTTTTCACAACATCTGTCTTGCGGACGCAGCGGCAGAAGCCCTTGGGCAGATCGTTTTCATGGAGTATCCCCCTGCGGCGTATCAGCTTTGACGCATACATCATTTCCGATGCGCCTGCGGAGCTTTTCACGCTGCCGCACAGACTTTCGGCAGTTGTGTTCGCCGCAGAATAAACATCGCAGTATTCGGCTCTCACGCACTTTCCGCACACCTGTCTGCACACGGCGGAAGCAATATCGCATTCCTGCTCCTTGCCTGCGGTGATACGCCTTGCGTCGGAAATATCCTTTTCGATATCGCCTATCACCGAAGCGGAAAATTTCATTTTTGACGAAAGATATCTCTGCTCGCCCGACAGCTCTCTGTCATGACCGCCGATAAACCAGCTGTAAGCTTTTTCGGGCACGATAAAATAAAGTATGCCCGACACCGCCGAGTCGGAGATATACTCAACTATCCCCGCAGGCAGCCCCACAGTCACCGCCAGCAGCAGCGATGAAAAAATAAAGGCAAGACTGACGGCAGGCTTACCCTTGCCCGAAGCCGTACCCGATGCGGCTGCGGCACACACCGTAAGAGCCGCCGCCCTTGTGAACAGGCTGTCGGAAAGCATCATAGCCATTGCACCTGCCGCACCTGCCGCAGCACCGCCCTTACAGCCGTTTTTTCCCGATCCAGCAGCGGCGGCAAAGCCTATGATTATCCGTCCGACATTAAAATATCCTATCTGAATGCCGCAGAGAGCCGAAGCGAGGATTATCCCGCAGACTATTTTCGGAACAGGATCAGCCCCAGTACAGCCGCTGACGGCACGTCCGAAAACATAAGCTCCGAAAGCGCAGATCAATATTCTGAATGCGGCAGCTGCCACAGCCATAGGGTCTGCACCCGAAATGAATATTTCCGCAGCGGCGGCCGCCGTATAGACCGAAGCGGAAAGAGCGACGCTGCCCTTTACGGAAAATCTATGATGAACGACAAGCTTCAGAAGCATCATAAAAACCACCGAAGCTATCTCCGCAAGATTTTCCCAGACTCTGTTCATGACCACGCTTTTAAGAAGCATTCCCGCCATGACCGCCGCATTTCCGCCGAAATCCAGCACCGAAGCCAGCGGCACGCACAGCGGAGCATGAGCGCCGCCAATTTTTGAGCCGCAGAGAAGAAACGCAGCCGCAGCCGAAAGCAGGCATCTCACGGTTTTATTTTCGGCAGCGACTCGCATAGTTCTTTCCCAGCCCGATTCATAATCCTCATTATCGGCGATACGTTTTTTTTCGGCAGCATGGAGAAGAGCCGCTCCGCTTTCCGTCAAATCGTCCGTTTTATTATCTTTCAGCATTTTTACCATTCCTTTCGCCTTTGGAATTTTCCTTTTTCTGTAAATTTAAGTATATAACCTTAATGATGAAATTTTTGTCTAAACAGCAATGTTGGAAGATAAAGTGTGGCGGATATTATCCGCAAGATCTTTTTTTATGGTTGCAGCTGTTTTGTTCTTTTATATGTATGTGTTCGTTTATAATATTTTGTAGTATGGTTTGCAACCATAGAGAAAGCGGAGGTTCCGCCTCCGGCGGGCAAAGGGATGAACCACAAATGGGGGCGTGGCGCAGTATCTGCGCCTAAAAAAAGCAAAAGCAAAAATCGGGCACTCTCCGCAGGAGAGTATGCTCCCATTTAGGTTCTCCCTCTGCACTCTCTTTCCTTATCCC
>CAKSKG010000022.1 GCA_934464775.1 uncultured Oscillospiraceae bacterium
AATTTCTCCTGATATTTACATAGATAATGGGATTATTCTTCGCCCTTCGCATAAATACGAAAAACTACCAAACGACGTAAGGAAGGGCTTTATGAACGTTGCTCTCCGCCTTATTCGTATGGTAGTTTTACCGCTACTTTGGCTCCCCTCAACGGATTGAATACAATCCGCAGGGGTGCAATCACTTACCGCTGACAGCGGTATATCGGCGCTTTTGCCGTCCTTATCCTTGAATACCACCGTCAACCTATCGTCGTAGAGGAACACCTTTGATATCATGATATCTGCAATGGCTTTCTTCCCCTCGGTCGTGTTTATGTCGGTTGCAAGCACATCATCTATCAGCACGCTTATCTGTTCCACGGACGGCACATTATCGCTCATAGCCTTTGCCACTCTCACGGCGCTTTCCAGCTGCCGCTTGCGCTCGTCAAGCTCTTGCAACTTATCATACAGCATCTGATTACCACCTGTGCCTGCTATGGCATTGACAAGGTTTTCCGCCTGCTTGTTTACCTCGGCAAGCTGCTCTTCAAGCTGATCGGGAGCATAGTCACGGGCAAGCGCCGCATAATACAGCTCATGGATCCTTTGAGCCATGTCATCTTTATCCATGGATTCAAAGGCGGCACGTGCGGCTCTGCACACCTCATCTTCCACAAGATATTTATTCTCATTTTTCTTGTGACAGCCCGACTTCTTCTGGACGCCGTTGCAGCGGTAATAATAATGCTTTTCGCCGTTGCGACCTGTTCCTGATAAGCCGCTCATAGGCTCGCCACAGTAGCCGCAGAACAGCTTTCCCGAAAGGTAATAATCAGCCTTTGCGGAATTCTTTGCGGCTCTCTTGCGGTTCTCTTCAAGCTTGCGACGCACTGTTTCAAACACTTCGTTTGGTATCATCTGCGGTACTCCCCCATCTATTTCAATGTCTTGATATTTATACTTACCGATATACTTTTCGTTGCTGAACATGGCGTAAAAGCTGTTCACCGTGAACGGCTTTCCTCGCCTGTTCCGATAACCGAGAGCGTTCAGATGCCCCGCTATCGCAGTAAGCCGTTCGCCCTCTGCGTACATACGGAATGCTGTCTCGGGGATAACCCGTGTTTCCTCGTCAATGACGAGCTTCTTGTCAACAACCTTATACCCTATCGGGATATGACCCGTTGACTGCGCTTTCATGGCTGACTGCCGCATTCCTCGGATAGTTTTTTCGCGGAGATCTGCGCTGTAATATTCGTTTATAGCCTCGATAATATGTGTCATCATCTGACCCGATGCGTCATCGCCGAAGGATTCCATTACCGACAAGAGCCGCACGCCGTTCCTGCTCAGAGCCTGCCTGTTTATGGCACTGTCTATGGTGTTTCGGGCGAAACGGTCCAGCTTCCAGACAAGGACATTATCCCATTTATGTAGGGCGCTGTCCTTTATCATCTGCTGAAAGGCGGGGCGATCATCGTTTTTGCCCGTCATGGCACGGTCTATGTACTCTTTGACTACCGTTATCCCGTGCTGTTTGGCATAGTTGTAGCAGTCATAAAGCTGCCCCTCAATGGACTGCTCCGTCTGCTTGTCGCTGGAATAACGGGCATATATTGCCGCTGTTTGCATATTTTTATATCACTCCTTGACAATTTCGGGAGGATATGGTAAAATATAACCGTAAGTATGGTGTGTATTTTATACATATCCTCTCCCCGTTCGGTGTTGGCGCATCGAGCGGGGATTTTTTATTATACAGCCTCCGACAAATCTTCGCTGTCAAGCTCTTCTGCGGCTTCCGTCATGGTAAGGCTCTGCCTGTACTGTTCCGCCAATGCCGTGCGTCTGAACTCTGCTGAGGGATAACGCTCACTGACAAACTTTTCGATATCATCAAGTGATACCTTAAAGAATTCCTTGCGCAGATTTACCTTGTTTACACGATTATTATTGAATATTACGTGAAGCTCGTGTTCAAGGCTTACCGCATCGCTGGAAAAGATCAAGCCGTGAACATCAAACGGGAACGGAACACTTGCATTTCCGAGTTCGTTTATTCTGTCCATAGGCTCCGAACGTCTTGTCATGCCGATCTTATATACATCATCACCGAATGAACCGATATTGCTGATAATGTATACATATCCTGCCTTGCCGTTTTCAAGCGATACGATCTGCTCTTTTTTATCCTCGATCTGACCGATCTGGGTCGTAAGCTCGGATATTCTTGCTTTAAGCACTTCGGCTTTGTCGGGGTCGGCAGCCGCAAGCTGTTCTTTTATGTTTTCGATCTCGTTTCTGTATTTCTGCTCTTCACGCTCTATGCGCTTGCGTTCAAGTTCAAGAGCCTTGCGTTCCTCGGCTTCCTGACGCATCTGTTCACGCAGCGCCCGCTGTTCTTCCTTGATGCGCTCTTTCTGTACATAATACTCATATTCTATTTTAACAGCTTCAATGAACAGAACTTCGATCTCGCCCACAAACTTCTTAATGGTTGGTGCAATGCTCTGATTTCCGTCGGAAGCGATAGCAAGATATTTTGCGCTGATAGTCTTAACACTGTCGATAGAGGATTCAAGCTTTCCGAAGCTTATGGAATAAAGAATATTCTGAAGCTCTGCTTCAAGGGCTATTGTCATAAGCTTGTAAATAGCTGCATTTGTCTTTGTGGTATATCTGCCCTCATAGCGTTTAAGACAGTCCTGTATAAGCTTCTTGTTCTGATTATACAGCCCTCGGAGCTGTTTGATATTCATGCATTGCAGGTCAATTTCGACAGTCGGTTCAAGGCGCAGGAAGGTTTCGTCAAGATGCTCTTCATGGTTTTTTATGTAATCCTTGTTTGCATTCTGATAGCTTTCAAAAAGAGTTTTTGCTTTGATAAGCTTTTTCTGCATCGGGGCAGCTTCTTTTTCAAGACGCTCTATCTCGGCTTTCAGCTTGTCAACAGTATCCTGCTTTTCATATTTTTCGGTTTCAAGCTCCGATATCTGTGTTTTAACTGTGGCTATTGCCGCACATTCAGCCTGCCTTTTAATAGTATTATAGGTTTCCTGGCGTTCATCTTCAAGCTTTTTAAGCTTAGCCTGCTCATCGGCACACTTTTGGCGCAGCTCTTCAAGATCTTCCTTTGCATAGCCTATCTTTGCTTCAAGTGTCTCTTTTTCATCTTCGATGAGCTTTAAGCCTGCGCATTCATTGCACAAGCCTTCTGCATTGACCTTGAAAAACAGTCCTTTTCTTCCGCAATGTTTGCATTTTGCCATTTTAACACGTCCTTTATAAATAATGCTTACTTATCTCTTCCGCAGCCCTTGCAGTTTCTCACCGTAATAGGATTGACTGTGCCGCATTCGGGGCAGGTCCATGTATTTCCGACGTTTCTGACATTCTGAGATGATGCGGTTCTTCCCGAGCTTTCGGGAGCGTGTGCTGCAGCCGACTGCACATCAACAAGACGTTTTGTATTGTAATTGATGTTTTCAAGGTTTTCCATAATTGCGGCAAGAGCCTGCAAAATGAAGAATACAAATACTCCCATTGAAATTATCTGAATGCCTATTGATGTAAGAACAAGCGAAAATGTAAGAAACCCGCCTACAATAATCGCAAGAATAAGAATTAGGACCGAAAGGACCTTTACCGAACCTGATTTCATGATGTTATACCTCCTATAATCAATGTGATTAACAATACTGCTAATCACATTGATTATAATACTTATGTCAGAATTTGTCAATAGAATACAGAAAAATTATCTTACACCACTCAAAAAAGCAACAGCCTTTCCGAGAATGCGGATATCGTTAAGCTCTTCATCTGTATATACAAACGGCTCATATGCAGGGTTTTCGGGGTTCAATACAAGCTTGTTCTTTTCGGGATAGTAATACACACGCTTTAAGGTAGCTTCGTTGTCTATGGATACCGCTGCGATCTGACCGTTTTCCACAGTCTGACACGCTTGTATAAATACTATATCGCCGTCAAATATTCTTGCGTTAATCATGCTGTCGCCCTCACAGCGCAGGCAGAAGTCCGCATGGATATTGTTCGGAAGTTGTATCCACTCGTTTTCCTCACGATAGATAGGCTCACCGCAGGCAACAGCTCCCAGCAGCGGAACCTTTCTCATTTCGGGTACAGGGATTATGTTAGGATATTTTTCAAAGAGATTTTCGGAAGGAGCACCCGAAAACGCAGTATCCGTAAGACCTATCAAATAATCTGTTGTTACTCCGAAATACTTTGCGATCAGAAGCAATTGCTCCGAACTCGGTTCACGTGCGCCTTTTTCGTAATTAACATATGTCGTATACGGTAAATTCAGCGCTGACGCCATTTGCCGCATATTATATCCTTTGCTTTCGCGGAGAGACTTTATTCTTTCGCCAATCGTTTTAATCAGCCCCTTTCAAATTATATAATATACCCATTTTGGGGAAACGTCAAGAGAAATTATTCGATTCGTCACATTACCCAAAATGGGTATTATTTTTTGTCACTATTTTACTCATTTTGGGTGTTGACAGTTACCCGATTTGAGTATATAATAAAAATGTACCCAAAACGGGTAACTGAAAATTACAAGGAGATGATTAAATGTATCCCAATATCGAAGCTGAACGGGCACGAAAAGGTCTGACAAAGGAAGAGCTTGCTTCTATTCTCGGTGTAGACAGAAAAACACTTCGTAAATGGATAAACGGCGGCAATATCCCAACAAATAAGCTTGCGGAAATGGCTATGTTTTTTGGCTGCTCCACCGATTATCTTTTAAGCACATCATGTAGGGAAAGGACGTGAAAGTAATTGGTAAAGATTGAATCATCATTTGGGGAAGATACTCAGATAAGCAGTGAAAAAAACAGCAATTCAGAATGTCAGAAGTGCATTTCTGAAATCCTGAATTGCCTGAAGGACAACAACATAACCTGTGAGACGGCAAATGCTATTTTTGATGAATGCAAGCATCGCATAGCAATTAGAGGTGGACAGGTAAAGATAAAGGATCTATTTTAAACTTTTTGTTTCCCCTATTTGTGCAAATTTCTACATATACTTTTGAATTTATAAACTCTCTTTCAGTTATTGATTTGTCTGTTTCGACATAGAAAAAGCCACCAATTACACCAAGTCCTGGAATACTTTGGGGCAATGTCAAGGAATAAGTCGAATATCCTTCAATTAATCTATCACCTGATTTAAATTCAGTTCGACCAATTCTTTCTTTTTCCCATTTAAATTCAAATTTTCTGTCATTAACATATAAAAACATACGAGAAAGAGATAATTGCAATCTGGAGTTGTTTTCTATCGCAAATTCAAAATACGCAGGGTGTTTGTATTCATTTTCGCAGAATGCATAGCTTTTTTGTATCAAATTGATATTAAAAGTATTTATGCTTATCAAATATATTGAATTGATAATAGAAATTAAAAATCCTGCTAATGCAGTATATGTTCTGACATAATCATTGCTGACAATATCAAATAAGTTATCCATGCTTCCACCTCCTCTCCTATTAATTACCATAATTATACAGCGGAGAGCGGGCGATGTCAAGAAAGGACGTGAAAAGGAATGGACACACCGTTTTTAATCCTGCGCAAGTATTTTGACAGAGGGACGGCGACAAAGCTTACGGCAGCTCTCCAGTGCGGATTGGATATAATCATCGACGGCGAGCAGGCTCCGACAGGTAAAACAACCTTATGCAAGGAACTGAACGCTATCGGGTATAACGCCATTGAACGCTGGGAACTGCCAAAAAAGAGTGATACCAATGCCGCATACATCGCTATCACTCTTAATGAAAAGGTATGATGTCAAGAAAGGAAGTAAATCATGAACGAAACCAAATTGAAAGAAATACTGGAAAAACACAGTAAATGGTTACATGACGAAGAGGGCGGCGAAAGAGCTGACCTGTGTGAAGCTAACCTGTGTGAAGCTGACCTGCGTGGAGCTGACCTGTATGGAGCTGAGCTGTGTGGAGCTGACCTGTGTGGAGCTGACCTGCGTGGAGCTAACCTGCGTGAAGCTGACCTGTATGGAGCTGAGCTGTGTGGAGCTGACCTGTGTGGAGCTGACCTGCGTGGAGCTAACCTGCGTGAAGCTGACCTTGACAATATCCGATACGGTGATACTACATCTTTCTTTGCACTTCAATGCCCCGAAAAGGGCGCATTTATCGGATATAAAAAAGCAAGAGGCAAAATCATTGAGCTGGAGATATGTGCCGATGCATTGCGCAGCTCCGCCACTACCCGCAAATGCAGATGTTCGAAAGCCAAGGTATTGAGCATTACAAACATTGACGGCAGCGACAGCGGAATAACAGAAATTGCAAGTAACTACGATCCAAAATTTATATACCGTATCAGCGATATCGTATCTGTTGACAATTTCAACAACGACCGCTGGGATGAATGCAGTACGGGTATACATTTTTTTATCACACGCAACGAGGCGGTAATGTATGACCTCTGAACGGAAAGGACGTGAAACACAGTGTACGATTACATCAACATAACCGACAGCAAAGAATCGACCACAATTGTTTTTGCATATAGCAAGCCAAAGGGAAATATCCGCATGGAAACATTTGTGCACGAAAAGCCGTATAACGCATTTGTCAGAACGCAAATGTCAGTCTATGGCATGAAAGAAGCATCGGCGATTACCGAAAGCGAATTTTATTACAAGCTGGGTTTTGCAATCGGAGAAATCATAAATACAGTCCCTAATGAAAGGAGTACAAACCATGAGCACTGAAAAGAGCATCAAATCGGAAGTAACCGTTTGTGACACGGTGGACGATGCGGTTATCGACTTTTTAGCAAAGATTTTTTATCCGCTGGTTATGACGGAAATCAACAAAAAGGAGCGTACAGAAAATGAGTGATCTCAAATTAACAAGGATATCCACAATGCAGGACGGCAGACCGATATATGCGGTAAATCAGCCCTCGATCGACAGCTGCGCAGAAGTAATCATGAGACTGCTTAACAAGCGCAGGCTTGATGAAGCAAAGGCTAAGGCGGAGCAGGAGGCGCAGGCGGAATGATCTTAAAGCCTTATAGGACGATCAGCACCTATGTCTTTTCCAAGGGGCGTTGCATAGAGTTTTTATATGCCAATGGCAAGCGTATCACAGTACGCTGTAAAGGAAGGAGATAAGAACACATGAAAATAATCCGCAGACTTATAATAGCTTTGCTCGGAATAATGTCTGGTATGGCGTGGCTTGTGGGGCTTGCCGTTATCCTCTGGGGCGGCACTCCGAACATTATTTATGGCGTGGCTATCATCGCAGGTGGTATGCTGGTGCAGATGTCAATAGCCGATTATTACGATGCTGTCGTAGAGCTTGAAGCATATCTTGATGAGGAAGAAAATGATAACGATGAAAGTATTAGTAGCCTGTGAAGAATCACAGACCGTATGCAAGGCCGTATTAATCAGCATAAAGCCGAAATGGTGCGAGCTTATCGCAAACGGTAAAAAAAGCGTTGAAGTCCGTAAGACAAAGCCGAAGCTGAAACCACCGTTTAAGTGTTATATATATTGTACAAAGGCAAAACGGGATAATTACTTTTGGGTTGGAAAGAGATATGCGTATGTCGATGACCGCAGCCACAATGCGTTTGATAAAAACGGTAACGGCAAGGTTATAGGAGAGTTTATATGTTCCGATATCGAAACATTACGCTCAAACACCATTTTTAATGCTCCTGCGCTTTATGCTCAATCCTGTATGACCCGAGAGGAATACTTTGAGTATGCGGCAGACAATACCGTGTACCTTTGGTATATCTCCAACCTTAAAATTTACGGTGCACCAAAAGAGTTGGGCAATTTTACTGGACTGCGCGAGACGAAATTCGGAGCAGAACCAGTTAAGATTGTGCGCCCGCCACAGAGCTGGGTATACACAGAAGGCTAAATAATGGAGGTGAAAACAATGACGAAGAATGACCGTATTTTATACCTGCTTTTGCAGGGCTACGGCATCGGTAAAATAATCCGCAAGCTGGGTGATGTTACATATTCGGACGTCAAGACGGTTAAAGATAATGCAGTCCGCCGCTTCGGACGTGACTCTCACGGACGTCTCGCAGTGGGCAAGGAAAATCACCTCGGGAAATGCGCAAAGCGCGCGTCTCAGCTGGGTATGAGCTATGGCGTGTACATGGCAAGCCTGCATTATGCTGCCGACGTGCGCAGCGGATATTACGACAAAAAGAAAACCGTGACGGCGGCAACCGTACACGGTAACAAAAATTAATAAACCACTGTTATTGTAACAGGTTTTGAAAGGAATGTCAAGTATGAGTATGAAATATGATGCAGGCATGACACAGTATCATGATGATATTGTGGCTGCCCTGCGAGATATGCTCCATGGTGAAATGGATAAAATTGCAGAGCTTGCCGCCGAAGGCTCACCCGTCCCTCTCCGTGAGTATCTTAGGAATAATCACGGAAAGGCAATACACGGCGGAAATAAGTTTGAAGCTATGTCAAGCTGCTTCCTCGTTACTTTTGACCATGTGATAAACAATAAGGGCGATTCTAAGCTCAACCTTTCATGGTCGCAGGTTACATCGTTTATCAGAAAATATCCTGCTGATTTTTTTAGAAAAAGCGAGGACGAAGAAGCTTCCCTCTGCGATGACTGCACTGTCCCCACTAAGCCCGAAACAACTGTTACGTTTGATTATTCCGAGCTTGATTCGGATACCGCCGCGAAGCTCGAAAGCGTCACAGCGGAAATTTACAACGTCAGAAAAGAGTACATATTTACAATGGCTAAAAAGGTTGCTTATGCTCATGATCTGCTTGCAAATCATTACGGCGGCAAGTTTGGCGCATGGTGCGAAAGCATTGGCATAAGCAGGGACACGGGAAATAATCTTGTGAGAGTTGCCGAACTGTTCGGCAACTCTACCGCCGAAGAGCAGATAAATCTTAATAAGCTTACCGACGGAAACGTCAAACTGCTCTATGAAGCTGCCAAGCCGTCAGCTCCTCCCGAGCTTGTGGAACAGGTGAAATCGGGCGACATAACCACCCACAAGGAATACATTGAGCTGAAAAAGCAGCTGGAAGCTCAGATGCAACGGTACAGCAAAGCACTTGACGAAAATCATTCATTACATAGCGAAAATCAGGAGCTGCGCAGGGACAGGGTAAACGCTATGAACCGTGCGGATAACGCAGAACGTGAGCTTTCGGACGCCAAGGCGGAGATTGAAAAGCTCAGCCGTGAAGCCGATGAAGCCGACCGTGAATATGATGCCATGGCAGACCGTGAGTGTCATTACGAGACCGAAATATGCGAGTTAAAGCATCAGATCAAAGAGCTTGAATCCCAGCCCCGAGATGTGGCGGTGCAGGCGGACCCGGAAGCGGAACAGCGCATATCAGAGCTTGAAGAAGAGCTTGCCGAGCTTCGTGAGCACAATGAAGAGCTTGACTTCGGGTACGGCAGCGATTCTCTTTCCGCAGACCAGCTTTCGGAGATATACGAAACGCTTCACGGAAAAGTCCTCTCCGCTCTGAAAGACTGCAAAGCTTTTATCAATATGAGCAATCTGCCGCAGATAGTGAAAGACCGTGCATCGGGCAGATTCGGCACCCTGAAAGAGCTTATTGAATGGTATATGGAAGAAATGGAGTGATCTAAAATGGCTACGTTATATGAAATGTCGCAGGATTTTTCCGAGCTGTTCGACAGATACGAATGCATCGCCGATTATGATTTTCCGTCCGACGGAAAGGGCGGATTCACCGATGATGACGGAAATCCCGTAGATCCCGCAAAGGAACGTGCCGAGATGCAGCAGGCGTGGTTCGACACCCTTGACGGAATGGAGACGGAGCTTATCTCAAAGGCAGAGGCAGTCGCCGTATTCATGAAGAATGTATTGGCGGATATTGATGCTATGAAGTCCGAAAAAAAGACACTTGAAGCACGCATAAAGGCAAAGGAAAACGCCGTCCGCAGCATGGAAAAGTATCTCACGGAATGCCTTTTAAAGGCGCATCTGCTGAAAATAGATACTCCAAAGGCGAAGATCACCGTCAAAGAAAAAGGCGGCGTAAGCACCGTTATCACCGATCTTGCAAAATTTGCGGAATGGGCGAAAGCGAACGCTCCCAGGCTTATCCGCACAAAGGTTGAGGAAGCTCCCGACAAAACGGCTATCAAAAACGAGATAAACGCAGGAAACAGCATTCCTTACGTTCAGCTTGTCACTTCGCCGTCGATCACGATAAAGTGAGGTGATAACCATGTCCAAAATACTTTGTGTCATGGGTGAAAGCGGTTCGGGAAAAACCACATCAATGCGCAATCTTGACCCTATTTCCACATATTACGTGGACTGCGATAAAAAAGGGCTGTCATGGCGAGGCTGGAGAAAGCAATACAACAAAGAAAATAAGAATTATACCGTTACCGATAACCCACAGACAGTACTTTCCATACTGCAAATGGTAAATTTAAGAGCTGCACACATTAAGGTACTTGTCATTGATACTCTTAATGGAATTATGGTCGCAGACGAAATGCGCAGGATGAAAGAAAAGGGTTACGATAAATGGGTAGACCTTGCTTCATGCGTTTATTATATAATAGATAACGCTCTGACTATGCGAAACGATCTGACAGTTGTTTTTACAGCTCACACTCAGACAGATGATAACGGTTTTACGCAGATAAAAACCAACGGAAAAAAGCTGAATAAAATTGGTCTTGAATCAAAATTCCCACTGGTTCTGAATGCGAAACGCATTGACGGTAGATATATCTTTGAAACAAATTCGGACACAAGCACCGCAAAAACTCCTATGGGTATGTTTGATGCCAATGAGATTGAAAACGATATTACAGAAGTTATCTCGGCATGGGATAAATATGATAATGAATAATGGAGGAAAAAAATATGAAAAAGCCCAATGATTTTGATGATGTAAAGGAATTTTCCGCATTTTCTCCCCTTGAGCCGGGCGGATACATATGCAGGATAGTGCAGGTGCAGGAGACGACCTCACAGCGCGGCGCACCGATGCTCAAAATAGGTCTTGACATTGCCGAGGGTCCCCGCAAGGGCTTTTATGCGGATATGTTCAAAAACGATACACGCACCGATAAAAAGTGGGGCTGCGTTGTAAATCAGCTGGTATATGACAGCAACGGCGGAAACACCACCAACAGAGGCTTCAAGACCTTTATCACCTGCGCCGAAAAATCCAACAGCGGATTCAGGACGGCATGGGGCGACAGATTCGCCGAATGCTTCAAGGGCAGGCTTATCGGCGGAGTTTTCCGCAGAGAACAGTATGTCGGCACGGACGGCAAACCTCACTTCAACACAAAATGCGCATGGTTCAGGACCGTTGATGAGATACGTGCGGGTGTTGCAGTCCCCGAGGACAAGCTGCTCGACAATATCCCGCAGAACACGGCGGCTCCCGCATCTGCCGCCCCAAGCTTTGACCCCTCGGAATTCGAGGAGATCATCAGCGACAGCGACCTGCCGTTCTAAGCAATGGAGCTGCGCGACTATCAGGAAAAAGCCATATCGGACGTAAGAAGCGCATGGGCGGCAGGCTTCCGCCGTCCATGCGTTGTTATGCCCTGCGGTGCGGGAAAGTCGGTCACGGTTGCGGAAATAGCCAAGCGTACCGCCTCAAAGGGAAACAGAGTGCAGTTTCTTGTTCACAGGCAGGAGCTGTGCGACCAGATATGGCACACCTTTTATGATTACGGCGTGGATATGACCCTGTGCGATATAGGCATGGTGCAGACCGTATGCCGACGAATAGACCATATGCTTCCGCCGTCGCTCATCATTACCGACGAAAATCATCACTGCCTTGCACCGTCCTATCGGAAAATATATGATGCTTTTCCCGATGCATGGTGTGTGGGCGTTACCGCAACTCCCGTAAGGCTCAACGGCGGCGGGCTGGGAGAAGTCAATGACTGCCTTATCATCGGTCCCACGGTAAAGGAGCTTATCGCCCGAAAATGTCTTGCGCCCTTTGATTACTATGCTCCGCCCGTTGCCGATCTGTCGGGGCTGAAAACCAAGCGGAACGGAGATTTTGACCCAAAGGACATAGAAGCTGCGCTTAACAAGCCGAAAATATACGGCGATGTCATTTCCTATTACAGACAGCTTGCGAACGGAGCAAAAGCCGTATGCTACTGTGCGACTATCACATCTTCAAAGAGCATGGCTACGGAATTTACGGCAAACGGCATTCCTGCGGCTCATATTGACGGTGACACGCCAAAGGCGCAGCGTGCGGAAATAATCTCCGCTTTCCGAAACGGCAGCATAACCGTGCTGTGCAATGTTGACCTTATTTCGGAGGGCTTCGATGTTCCCGACTGCGGCTGTGCGATACTTCTGCGCCCGACAAAATCGCTGACGCTGTATATCCAGCAGTCCATGAGGTGCATGAGATACCGCCCCGACAAGCGTGCTGTGATAATAGATCACGTCGGAAATGTTCACCGCTTCGGACTGCCCGATCAGGATTTTGAATGGTCACTGACGCCCACACCAGCAAAGCGGAAAGCCGAAAAGACCGATGCAGAGCTGAAAATACGGCAGTGTCCGAAATGCTTTTCCGCTCACCCCACTGCTGCCGTGTGCCCCGTATGCGGCTATGAATACCCAGTAAGCGAACGGGTCATTGAAACAAAGGAAGCACGTCTTGAAAGAATAACCGAAACAGTAAAGCATTACAGCCGCCCCGCAGAGTGCAGGAGCCGTGAAGAGCTTGCGGCCTACGGAAAGATGAAAGGCTATAAGCGGGGCTGGGTGTATTATGCGGCAAAGGAATTAAAATTATAGGAGGATAAAGCTTATGGAAAAAGCAAGCAGATCAATAGAAAATCTCAGCGACCAGATCATAGGATATTCCGAGGAGATCGGAAACGCTGTCGAAAAAATTTCCGAAAAATTCGGTGTGAGCAATGAATCTGCAATTTCTATCATTCAGACAGCAATTGAAAATATGAAGCTTGACGTATCACATCACAAAAATTATCACCTTGAACTCATTGCCGATGCGCTGAACAATTGTGCGGCTGCGATCGAGGAGATCTCTGAAAATATATGACCACGGAACACAACATACAGAACCGAATACGTGCCGCATTGTCGCCTTATGCCGTCATCTTCCGTGCAAATGTCGGGTCAGCTTATACGCAGGACGGCAGGTATTTCAGCACGGGACTGCCCAGGGGCTTTCCCGATCTTTTCGGCTTTCGGCGTTCGGACGGGAAAATGATATTCATAGAAGTGAAAACGCCGAAAGGGCGCATACGTCCCGAACAGGAAGAGTTCATAAGAAACATAACCGCCTGCGGAGCTATCGCAGGGGTATGCCGAAGCCCCGAGGACGCTCTGCGGCTCATAGGAGCGGGTGAGAACAATGGCTGATATCTCAAAGTCTATGCTTGAATATCTTGACAAGGCCGCATACAACTGCCCCGATGTGCTTCCGCCCGTGATACGCAGAGCCGACCATGCGCCCCACAGAGTATATTTCCGATTTATGCGTGCGGTATATGCGCTGTACAGATCGGGAGCTGTCGGCACCGATGAGCTTCGGAAAATGAAAACCGATTTTATAAACGATCTGATGCTGTACAGCGTATATTTTAACGCAAGTCTGAAAGGCACACGGGAAAATATCCTGCTTTCGTCCGCTCTTGCGGAATGCAGGAAAAATTCGGAGCTTTGTCCGAAATGCAAAGCGGTATCTCACATTATCGGAGAAGAAACACGGGAGGACAGTATGATCCCCGAGCTTGAATACGGAGGTGATGAAAACGGAGATAAATGAAATACTCTCACACTTTGAAAATGTCAAAAAAGAGGGCGGAAGCCAGTATCGTGTCAACTGCCCTGCCTGCGGCGACAAAAAGCAGCACCTGTACATTGCGGCGGCTCCCGACGGGAAAATATTGCTTGACTGCAAAAAGGGCTGTGACTTCCGCAGCATAATATCGGCAGCGGGGCTTACTGCCGCCGACTGCTTTGAAAATCCCGTAAAGCCCGACCCGTGGAAGCTTATCCGTGAGCATTGCTACACATCGGCAGACGGGACAGTGCTTGCAAAAAAGCAGATATATGATACGGGCGGAGGAAAGAAATCCTGCGTATGGTACCGCCTTGAAAAAGGACGCTGTCTGAAAGGTCTGGGCGGAATGAAAATGCCGCTGTATCATCTTGACAGGCTTATTGCATCAAAAGGCATCGTTATAATAACGGAGGGCGAAAAGGACGTTGAAACAATGGAGCGTCTGGGCTACACCGCCACCACCTCGCCCAACGGCGCAGGCTCAAAATGGCGGAAGGACTTCAACGAATTTTTTCGCTGCAAAAATGTCCTGATAATTGCCGACAACGATGAGCCGGGCATGAAATACGCTCTGTCTGCGGCGGAAGAGGTGAGCCGGACCGCCAATGCGGTAAAGCTTATCCCGTCGGCGGAAATATATCCCCAGGTGAAGCCCAAGGGCGATATTTCCGACATAGCCGCAGAGCTGGGAGACGAAAAGACAAGGGAACTGCTGACAGCTGCGGTAAAGCGGACAGACAAATTCAGCAGAAGCATTGTGCCGACAGTCGCTGCCGAGCCTGTCGTGCTTACCGAAAAGCCGTCGGAAAATATGCTTGATATGCTGAAAAAGCTGAAGCCCGAGCTGCATTATGCTCAGAATGACCGCGGAAACGGCGAGCTTTTTGCGGACATATTCGGCAAAAATGCCCGTTACAATGTTACCGCAAAGGAATGGTATGTATTCCGTGACGGCTGCTGGCAGGCGGACACGGGGGCTATGCAGGTCAGCAGATATGCAAAGGAGCTGTACGACAATCTGAAAATATATGCAGCTCCGATACCCGGAGAATATATGTCCCATGTATGCAAAATGGGCAGGCTGAATGTCCGTGAAAATATGATAAAGGACGCCCGTGACCGAAATTTCATAAAATCGGAGCAGCTGGACCGTGACCCGTGGCTGTTCAACTGCAAAAACGGTACATATGACCTGCGGCACGGCTGCTTCCGCAGGCATGATCCCGACGATCTGCTGTCGAAGATGTCCAATGTGGTATACGATGAGAACGCCGTGTCCCCCGATTTTGAGAAATTCATAAACGACATAATGTGCGGCGACAGGGAGAAAAGCCGTTATCTGCTGTCAGCCCTGGGCTATGCTCTCAGCGGTGACACATCGCAGGAATGTATGTTCATTCTGTACGGCTCCACCACGAGAAACGGCAAGGGAACGCTTATGGAAACGATAGCTCATATGCTGGGAGGCGAAGGCGGCTATGCCATGACCGCCAATCCCGAAACGCTTGCCCGAAAGCAGAACAAGGACAGCAGGCAGGCTTCGGGAGATATCGCACGCCTGCGGGGCGCACGCTTTCTCAATGTTTCCGAACCCGACAAAACCATGATATTCGATACCGCTCTGATAAAAACGCTTACGGGACGTGACACCATAACCGCACGTCATCTTCATGAGCGTGAATTTCAGTTCATACCGAATTTCAAGCTGTTCATCAACACAAATTATCTGCCCCATGTTACCGATGATACGGTGTTTTCCTCGGAAAGAATAAATGTCATTACTTTTGACAGGCACTTCGGACCGCAGGAACAGGATAAAGGACTGAAAGACCGTCTGAAAACCCGTGAAAATGTTTCGGGGATATTCAATATCTGCCTAAGAGGTCTGCGGGATTATATGCAGAACGGTCTTATACGTCCCGCATCGGTGCTGGCAGCTACCGATGAATACAGACGTCAGAGCGACAGACAGGGTATGTTCATCAGCGAGTGCCTGGAAGCCGACCCGAACAGGAACGTCACCGCAAAGGAAGCCTATGAGCTGTATCTCCGCTGGTGCGGAGACAACAATTTCCGTGCCGAAAACAAGTCCAATTTCATGGCAGGACTGCGAAGCAAGAGCCTGCTGTGCGATCAGAAGAAGATCGGCGGCGTGCCGTATCACAATGTTATAGCAGGATACAAGGTGGCGGAGGGCTATCAATACCAAGATGAGGACTATTCGGAAAGCGGCTGGACCGAGGATATCCCGCTGTAATTTTTCGGCGGTAGCAAAAGTAGCATTTTCAATGTGAGCTTCTATATAGTGAATTATAAATCTCTCACATAATTTTTGCTACTTTTGCTACCTCATGATCCAAGTATTATTTTAGGGTTGCAAAGGTTGCATTTTTTATGTGAGCTTTCTTATAGTGAATTATATTTTTCTCACATAAGTTTTGCAACTTTTGCAACCTTGAGGGCGGAGTGGTAAAAAAGACAGAGCAGAAAGGAGTTTTTATATGCGTACATATATACCGAAGTATCTTGATAAGGAAGTTTATAAAAGAGTGCTGTCCGTTGCACGAAGCTATGAGGACAACAAGCACAGGATAAGTTCAATAGAATTTGACAGGATATACAGCACGCCGGACCATACAGTTCACGGCAGCGGTATTTCAAAGCCTGTTCAATCCATAACAGAGCAGGTTGAAAAGCATACGGCACTTTTGCACAGCCGTGTCAGAGCAGTGGAAAAGGCTCTTGATGCCTTTCCCGAACACGAGCGCAGATTTATCATTCAGAACATATGTGAAAAAACGCCTATGAGATACTGCAACACGTTTAACTGTGAGCGCACAGGACAGGCTATTCGCCACGATTTTCTTATAATGCTTGCTGCCGAGCTGGGAGAAATTCCGTAATCGGTACGCATATGGGGCAAGCTTTCAGTGTATTATTATATCATGCAAAGAATATAAATAATGCCGTCCTTCAGCACCTCACGGCTGATTGACGGCCGTCTTTGCATTATTTTTGAAATATTTTTCCATTTTTTATTGATTTTTGCAAATGTTTGTGATATAATGTTAAAAAATATTATAAACGTGAGGTTTAATATTATGGCGAAAAATAAAAAAATCTACTTTTACAAATTTTCTATCAACGAAAAGAATCCCCCAAATCCTAAATTTGATAGTTTTTCGTTTTTTAAAACTATTCCAAATTTTAAAGAAAATGAGCCTTTTACTTATAAACTAATTGATGACAAAGAAAAAACATTAGTAGAAATCCTGTTTATAAGTGAAAATTATGTTTTCGGTCGTATAGGAAAAGAAGATGACCTGAATTATATGCATTTTAGATCTAATGACGAAAAAAACAAAATACAAAATATAAAAGTACCCAAAAATAACTATGCAGAAAAGTTCACGTATTTTTACTTAAACTTTTCTACAAATATACTTGCATTTCTTTCAATTTTGGGTGCTCCATCTTTTGGAAAATTCAAGCGCTTCATAAATCAATTATGTTCAGACATATACGAATCCAAAATAATTGCGGTATGTAACTCAAACATCATTAATACATTAAGAACTAAAGACAGAGTCTCTGGATTTATTGTAAAAACAACTATACCTGTAGATGAATTTTTAGGCATTAATAATCTTGGACTGGATCGCAATTCATTCGTAGATTTAGAAAATGCATCAGAAGTATCTATCGAACTCAATCTTATCGGAAAAAGAAATTTAGATATTTCCAATAAGCATGGAATAAATAATCCGGTTTTTAACTTACTTGAAAATATACGCAAAAGACCTAATAGAATTGCTACAAAAGTAAAAGCTAATAATAAAAATGAGAAAACAAATACCTATGATTTAGATGAAGAAATCTATACTTACTGTATAGAGATGCCTAAAATAAGTAATGAAGAAAATTTTTCTAAAGAAATAAAAAAATCAATTATTTCAGCATACAATGATTGTATAGGGGAAATATTAAAAATGGCCCGATAAAAAAATCTTAAATGAAAGGAGAATAACATGAGGTTTTTTAAAAAGCACATATCCTTATTCATACTTTTTTTATTTCTAATTGCAACAATAGTTATTATTATCAAATCCTCAGAATATAATGATTATTTTTGTCAACTATATAATAATGATTCCTTTCACTATAGTTTAATAACTCTTAATTCTGTTATAGCCGGATTTTTATTTTCCGGTATAAGCATTTTAGTTAGCCTAATTTCTATTCCAAGTATAAAAAGGTTATGGTCAAATGGGTATTTAGATAATTTATACCATTCAGGAATTTTAGGAATAACACTAAATATTATTTCTATAATTTTCGGATTCATAATCACGCTTAAACTCACTATATTTAATTTTAATCAAGATACGTACCAAAGAGTTTTAACAATTTTAGAATTAGCAACAATGCTTAATGGGCTTGTATGTTTTATTATATGTGTTTCGGAACTTGTCTATTGTATAAACCTACTTCGACGTTCTGAATAAATCTTTTATGCACCCTATGGGGTGCATTTTTTATACCCTAAATCAGGCAGGTGGTGACCAGTGAATGAACAGAATTTAATACGTCCCGAGGACTTAACGCCGAGTGAGCGCCGAGAAAGTGCCAGCAGGGCGGGCAAAGCCTCGGGAGCCGCAAGGCGCAAAAAACGCGACATGAAGCAGTGTATGCAGCTGCTGTTATCTCTCCCGGCAGAAAATGAAAAGGACTGGGAACAGCTCGTTAAAGCGGGAATGTCCCTCAATGTGCTGCCCGAGGACGAAATAACCAACACAATGGTGGTCAATGCGGCTCTGCTCAATGCCGCAAAATCGGGCGATGTTGCGGCTGTCAAAGAGCTGCGGAGCATCATCAGAGACGATGAGCGGCTCAAAATTGAGCGTGAGCGCTTGAAGCTTGACCGTGAAAAGGCGTTTCCGACTGCTCCCGAAAAGGGCAGTGCATACGTCGGCATTCCCGCAAGCCTTATCGCTCCTGCGTTCGCTTCGGTCAATTTTGCAATATCCGAAGCGGATTATTCCGAATATGTTTTTCCGGGCGGCCGCGGTTCGGCGAAATCAAGCTTCATCTCATTGCAGGTCGTTGACCTCCTGGAGAAAAATTCCGAGATGCACGCCTGCATTCTTCGGCAGGTAGGAAACACTCTCAAAGATTCCGTTTACAATCAGATCCTGTGGGCGATCTCCGCACTGGGGCTGGACAGCGAATATTCCGCTGCAAAGTCACCGCTGGAGATCACCAAAATAAAAACAGGTCAGAAGATATATTTCCGAGGTGCCGATGACAGCAACAAGATCAAGTCCATAAAGCCGCCCTTCGGCTATATCGGGATCCTCTGGTTTGAGGAGCTTGACCAATTCAGCGGCGCCGAATCGGTCCGAAAGATCGAGCAGTCTGTTATCCGAGGCGGAGACAGGGCTTATAAATTCAAGTCGTTCAATCCTCCGAAATCGGCGCAGAACTGGGCGAACAAATACATCAAAACGCCGAGGACAGACAGGCTTGTTACAGAAAGCACTTATCTGACCGTACCCCGAAAATGGCTGGGAGAAGCTTTCCTGAATGATGCGGAATTCCTTAAATCGACAAATCCCACGGCATATGAAAATGAATACATGGGCGTGGCGAACGGCACAGGCGGCAATGTCTTTGACAATCTCATTGCCCGTGAGATCACCGACGAGGATATAAAGACCTTTGGGACGATACTCCACGGCGTTGACTGGGGCTGGTATCCCGACCCGTTTGCTTATGTCCGCTGTGCATATCAGGCGGCTCAGCACACGCTTATCATCTACGATGAGTACCGATGCAACAAGCGGAGCAATGAAGAGACTGCCGCCGAGCTTACAGCCCGAGGCGTTACCGAGGACGATATTATCATGTGCGACAGCGCCGAGAAAAAGTCCGTTGCGGATTACCGTGCTTACGGACTGGCGGCACGTGCGGTCGAAAAGGGTCCCGGAACTGTGCCGTATTCAATGAAATGGTTACAGTCGCTGACTGCGATCATAATTGACCCCGTGCGATGTCCCGAAACCTACAAGGAATTTTCCGAGTATGAGTATGAGCGAAACAAGGACGGCGAAATAATCAGCGGATATCCCGACAGGGACAACCACAGCATTGATGCTACCCGATATGCCACACAGCCTATCTGGAGAAAGAAGGGAAAATAATTGACAGACAGAAACGAGGTCGCATCGGCACTGGGGATAACACTCCCCGACAGCACCGAAATGACCGCAAATATATCCGCATGGGCGGCGGCTTATGAGGGCAGACCGTATTATCTTTCAGACGTTATTCCGTCAAGCTTGCAGCTTGCGTATTCGGCGGCGCATGAGACAGCACGCCTCACCACGCTGGAATTCAAGTCCGAAATATCGGACACATCTCCGCTGCATGAGCTGTGGTCGGATATTATCGCAGCTGCACCCACATACACCGAATATGCGGCGGCTCTGGGCGGCGTAATGCTTAAACCGTATTACAACGGCAGAAACATCATAGTCGAGCACGTAAGAGCCGACAGCTTCTTCCCGACGGCATATGATGATAACGGTCACATCGTCGGCTGTGTATTCGTCCAGTGCTTACAGCGTGGGCGTTTAAAATACACAAAGCTGGAATATCACCGTTTCGAGGACGGAGCATACAAAATATCAAACCGTGCTTTCCGTTCGGAAAGTGCAGTGCATATCGGTTCGGAAATATCCTTGGATATGCTGCCCGAATGGTCACAGATATCACCCGAGATCGAGATAAGCAACATCACCGTACCTCTTTATGCATACTTCCGTATGCCCGGTGCAAATTCGATAGATGATAACTGTCCGCTGGGCAGCTCCGTTTATGCCCGTGCAATGGATAAATTTCATGATGCGGACGAACAGTATTCCCGCTTGCTGTGGGAAGCAAAGGCTACCGAGCCAGCCGTATTCGCCGATGTCACAATGCTCCGCCCGGACAAAAAAGACAAGCGAAAAAAGCTGTCCCGACTGTCAAACAGGCTTTTCAAGCTTCTGGATATGGGTGATTCGGAATCGCTGAAAGAATATGCTCCGCAGATACGTGATACTTCGCAGATAAACATTCTTAACACTATCCTACGCAGGGCGGAATATCTCTGCGGACTGGCTTACGGCACATTTTCCGATATCAATTCCGTTGACAAGACCGCTACCGAGATCAAAGCATCGAAGCAGCGGTCTTATGCTACCGTATCTGCTATCCAGAGTGAGCTTGAAAAAGCACTGAAAACTCTTGCGGAGGTTTTGACGGAGCTTTGCGCTCTGTACGGCATTCCATGCGGCAGGATCGAGCCGTCATTTGAGTTTGATGATTCGCTTATCGTTGATGCCGAATCGGAGCAGCGCATTCTCTTGCAGGAGGTTTCCGCAGGGCTTGTATCGCCTGTATTTTACCTCATGCGGCGATACGGCGTGACCGAGGAAAAAGCCCTTGAAATGCTGCCCGACAGCTTCGGAGATGATACATAATGGCATTACAGCCCGATTACTTACAGGGACTTCCCGCAGAGCTGGAAAAGCTCACCGAGCAGCTTGAAAAGGAGCTTATCGAGGATATTTCACGGCGCATCGCAAAGGCAGGAGAGATCACCGACACCGCCGCTTATCAGCTGCTGCGGCTGAAAGAACTGGGGGCATCGTCCGACTATCTGGAAAAGCTTATCGCAGATTATACGCAGTTATCGGAACAGCAGGTGCGGCAGATGATTTTTGATGCGGCACAGACCGACAGCGAATTTTACGAGGGATTTTATCGCAGGATCGGACAGCCGTACACGCCCTATGAGTATAATGATTACTTGCAGCAGCTGACAAAAGCCGCCGTGAATCAGACCTGCGGAGAGCTTAAAAACTATACCCGTTCAATGGGATTTTCCGTGCGAGGGGCTGACGGCAGAATGCAGTTCCGACCTGCCGCAAAGGCGTATCAGTCGGCTATGGATAAAGCCTTTATGCTGGCGGCAAGCGGCGGTGTTGATTACATCACAGCGGTAAGACGTGCCACTGCGGAGATCACAGGCTCGGGGCTTATGTTTGTTGATTATGCATCGGGTGTGCGCACTCATGCCGATGTGGCTGCACGCAGGGCATTGCTTACGGGCATATCCCAAATGACGGGGCAGATCGCAGAGAGCAACGCCGCAAAGCTGGGCACAGACGTTGTGGAGGTCACGGCACACGCAGGCGCACGTCCCGATCATGCCGCATGGCAGGGCAAATGGTTTTCCCTTAACGGTCTTGACAAACGATATCCCAAGCTCCGTGACGTTACGGGCTACGGCACGGTCACGGGGCTTAAAGGCGCAAACTGCCGACACGATTTTTACCCTGTTATTCCGGGCATCGACGAACCTGCATACACCGCCGAACAGCTTGCAAATATCGACCCTCCGCCCGTTACGGTCAACGGGAAAACGTACACGTATTATGAGGCGGAACAGCGGCAGAGATACATGGAACGCTCCATGCGGAAAACAAAGCGTGAGATCATTGCCGCCAATGCATCGGGAGATAAGGACCGCATGACGGAAAAATCCGTGCTCCTCCGCAGACAGCGTGAAGAATACAAGGAGTTTTCCGAAAAGGCAGGACTGCTCACGAGGAATGAGCGGACGCAGGTGGGAGGATATGGGCACAGTCAGTCAAACAAGGCGGTTTGGGCACGGAAAAATGCCGCAGGAAAAGGCTTGACAAGCGGTGCCAACGGCAGTATAATTAAGACAAGAGAACAAACAAAAGCGATTATCGCAAAAGCACAAGCACAGAGCAGACCGATTTTTGCAGTTGATGATGAAGTCAGAGGCGCTTTTGCAACTAATGTAAGTCATGTACTTCCCAAAGAGGATTTTTACGATGTTGCGCTGCACGGAGCACCTAAAAGTGCTGAATTTTTTGGTGAGCCTATTGATGCGGAAACACTGGCTAAGATCATTAAAAGCAGAAAAGACTATCCCAAAGGAAGTAAAGTCAGACTTTTGTCATGTTCTACTGGAAAGATCACTGACACAGCAAATTGTTTTGCCCAGCAATTGGCAAACGCTTTGGGCGTAGAAGTTGAAGCACCGACAGAAGATATATTTGTTTACCCCAATGGTGATTTTATTATCGGTAAGAAAAACAACGGTGAAATGAAAACATTCTATCCCCGTGAATAAGGTGTTGATTATATGAAATATATTACAAAAAATGAAATATCCGAAATGGAAGCAAGTGAACTCAAAAACTGTTTTTCTGCTGAACCCATTTCATACAAAGATAAAATATTGTCATATATGAAAAGCGCTCCTGTTGTTGCGGCAACGACTGCTCTTGTAACTGACTATCTTACAAAAGAACAGTTTTATAAAGCCAACAATGCTCATTCCGACGGTGCTTATCAGTGGTATGAAGATGAAATATATCACTTTGAAAAATACAATTTAAAGTTAAGTGACGATTTTATTCAGCACGTTTTGAACAATTCTTAATCACCTTACACAAGTAGGGTGATTTTTTATATCCACACAAGCGTGTATGCTTCGGCATATGCGCTATTTTTATGTCCTGTCGGCTGACGTAAAACGGCGACAAAAAAATAAATCTGTGTGGCGCGACCACATAAAAAAGCGTAGGAGGCGTTTTTATGACAAGAGAATTTTTAAAGAAGCTCGGCATTGAGGATAAGGACACCGTTGACAGCATCATGGCTGAAAACGGCAGGGACATCAACGCCGAAAAAGACAAGTATGCAGATCATGAGGACATCAAAAAGCAGCTTGCCGCCGCAAACAAGCAGATCGAGGACTTCGGGAAGCTGGACTATGAGGGCGTGAAAAAGTCCGCCGAGGAATACAAGGCGAAGTTTGAACAGTCCGAAAAGGACGCTGCCGAAAAGCTGTCAAAGCTCCGTTTCGACAATGCCCTTGACACGGCTCTTGCCGCCGAAAAGCCGAAGAATGTCAAGATGCTCCGTGCGCTTATTGAAACGGACAAGCTGAAATTTTCCGATACCGACAACAAGATCATCGGGCTTGATGAACAGCTCAAGGCTATCAGAAAGGACAATGCTTTCCTGTTCGGCGAAGCAGCGGAAGAACCGCCCAAGCCTTTCTTCGGCGGAAAATCGGGCGGCGGTTCGGCAGGAAACTCAACCGCATCTGCACGTGAGATCATGGGGCTTCCCCCCGAAAAGTAATAAGGAGGTTATTTTATTATGGCAAATTCGATCGCATTATTTCAGACGTACATCGCACTGCTTGACGAGGTTTACAGACAGGGCGCAAAGTCCGCAGTGCTGGACATGAGCGGCGCACTTGTGACCGCAGGAGCAAACGCAAATCAGATCACTATCCCCAAGTACAAGCTTGACGGTCTTGCGGACTACAAGCGCAACAGCGGCTATGTTACGGGTGATGTAACAGTTGAATATGAGACTGTGGTTTACAACTATGACCGCGGCAGACGCTTCACGGTTGACGCTATGGACAACGCCGAAACTGCGGGTATCGCTTTCGGCAGTCTTTCCGCAAAGTTTATCCGTGACAAGGTAGTCCCCGAAATGGACGCTTTCCGTTTTGCTCAGTATGCGGGCACGGAAAATATTCTCTCTTCTTCCGATACATTTACAAGCGGCGAGGATATCCTTACCTCCCTTGCATCGGCAACAAACAAAATGGACGAAGAAGAGGTTTCCGAAACAGGCAGGATCCTGTTCATCACTCCCACACTGCTTACGACCGCAAAGACTGTTGATACATACAAGTCGCAGGAAATTTTCAGCCGTTTTTCCAACATCGTCACAGTGCCTCAGAAGCGTTTTTACACGGGAATTGACCTGCTTGACGGTACATCTTCCGATGAGCTTGCAGGCGGCTACAAGAAGGCTGACGGTGCAAAGAACATCAACTATATGATAATCGAGCCTTCGGCAACGATGCAGTACACAAAGCACACCGTAAACAAGGTTTTCAGTCCCGAGGAAAACCAGCTTGCGGACGGCTGGGCTTTTGTTTACCGTGCATACGGTCTCTGCGACGTTTACGACGAAAGAGCCGCAGGCATCTATCTTTCAAAGGCGGCGACATGATTATGAGAACGGTAGGACTTGTTGAAAAGCCTGCGGAAAAGCCCGTGCAGGAGCTCCCCGAGGAAAAGCCTGCACAGGAAAATCCCGCAGATGAAAATACCCCTGCGGAAAAGCGCAGGAAGAAAAAGGACTGATAAAAATGTATGCCGATCACAGCTATTACACCGACAAATACGGCGGCATAACCGTCCCCGAAGATTGCTGGACGTATTATGAAGCCAAAGCCGAAGCGTATATAAACGCCGTGACGTTCGGGCGCATCGACGGCGACAATATCATCACAGAGGTAAAAAATGCCGTATGCGAAGCTGCGGAATGCTATTATAAAGCAGACTGCGGCAGAGCTTCTGAGGGCATTGCATCGGAGCATATCGGCGATCATTCCGTTACATACAGCGACACTTCCGATACGCTGAAAACGTCGCTGAAAAGCTCCGTGCGCTTTTGGCTTATCAATACGGGGCTGTTATATAAGGGTGATGAAAATGCTGACGAATGACACGGCAATAATTATCCGCACGGACGATAACGGGGACTATTCTGCGGCATACATCGGAAAATGCATGAGGCAGGACACATATGCTTCCGATGCCAAAAAATACGGCGAGGAACGTGCCGACAGCATGGCTGTGTATCTTCCCGATGTGACCGCAGACGTCCGGAAAGGTGATTACATCATTTTTGGGGGCGTTCCCGAGGATATGTCCGAAGCCGTGAAAACAGCTCACACAGTCAGAAGCGTTACACGGCATGATTACGGGTCGGTGCAGCTGCGGCACATAAAGTTAGGGGTGATATGATGATCTTCCGCACAAAGGCTGTCCGTGAGCTTATCAGGAGTCACGGACTTGACGAGTGCGGAGCCGTACAGTGCTATATTGACAGCTCCGTCCTGCGTTACTGTGACCCTTACGTGCCCAAGGACACGGGAATGCTTATCAGATCGGGCACTATCCACACCGTTATCGGTTCGGGGTGCGTCAAATACAAGACCCCATACGCACGGCAGAATTACTATTGCAATGCAGGCAGAGGACGCAACGGCTTACAGCATGGCGGACTGCGTGGGCGCTTATGGTTCGAGCGCATGAAAGCCGACAAGAAAGAGATCATCTTAAACGGCGCACGCAAGATTGCAGAAAGGAACAGCAATGGATAGTATCATTGAGGGCATAAAGGAATATGCTGCCGCCTGCCCTCTGCTGGCGGATATAAAGGGGCATATCAACTGGCTGGAAGATGATCCCGACAATTATGGGATATATCCCAGCGGAGATACCGCAGTTGCAGCTTACATAAGCGGTTCCGAGGAACGGCTCTACACCTTTACTGTTGAGGTGCGGAAAATGACGGACAGCACCGTCCGCCGCCTTGAAAGCAGCGGTTTTATCGAAAAGCTACAGCGGTATTTTAACACCGCCATGCTCCCGACGCTCCCCGAAAGCTGCACGGCGGAAGAGCTTACGGCAGGAAATGCTATGCTTCTTGATCTTGACAGGTCGGGCAAAAAAGGCACTTTTATAGTGCAGTGCAGCTTAAAGTACACAACAAATTATCAGGAGGAATAAATCTATGAACAAAGTCACCATGAGAACCGAAGTACATCATTACTTTAACACAGCAACAGAAAATGCGGCGGAAACTCCCCAGTGGACACGCTGCGGCGACGGCTGGACACAGTTCCAGGAAAACCCCGGTGCCAATACCGAGGAGACAAAGTACATCAACATGAGCTCCTCATCTTCCGAGGTGACGGATTATTCACCTAACTACAATGTGGCTGCCGACCTTATGCTTGCCGACCCCACCATTAAAATGGTGCATGACATTGCAAAGGACCGCAAGACAGGCTCCGATGCACTTGTGGATATGCTCACAGTTGAGGTCACGGGTGACGGCACAGCCTGCGATGCATGGAGAGAAACAGCCGCTGTGGGCATTACCAGCTTTGACGGCGAAAAGAAGATGTCTCTGACAGGCACGCTTGCTGTTCAGGGCGACCCCGTAAAGGGCAAGTTCAACGTCAAGACAAAGGCATTCACGCCCGACAGCGAGGAATAACATGACAGTCGATCTGAAAAATATCGTCCGTATGGACAGCATCAGACAGCCCGTGACCGTATCATTCCGAGGCAACGAATACGAGCTGCCCAGCCGTGATGCGGAGCTGCTGGACAGGCTCATTTCCGCCGAAAAGCTCATGTCCGAAGCTGTCACGGGCAGAGAAAAAGCCGAGGCTCTCAAACAGGGCATCTCGGCTTTTTTAGGTCCCGATGAAGCAGAAAAATTATATCCCGACATCATGCACGCCGACCTTGACGAAATGCAGCGCATCTATCTTATCATGACGGAATGCGCCGCAAAGAAGTCAAGGGAAATCATCGAAGCGGAATATCTTACGGAATGATAAACATACTTACCGACAGGCTCCCCGACGCTTTTCGGACTTCCGACGGCAGGGAGCTTGCCTTTGATACTGATTTTCGGAAATGGCTCAAAATCGAGCTGCTTTTGCAGGACGATGATATTGCTCCCGACTTCAAGCAGCTTACAGCCGTGCAGATGATATTTCCCACTGAAAAATATTCGGAGGAGCTTTTCAGCTTCATCATGTGGTTTTTTCGCTGCGGCGAAGCCCCGAAAAGCACAGGCAGGATAAACAGGAAATATTATTCTGCGGCTTATGATGCGCCGTATATCTGCGCTGCCTTCCGGCAGCAGTACGGCATTGATCTGACAGCGGAAAAACTGCACTGGTGGAAGTACAGAGCCTTGTTCCGTGGTTTGAGGGACAGCAAATTTACCGATATCGTATCCTGGCGTGCGGAGGATATCGACAATGACCTGCCCGAGAGCCGTAAAGAATTTTTATACGAAATGCAGGAATTATACGAGCTGCCGAAAACGCTTTCCGAACGGCAGCGGTATGAGCGTGCAAGAAAATATCTGAACGGAGGCGGTTAAATTGGCTGACGGCGAACTTATTTTTGATACTAAAATAAATGCCACGGGATTTACCAAAGGCATAGGCAAGCTGGGCGATCTTGCCAAAAAATCCGTTGCGGGGATAGCTGCCGCAACTGCCGCCGCATCAACGGCGATAAGCGCCCTGGCAAAGCAGGCTACATCATGCTATGCGGATTATGAACAGCTCATCGGCGGCGTTGAAACGCTGTTTAAAAGCTCCGCTGACAAGGTAGAAAAATATGCTTCCGAGGCATTTAAAAACGTAGGCATGAGCGGCAATGAATACATGGAGACCGTGACAGGCTTTGCCGCATCGCTTATCAGCAGTCTCGGCAATGACACCGATGCTGCGGCTGAAAAGGCGAATATGGCGCTTACCGACATGAGTGACAATGCCAATAAAATGGGCAGTGACCTTGAAAGCATCAAGAATGCGTATGCGGGATTTTCCAAGCAGAATTACACCATGCTCGACAATTTAAAGCTCGGTTATGGCGGCACCAAGGAAGAAATGCAGCGCCTGCTTGACAAGGCAAAGGAAATACAGAAAACAAAATTCGGCGTTGATGTTGACTATGACATTTCCAGCTTTGCCGACATTGTGGACGCTATCCATGTTATCCAGACGGAAATGGACATAACGGGAACAACCGCAAAGGAAGCTTCCACGACTATTTCGGGAAGTATATCCGCCATGAAAGCCGCATGGACCGACCTCATGACGGGAGTTGCAGACCCCACGCAGGATTTTGACCGTCTGCTGGGAAATGTTGTTGACAGCGTTGTTACGGTTGCCGATAATCTTGCTCCGAGAATAGCGGCGGTGCTGCCGCAAATGGCGGACGGGCTTACCAAGCTGACAAATGACCTGCTGCCGCTTATCCCCGAAACGATAAACAGCCTGCTCCCGTCGGTGCTGGACGGTGCGGACAGCCTTATAAGCGCACTGCTTGACACTCTGTCAAAGCTGGGAACAACGGCTATCCCTATCATCAGCGACAACATCGGGAATATTGTGGACACTCTTGTTTCGGGGCTTTCGGAAGCGGCTCCCGAGCTTATCCGGGCGGCAGGAGAACTCTGCACAACCTTTACGGAAGCAATTGCAGACAATTCGGAAACTATAACAAAAGGCTCTGCGGATATTGTTGCTACGATCATCAAAGCACTTTCTGACAATTCAGACAGAATAATTGCGGCAGCCGCAAAAATCATTGCTTCTATCGCCAATGGTTTGTCCGCCGCTCTTCCCGATCTTATCCCCAAAGCGGTTGACGTGGTATTAAAAATATCAGAGACCCTGCTTGACCATGCCGATGAGCTGGGAGATGCCGCCGTTAAGCTTATTGTCGCCCTTATGGACGGATTGACCGCACCCGAAACGCTGAATAAAATCGTGCAGGAAGCGCCCGTTATCATCGAAAAGCTTTGTAAAGCCCTGCTTGACCTTGCCGATGATGTTTTTGATGTCGGTATCGCTTTTGCGGCAGAGGTTATAAAAGGGCTTGCGGAATTTGACTGGGCAGGAAACATCACTGAAATTAATGACAAGCTCTATAATCTCGGTGCATCAATGCATCAGGCTTTGACTGACGGCTACAACAATGAAGTCCGCGAAAAAAATTCTGATTTTATTGCTCAGTTTGCGGATAAAACAAAATCCGAGCTGGAGCAAATGCGTGTTGATATAACGGACGAAGAAAGCAGATTCCAAAATGCATGGAACGATTATGTCAACAGCGGTTACAGCTCTATTGACGAATATCTCAAATACCGTCTTACCACCAAAAACGGCGTAGCTCTCAACACGCTGAAAGAAGAGGCGGAAAAGCAGAATTTGTCCGTTGCCGATTATCTTGATACCAAAATTCGGGGGCTTGAAGAACAGCGGAGTTTGATTACCGATGCCATCAGCGAGGGCAATTATTACGACCCGACAAAATCCATTGCAGACGGCTATGCCGAAAATGCCCGAAATGCCGCCAATACAAAGGCATGGGTGCCCGACACTTCGGAAGCCGAAGCTGCAAACAACGATCTTGAAAAATCAAACAACGATCTTGCCGAAAATACCGAAGAGACTGCCGAAACTGTCACTGAATCCACCGACAAAATAACCGATGAATTCAAGGAGTTTTACGACAACTTAAAATTTCTCAAAAGCAAGGGCGTAAAAAACGGCGGCATTTCCGAAGCCGATTACCTCAAACAGCTGTCCGACAAGCTCCACAGCTCTAAGGAATATGATACAGCACCCTACGCCTCTTACTGGGACGAAATAAAGGACGATGCCGAAGAATCCACCGATAAAATAACCGATGCGGCAAAGGAGCAATGGGAGCAGATCAATCGGCTCAACAAGCTGGGCATATACAATGACAGGCAGGCACAGGCGGAACGGCTCAAATGGATAAAGACCTACTGCCCCAAGTATGCCGATGAATACTATGATTATTATTCGGAGGTCTACGGCTATCAGCAGTCCGTTGAAGCCGAATCACTCAAATCCACAAAGGAAACGTTGTCAAAGCAGGCGGATATTGTAAAGGATAAGCTGTCCGAAATATCAAGTGAGTATCAGACCAAGTACAAAGAAATACAGTCAAAGATAAGCACGTATAAATCGGCTCTGCTGTCTGTGGGAAAGACATTTTCAATCGAAGAATCCGAGGACAAAAGCGGCAATAAAACCAAGTCTTACAAGGTCGCCGACGTTGCCAAGCGCCTTGAACAGATGAAGAAATATCACGAATCGCTGATAAAGCTGCGTGATATGGACGCATCGCCTGCACTGCTTACAGAGATAATCAATCTGGGCGCAGAGGACGGAGCTTATATGGCGGAGCATCTTGTAAAGGACAAAAATTTCTCCAAGTTCAACGATCTTTACAAGCAGCTTGACACCGAGGCACAGAGCATGGCAAACGATTTCTACGCTCCCGATGTGCAGGCACTTAATGACAACACCGCAGCCAAGATCACTGCCGCATACAGCGGACTTCCCACAGAATTCGGAGCGCTGGGGGCGGCTGCCGCCGAAGCCTTTGTTTCCGGCATGAGCGGTGATATTTCCGACAAGATCACGCAGAATATCACCGACCTTACAAACGGCGTTTCCACGGCGCTTGACAGCATGAAAACCGACTTTGATTTTCTTGATTTTCTGGACAGCTCTGACTTCAAGCAGGCAGGCGTTGACGCAGGACAGGAATTTTCCAAGGGGTTTTCCTCCGCCGTCAGTGAAATTGATGCTGCAAAGAATTCCATAAATGCGGGTGCTGCTTCTCTTGCTCCGCCCGTGTATTCTTCGTCGGGCACATCGGCTTCGGGCGGCAGCACCGACTCCGTTATCAACGCAAAAATATATACCACTGTCACCCTTGACGGCGACAAGGTGGGACAGTCGGTCACAAACTATCAGTTCAGACATTCGCAGGAGGGAGGTTCTTAATTAATGGCTGCATCACTTATCATCGGCGGTGTTGACGTATCGGCTTATATAGCACAGCTGGACGTCAGCACATCGCCTTATACGTCCGAAAAATCGGACAGTGACACAACTACCTTTAAAAACTGGGACGGTACGGTCATAACCTATGGTTCGGGCGGAAAAGCTTCAAGCAGCACCAAAACAAGCATTTCAGCCGCACTGAAAAAAGTCCCGCACAGTTTTGCGGAAAGAATTGCATCGGCGCTGAAAGCAAGCAGCATTTCCGTTTCGTATACGTCGCCTATAAGCACATCGGGAATGTTTGAATGTACCTCCTGCCGTTCGGACTGCCGCAAGTTTGCGGAAACGTGGGACATGGACATATCGCTGGAAAGCAAAGCCGCCTCGGGGTCATCTTCGGGCGGCTCTCTTTAGCTGGACTTTATCGGTGGGCGGTGCGGCTATGGCACACTTCGGGGACATGAAATATTCGTGGAATGTCAGCGGTTACGGCACCTCGGGAGTTGTTTCCGCACAGTTCGGTTTTGCCGTTCCGTCCGCAGAACACAGCGTAAACGCCTTTTCGGGCGGTGATACGGTGGAGCTTACGGGTGCAGGAAGTTCATGGATATTCTACGTCCAGAGTAAAAACGATGACGGCAGCGGCAAGATAAATTTTGTCTGCTTCGACCGTGCCGGATTTGCTGACTGCCCCTATCCGACAGATCGTCAGGACAGCTCCCAAACCAGCGGCAAAAAGACGGATTCGACCGATTCAACGGAAAAGGAAGAGGATAAGCTCTATCTGTCGGAAGTCCTTGCAAAGATCGCATCTGCCTGCGGATATGCTTCCTGCCTTATCGACGGCGATCTGCTTGACCTGCTGCCCAAAGTGTTCCCCTCGGCGCTTGAAAACAAGACCTGCCGCAATATCCTTGAAGATATCGCTTCGTCACTTGTGGGATATTGGGCAATGTCGGAAAAGGTTTATCTGAAATTTTATCCTTACGGCAAAAGCGAAACTGACGCTGCCGTAAGCATTACGGAGCATACTGCCGTGCAGGGTGCATCGGCGTATCAGTATTCCGACCTTATCATGACGGGCGATGAACGGTATGTTTACAGCGGAAGCATGATAACCGCCGACCGAAATGCACTTGAAATAAACACGGCTTATGCATCGCAGGAGCTGTGTGAAGCTGTGGGTGCCCGTGTGTGCGGATATATCTACAAAGGGTGGAGCTGTGACACAGCGGTTTTGCCGACGCTCATATCTCCGCCTGCGCTTGTAAACACATCGGGCAGCGGAAGTCTCCGTGCAAATCACTGTACGGCACAGCTCAGCTCCGCAGGGATATTTGCAGACATCGGTGCAAATGTGCCCGACGAAGCATGGCAGTATAAGGGTAAGGTGTACCGTGAGCTTGACAGCAGGCTTAAAGCAAACATGAATTACGGCAATGTCAAGGTCACAAGCAAAGGGCTGAAGCTTGTGTATATCAACGAGAACAAGGGGTGATGTTATGACCGAAGAATACGGCTTTGCCGTACATAAAGGCGGATTTGCCAGCTATGAGAGCGTACTGCATAACGGCAAGCCCATAACCTCCGCAGTGCGAGAGATCACGGACGGCAGGGGCAAGGTGACGATAACCTATGCCGACGGGTGTGTTTACACGTTCAACTGTGACCGTGCGGAGACCGATGATAAAATCACCCTCACCAACATCTCGGAGTCGTGGTACAACGGGAAAGATACGGTCACTCTGGGAGGTAGTTAAGATGATAGATACTGTGAGAGCGTTTTCCGTAAAATGGCTGCTGGAGCCGACAGCTAAAACGCCCGACCCTCCCGAGCCGTCCGAAAACAATATCCGTCTTGTTGTAACGATTATGGACGCATCGGCTTTTGCAGAATTTGCGGCTATAAGTGCAGGTCTGCAAACAGGGTATTATGAGACTACTAACCAATATGGTACGAACTATGGGAAACTGTTTGAAAAATACACGAAAACTTTTGCGGTCAAAATATACGACGGCGACGAATACATTGGCACTTATGCGATAGCTAAAAAAACCAATACAGGATATGTTATAGACGGTATTGAACAAACCGATAAAGAGTTGGAATATTATTATCCCAATCCCAATGAACAAGAAAACACAATTATAACGGAAGATTTTGATGCACGGACCCAGGTCTTGCTTAAGATTGACTCTGTGTGCAAAATAACAAAAATTACCCCATTGGAAACAGACATAAAATCCGTAAGTGATCCACATCGAAGCGTTAAAGTAAGAGTAGAGTATACGGAAATTTACGATTATTTCCAAACTGGATACGAAAATGAACACGAAGAAAACGAAAGAAATGTATCACTGAATATAAGTGTATATATGGTGTTTAGCGGCTGGCAGATGGTATATCTTGACGGTTTGGATTATGACAAAATGACATATTATGTAGACAAGTTCAATCGCAACGACAATCTGCTTGAATATGATTTTAATTAATAAGGAGGTCTAACTATGGAAGTGAAAACAATAACACAGGGACGTGACGGGTGTAAGGTCAGCGGAGCTTACAAGCTTGTATGGCCGATACGCAAGGACTATTACCACATACGCAATGACAGCTCGGAGACAGCCTATGCATCCGTATTTTCGGACAGCACCGACACTGCCGAGGACGGTGTGTACGATATACCGTCGGGCGGCACATTGTGTATCAGGAGCCACGGCTCCGATACGCTGTATGTGTCGGGTGAGGTCACCGTCATGGGTACGGCTTCGGCGGCTTGCCCTTTTAAGTCTGCCCAGAGAGGGGGTGACACACCAATACCGACATCGAGCGGAAAGATTGAACTTACTCCTCTGTATGACGGTGAGATCCCTACAAGTGGTAGCAGTGTGGTTGAGATAACAATTACGGCTGATACTGATATATTGCAGATATGCCCAAAATGTTTAGGCACAAATGGCAGTACGACCGGATACGTGCAGACTGTGTGCGTGCCGATAAGCAAACTGTCAGCAGAAGAAATGCAGCTGACGGTATATAGCTACATATCCAGCACAAGCCGTATGGGTAATTTTTTGGTAAGCCTCGAGGGCAATAAAGTTAAAATCCGTGCATCGCACACGTGGCTTAACTATGCTACCATATATGGTCAGCGTATTGTTGAGCCAAATTATAATGCTCAGCCCGATTATCTGATACAGTACGGCATGGTATCATCGTCCGCAGACAGTGTGGACATCACATTTCCGCACGCTTACCCCGATATACCTGTTGTGACTGCTGTCGCCCGAGGCAGTACGGCGGCTGCCGTTGCTGTGGATAATGTGTCCCAGACTGGATTTACCGCTGTCGGCGGCAATATGAATTGGACTGCGGTTGCTATGATACCGCAGGTTACGATTACAAGTCAGCCGCAAGACGCCGAAGCAAAGATCGGTTCCACAGTAAGCTTTGCGGTAACAGCAAGCGGAACGGGACTTACATATCAGTGGCAGGTAAGTACAAACGGCGGCAGCACATGGGCAAATACAAGAGCGACAGGCAATACCACAAACAAGATCACTGCAACCGCAACAGAGGCAATGAACGGTTACAAGTACAGATGCAGGATAACCGATAACAACGGTGCATCAATACTCAGTAATGTGGCGGTATTAACGGTAACGGAGGTGTGAACATGGTCAATATGATTACAACAGATGACAGTGGTGTTGTGACCGCTGTGAGCATAGGCGGATATATTTCTGGCGGCATTGACGTGGACTATATTCCCGAAGAGGTGATATCCTCGGCTGACTGCCGTATGTGGCTGTATAGCCCCGAGGACGGATTTGCAGTCAACGATGATTATGATAAGGAGAATGAAGTATGAGTGCAAAAAACACTATCTGCGCTGTGATCGGCGCATTCGGCGGACTGATCTCCGCCGCACTGGGCGGCTGGGACAATGCCGTCATCACGCTTATAGTGTTCATGGCAGTTGATTTTGCCATGGGGCTTGCCAATGCCATATGGTGGCACAAGTCGGACAAATCGCCCAACGGTGCATTATCTTCCGCCGCTTGTTGGAGAGGCATTATAAAAAAGGTTGGCACACTGCTCATTGTGGTGTGCGCCAATTATGCGGACAGGCTGTTAAGCACGGACTATCTTAGGGACGCTGTTATCATTGCGTTCTGTGCTTCGGAGCTTATCAGCATATGCGAGACTGCGGGGCTTATGGGCATACTGCCCAAGCCTGTCCAGCAGATACTTGTTAAGGCTATTGATATTTTAAGCAAGAAATCCGAGGAGGGATAATTGTGAATAAGTCAATTTATATACTTGTCGATTTATCAAAATGGAACGGTACTGTCGATTTTGTCAAGCTCAAAAATGCCGGCATTGACGGTGTTATCATCAGGACAGGCTTCGGGAAGAAAAACCCGAAGCAGAAAGACAGCCGCTTTGAGGAATACTACCGCAAAGCCAAATCGGCAGGACTGTACGTCGGAGCTTACCATTACAGCTATGCCAAATCTGCCGCAGACGCAGTTAATGAAGCCGAATTTATGCTTGAAATGCTCAAGGGCAAATCATTTGAACTGCCGATTTACGGCGACTTTGAAGAACAGGGCAAACTTGCTCCGAAAACCTGCAACGATATTGTGAACGCATTTTGCGGTCATCTTGAAGCTAAAGGAGCATGGGCAGGCGTTTACAGCTATGACAGCTTTTTCCGTGA
>CAKSKG010000023.1 GCA_934464775.1 uncultured Oscillospiraceae bacterium
TTTGCTTACGCTTTTCTTAGGCGCAGGTACTGCGCCACGCCCCCCTCTCCTTCGCCCTTTGGTGTTCCCTTTGCAAATCTTGAAGTTGATTTGATACACATTGCTATAAAATAAAAGTAAGCTTTTAAGTAACCAAAAAAATGAAGGTAAACAATAACAACTATTAAAAAAGAAAAAGAAGTTTTTAAGTAACAACATAAAATTCAAGGCAGTAAGTAACCGCTGTTTCAAAAAATAAAATCAAGCCATTCAAAATAACATCAAATATCAAATAAGGCAGAGAGTAACAACAAGACGTAAAAATAAAACTTCTGAAGCTCTTCCAAAGAGCGTTTGCGTCTTGATTTATCTTGAGTGGAGTGGTATAATCTTAATTGTAAAAGTGTAAAAAGTAAAACGTGATCGGAAATGCTCACTCGGTAATGCCTGCTTATGGCGCCGCCGATGCGTTGAAAGGAAATATTATATGAAAATTCTTGCAATAGACGGAAACAGTATAATGAACCGTGCGTTTTACGGTATAAAAATGCTGTCCAATAAAAAAGGTATGTTCACTAACGCTGTTACGGGCTTTATGAATATATACCTCAAAGTGACGGCGGAACTTGAACCCGACGGCGTTGTCTGCGCTTTTGACCTGAAAGCTCCCACTTTCCGCCATAAGGCGGATTCCGCTTATAAGGCTAACCGTAAGGGAATGCCCGAGGAACTTCATATGCAGATGCCTTATATAAAGGATATTCTCCGTGCAATGGGCGTTCATGTTGTGGAGTGTGAGGGCTATGAGGCAGATGATATCCTCGGAACTGTCTCCGATATTTTTTCGGACGGTGAGTGCTATATACTGACGGGCGACCGTGACAGCCTCCAGCTTGTTACAGATCATGTTACCGTGCTTCTTCATACAAATAAGGAACTGATACATTTTACCCCCGAACGCTTCCGTGAGGAATACGGCTTCGAGCCGATAAATATAATCGACCTGAAAGCTTTTATGGGCGACAGCTCCGATAATATTTCGGGTGTAAAGGGTATCGGCGAAAAGACCGCAATGGCACTTATCCAGAAGTATGCCACACTGGAAAATATCTATGATAAAATGCCCGATATCGAAGCGACTAAATCTGTGCTGACAAAGCTTGAAAACGGAAAGGCTGATGCCGAACACAGCAAATGGCTTGCTACTATCGTGAAAAATGTGCCTATCGACCGTGATCCCGAAAAGTATCGTGCCGCCGAAAGGGATAATGAAAAGCTGTCGCTTATCCTTACCGAGCTTGAAATGAATAAGCTTATGGAAAAGCTGGATATATCTCCCTCTGCCGATTATAAGCCCGAGACTGCGGCTGTCGGTATCGAAAAAACGGAATTTGTTCAGGGCGATCTTTCTGCGGATAAGTCGGAGATCTATTCTGCGGATAAGGCGGCATTTATTGCCGATGTTGAAAATATGACCGCAGAGATCGCATGGAACGGTAAAATCTACTCTGTTGAGGGAAAAGATGAGCTGCTGGAGTTTTTTGCTTCGCCCTGCGGAAAATATACTCACCGTGCAAAGCCTGTGTATAAATTCTGCTTTGATAACGGCAGTGAGCTTTTGAATGTAAAGTCGGATACGGATATCCTCGGTTATCTGCTTGATACCGAATCCAGCGAGTATACTATTGAAAATATGAGCCGCAGCTACGGCGTGCCTGCTTATGAAAAGCCTGTCTGCGCATTGGAACAGCTCAGTGATGCAATGCTGAAAGAAATCGAAAACGAGGGAATGCACAGCCTGCTTTATGATATCGAGCTGCCGCTGACCGAGGTGCTTGCTTCCATGGAGCATTACGGCGTAAGAGTCGATACGGACGGTATCCGCAGCTTCGGAAACGGTCTGATCGAGGATATGGAAGCCATGGAGCAGCAGATATATTTCATGGCAGGGCATCAGTTCAATATCGGTTCGCCCAAGCAGCTGGGAACGGTGCTTTTTGAGGAAATGGGGCTGCCTGCGGGAAAAAAGACCAAAACAGGCTATTCCACCAATGCGGAGGTGCTGGAGGGACTTCGTGACCGTGCGCCTATCGTTGATCTGGTATTGTCCTACCGTCAGCTTTCAAAGCTGAATTCCACATATGTTGAGGGACTGTTGAAAGCAGTCTCTCCCGACGGACGTGTCCATTCGGTTTTCAGGCAGACCGAGACACGCACTGGAAGAATATCTTCAACGGAGCCGAATGTTCAGAATATCCCTGTCCGCACCGAGCTGGGACGCAATATGAGAAAATTCTTCACGGCGGCGGATAATTATACTCTTCTTGACGCCGATTACAGCCAGATCGAGCTTCGCATTCTTGCCCATATCAGCGGCGATAAGAATATGTGCAGGGCATTCAATGAGGGCGAGGATATCCATGCGGCAACAGCGGCGCAGGTGTTCAATATGCCCAAGGAGCTTGTCACCTCCGAGATGCGCCGTGCGGCAAAGGCGGTAAATTTCGGAATCGTGTACGGTATCGGTGCATTTTCGCTTTCAAAGGATATCGGAGTTTCCGTTGCGCAGGCTGACAGATATATCAAGAACTATCTTGATAATTTCAGCGGCGTCCGTGACTTTATGGCTAAAACGGTGGAGGACGCAAAGAAAAAGGGCTATGCCGAGACAATGTACGGCAGGCGCCGCCTTATCCCCGAGCTTTCCGCAAGCAACAAGAACGTTCAGGCGTTCGGAAAACGTGCGGCAATGAATGCTCCGATACAGGGAACTGCGGCGGATATAATCAAGATAGCAATGGTAAAGGTGTATAAGCGGCTGAAAGCGGAAAAGCTGGACGCAAGGCTTATCCTTCAGGTACACGATGAGCTTATCATCGAGGCTTCGGAAAAGGATAAGGAGCGTGCCGCAAAGATACTCCATGAGGAAATGACGGGTGCTGCGAAGCTTTCCGTTCCTCTTCCCGCAGATGTTGAAGAGGGCAGGAGCTGGTATGAGGCAAAGAAATAATGGGACTTGAAGAGATACTTATAAGAAATTCGGAAGAGGATATCCCCGTGGACGGCGGAGAATTTTCCTCGGAAACGGCAGTGTGCAGTGCGGACGGCATAGAAATGATCGGCGTGAAGCTGAATGCCTGCCGTCTGTGCGGCAGCAGCATGGAAAGAGGATATTTTAAGGGCACGTCATTTACGGGCTGTGATCTGTCAAATGTGCGGTTCTGCGAGAGTACGTTCCGTGAAGTTGTTTTCACCAACTGCAAGCTTACGGGAGCGGTGTTTTCCGAGTCGGTGTTTGACCGTGCGGAATTTGTGAATTGTTCGGGAAAATATACGGTGTTTTCGGCGTGTGAGCTGAAAAAGTCGGCATTCAGGGAATGCTCCATGCCCGAGATCGGCTTCGGCGGAGCAAAATTTTCCGCAGTGAAGCTTTCGGACAATAATTTCAGGCAGTGCGACCTTGTTCATGCGAAAATGGCAGGACTTGATCTCAGCAGCTGCGATATAAGCGGCGCCGTGATGATACCCGCCGAGCTGAAAAATGTCACTGTGAATTATGAGCAGGCTCTGACCGCCGCGGAGCTTTTGGGTATAAAAATAGTATGAGAAAATTTCTGATCGGAATGCTGTGCATGGTTTTTGCGTCGGCAATGCTTACGGGCTGCGGCGAAAAAGCCGATGTCACGCCTGCGGAAAGCATTGTGTCGGTTTCGGAAACTGCGCTTATGAGTGCAAAAACTCCTTACGGGACTTTTCGGCTTATCCCGAAAATATATGAAAAAAATACCGCCATGCTGGACAGGATAACCGAGCATGGCGGCGATATATGCGCATTGTATATTTCCCCCGACGGCAGTGATGATGAGCGCAGAGCGATAATGCGGGAGCTGAAAAGTCTTGCCGATGAAATATGCAGCGGAATTGATGACCCCGCAGAGCAGGCAAAAGCCATATGCAAATGGACTGCTGAAAATATCAGCTATGACCGTGACGCCGCCGAAACAAGCGTTGATGAATATACGATCAGCCTTGAAAATATATTTCACAACGGATACAAGACCACCTGCGGAGGCTATTCAAATACCGTGTCCGCACTCTGCGGCTGTATGGGGATATACTGCGTGAATTTCCGCGGAGGCACTGCAAGCGGCGGCTATACACGCAAACAGCTTGCCGAAGCTCCGATAAATCACGAATGGAACGGCGTGAAGATCGACGGTGAGTGGCTTTTTCTTGATGCAACATGGTATTCGGGAAAATATTACAGCGGCGGAGAATACAGCGAGCAGGAGGAGATCCCGTTTTACGGCGGCTTTGATCTTGAGCAGATGACTGTCGAGCATAGGATAGACATAGCCGATCATCGGGATTTTTCCGATTGGATCGAATAAAAGGAGCAGGGCAATGAACATACAGATATTCGGCAAATCAAAAAGCTTTGACACAAAAAAGGCGGAGCGCTTTTTCAAGGAAAGAGGAATAAAGTTTCAGTCCGTTGACATAATGAGCAAGGGACTCAGCAAGGGCGAATTTGACAGCGTTGCAAGGGCGGTGGGCGGCTTTGAAAAGCTCATCGACGAAAACTCAAAGGATTATCTCAGCATAAAATATCTTGCGAAAGAGGATATGCCCGACAAGCTCATGGAAATGCCCTCTCTGTACAAGACTCCCATCGTAAGGAACGGAAAGCTTGCAACGGTAGGCTACTGTCCCGAGGAATGGGAAAAATGGATAAATGAAAAATAATTGAAAACAGATAATTGATGATCGTTAGTTTATCATCAATTATCTGTTTTTTTACATAAGTGATATAATTTCGGCATCGGAGAGATTTTTCTGGACGGTGCGGTTCACGGAAAAGGCGAGAAGCTTTGCCGTTCGGCGGATAAGCTCGTCAATGTCACGGGGAGTTACCATCATGTTGGGAAGATGCTTCGGAGGAACCTGTCCCGTGATGTTTTCGGCTATTGTGTGCATATCAATTACCGTGGGAACGCCTATGGCTATCACCTGCACGCCCATTGTAACGTCCGATATCTCCTTGCGGCGGTTCTGCACACCCGAGCCGGGGGAGATGCCCGTATCGGTTATCTGAATGGTTGTTCCCAGACGTGATATATCGCTGCAAGCAAGGGCGTCTATCACGATTATCACTGTGGGCTTTGTGCTGCCGCAGACCGATGAAAGCAGTTCGGCGGCTTCGATTCCCGTCTGACCCGTTACTCCGGGAGTCAGCACGGTAACATCTGCCATTGGGGGCAGCCCAGAAAGATCGTTGATGTGACGGGTGGCGATTATTTGTCCCGCAGCAAGAGGCCCCAGTGCATCGGGAGTGATATTTCTGTTTCCCAGACCTGCTATCAGTATCCTTTCGGGATTCTTTATAAGCCGTGATATCTCGGCGGAGATATCCTCTGCCTGAACGGTGAAATCATCGGGGTGGGCGGAGAGACGGTCTGTCTCAACGGTGATGTATTTTCCCCGTGTTTTGCCTATCCGAAGCCCTGCAAGCTCGTCGGTGACGGTTATCTCGGTTATGGTGCAGGCGGAGCTTTTGCGTATCGCACGCTTTATCCCTTTCGGGAGAGAGGCGCTTTCTGTGTCGATGCATTCAACGGCAAGGTCTGTTCTTATTGACATGATATGATCGTTCTCCTTTGATATTTTCACCACGGAGCGGTGTATGTACGGCATTTTGTGTAAAATGCTAAAAATCTTTGGCTTGGGGACAGATAATTTCTATATAAAATTTTGCTGAAATACTTGAAATTTTCTGCGAACAATGGTAATATTATAGTTAAGGCTGTGTGTAGTAGAAGGAGCGTTCTCATCTGCGTTCCGCGGGAATTCCGTGTCATGCCCGTTAATGCTATTATGACCGCAGATCAGAGAATTATAAGGAGGTGTAACGGAAATGCCAAACATTAAATCCGCTAAGAAGAGAGTAAAGGTCATCAAGGCTAAGACTCTTAAAAACAAGATGGTCAAGAGCAATCTCAAGACTGTTCTCAAGAAGGCTGACGCTGCTGTTGCTGAGGGTGCCGCTGATAAGGAAGCTGCAATCAAGCTCGCAATAAAGAAGGTAGACCAGGCTGCTGCTAAGGGCATCATGCACAAGAATGCAGCTGCAAGAAAGAAGTCTCAGCTCGCTAAGAAGCTCAATGCTGCTCAGTAATTGATCTGATATATATTTTTTTCGCACAGATATGATTTATTCATATCTGTGCGATATTTTTTTGCCCCGATCATTGACTTTTTCCGTCCGATGTTATACAATATTTATAATATAGGCTGCGGCTGAATTGCCTCCGCAGCGTGAAAGGACGTGCAGTACATGGGCGCTAACATGAACAAATTTACTTCCGTTGTGGTATATTCGGGCAAAAACGAGCTTTACCGTTTTGAAACTTCTCCCGAAAAATGGAGCGGCGGCGCTCTTCGTGAGGTGGACGACAGCGACTATATCGCCGAAAAGAAAATAACCTGCACCGCGGCTGAATGCGGCGATATGAAAGAGTTTGACTATTTCGCCGAGGACGGTTCTATCCGCAAGGTAAAGGTATACAGCGGCGGCAGGATATCCGAGCTGGAGCTTATCGGAAGCAATTCCGAACAGTTCGATCTTATGATCGCTTATTTTGACTTTGACGAAAAGCTGGGTTCGATAGATTATCTTCTCACTCCCGAGAGCAGGGTGGCTGAAATTGCGGCAGTGGCTCACACCGCCGACGGAAAGCATCTCTGCGTTCACAGATTTGCGCCCGAGGGCGTGGGTTCGATGAACACCGAGGATTTTTCGATCCACGCTTTAAGAAAGATCAGCGGAAAATATTATCTTACGGTTGTTATGAAAGATGAAAACGGTAAGATCATTGCCGAAGTGAAGTAATATACATACTTATTGACTTTGAAGCCTTGAAATGCTTACGCATTTCTCGGTATGGGCGCTGCCCTTTCGATTCCTGCAAGCTTTAAAAAGCTTGACCAAACTTTTTATACCTATGCTGCTTATTAATATAGTATCCTATCTCCGTAAAATTGTTGGATTTTACGGGGATTTTACTTAAATTTTACAATTATAAGTTAATATATACAAACGATTTGCACAACCGCAGAGTAAAAATATCGTAAAAAGAGAAATTGCGGATTTTACATTTTTGTACACAAAATTCACTTTACTTATTTCGTCAATACTGATATAATAAAATCGGTCAAATGTAAAATAATATATGAACAGCCGTATATTCGGTATGCGCATGATTTGCGCTGAAAAAGAAAGGATAATTATTTATGTCCGGCATCAGTATTGCAACTACCATTATAAAAGCTATCGGCGGCATTGCTTTATTCATCTACGGTATGAATATTCTCGGCAAGGGTCTTGAAAAGCTTTCGGGCGGTCAGATGGAAAAAATACTCCAGAAGCTGACCAGCAACGTTTTCAAGGGCGTTCTTCTGGGCGCACTTGTTACTGCGGCGATACAGTCATCGGCAGCAACTACGGTCATCGTAGTCGGTCTTGTAAACGCAGGAATATTGCAGCTGGGAGCTGCGGTGGGCGTTATAATGGGCGCAAACATCGGTACTACTATCACAGGTCAGATACTCCGTCTTGCGGAGATAGACGGCGGCGAGGGTTCATTCCTTAATTTTCTTTCGCCCGATGTGCTTGCCCCGATACTGGCTGCCGTGGGACTTATAATATACATGGTGTCCAAAAAGGACGGCGCAAAAAATGCGGGTGAAATACTTATCGGCGTAGGCGTGCTGTTTACAGGTATGCTCAATCTTACCAATGCGGTAAGTCCGCTTTCCGAGCTGGAGGCTTTCAGAAATCTTTTCGCAACACTGACAAATCCTATTCTGGGCGTGCTTGCGGGTATCGTTGTAACGGTTCTTATCCAGAGCTCTTCCGCATCGGTCGGTATATTACAGGCTATTTCCACAACTGGTGTGCTGAAATTTTCGGCGGCGTTCCCGATCATCATGGGACAGAATATCGGTACCTGCGTAACTCCGCTTATTTCTTCCATCGGTGCGGGAAAGAACGCAAAGCGTGCGGCGCTTGTTCATATTTACTTTAATGTTATCGGAACTATTTTGTTCCTTACTGTTATGTATGCGGCTCAGGGCATTGTCGGACTTCCTTTCTGGAATGACAGCATGACAATGGGAAGCATCGCAAACTTCCATACTACATTCAATGTGGTAGTTACACTTGTATTGATACCTTTCCACAAGCTGCTTGAAAAGCTTGCAACAATATCCGTGCCCGATAAAAAGTCGGACGAAGAAGAGGAAGAGCCCAGTGTTCCCGTTCTGGATTCAAGACTTCTCAAGTCTCCTGCGCTTGCTATCCAGCAGTCGATGAATACGGCTGTCACAATGGGAAGCACCGCACTTTACAACTTCAAGGGCATGAGAAAGCTCTTTATCGAATTTGACGAAAAGGCAGACGCAAAGTTCCGCAGCTGTGAAGAATCTATTGACCGCATGGAGGATAATCTGAATGCATATCTTGTTCAGCTTACCCACTGCGAGCTTACGGATTACGAGAACCGCCGTGTAACGCTGCTGCTTCATCTCAGCTCCGAGTTTGAGCGTATCGGCGACTATACAATGAATCTTATCGAAAGCGCGGAGCAGCTCAACAGGCTGAAGCTTGACGGCGAGGGAGCGTTTTCCTCGGCAGCACAGCATGAGCTGGATATCATATCGGACGCCGTTCAGGAGATAATCGGCATGGCGATAGAATGCACCGAAAAGTGCAGCCCCGATATCGCAGTAAAGATCGAGCCGCTGGAGGAAGTTATCGACTACCTCAGCGAGACGCTTAAATCACGTCACATCGAGCGCCTTAAAAACGGAAAGTGTGTTGTGGAGAGCGGACTTAATTTCCTTGATCTTCTGACGAATCTTGAAAGAATTTCCGACCACTGCTCAAATATCGCAGTTTATATCATCGGCGCACAGAAGAATATGGACATCATCAACCGCCACGAATACATTGCGGAGGTACACAAGGGCTTCGGCAGCGAGTACAATGAGCTTTCAAAGATGTATATGGACAAGTATAAGGTTTGAGTACGGTTGATCTTGTGGCAATTTTGTCGGGATCGTATATCGGCGTTTCATAAAAGGTACAGAAATATTTTCCGCTTCCCGGTATGCGGCTAATAAAAGACCGGGGTACGAATATTTGCCCTGCTTTTCAGCAGGGCAATTTTATTTTTCCGCATTTGTGAAAATATATCGGAAATACTTAGCATCGGGGCGGATTTTGTCAGGTGTGTAACTGAAATGTTACCGAAATAACGCTGTAAATTAGTTGACGAAATATGTTTGCTGTGATAAACTTGTCTTGTAGAATAAATAATGCGGCAGGCGTACTGTGCCTGCCGTTCTCAGAAACAAGGAGGATAAAAAATGAAACACGGCAAGCTTCACCGCATTGTCTGCTCGGTGCTTTCCGCACTGCTTATGGTAATGCTGATACCGCTGAATGTTTCGGCTGCGACTTTCAAGCTGAATTATTCATCACTCAGCGTTACAAAGGGCTACAGCGCAACACTTAAAGCAACAGGCGGCTCAAATGTAAAGTGGTCATCAAGCAACTCAAAGGTAGCAACTGTAAACAGCAAGGGCAAGGTTTACGCCAAAAAGGCAGGTACCTGCACTATCACTGCAAAGTCAGGCTCCCAGAAGGTGACCTGCAAGATAAAGGTCGTTAACGGAAAGCTCAGCGTTTCCCAGTCGACTGTAAATGTTGAATCGGGCGACAGCGTTCCCGTAACAGTAACCGCAACAGGCTCCCATGCGCTGAAATACAGCAGCTCGGACAGCTCCGTTGCAACAGGCTCGTGGATAAAGCCCTGGACAGGCAACAAGATCACTTTTAATGTTAAGGGCGTAAGCGAAGGTTCCGCAAGGATCAAGATCTACATGAGCAAGTACACAAGCATTTACAAGTACATCAACGTAAAGGTAACAGACCCCGATATCGAGGTTGACGACAGCAGCGACGAGGAATCCGAGGGTACAACAACTCTTCTGACAGACCGCACATCGGTTTCCGTTGCTAAGGACAGCACATCTTCCGTTAAGCTTTATTCCGACAATCCCACAGCAGTAAGCGTAACATCGGGCGACAGCTCTGTTGTAACAGTTACAGCTCCCACATGGTCGGGCAGCAGCGGAACATTCACATTAAAGGGCATTAAGGCAGGCACAACAACCGTTACGGTAAATGCTTCCGACAATGCTTCACTTAAAAAGGTCATCAATGTAACGGTTACTTCCGACGGATATTATGAGATATCAACATCTCCCGTTTCAAAGCGCCTTGCTACCGATGTTCTTTACCGCTGGACAGATGCCAAGGGAACAACAAAGTATATGCTTCTTCCCGCAGGCTATGACATTGCTTATGTAAATACTCTTACAGCAAAGGATTCAGGCTCCGCAACATATTATGCGGTATATGATTCGCTTCCCGACAAGGTGGATTCAACAGATACGACACCCTCGTTCAATGCGACCGTAAACGGCAAGACAGTTGTAAGATATATCCTGCTTCCCAAGGGACATGATATCGTTCGCTACAATACAGAAGTAGCACTTTACACAGGCAAGTACAGCTACTGGACAATCTACAACTCCGAGCCTCAGAAGCAGATCTCTTCCGATGTTATCGAGAAGTGGCAGTCTGTTGTTTCTGGTGTGACATACACAAGATATATCCTGCTTCCCTCCGATTATGATACGGCAAGACTTGCTTCCGTAAAGGAAGCGGATATGACATCGGCTTCCGAAGCATCCTACTATGTTGTAACCGAGATCAAGCCCTCAACAACAGTATCGACAGACACTATATACAGCTTTACATATGTATCGGGCGGAGTTCAGAGAACAGCATATATCCTGCTTCCCAAGGATTATGACAAGGCAAAGCGTGATACGGCATATGCAAAGTACACAGGCAATTACAGCTACTGGACAGTTTACAGCGAAGAGCCTGTAAAGACAGCATCTTCCGACACAGTAAAGAGCTGGAACAGAGTAAATGACGGCAAGCTTGAAAAGAGATACATTCTGCTTCCCGAGGGTTACAGCAATGATACTCTCAACAACATCATGAATGATGATGTGAACAGCAACAGCCTTTACTATTCGGTATACACATCATATCCCACAGTTTCAGGTGCGACCGATAGCGTTTTCAGCTGGAAGAATCCCAAGACAGGCACATACAAGTACATGGTGCTTCCCGCTGATTTCTCGGCAGTAAAGAGAAATGATGTTGTTGCGGCTGACACAGGCAAGTATTCCTACTACAACATTTATTCCGCAAAGCCCACAAAGAATGCCGACACGGACAAGATCCTTTCTATCGACAGAGCAGACGGCAAGGTATATATCCTTGTTCCCGAGAATTATTCCAACGACAATGTAACAAGAGGACTCAACGGCGAATTTTTCGCTGACTGAGGCACATAATAACAAAAAGCTGCGGGGCAGAACGTTTTCAAGAAAAGCGTCTGCCCCGTATTGGGTTTATATAGTATATTTTACAAGAGTGAGGAAAAGTTATGATAAAACTTGCAGCAGCAGATATGGACGGTACACTTCTGGACAGCAGCCACAAGCTTCCTGCCGAAACGGCGGAGACAGTGCTTGCGCTGGAGAAAAAGGGCATAAAATTTGCCGCTGCCAGCGGACGGCAGTATTACAGTCTGAAAAATCTTTTTGACAGCATAGGCATAAGCGGACACATGATATTCATGGCAGAAAACGGCGGCATCATTTATGAAAACGACAAAGTCCTGCACATGGATCCGCTGCCCGTGGAAATGGTAAAGGAATTCATCGGTGTATTATCGGATATGCCCGATGTACGAATACTGTTATCGGGAACGAGATCGGCATATATAAAGAAAGGCAGCATAGACCGAGGATTCGGCTTCAATGCAGATCTTTACTGCGGCAGGCTGGAGCAGGTCGATGATCTTTACGCAGCTGCCGAATCGGACGACATTATAAAAATAGCTGTATATGACCGTGATGCGGAGCACGGCTGTTATCCTGCACTGAAAAAATACAACGACCGCTGCAACGTAGTATTATCGAACGTTCAATGGGTAGACATTGTTGCAAAGACAGTAAGCAAAGGGAACGGTTTACGGCACATTGCGGAGCACATGGGGATAGGCTCTGAAGAGGTCATGGCATTCGGGGACTACATGAACGATTACGACATGATAAAATACGCAGGTGAGAGTTACGCCATGGCGAACGGGCACCCCGACCTGATCGCAGCAGCGAAGCACACTGCGCCCTCGAATGACGAGCATGGTGTCATCAGGGTTTTGGAGCAGTTACTCAGCGAGTAACTGGTGTTGGCTTTTATTTTATTGGTTTTGATGGTACTCTCTGCCTTCAAATTTTATGTTCGTTAAAAACTTACTTTTAATTTTTTTGACATGTGTAACATATCACCTTCAAGTTTTGCAAAGGGAACACCAAAGGGCGAAGGAGAGGGGGGCTAACAGAAAAGCAGAAGCAAAAATCGAGGCGCCCTCCTCTCCTTACCCTTAGGTTTTCCCTCTGCACTCTCATTCCTTACCCATCCTCTCCTCCGCCTCGATTTTTGCAAAACCGGTCATTGCGCATTCTTTAGATTTATTATGATAACGGTTCGTGCAACGCTTAAAATGTACTTATTTTTATGGTGCGCTCAACCGACGCAAAAGCTGATATATTCAACCTTAAATGTTGAATATATCAGCTTTTCTTTTTTCTCGTCCGTTTACACGTCGGGTCGCTTAGTGCTTATAGGTTGCAAGTAACTGTTACTATCTGCCACTAAGCGACCCGTCGGAAAAATTTAAGATTGAGAATGACAACTATAATAACTAACTTGATGAAATTCCTACGCCAAATAGCCGACGGTTGAGCGCCACAAATGAAAGAGTAAATTATAAGCGTTTTATGAACTGTCGGCAATACTAAATCTAAAGAGAATTAAATAAGCGGAATTTCAAAAATCGGGCGGGGGATAAGGAAAGAGAGTGCAGAGAGAGAACCTAAAGGGGCGGCGCCCGATTTTTGTGTCGATTTATTTTTACCGCCCCTTTTGGTTCATCTCTCTGCCCGCCGGAGGCGGAACCTCCGCTTTCCCTATGGTTGCAAACCATACTACAAAACTCAATAAACTAACACAAGCTTACTATAATCAAAGAAAAAATTAGTTAAAAAGCATCATTTAAGAGATGAAAACAAACATATAAGCAACAGAACATAAAAAAGAAGTAAAACCGCAAATAATGATATGGAATTTTAGAAGCTTTTTCGTTAAAGATTTTCTCTCCTGCCGCCTTGTATTGACATTTGTCCGTAATGGGTGTATCATGGATATTATGGATATTTATGTCCGAAGAGTGTTTTTGCTAAAAAAGATCGTGTGCCGAAAGGAAATCTCTTATGAACAGCGAAAAAAATCTTAGTGTTGACCTTTTTTACCCAAGCCGTGAAAAAAAAGAAAAATTGAAAGAACGCCGCAGAGCGCTGTCTCAGCTGCCGCAGGATTATATTGCGGATATGGAGGCGGAACGTATCGCCGCAATGCTCTCTCCCGATAATCCGTCCGTTGTGATGAAGCTTATCGGTGAGATGTGTACGGATCCCGATGTTATAAATTATCGCCTTGATGCATTGGAAGATGTTCTTGCAATGCCAAGACTTTCTCCTACAATACATAAAATAGTCAGAACCATATTCGATAATGAACGTGTGAATGTCAGTAACCTTTCCTCCCCCGATACTTTTGCCGCTTTGAGCGCCCATATCAGCGCTCTCGATACCTTTGCGGATTGTATGGAAATGCTCCATTCCTATTATGAGGAAGAGGGGAAAAACGTTAAGTCTGAGGCGATGAAGTCGCTTTTCGGCTACTTTGAGGAGATCTATGCTTCGCAGGATTATGCCGATATGAAAACTGATCTTGCCGACCTTAAAGATGCTTTTTCAAAACGTATCCGCTGTGTTACCGTTGCTATCAATTTTAATGAGGAAATGCGCCCCGTTTCGGCGGGAGTTGTGGGCTGGTCAAATACCGCCGCTACTGAAAAGCCCTCGGTTTTTGAGCGTATACTTTACAGAAATGCAAAGTATGCCGATGTGAATGTGAAAAATCTTCATACACGTTATCTTGATGATAATAACCGTGAGCCTAATGATGTGGATAAGGCGCTTTTCACCGAGCTTGAAAAGATAACCTCCGAGTATATGGGCAGGCTGAACCGTGCTATGAACGATTATAAGTGCATCAGCTTTAATGAACTGCGGGGCGTTGATGAACAGCTGAATTTCTATGATAATGCCGCAAAGCAGGTGGAGCTTGCAAAGGCAAAGGGACTGAAAATGTGCCGTCCCGTGCTTCTGCCCGAGGAGGACCGTGCCGCCGATATCAAGGGTCTTTTCGACCTCTGCTTCTTCCGTAAGGCTGCCGCCGCCGACAGCAATAAAACAGGCGATTCCCTTGTTGTGGTAAATGATATCGAAATGAACGATAATGCCCGTTTCTATCTTTTAAGCGGCGCAAATAACGGCGGAAAAACTACATTTACCCGTGCCGTGGGAACCTGTCATATCCTTGTTCAGCTGGGACTTTATGCTCCTGCCGCAGAATGCAGGATATCACCCGTTGATTTTATCTATACTCATTTTCCCAAGGAGGAAGAGGTCGGCATAAATTCCAGCCGATTCACTACCGAGATAAAGGAACTGAAAACTATCAGCGATACGATAACAGACCGCTGCCTGCTGCTTATGAATGAATCTATCCAGAGCACAACGCCTGCGGAATGTATGGAGATAGCGGCGGAAATTGTCCGTATCTTCACGATAATCGGCGCAAGGGGATTTTTTGCAACGCATCTTACGGGGCTTGCGAAAATGACCGATGAATTCAATTCCGATCCCGATAACCGCTCAAAAACGGACAGCCTTGTGGTCTGCGTGGACGAGTCCACTGGTGAGCGTATCTATCGCATCAAGAGGGGTCTTCCCGGAGAGAGCAGCTATGCTTCCGTCATATTCCAAAAGTACGGCATAAGCGCCGATGAAATACGGAGGAGAGCGGCAGGAAGATAATGTTTTTTCAGGTAATAGATGTTTTCGGGCTAAGTCTTTATCAGATGTGTATGCTGTTTGTGGTCTGGTCGTTTCTGGGCTGGGCTATCGAGGTGTGCGCACATACCGTAAAAATGGGCGAGTATTCCAACAGAGGCTTTCTCAGTATGCCGATATGCCCCATATACGGCGTGGGAGTGCTGATACTGACTATCGTGCTGCGGCCTGTTATGAGTTCGGCGTTTCTTGTGTTTTTGTTTTCGATGATAATATGCACCGCATTTGAGCTTTTTGTGGGAGTTATGATGAAGGTGCTTTTCCATAATATATGGTGGGATTATTCCGATGAAAAGTTCAACTTCAAGGGCTATATCTGCCTGAAAGTGAGCCTTGAATGGGGACTGGGCGGACTTATCGTTGTGATGCACGTTGTTCCGTTTACGGAAAAGCTCATTGATCTTGTTCCCCATACTGTGGGAATAATATTTCTTGCGGTGATGCTAATACTTATTATTATTGATACGGTGAATTCCGTTGCCGCTGTCACAAGACTTAATATGAGACTGAAAGAGATCTCGGAGATATCCGAAAAGATGTATGATATTGCGCAGTATATCGGAAAGAATCTTGGAGATACCGCACTTGAAGCTGCCGAAAAGGGCGCAGAAACTGCGGCTGCATATCATGAGGCAAAGGAAAATATCCGTGAGGATATAGACAATATCAAGGAGAATGCGGAGGAGAAGAGTGCTGAAACACTTGAAAGACTCAGAGCGAGAATGGACGCACTTGCCGCATTCAGGGATAAAGGCACGGCACGTCTTATAAAGGCATATCCGACGCTGAGATCGGTGGATTACGGAGATGCACTGGATAAGATACGCAAAAAGCTGCGCAGGGAGAGCTGATTATTTGATGAGCGGAAACGACTGCTCATTCAAGATCATTATAAAAGTAAGAATGTGAAAACAGGAGGAGAATTTTTTGAAGAAGCAGAATATACTTTCTTATATGAAATACTATAAGAAAGAAAGCATTCTTGGACCGCTTTTCAAGCTGCTTGAAGCGTCCTTCGAGCTTTTTGTTCCTATGGTAGTTGCCAATATCATTGATATCGGCATAAAGAATGCGGATAAGCCGTATATCGTAAAGCAGTGCCTTGTGCTGGGTGCGCTGGCGCTTATAGGACTTATCTGCGCAGTAACGGCGCAGTATTTTGCGGCAAAGGCTTCGGTGGGCTATGCAAAGAAGCTGAAGCACGTTCTCTTTGCCCATGTTCAGAGCCTTTCGTTCACCGATATCGACACGCTGGGTACATCGACTATGATAACCCGTATGACAAGCGACATGAACCAGGTGCAGAACGGCGTTAACCTTACGCTCCGACTGCTGCTCAGATCGCCTTTTGTTGTTTTCGGCGCAATGGTAATGGCATTCCGCATCGACGTCAAGGCGGCAATGGTGTTCGTTGTGACTATCCCCGTGCTGTCGGTAGTCGTATTCGGAATAATGCTCATATGTATACCTCTTTACAGAAAGGTGCAGCAGAAGCTTGATAAGGTGCTTTGCCGTACAAGAGAGAACCTTACGGGCGCAAGAGTTATCCGTGCTTTCTGCAAGGAAGAGAGCGAGACGGACAAGTTCAATGAGGAGAACGAGGAGCTTGCCGATATCCAGAAGTATGTGGGCAAGATATCCGCTCTTATGAACCCCGTAACATATGTTATCATAAACCTTGCGGTCATCGCACTTATCTATACGGGTGCGCTCCGTGTTGAAGCAGGCATTCTCACTCAGGGAGCGGTTGTTGCGCTTTATAACTATATGTCGCAGATACTTGTTGAGCTTATCAAGCTTGCAAATCTTATCATCAACATCACAAAGTCCGTTGCATGCGGAAAGAGAATAAGCGCAGTTATGAACACCGAGCCTTCCGAAAAATCCCCCGAAAAGCTTGAGGGAACAGAGGACAAGTCCGTTGCGGTACGCTTTGAAAATGTTTTCCTCCGCTATAAAAATGCTGCGGAGGAATCCCTTGCGGCAATTGATTTTGAGGCGAAAAAGGGCGAGACGATCGGCATAATCGGTTCCACAGGTTCGGGAAAATCCTCGCTTGTGAATATGATCCCGGGATTTTATCATTCCGAAAAGGGAACTGTTTATGTAAACGGCATTGACGTAAAGAACTACCCCGATGAGGTGCTTCGTGAAAAGGTTGGCATAGTTTTGCAGAAGGCTGTGCTTTTCAAGGGAACTATCCGTGAGAATATCCGCTGGGGCAAGCCCGATGCGACCGATGAGGAGATCATGGCTGCTGCGGAGACTGCTCAGGCTGCCGAGATAATCAGCGGCAAGGAGGGCGGACTCGACTGCATGATAGAGCAGGGCGGAAAGAATCTTTCGGGCGGTCAGCGCCAGAGAATGACTATCGCACGTGCCCTTGTTCGCCGTCCCGAGATACTCATTCTTGACGACAGTGCTTCCGCACTCGACTTTGCAACGGACGCTCGTTTAAGAAAGGCTATCCGTGAGCTTGACTATAACCCCACGGTATTTATAGTTTCCCAGCGTACATCTTCCGTTATGTATGCCGACAGGATAATCGTTATGGACGACGGAAATGTTGCGGGAATAGGCACTCATGACGAGCTGCTTGAAAGCTGCTCCGTATATAAGGAGATATATGATTCCCAGTTCAAAAAGGAGGCGGTATAAATGGCAGCGGCAAAGAAAAAGGCAGCTTCCGGTACGCTGAAAAAGGTACTGAACCACATCAAAAGATACCGTGTCCTGCTGGTGATCTCAATGGTGCTTGCGGCTCTCACCGCCGCTCTTGCGCTTTATGTTCCTATCCTTGCGGGAAATGCCATTGACTGCATCGTGGGAACGGGCAATGTTGATCTTAAAGGCTGCATTGCGATACTCATAAAGATAGGCGTTGTTGTTCTTATCACGGCTGTTGGACAGTGGATAATGAACATCATCAACAACAAGATAACCTATAATGTTATCCGTGACGTCCGCAGCGAGGCTTTCGGAAAGCTGGAGATACTTCCGCTGAAATACATCGACAGCCATTCCTACGGCGAGATAGTGAGCCGTGTAATTGCCGATGCTGACCAGTTTGCGGACGGTCTGCTCATGGGCTTCACACAGCTTTTCACGGGAATAGTCACAATCATCGGCACACTTGTTTTCATGCTTGCGATAAATTACAAGATCGCACTGCTTGTTATCGTGCTCACGCCCCTTTCGCTTTTCGTTGCGAAATTCATTGCGGAGCACACATATTCAATGTTCAAGCTCCAGTCCGAAACAAGAGGCGAGCAGACAGCGTTTATTGACGAGATACTCGGAAACCTCAAGGTAGTAAAGGCATATTCCCACGAGGACGAGGCTCAGGAGACCTTTGACGAGATAAACGGCAGACTTGAAAAATGCTCTCTCAAAGCGATATTTTATTCCTCTCTGACCAATCCCGGAACAAGATTCATCAACAACATCGTATATGCGGTGGTAGCGCTTGCAGGCGCATTTGCGGCAATAGCCACAGCAGGCAGTGCGGCTGCATTCACAGTCGGAAAGCTTTCCTGCTTCCTCAGCTATGCGAACCAGTACACAAAGCCCTTCAACGAGATATCGGGAGTTATCACCGAGCTTCAGAATGCCCTTGCCTGCGCAGCAAGACTTTTCGAGCTTATCGAAGAAGAGCCTCAGACACCCGACAGCAAGACCGCTCTTGTGCTTGAAGAAGCCGGCGGAGATATTGATTTCAGCAATGTATTTTTCTCCTACACACCCGACAGAAAGCTTATTCAAAACTTCGAGCTTGATGTTAAAAAGGGTCAGCGCATAGCTATCGTCGGACCTACGGGCTGCGGAAAAACAACGCTTATCAATCTTATAATGAGATTCTATGATGTTGATTCGGGAAGCATTTCCGCCGACGGAACGGATATCCGCAGCATCACACGCCACAGTCTCCGTGAGAACATCGGCATGGTATTGCAGGAAACATGGCTGAAATCGGGAACGATACGTGAGAACATAATCATGGGCAAGCCCGATGCCACGGAAGATGAGATAATCGCAGCCGCAAAGGCAGCTCATTCATACAGCTTCATCAAGCGTCTGCCCGAGGGACTTGACACTGTTATAACCGAGGACGGCGGCAGTCTTTCGCAGGGACAGAAGCAGCTGCTCTGCATCACGAGAGTAATGCTTTGTCACCCTCCCATACTGATACTTGACGAAGCCACATCGTCCATTGATACAAGAACGGAGATAAAGATACAGAAAGCCTTTGCCGAGCTTATGAAAGGCAGAACGAGCTTTATCGTTGCCCACCGCTTATCGACGATACGCGAAGCGGACGTGATACTTGTAATGAAAGACGGAAACATCATTGAAAAGGGCAATCACGAATCGCTGCTTGCGAAGAAAGGCTTTTATGCCGAGCTTTACAACAGCCAGTTTGCAAACTGACCGCATATATTTCGGTCGGCACCGCAGAAAGTTTATACGCAGCATATACGGTGCCGATCATACACAAGGAATGGTGATATTATGACAGAGATACCGCCCTACACCCACACGGCGAAATACTATGAAACGGACCAGATGGCGATAGTGCATCATTCAAACTACATTCGCTGGTTCGAGGAAGCAAGAGTATATTATCTTACGCAGGCAGGATTTCCGTACAGCAAAATGGAGGAGCTTGGCGTACTTACGCCTGTTCTTTCCGCCGAATGCACATACAGAAAGCCTGTCCGTTTTGACGAAACGGTAGTAATTACGCCTGCATTTGAAAGCTACAACGGATTCAGAATGGCGATAGTTTACAAGGTAACGGACCAACAGGGAGAGCTCCGTGCCGAGGGAAGAACGACCCACTGTTTTGTTGACAGGAACATGAAGCCTGTCCGAGTGAAGCGTGATTTTCCCGCAATAAACCAAATATTCGAGGAACTGGCTGCCATGTACAAGTGAGTGGGGCGCTTTATGCGCCCAAAGCAAGCAGCAGCGCACCTCAGATTTTCTGTCTGAGGTGCGCTGCTGCTTTTTTTATTGGATATGTTCGTTTTTGTTTCTTAAATGATGTTTTTCAACGGTTTCTTTCTCGGAGGTTCCGCCTCCGGCGGGCAAAGGGATGAACCACAAATGGGGGCGTGGCGCAGTATCTGCGCCTAAAATAAAAGCATAAGCAAAAATCGGGCACTCTCCGCAGGAGAGTATGCTCCCATTTAGGTTCTCCCTCTGCACTCTCTTTCCTTATCCCCCGCCCGATTTTTGAAATTCCATATAAAAATAATTCTTAGATTTAGTATTGCCGACGGTTCATAAAACGCTTATCCATTTCCTATTTCAGTCGTGGCGCTCAACCGTCGGCTATTTGGTGGAGAGAATAACTTCATTTCCATTAATAACTGTTGTTATTTTCAATCTTAAAGTTTTCCGACGGGTCGCTTAGTGCTTGTATTAGTTCCTTTTGACCTTATTTATTGTATTGTGATATTTTTTCTTTAAAAAAACAGACGGCTTCAGCCATTGGCTGAAACCGTCTGTTAATTAATTTTTGTTGGATTACTTATTTATCTTGTCGCAGTATGCAATGCCCATGCCGACTGTACTCATATAGCAGCGGCCGTACACGTTCATATCGCCGCTGATGAACTTGCCATTGCCAGTACCGCCGAAATTATGGAGATCGTCATTTACTCTTACCCATGTCTTTCCGTTATCCTCGGACATATAGATGCCGATAGTTTCCTGATCCTTGGGAATGCCCCATACATAGATAACATAGGGATCGCCGTCATTCTTGGGCTTGCCCAGACCGACAGCCTCGCAGCGCTTGAGTCCCTCTACCATTGTAAATGTCTCGCCGTGATCCTCTGTATAGAGAAGTCCGCCGCCCGGAACATAGAATGCGCCCTCCTTATCGGGAACTGAGCACATACGCGAGAAGCTGCTCATCGTATCATATTTTCTCTTAAAGGATTTTCCGCCGTCTGTGCTGACATAAACAACGCTGTTTACGTTTGCATAAACATAATCGGGGTTAACGGGGTCTGCCATAAGATATGCGCCCTGTCCCATAAGACCCTCGACCTGATTCCATGTTTCGCCTCTGTCGGTGGTGTAGTAGGAATAGTTGGAGTTTGAGGGCGACCAGATGAATGTATTTCCGTCGCAGGTTACAGCCACCTTGCCCTTATACATTATCTTTGAGGGATCGGGCTGATTGGTGATATATGTCCATGATTCGCCGCCGTTTTCGGTATAAAGTATCTTCTGCTCGCTGTCATCGCCGCCGACCTTTATCCATACGTCCTTGTTCTGTGCCGCAACGGAGATGCTTGTGCAGGAGCCGATCTGCTCGGTGTGACGCTTTGCGGAGGTATAGATATCCTCGTGGACGAAGCCGTCATAGTCGCCGATAGCCGTGATAAGGGGATAATCCTTCAATGTGACGATATCCTCGGGAACGACCTCTTCGATACCCTTTGCATCAAAATAGAATTCGGGGGAATCCGCCCAGATATTGTCGCAGGCGAAAATGCCGTTGCCCGAGTTTACAAGTATCTTATTTTCATCTGTGGGATCTATCGCAAGGGAGCTGCACCAGTGGATAGCGGCATTTGCGATCCAGTCCATGCCGTTTGTGGACATTGTTATCTTGTCCTGAAGATCCGTCCAGCTTGCACCGCCGTCCGTGGAAACGAAGAATACATCTCCGAATGCGCCGTTGGGCTGCTGTTCCCACACCTGAGTTGTAACTGCAACCAGCTTGTTGTCATCATCGGGGCTGATAACGATATCGCCTGTGGAGTTGGGGATAGGAAGCGAAACATTGTCGGCAGTGCCTGCGGCGGTATCATATCTGTAAATAGCGCCTGTCATTGCATTCCAAGGACCCTCGTTGTTTGCATATGTAACATAGAGCCTGCCCTGTGAATCCAGCTTCATTCTCTGGGGCATATAATCGGTGAAAGCGTTTTCAACGGGCTTCCATGAATCGCCGCCGTCCTCGGAAACAAGCAGGTTGTCGATCTTTCTTTCGGAAATTCCCGCATAGATCTTTCCGCTTGCGCCGTCAATTGCTATGGAGCATACGCCGTTGCCGTTCTTGGTATTTGTCACGGGGAAGGAGCTGAGAGCAGCCCATGTTTTTCCGCCGTCAGTGGATTTGATGATTCCACCTGTTCTGCCGCCGCAGTAGATGATATTGCTGTCGGTGGGATCAACAGCGATGCGCTCGCCGTTTCCTCTGCCCATGCCGTTTCCGTGTACACGGATAAGATCGCTTACGTCCACCTGTGTGAAATGCTCGCCGTAATCCTCGGAGATAAGAATGCAGGTCTTGCCGCTGCTGAAATATTCGCAGCCTGCCGCAAGATATACCTTAGCGGGATTTTCGGGGTCAACGGCAATGCCGTCGATGCTGAGAAGTCCCACATCATCAACGGTGATATCGTAGTTGAGAGCCACCCATGTCTGCTTGTCATTGTCCCAGCGGTAAGCGCCGCCGACGTCTGTTCTTGCATAGAAAAGACCCTGCTGCGATGTGCTGATTATGCCTGTGACAAATCCGCCGCCGCCGATAGCCACCTGACCGTATGTCCAGTCGGAATTGACATAGACGTTGGGGTCAGCCGTTGCTTCCGCAGCATCGGAAGCAGACTGAGCCGTATCTGCCGCTGTATCTGCCGCATCATCGGCAGCCTTGCTTCCGCAGCCCGTAAAAAGGACTGTGGAACACAGCGTAAGAGCGGTCAGTGCGGAGATTATTTTGACTGATAACGTTTTCATTTTCATAACTCCTTAGCCTGTAAAATATAATCTGAATATAATAAGTGTATCACAGTACATTTATTTTGTCAATGATTCCATGTTGTTTTATATAATTTTCAACAAAATGTAAGGGGGATTTTTGTGACAGTCAACGTAAAGCGGCTCCTGAAATATCTTGTGATAACTCTCGGTACGGGAGCATTGTCCGCACTTGCCTCGGGCGGCTTTGAAAAATATGCCGATCTGAAAAAGCCGCCCCTTTCGCCGCCCGATGCGGTGTTTCCCGTTGTATGGACGGTGCTGTATGTTCTTATGGCGGTGTCGGCATACATCATAAATGGAAGTACGGAGGTCAAAGAGCGTTCAAAGGCGCTGACGGTATTTTATATCCAGCTGGCAGTGAATTTTATGTGGAGCGTGATATTTTTCCGCCTCGGGCTTTTCGGAGCGGCGGCGGTGTGGCTTTTCATGCTGATAATATGGATAATTTCAATGCTGCGTGAGTTCGCAAAGCTTGACAAGACCGCCGCAAGGCTCCAGATATTTTATCTGATATGGTGTGTTTTTGCGCTGTATCTTAACATCGGCGTATTTATTCTCAACAAATAAAAACAGCCTGAACCATTGATCATAAGGTTCAGGCTGTTTATTCATGTAAGTGATTTTATCAGTCGCCGATCCTGATATCAAGTATAGGCTCTGCAACGGAAGCGCCTGCGGGAACCATAGGCAGAACGTTGATGTCCTTGTCTATAACGCAGTTGATAAGAACGGGCTTGTTCAGTGCGATAGCCTTTTCAAGAGCAGGCTTTACTTCGCTCTTCTTTGTGACAGTGATGCCCTCGATGCCGAATGCCTTTGCAAGCATATCAAAGTCTGTGGGCTTTTCAAGTGTTGTCTGCGAGAAATGGCAGTTGTAGAAAAGTCTCTGCCACTGGCGAACCATTCCGAGAACGGAGTTGTTGAAAACCAGCTCGATAACGGGCAGCTGATATTTTGCAAGTGTGGAAAGCTCGCTCATGTTCATGTAGAAGCTTCCGTCGCCTGCGATGTTCACAACGGTTCTGTCGGGATTGCCTACCTTGCTGCCTATTGCCGCACCGAGACCGTAGCCCATTGTGCCCAGTCCGCCCGAAGAAGCAAAGCTGCGCTCGGACTTGAAGCTGTAAAATTCGGCAGTCCACATCTGATGCTGACCTACCTCTGTTGAGATGATAGCCTTGCCGTCGGTAAGCTCGCAGAGAGTTTCAAGAACATACTGGGGAAGAACAGCCTCGGGATCCTCGGAGCGCTGGCAGAGAGGATACTGTGCCTTCCATTCCTTTACCTGAGTCATCCATTCGGGGTGGGACTGCTGGGGGATAAGCTTGTTCAGCTCTGTGAGAACAAAGCCTGCGTCGCCCGAAATATATGCGTCAACACCCACGTTCTTGCCGATCTCGGCAGGATCTATTTCAATATGTACGATCTTTGTGTTCTTAGTGTTGTTCTCAAAGGATTTTGTGTTGCAGGTAACACGGTCGGAGAAGCGTGAGCCTACGACTACCATTACATCGCTGTTGATAAGCGCCTGAGCGGAAGCCTTTGTGCCGTGCATTCCAAGCATACCCGTGTATCTTTCGTCGGTGTTGTCGAATGCGCACTGACCCATGAGGGAAAGGGAAACGGGAGCGTCAAGCAGCTCGGCAAACTTTTTCAGCTGTGAAACCGCATCGGAGGAAACAACACCGCCGCCTGCATAGATAAAGGGCTTCTTTGCGGACTTGATTATCTCAACAGCGGAATAAAGCTGATTTCTGTCCAGATTGAAGCTGTGACCCTCAAGAGGCTTGTGCTCAAACTCGCACTTTGCGGCTGTGATGTCCTTGGGGATATCTATAAGTACGGGACCCTTTCTGCCGTCATTTGCTATGAAGAAAGCTTCACGGATAACATCGGCAAGCAGATTTACGTCCTTGACGATGAAGTTGTGCTTTGTGATAGGCATTGTGATGCCTGTGATATCTACCTCCTGGAAGCTGTCAAGACCGAGAAGATCGGTGGTAACATTGCCTGTGATAGCCACCATGGGGATACTGTCCATATATGCGGTAGCGATACCTGTTACAAGGTTTGTCGCACCCGGACCGGAAGTTGCGATAACAACGCCTGTCTTGCCTGTTGTTCTGGAATAGCCGTCAGCCGCATGAGCTGCGTTCTGCTCGTGGGAGGTCAGAATATGAGTGATCCTGTCGCTGTAATTGTAAAGCTCCTCATAAATATTGAGGACAGCTCCGCCGGGGTAGCCGAAAACCGTATCCACGCCCTGCTCCAGCAGACATTCGAGGATTATCTGAGAACCGTTGAGAACCATTGAAAAGACTCCTTTTATCTGATAAAATAAAGCTTTCACAGCACAGTGAAAGATGTATAAATTATACATAATAATAAATACTATTTTACAGCAAAATCGGCGTTTTGTCAATATATTTTTTATTAATTCGGCAATTTTTTGCATTAATGATTTTATGCATTGAATCGCACGGAGCATTATGCAGTAAAAAAGCCGCCCGATTAACGGACGGCGTAAATATCATATAAAACAAGTATCAGCGGGCTTCGCAGATCAGCTTGATAGCCGTTCTGTCCTCGCCGTCGATAGTTATATTGGCGAATGTGGGGATACAGACAAGATCAATACCTACGGGAGCAAGGTATCCTCTTGCAACGGCGATAGCCTTAACTGCCTGATTTGTAGCGCCTGCGCCCACAGCCTGAACTTCAACAGCTCCGTTTTCCTTAACAACGCTTGCAACAGCGCCTGCCACTGAGTTCGGTGCAGATCTTGAAGAAACCTTTAAAACTTCCATAAAACATACCGCCTTCCGATGTGAATTTGCAGCTTTTTCTTATGAAATATTATACATCATACACGAACGGAATGCAATAGAAGTATATGTTTTTCGGCATTTTATCTAACTATTAAACGTTTAATACTGTGGGATTTACCGTCTTTTTCGTTAAAGTCTATTATCACGCCGTTAAGGAACGGAGCCTCATCGGACTCAACGAATTTTTCGGGGAGATGAAAGCGCTGTTTTCTCACGGCGATCTCGGTCTTTACGCCCAGCACGGACAGCTCCGCACCGCACATTCCCACATCTGTGATATACGCTGTATGGTTTTTGAGAATGATCTCATCGGCGGTCATTACATGGGTGTGGGTGCCGCAGACAGCTGTTACCCTTCCCGCAAGGTAATGACCCATTGCCTTTTTCTCGGAGGTAGCCTCGGCGTGGAAGTCCACGAAAATATTGGGAGTATCGATATCCTTGAGAATGCCGTCTATCACGGTGAAAGGATTATCCAGCGATTCCATGAATGCCGTTCCCATAAGATTAACGACCGCAAGTCGGAGGCGTCCCCTTTCGAGGATATACACGCCATGACCCGGAGCGCCCTCGGGATAATTTGCTGGGCGGATAATATTTGCGCATTCATCATAGCGGTTCATCATTTCACGTCTGCGGAAGCAATGGTTTCCCGTGGTTATAACATCGGCGAAGCCCAGCATCTCGGTAGATGTGGGAGTGATGCCGTTGCCGTCGGCGGAATTTTCTCCGTTTACTATAACTATATCTATATCATTTTCCTTTTTGATATTATAAACCTTTGAAGCGGCGAATTTACAGCCTTTACTGCCGACTATATCGCCGAGGAAGAGAATTTTCATTTTTATACAGCTCCTTTTTATACTATATATTATAGCATTTTCTTGTTTTGTATTCGTTAATAAACAGTTAAAAATGGGGGAGAGGGGGGGAGTTTTATATGTTTGGGGTGGTTTTCATCTCTTAAATGATGTTTTTCAACTGCTTTGTTATTTGCTTATTGTGTATTGCTGTTAGTTTATAATATTTTGTAGTATGGTTTGCAACCATAGAGAAAGCGGAGTTTCCGCCTCCGGCGGGCAGAGAGATGAACCAAAAGGGGCGGGATAAATAAAAGCATAAGCAAAAATCGGGCACTCTCCGCAGGAGAGTATGCTCCCATTTAGGTTCTCTCTCTGCACTCTCTTTCCTTATCCCCCGCCCGATTTTTGAAATTCCATATCATAAATTCTCTTTAGATTTACTTATGCCGACGGTACATAAAACGCTTTCAATTTTCTCTTTCAGTCGTGGCGCTCAACCGTCGGCTATTTGGTGTAGGAATTTCATCAAGTTATTTATTATAGTTGTCATTCTCAATCTTAAATTTTTCCGACGGGTCGCTTAGTGCTTATAGGTTGCAAGTAGCTGTTCCTATTTATATACTAAGCGACCCGACGTATAAAATGAAGTGAAAAAAGAAAAGCCGATATTTTCAACATTTAAGGTTGAATATATCAGCTTTTACGTCGGTTGAGCGCACCATAAAAAACAAGTAAATTATAAGCGTTGCACGAACCGTTATCATAATAAATCTAAAGACAGAGCAATAGCTGGTCTTGCAAAAATCGAGGCGGAGGAGTGGATGGGTAAGGAATGAGAGTGCAGAGGGAAAACCTAAGGGTAAGGAGAAGGGAGATACTCTCCTGCGGAGAGTGCCTCGATTTTTGTTTGGAATTTTATTCACCCCCTCTCCTTCGCCCTTTGGTGTTCCCTTTGCAAAACTTGAAGCTCATATGATACACATGTTAAAAAAATAAAAGTAAGCTTTTAACGAACATAAAATTTGAAGGTGGTTAGAAACAGCCGATATTAAAATAAAAGTAAGCTTTTCACTAAGCACATAAATAAAATCCCCCTCCCATACGTATTTTCCCAAAAAAATATGAAATAATATCAGTATAAATTTTCAAATCAAGGAGATGCAGAAAATGAAAGATATGTTTTGCTTCCAGTGCCAGCAGACGGCACATAATACAGGCTGCGAGGGAAAGGCAGGCGTCTGCGGTAAAAAATCCGACTGCGCCAATTATCAGGACGAACTTGTCGGCGCTCTGATAGGTCTTGCAAGAGCCGCCGAAAACGGCAGACCCGATGAAAAGACCGACCGAATAATCATCGAGGGACTTTTCACTACAATAACAAACGTCAATTTCAATAACGTGACGGTGAAGAAAATGAAAACCGAGGCGGAAAATGAAAAACACCGAATAAACGGCGAAAAGTTTGAGGATTATGATATGGAAAACCTCTGGGACGGCAATGCAGATGTCCGTTCGCTGAAGTCTCTCATACTTTTCGGGCTGAAAGGTATGGCGGCTTATGCATATCATGCGCTGGCGCTGGGTATGACCGATAAGACCGTGAATGAGTTTTTCTATACGGCGCTCCGTGCTGTGGGAAGCGATGATACAGACGGCTTGTTGGAGCTTGTGCTGAAAACGGGTGAGGTGAATTACCGCTGTCTTGAGCTGCTGGATAAGGCGAATACCTCCGCTTACGGCGATCCCGTGCCTGTTGAAGTGCCGCTTACTATTGAAAAGGGTCCCTTTATCGTGGTGAGCGGTCATGATCTGCATGATATGAAGCTGCTGCTGGAGCAGACCGAGGGAAAGGGCATAAATATCTATACCCATAGTGAGATGCTTCCTGCCCATGGCTATCCCGAGCTGAAAAAATATCCTCATCTGAAAGGAAATTTCGGTACGGGCTGGCAGAATCAGCAGTCCGAATTTCATAATATCCCTGCGCCTGTGCTGTTTACCACAAACTGCCTTATGCCTCTGAGACAGAGCTACTGCGACCGAGTGTTCACCACCTCTGTGGTGTCTTATCCCGATGTGACCCATATCGGTGAGGACAAGGATTTTACTCCCGTTATTGAAAAGGCGATTGAATGCGGCGGCTATGACGAGGATAAATTCATGACGGGAATGAACGGCGGACATACCGTAATGACGGGCTTCGGCCATGCGGCTGTGCTTTCCAATGCCGAGAAGATCATCGGGCTTATCAAGGCAGGAAAGATAAGCCATATATTCCTTATCGGCGGCTGTGACGGCGCATCTCCGAGCAGAAGCTATTATACCGATTTTGCAAAGCTCACCCCTCCCGATACGCTTATCCTTACTCTTGCCTGCGGAAAGTACCGCATAAACGATCTTGACCTCGGAACTATTGACGGACTGCCCAGAATAATAGATGTTGGACAGTGCAACGATTCGTACAGTGCGATCAGGATAGCGTTGGCTCTGGCTGACGCTTTCGGCTGCGGAGTGAATGACCTGCCGCTGACCCTTGTGCTTTCGTGGTATGAGCAAAAGGCGGTTTGCGTGCTGCTCACGCTGCTTTATCTCGGCATAAAGGACATCTATTTGGGACCCACCGTGCCTGCGTTCGTTTCGGATAATGTAATGGGCGTTCTGTCGGATAAGTTTGGATTAAGGGCAGTTACAACTCCCGAAAATGACCTTGCGGAAATATTGAAAAAGAAAAGCTGATAAAAAAACGGCATAAAAAAAATCGGGCAGACTTTTTCACGTTCTGCCCGATTTTTTTGTTTGCTGTGCTTATCAGCGGTTTTCAAGTATGGGTTTGAGATAATATCCCGTGTATGAGCCGCTGCACTGTGCCACTTCCTCGGGAGTTCCCGCAGCAACGATCTCGCCGCCGCCCGAACCGCCCTCGGGTCCAAGGTCGATGATATAGTCCGCACTTTTGATTATGTCAAGATTATGCTCGATGACAAGCACGGTGTTTCCCGTGTCAACAAGCTGCTGGAGCACCTCCGTCAGCTTGTGTACATCGGCGGTGTGAAGTCCCGTTGTAGGCTCATCGAGAATATATATGGTCTTGCCCGTGGAGCGCTTTGAAAGCTCCGTTGCCAGCTTCACACGCTGAGCCTCGCCGCCCGAAAGGGTGGTTGCGGGCTGACCTATCTTGATGTAGCCAAGTCCCACGCTTTGCAGTGTTTTCAGCTTTCTTGCCAGCTTCGGCATAGCCGAGAAAAATTCAACGCCCTCGTCAACGGTCATTTCCAGCACGTCGTATATAGATTTGCCCTTGTATTTTACTTCAAGGGTTTCACGGTTGTAGCGCTGTCCCTTGCAGACCTCGCAGGGAACGTAAACATCGGGCAGGAAGTGCATTTCTATCTTGATGATGCCGTCGCCCTGACAAGCCTCGCAGCGTCCGCCCTTTGTATTGAATGAAAATCTGCCGCTTGTATAGCCCCTCATCTTTGCATCGTTTGTCTCTGCGAAAAGCTCACGGATATCCGTGAAAAGTCCCGTGTATGTGGCGGGATTGGAGCGGGGAGTCCTGCCGATAGGCGACTGGTCGATGTTTATTACCTTGTCGAGATATTCAAGACCCTCCATGTCGCCGAATTTTCCCGCACGCACCTTTGCACGGTTCAGCTTTCCCGCAAGATTCTTATAAATGATCTCGTTCACAAGTGAGGATTTTCCCGAACCCGAAACGCCCGTAACGCAGGTGAATGTTCCGAGGGGGATCTTTACGGTGACATTTTTCAGATTATGCTCCGTGGCATTTTTTACGGTGAGATAATTTCCGTTTCCGCTGCGGCGCACCTCGGGAACGGGGATCTTCCGCTTTCCGCTGAGATACTGACCCGTTATTGAGCGTTCGCATTTTATGATATCGTCAACTGTTCCGCAGGCAACTATCTCGCCGCCGTGAACTCCCGCATACGGTCCGATATCCACGATATAATCTGCGGCACGCATGGTATCCTCGTCATGCTCAACAACTATAAGGGTGTTTCCAAGATCACGGAGACGCTTCATCGTTGCTATGAGCTTGTCGTTGTCACGCTGGTGAAGTCCGATAGACGGCTCGTCCAGAATATACAGCACGCCGATAAGCGAAGAGCCTATCTGCGTTGCAAGACGGATACGCTGGCTCTCGCCGCCCGAAAGCGTGCCTGCGGAGCGTGAAAGTGTGAGATATTCCAGTCCGACGCTTTTCAGGAAGCCCAGACGTGAGCGTATCTCCTTGATTATTCTTGCGCCGATAAGCTGTTCTCGTTCGGTAAGCTCAAGATTGTCAAAGAAGTCGAGGCAGTCCGTTACGGACATATCCGTAAGCTCGGCGATGTTCAGTCCGCCGACGGTAACGGCAAGGCTCTCCTTTTTCAGACGCTTTCCCTTGCAGTCGGGGCATTCCTCTTCCGTCATAACGTCCTGTATCTCCGCACGGCTGAATTCGGAATTTGTTTCCTTGAAGCGGCGCTCAAGATTGTGGACGATGCCCTCAAAGGGCTGCATATACGTTCCGCCGCCGTACATTTCCGCACGGTGTATTTTGATCTTTGTCTCACCAGTGCCGTACATAAGCGCATGGATAAATTCCTCGGGCAGATCCTTGACGGGAGTGTCGATAGATACGCCGTAATACTGTCCCAGTCCGCGGTAATACATCATAGCAAACGAGTTGGTGTCAACGGTATTCCAGCCCATAGCCTTGACTGCGCCCTTGCTGAGGGCAAGCTCCTTGTTGGGAATGATAAGGTCGGGGTCGATCTTGCTGAAATATCCAAGTCCAGTACATTTTTCGCAGGCGCCGAAAGGATTGTTGAACGAGAACATTCTGGGAGTAAGCTCCTCCACGGAAACGCCATGCTCGGGGCAGGCATAATTCTGTGAGAACAGCATTTCCTCGCCGCCGATAACGTCAACTATCAGCAGACCGCCCGAAAGGTTCATTACCGTTTCGATACTGTCCGTCAGGCGTGTGGACATATCGGGCTTCACCACAAGACGGTCAACAACTATCTCGATATTGTGCTTCTTGTTTTTTTCAAGCTTTATCTCTTCGGAGAGATCGTATATAACGCCGTCGCAGCGGACTCTTACAAAGCCCGACTTTTTGGCTCTTTCAAGCTCCTTGACGTGTTCGCCCTTGCGGCCTCTGATAACGGGGGCAAGGAGCTGTATTTTTGTTTTTTCGGGCAGAGCCATGATCTGATCCACGATCTGATCAACGGTCTGCTGTTTTATCTCACGTCCGCATACAGGGCAGTGGGGAATGCCTATGCGTGCATAGAGCAGACGGAGATAATCGTATATCTCTGTAACTGTTCCCACGGTGGAGCGTGGGTTTCTGGAGGTGGTTTTCTGGTCAATGGAGATAGCGGGGGAAAGACCCTCAATAGAATCTACATCGGGCTTTTCCATTTGTCCCATGAACATTCTTGCGTATGAGGACAGGCTTTCCATATATCGGCGCTGACCGTCCGCAAAGATCGTATCAAAAGCAAGAGAGGATTTTCCCGAGCCCGAAAGTCCCGTCATAACGATAAGGCTGTCACGGGGCAGTTCTAAGCTGACATTTTTCAGATTATGTTCTCTTGCGCCTTTTATGATTATCTTATTTTCTTTCATTTTGCAATGTGTGTCCTTTCATTAATCGAAGATGCTGATAGCGGCGTTTTCACGCATAGAAAAGCAGCTGTTCTGACCGACTATTATATGGTCCATAAGGTAAACGTCCAGCTCTTTAAGCACCTGATTTACCCTGCGTGTAAAGCGGATATCCTCTTCCGAGGGAGCAGGCGCAGCCTTTGGGTGATTATGACCGAACGCTGCCATTGTACAGCGGCTGTCGAAGATACATTCGGCAACTGCGCGGATATTCACATCTGCCGAGCCGGGCGAGCCTTTTGCCACAGTTTTTATTTTTGCGAGAGTGAGGTCATTATTGAAGCAGGCAACACGGAATTCCTCATCGGAGCAGCCTATGAACGAGCGTCTGAAAAGCTCTTTGAGCTTATCGGAGTTATCATAGACAACGCCCTCGGTCTTTCCGCCGAAATAGACAGCTGCGGAAGCGGGGATCATCTTAAAAAGTACGGCGGCATTTTCGGAGACGCCCTTAACCTCACGCAGTTCGGAGATATCCGCATCGAAAACCTCAGCAACGGAGCCGAATCGGTCTATCAATCTATGAGCGATAAGGTTTGTATCGGCACGGGGAACGGCATAGAAAAGCAGCATTTCGATTATCTGGTGAGGGCTGAAGCCATCGAAGCCCGTCTGAACGAATCTCTGCCGCATACGTTCCCTATGACCCTCATGGGGATTTTTTGCGGTGATCTTCTCCGCATTTTCGGTATCTTTTTTCACGTCGCCGCCCTCCCAAAACAAATGTTTCTTTTATTATATCACAAAAAATTTTAATTGAAAAGATGTTTTTTGAAAAAAATTATGGTATAATGGTAAACAGGGTGGCGGCATGAGATGCCTTATTTGAATTTACTTTTTTGCTTGTTGGTACTCTCTGCCTTTTGGGCTTTGATGTTATTGAAAAGCTTACTTTTATTTTAATATCGGCTGTTTTTCTGCCTTCAAGATTTTATGTTCATTAAAAGCTTACTTTTATTTTTTGACATGTGTATCATATGAGCTTCAAGATTTGCAAAGGGAACACCAAAGGGCGAAGGAGAGGGGGCTAAAAAGAAAACGAGAGCAAAAATCGGTGCGCCCCCTCTCCTTACCCTTAGGTTTTCCCTCTGCACTCTCTTTCCTTACCCATCCTCACCCCGCACCGATTTTTGCAAAATCGCATCGTAAATCCTCTTTAAAGTTATTATTGATGACGGTTCGTGCAACGCTTATAATTCACTATTTTTCATGGTGCGCTCAACCGACGTAAGAGTTGTTATTTGCAACCTTAAATGTTGAAACTATCGGCTTTTATTTTTGTCACTTCAATTTACACGTCGGGTCGCTTAGTTCTTATAGGTTGAACGTAACTGTTACTATTTGCCACTAAGCGACCCGTCGGAAAACTTTAAAATAAAAAGTTACAACTATAATGAATAACTTGAAGTAATCACTTCACCAAATAGCCGACGGTTGAGCGTCACGAATGAAAGAGGAAACAATAAGCGTTTTAAGAACTGTTTCCTCTACTAAATCTAAAGAGTGTTTACTAAGCGGAGTTTCAAAAATCGGGCGGGGGATAAGGAAAGAGAGTGCAGAGAGAGAACCTAAAGGGGCGGCGCCCGATTTTTGTGTC
>CAKSKG010000024.1 GCA_934464775.1 uncultured Oscillospiraceae bacterium
CAATGGGAGAAAGAATGATCCAGCTTGCAGAATTGTCAAAGCGGTTTTCCATTGAATTCTGATGAAAATATCCGCTCGTTATTTATAATCAGTTTTTTAAAGGAGATTTTATTATGAATTACGGGTACATCAGGGTAAGTTCTGACAAGCAAACAGTTGAAAACCAGCGGTTTGAAATTGAAAATTTCGCAAAGCAAAACAATTTTAAAATCGACGGTTGGATTGAGGAAACTATCAGTGGTACAAAAAATTATGACAAAAGAGAACTTGGCAAACTTCTGAATAAAGTCAAAAAAGATGATCTTATCATTTGTGCGGAACTCTCCCGTCTTGGCAGAAATCTTTTTATGATTATGGAAATTCTTAATATTTGTATGACAAAGGAATGTAAAGTATGGACAATAAAAGACAACTATCGCCTTGGCGAGGACATTCAAAGCAAAGTGCTTGCTTTCGCATTTGGATTATCGGCGGAAATTGAACGTAATTTGATAAGTCAGAGAACTAAAGAAGCATTGGCACGCAAACGTTCCGAAGGTGTTATTCTTGGACGTCCCAAAGGCAGAAAATCTTCACATTTAAAGCTTACCGGAAAGGAAGAAACTATTCGTGTACTAAGAGAGCAGAATGTTTCAAAATCAGAAATAGCCCGAATTTTCGGAGTGCATAGAATGACGGTCGATTCGTTTATAAAAATAAATAATCTGGAGGATAATAGTTATGTCGATTCCCAAGTATAACAAGATGTACAAAGAATTTTTAATTTGTTTGTCCGACGGTGAAGTACATAAAATTACAGATGTAAAAAATGCTGTATTTAAAATGAAGGGATTGAATGAATCGGATAGGCTTGTTCTTATCTCTAACGGAACACAGCCGTTATTTGAAAACCGTATTGGGTGGACAAGGACGTATTTGAAGAAGGCAGGGCTTGTGATAACTGTCAAACGTGGATTTGTGTCTTTGACTGATGAGGGTAAAAAGGTTGCGGCGAATATGCCCGAGGTTCTTGACGATAAATTTCTTTGCCAATATGAATGCTTTAAAAAATTTAAATACCCTGATAAAAAGGGTTTGGCAACAACGGAAAATATTGAGCAGAATGAAACACCGCAGGATGTTCTTGATCGGGCGCATCAGGAAATAACAGCGGCATTGGCTGATGATATATTAAGTGAAATAATGAAAAACAGTTCCGAATTTTTTGAGCATTTAGTTGTTATGCTGCTACGGAAAATGGGTTACGGCGGTGCGGTTGAAGATTCGGGAATGGTTGTGGGACAAACCGGCGATGAGGGGATAGACGGCATAATAAAAGAGGACAAGCTTGGATTCAATCTTATCTACATTCAGGCTAAACGCTGGGATACAGACAAAGCCGTAGGAAGACCTGAGGTTCAGAAATTTGTTGGTGCACTTGCAGGGCAGGGAGCATCAAAAGGACTGTTTATTACAACAGCAAAGTTTTCACAGCAGGCACGGGATTATGTTAAAAAGCAGCATACGACCAAAGTTGTACTTGTGGACGGGCTTACTCTTGCGAAACTTATGATTGATTATGACCTTGGCGTATCAACTGTTTCCGTGTATCCGATAAAAAAGCTTGACACGGATTTTTTTGAGGGAATGATGTAGAGCATTGCTTTAAAAATAGTCTTTTATTGGTACAAATTTATTGACTGCAAAATAAAAACATAGGGCGTGATAAAATGAGCAGAATAGTTTTTATTGATACGGAAGTTGATATTGATACGGGGAAAGTGTGCGATTACGGCGCAGTTGATTCGGATAATAGGCAGGTTCACACACATTTGGAGGGCGAATTTTCCGATTTCATAGCAGGAAATAAATTCATCTGCGGTCATAATATACTCAATCACGATCTTAAATATATTGAAAATGCTGTTGACCGATCTGGTATAAGCTATGCTGTTGATACGCTTTTTCTTTCACCGCTTTTGTTCCCGAATCGTCCCTATCACGCTCTTTTGAAGGACGACAAGCTTCAGACGGGTGAGCTTAACAATCCGCTCAACGACTCGATCAAGGCGAAAGAGCTTTTCTACGACGAAGTAAATGCTTTTGAAGTGCTTGATGATATGCTGAAAAACATTTTCTGCTCGCTTTTGTATGAACAAAAGGAATTTTACGGATTTTTTAAGTATATGGGATATACTCCGAGCGGTGATCTTCCGTCGCTTATTGCGGAGAGGTTCAAGAGTGATATATGTTTGAATTGCGACATTTCTGCGCTCATACGCTCCTATCCGATAGAACTTGCGTACTGCCTTGCACTGATTTCTGCGGACGACAGATATTCGATAATTCCACATTGGGTGCATATAAATTATCCTGCGGTAGAAAATGTTATGCGTTTGCTCCGAAGCACGCCCTGCGGAAAATGTGAATACTGCCGCCGTGAGCTTGATGTTCACGCTAAATTGAAAAGCATATTCGGATATGATGATTTCCGCAGATACAATGACGAGCCTTTGCAGGAAAAGGCTGTAAAAGCGGCGGCTGAAAACCGTTCGCTTCTTGCCGTGTTCCCGACGGGCGGCGGAAAGTCCATAACATTTCAGCTTCCTGCGCTCATTTCGGGGGAAGTGTCGAGGTCACTCACGGTCGTTATCTCGCCGCTTCAATCGCTTATGAAGGATCAGGTGGATAATCTTGAAAAGAGGAGCATTGCCGATGCTGTTACGATAAACGGTCTGTTAAGTCCTATCGAAAGGGCGGAAGCGATTGAACGTGTGGAAAGCGGACTTGCATCTATTTTGTATATTTCGCCCGAAATGCTCCGCTCGAGGACGATTGAGCGGCTGTTTATGTCAAGGAATATCGCACGGTTTGTAATAGATGAAGCGCACTGCTTTTCTGCTTGGGGACAGGATTTTCGTGTGGATTATCTTTATATCGGTGAGTTTATCCGTGAGCTTCAGGAGAAAAAACATCTTGACTATAAGATACCCGTATCGTGTTTTACCGCAACGGCAAAGCAGAAGGTCATAAGCGACATAAGGGACTATTTCAAGCAGAAGCTTGACCTTGATCTTGAGCTTTACGCAACTTCGGCGACAAGGGAAAATCTGCATTATTCGGTTTTATACAAGGAAACGGACGATGAAAAATACACTGCGATGCGAAGCCTTATCGAGCAGAAAAACTGTCCGACTATCGTTTATGTTTCAAGAACAAAGCGCACAAAAGAACTTGCGGAAAAGCTTTGCGGTGACGGATTTAAGGCTCTGCCGTTCAACGGTAAAATGGAAAGCACGGAAAAGCAAAAAAATCAGGAGGCTTTTATCAATGATGAGGTGCAGATAATCGTTGCGACGTCTGCTTTCGGAATGGGTGTTGACAAGTCCAACGTCAAGCTTGTTATTCACTATGATATTTCCGATTCGCTCGAAAACTATGTTCAGGAGGCGGGAAGAGCAGGTCGTGACCGGAGCCTTTCGGCAGAGTGCTATGTTCTTTTCAATGACGGCGATCTTGACAAGCATTTTATTCTTCTCAATCAGACCAAATTGAGCATAAGCGAGATACAGCAGGTATGGAAAGCGATAAAGGATCTGACAAAATTCAGACCAAACGTGTGTCGCTCCGCACTTGAAATTGCACGTCAGGCAGGCTGGGACGATACGGTGAATGATATAGAAACAAGAGTAAGGACGGCTGTTCTTGCACTTGAAAATGCAGGCTATGTCAAGCGTGGAAAGAATATGCCGCAGGTGTTTGCAACGAGTATTCTTGTGCCGAATATGGCTGACGCAGGTTCGATCATTGAAAGCTCTTACCGAATGTCGGATAGCGATAAAATTCTCTCACGCCGTATAATGAGTATGCTCATTTCAAGCAGGAGCATTGCAAAGGCAGGCAATGATGAAGCCGAGTCGAGGGTCGATTATATTTCCGACAGGCTCGGTGTTCCGAAAGCAGATGTTATACACAACCTTGAACTGCTTCGGCAGGATGGCTTGCTTGCGGATTCAAAGGATCTTACTGCGTATATCCGTCGTGCCGATACGAAAAACAAGTCGCTTGCCGTGCTTAATAAATATATAGCGCTTGAAACATTTCTTCTCGATAATCTTAATTCCGAGGGCGAATGTGTAAATTTAAAAGAACTGAATGAAAAGGCTCTTGAATCAGGTATAAAGTCATCAACAGTAAATGGCATAAAAACTGTTTTTTACTATTGGACGATAAAAAATTATATCAAGAAAAGCCTTGAAGCGGCTTCGGGAAAGATTAGCTTTGAACCCGAAATAAGCTTTGAAAAGCTCAAAGAAAAGCGCAGAAAATGTACTGATATTGCAAAGTTTATTGTAAGCTTTTTATATGACCGTGCCGCTGAATATAAATCGGAAAAAGAAGAGATACTTGTGCTTTTCTCGGTGCTGGAGCTGAAAGGTGCTTACGAAAAGGCAAGGCTTGCTGAGATTTCTTCCGATGAGATAGAAGAGGCGCTTTTGTATCTTTCAAAGATAGGTTCAATGCGGCTTGAGGGAGGATTTCTTGTTCTTTACAACGCTATGGAACTGACCCGATTGGAGCTTGACAACAAGATAAAGTACAAAAAAGAGGACTACAAACAGCTGAATGAATTTTACAAGCAGAAAATACAGCAGATACATATTGTCGGCGAATATGCAAATATGATGGTTCGGGATTATGACGCTGCGCAGCAGTTTGTCAGTGATTATTTTCAGCTTGACTATAAGAAATTCCTCAACAAATATTTCTCGGGTGAGCGTTCCGAAGAAATTGAGCGGAACATCACGCCGCAGAAGTACAACAAGCTTTTCAACGAGCTTTCACTGACGCAGCGGAATATCATAAACGACAACACTTCGCCTTACATAGTAGTCACGGCAGGTCCGGGTTCGGGCAAGACAAGAGTGCTTGTGCATAAGCTTGCGTCACTGCTGCTTCTGGAAGATGTTAAGCACGAACAGCTTCTTATGGTGACGTTCTCCCGTGCGGCGGCAACGGAGTTCAAGCAAAGGTTGTATGCGCTTATAGGAAATGCCGCAAGTTTTGTGGAGATAAAGACTTTCCATTCCTATTGCTTTGACCTTCTCGGAAAGGTCGGAAGCTTGCAGGAGTCGGAAGATGTAGTTAAAAATGCTGCCGAGATGATAAAAAACGGCGATGTTGAGCTTGGCAGGATAACAAAAACGGTTGTTGTCATTGACGAAGCGCAGGATATGGACAAAAATGAGTTTGCGCTTATTGAAGCGCTTATGGAGAGAAACGAGGAAATGCGTGTTATTGCCGTAGGTGATGACGATCAGAACATCTATCAGTTCAGAGGTTCGGACTCGAAGTATCTCCGTTCGTTTATACTTGACAAGGGTGCAGTTAAATATGAGCTGCTTGAAAATTACCGAAGCTGTCCGAACATAGTTGAGCTTGCAAACCTTTTTGCGGAAACTATCACGGAGCGAATGAAAACCGACCCGATAATTCCTGTGAGAAAAGAAAACGGCAATGTGAAGCTTATAAAGCACGGTTCAAAAAATCTTGAAAAGGCTGTTGTTAATGATATTATCGCATCGGCATACAGCGGAACAACGTGTGTTCTAACTTCAACAAACGGTGAGGCTTACAGAGTAATGGGTGCGCTCCTCAAAAACAATATCCGAGCAAAGCTTATCCAGTCATTGGGATGTTTTGATTTGTATGATCTTGCGGAGATAAGGTCATTTTTAAAGAGCATAGAAAAAGAATGTGCTTCGCCGATCATTTCGGACGGAATATGGGATAAGGCAAAAGACAAGCTTAAAGAAAATTACAAGGACAGCGAATGTTTGCCGCTCTGTCTTAATATGCTGGAGGCTTTTGAGCTTTCCAACGAGAGAAAATACAAGACCGATATTGAAATGTTCCTGCACGAATCGCAGCTTGAAGATTTTTACCGTGATGAGCAGGGAGTTGTGACCGTTTCGACCATTCATAAATCAAAGGGCAGGGAATTCGACAACGTTTTTATGCTTCTTGACAATGTGAAATCCGACACGGACGAAGAGCGCAGAAAGCTTTATGTCGGTATGACGAGGGCGAAAACAAACCTGCATATACATTACAACAATGATATTTTTGACGGATTTGAGCCGAACGGAGCAGAAAAAATTCTCGATGAAAAGGTATATGACCGTCCCGAAGAGATAGTTGTTCAGCTTTCACATAAGGATATTTTCCTTGATTTCTGCAAAGGAAAAAAGCGTTTTATACTGGGCTTGAAAAGCGGGGAAGAGCTTATTATCCGTGGAAATATTCTTTATGTCCTGCGAAATGGGAAGGTATATCCTGTGGTTTGCTTTTCAAAAAAATTCAAAGATGAGATAGCGAAAATGTTGGAGCAGGGTTACTGTCCGACCAAGGCAAAAATACGGTTCATAGTTGCTTGGAAGGGCAAGGAGGATACTGAGGATACGGCGGTCATTCTGCCCGAGATCTATTTTGGCAGAAGATAAGAATTTTAGTTACGGTCAATAATTAAGACGGCAGGTTCACATTTGTGCCTGCCGTCTGTTTTTATAATTATTCAAAATCCATTATATCATTTAAATCAACAAGCACAATCCTGCCGTCCGATTTGGCTTCATCTATAACAGCCTCGGTGAAGCCCGATTTTGAGAAAAGATAATAATAGGTGTCATTTCTTTTTTTGCTGAATATGTCGGCTTTGGCTTTTAGCTCACGAAGCACGGAAATATCAAGCTTTTCGTTGCGCCATTTGCACTCACCGAAAATGTAATCCTTTCTGTCGTTGGCGACCAAATCAATTTCCTCCTGACCGTGAGTGGTCGGGTTAGTGCCCCACCACCTGCCGATCGAAGTAAACAGGATTGGAAGTTCGCTTTTGGCATTTTTCTCACACATATAATCCGTGCAGACCTTTTCAAAAACAAGTCCCATATATCCGCTGTAATCAGGCTCGATCTTTTTCAGCCATACTGCCTGCTGTGCGCCCGTTTCGATAAGCGTTCTGTTTGCGAAAACATAGCGATACCAGAAGCGGAACATAAAATCCGATATGCCATAGATAGTTTTTCGTGAAGCTTCCTTTTCTCCGAACGGAGTTTCCTTGTAGAGAATTCCAAGCTCGCACAGCGTCTTGATATATTTCAGGCATTTTGCGGAATCTTCGCCGATCTTCGTGGAAATTTCGTTGGCTTTGGTGTGTCCGCCTGCGATTGCTTCGATAACAGCGCTGTAAACTCCAGGCTCCTGCACTTCCTGACGGAGAAGCAGCAAGGCTTCCTCATAGAGATAGGAAGTCACTTTCAGATATGACCGCTTAATATTTTCCTCAAAGCTTTCTTTGGGGTCGATCTGCTGCAAATACAGGGGAGTACCGCCGAATGCGCCGTACAGTTCAAGCTTTTCTTCATCGGAGAAGCCGTCAAGAAACTTGCAGCTTGTCCGATAATTGAATGGCTTCATATGAAGCTGTGCGGTTCTTCTGCCGAATAGCGGACTTTTTGAACCGAGGACTTCCTTTTCCATAAATCCCATATAGCTTCCGCAGAGGATAATGAAAAGATTGCCGTTCACAAGCTTGTGGTCGATAAGATGCTGAAGCTCCGAGAGCAGCGCCTTGTTTTTTCTGACAAGATAGGGGAACTCGTCTATCACGATAACAAGCTTTTTGCCGTTCTGCCGTTCATCAATATATGAAAGTGCATTTGTCCACGATGAAAACGGCTCTAAGTTATTTTCACCGTAGAAGCCGAAAACAAGCGAGGAAAACTTTTCAAGATTAAGCTTGTCATTGCTTTGCTCTGCGGAATAGAAAACGGTATCCTTGTCTTTGCAGAACTCGTTCAGCAGTGTGGTTTTTCCGACACGTCTGCGTCCGTACAGAACAAAAAGCTGAAATTTATACTGTGAATACAGCTCATTCAGATCCGCAAGCTCTTTTTCTCGTCCGATAAATGCTTCACGCATAGTTATGCTCCTTAATTTATTCTTGATTAATTTACTTTAAAGTTAATTATATGCGTTTCTTCATAATTTGTCAAGAGGGGTAAGAAAAAAATTTATCTTTTAAGGTGAATTGGGAGCATTTATAACTGTATATGTATCAGATCCCACTCTGCACAATAAAAACAAACTCCTGCGAATGCCCCATTTTGCGTACATTTTTCCGTTTAAAGCACCATTGCTGTTCGGGGGTCATCATATTGACCATCTGACCGCCAATGGAGCCTGCTTCTCTTGCTGTAAGATCGCCGTTGTAGCCGTTCTTGAGGTTAACGCCTACTTCGCTTGCTGCTTCCATCTTGAATCTTTCGAGAGTTTCTCTGCCCTGAGCTGTAAGATTAGAATCGTTCATTTTATTATCTCCTTTAATCTGAGTGATTTGTTTGATTGGGTTTGCAATAGTATTATATGCTGCGCCGAACCGAATATTATTGAAAATTTTTGTCTGCAATGCTATACAATGGCAAAAGAATTTTTTGCTGCGGCATTTTTTATTATGCCTTCGTTAAGTTAAAAAAACAGTATCACATTGTGCTGTGATACTGTTTCTGCAAACAAAATAAATTTTGAATTTATATCATTCTTCTTCAAGCGAACTGTCTCTGCGGTCCATCATTTCCGCCCATAAAAGTATTGCGTCCATTGCCGCACGCTGGTTTCCGCAGCAGCAGTGATCTGCACCTTTTTCACGGGCAGTTATCTCACGGGAAGATACTGAACGTGCATTTTTCAGTATTTTAAGATGTCTGCCGATAGCCGCACGGCAAGCCATTGTATCGTTGCTGCCGCCGATGATAAGATAATCCTTTGTGAGCCTGTCGGCGATCGGACGGAGATCAATGCTCCAAAGATATTTTATCAGCCTGTAAACATTCGTTGTTCCGAATCTGTGGAAATATGTACGGAAGAACGCCATTCCTTTGCCCTTTTTTGCGGCATAAATAATATTTATCAGCCAGCCGAAGCCGTAAAGAATAATATTCAGAAGCACTGGGATAAGTCCGTTTACAAATGCATTGTCATGAAAATTCATTTTAAGTGCGCCGAATTGTGCAACGCTTACGCATTTTGTAACTCTCTCATCAAATGCCGAAGCTCTCGGAGCAAAAAATCCGCCCAGCGACTGTCCCACAAGTATAACATCATGCAGGTCAAAATACTTGGTGACTGCCATGACAGGCTTTTCCCATTCAATAACGAGTGGAGCGCCGTGGTCACGTATACATTCTCCCTGACCGGGACCCTCAAAAAGATACACATTGTATCCATGCTCACGAAGATATTCGCATTCCGAAAAAAATTCCTCATAGCTTGAATCAAAGCCGCCGTGCATTACGATATCGCCTTTTGCATTTTCTGCATTGAATTTTAATGCAGGCATGGTGTAATTTTCATAGGGAACATTTATAAGCTCAATGATCGGGTGTTCGCCGCTGAAAAAATCTGCATAGTATTCAAAGAAAAGCCTGCGTGCCTTTTTCCATGCGGCAAGACCGTTCGGATCTTCCCAGTCGGTGAAAAATTCGGACATACGGTAAAGTGCCGCAGCATTTTTTATGTGACCGTTTTCAAGCTCAAGATCGGCTCTGTTTTTCAGCACATCGTAAAAATCGGCAGTGCTTTTTATGGTCGGACCGATCTCCTTTGCTACGGAAAAATCGCAGCCGTCCATGTTGACAAGACGGTTCAGCTGAAAGCTGATGCTTGGGTTTTTATTAAGCTCATACATTCCAACAGGGAGCTTTATAGGCTTTGTGATATCATATTTTTCCATTTTCATCGACCTTTATCAAAACTTTTCACTGAGGAATTTTTCTATTTCACTTATGTATAAGTCCGCACGCATGAGCATTCCCAGATGTCCGCCGTATGTCTCTTTTACAACGGGGTTGGTGAAGATATCTGCAAGCTTCTGTGAGTCGGCTTTGTCAAACATATCATTTTCGGGGATAAGTACAAGCACCTTTCCGTCAAGATATGAAAAATCGCTCTTTTTGAATTTTTCAAGCTTATAAATATCTCCTGTGGCAAGCACGGCACGAAGATATGAATAGCGGTAGCTCTCGTCTGTGCCGATGCATTCAAAAAATGATACCGCATAGGCTTTTTCCTCTTCCGTCTCGTTTCTGAAATGCTTTTTTACCGCATTGATAAGCGCAGGCTTCAGCTTTTCAAACTTTACGGTCTTGATATAAAGCTTCATAAGCGGAAGTATGAACTGCTCCTTTTTCATTCCCTCAACATAGGAGGAATCAACGGTCAGGGTGGTCATCATAATAAGTCCGCCCACTTTGTAATTTTTTGCATAAAGCTGTCCGAGAATGCCGCCGTCACTGATACCGCACAATATCGGCAGAGTTATATGGAGCTTGTCAAAAAGCCCGTGAAGCAATACGATCATTTCCTTGTTTTTGTAGACCTCAACAGGGTATTTCATCATTACAACACGATAATTCTTTTCAAGTGCAGTTACGTAATTTATCCATTCCTGCTGTGTGTCGATGCCATTGAGGAAAACAATGGTTTGACTGCCGCTTCCGCTGTCGATGACCTGAAACTCATGTCCCGAAACGCTCACGGACTTATAGCTGTGGGTTTTTAAAAACTCATTGTATTCATCTGTAAAATTTCTCATAAAATATCGCCCTTTCCGCTTATATAAATTTCAATTGCTCTCAGTATCACCTGAATGCTGTTCTCCATTGAAGTCTTGACCATGGTGTCGCTGTGTTCTCTTATGGCATAAATTGATTTTATAAGGTTAACAAAGGTTCCCGTGTCAACGCCGTCACGGACGTCATATATCAGCGAGAGCCACATCTGCGCCGTTTTTATCTGAACATTCGGGTCGAACAGCACCTGCTTTTTTATATGCTTTTGCAGCCAGAAAAAATCGTTGACGGTAAGACCGTTCATTACATCAAGATCGGAATGAAGATATTCATTGAAAAATTCGATGAATTCGTGAGCGGACATTTGCTTCCGTCCGTTCAGCTTTGAAAGCAGCATTTTTTGAGTTTCCGCTCCCGTATAGTTTCCGATTTCAAGAATGAAATCTTCCTTTGAGCCGAAGAACAGATAAAAGCTGCCCTTTGCGATCCCCGCTGCGGCAGTCAGTTTTTCAACGGACATTTTCTGTAAGCCAAACTCCTTGCTCATGCGTATTCCCGCAAAGATAAGCTCTGTCCTGATACGCTTCATTTCTTCTTCGGTAAATGCTGTTGGCATCGGCAGGTTCCTTTCTGTGACCGAATTTGTTGATTTTGGTCACAAACGTATGTTATCATATGCTAACCGATATGTCAATATGATTTTTTCGGATTTGTCTGATCTGTCGGTGTTTATAAAATATATTGATAGAATTTGCACAAAAAGCACAATGCGGTTATATATCGGAAGCAATGAAAAGCGGTTGATTTTTTTAAAATATATGCTATAATTGATTTATTGTGAGGGCTGCTCCATATATCGGGCTTTATTTTTTGATTGTAGGTTAGCCGCAGCTAATATAAAAAAGGGGATTTGATAATGAAACTTTTTGCCGAAATAATAATTTTGCTTGTTATAATTACTCTCGCCGATATAGGCGGACTTAAAAAGTATTCGCTTACGGGACTGCATAATCTCCCCAAAGCGATACAGGAGCGTGTCAGAGAGCTTCCCGAATACAGGCGGCAGGGTAAACGGTCCGATACTTACAACAAAGCAGAGAATAGTAAGTACCTGTCTTCATAAGCATATGCACACGTCTTTTCGGCAAATTTTGCTGCATACTGCGTTAAAAATCCTTGCCGTGCGTCAGCACACCTGCGGATTTTTGCCTTGTCTGCAACAAAATCATGCACGAAAATCCGCATACATTTCTTATGAAGACAGGTTCTAAAAAAGCTGCCTGCACTTATGATCGTGGCGGCAGCTTTTGCGGGACTTACATATCTTGCGGGAGCAAGGGATTTTCTTCACGGATTTTTATACAGCTTTATAATAAGCGCTTCCGTAAAGCTTTATGTAACGCTGATATTGCAGTGTGTTGTTCTTGTAAATTCTCCGAAGTTCTGGCTTCCGGGAACCGAGGATCTGAAAGCGGAATGGACAAACAGAAAATTTTATATGAGCTCTATCCCGAGAAGCCTTTTTGCATTCGGGCTTGTTTCACTTATTATCGGTGCGATAATTTCCGTAATATGCCGATAAACCGTATTTGTCATTAAAAAACCTCTGCGTCGGTCCAATCCGAACGCAGAGGTTTTTATTATTATAAGCTTATGTGTGTGATTCCTTGTTCTTTACCGTAAAAACGATCATTATAATAAACCAGATTATCATGCTTTCACTCATAAGTCCGTTTGTGAAGGCAAGGCGGAACGGGCAGTCGGGCATAAGGCTTTTTATCGTATAAAGCACAACGTATATCACAAGAACATTTGTGAAAGCCATTACTTTCGGACATTCGGTTTTTCCTCTTATCTGGAGAATGAACCAGTAAATAAAAGGCGGCAGCATGAATACTTCACTGAGCATTATTATCCATGATAAATGTGAGAAAAGTGCCTCGCAGGAGGGGAGAGCCGCTTCGGAATAGCCGTTGTTCATCATCCATGAATAGAGGTACATTATCATTATGTAAAAAAGGTGGAGACACATCCACGGAGTAAGACCGTAGATATTGAGCGTTCTGTATATCTTTGCGCTTTTTTTGTCCGTGATGAATTTTCCCGCAGCAAATAATCCTATGCCGTAGAAAATTATTCCCGGGAATGCAAGAAGCATTGCAAGCGAGTTTCTCCACGGTGCTATTGCAGCAACACCGTCTGTCAGCCATTTAAGGCTGCCGCTGTATGAGGTATCGCCGTACACCATCAGCCAGTCTCCCGAACCGTAGCAAAGACAGCCCAGCATTCCGAAAACAAAGGAAATGATAAGCGTCCGTTTTATGTTATTCATTTATATATCCCTCCGAATTTTAGTTAGCTTTTGCTAATTGGGATTATAGCACTGTATTTGTCGGCTGTCAATATTTTATGGGATAATTTATATAATTTGTCAAAATATACAATCTGCATAACGCTGTTATGCGAAATCGTTTAGCATAACGCCGAAATTAGCACAGGCTTATTGACAGAACCGCCTTTCTATGGTAAGATAACGATGTTATGTGAGACGGAAAGGACGGTATATCATGAGTGACGAGCTTGAAACAAGGGAAAAGCTGCTGAAAAGCGCAATGGCTGAATTTTCCGAAAAGGGATATATGAAAGCTTCATTGCGGAAGATCTGCTCCGATGCAGGTGTTACGACAGGTGCTTTGTATTTCTTTTTCAAGAATAAAAACGATCTTTTTGCCGCTATCGTTGATCCGCCGCTGAAAGGTCTGACGATGCTTCTTGAAGAGCATTACCGCCGGGACGCTGAGGATATGAGCAGCGATGATCCTGCTGTAATGTCGCCCGAATATCATATCGAGACACATGAAAGTCTGGATATACTTGTTGAGTATATGTACCGTTACCACGACATTTTTCTTATGCTTCTTACAAAGGCACAGGGTTCGGAGTATGAAAATGCGGTTGACATGATGGTCGATCTTACCGAGAATGGCTTTAGAGCCTCTGCCGAAAAGGTTGCCGAGAAAAAGCAGAACAGCCATGTTGATGAGTATATGCTCCACTGGATATCGCATATGAGCGTTGATGCATATACGCATCTTCTGACACATGAAAATGACGTCGAAAAAGCGAAGCTCCATATGAAAAGGATAATGGAGTTTCTCATAAAGATCTGGTTTACAATGATAGTTGATGACTGAAAAACCTGCCGCCTTCGGGCGGCAATAATCAAGCCCACAGCATAACAATGTTATGTTGATCTAACTTTTTTATCGGAGGAAAGAATATGTATCTGGAGATCAAAGATGTAAAGAAAAGCTACGGAAACGACGCAAGCTATATTCAGGTGCTGAAAGGCGTCAGCACAGGCGTTGAAAAAGGACAGATGTGCGTTATTCAGGGTACGAGCGGATCGGGAAAATCCACGCTTTTGAACTGCATAGGCGGACTTGATACAATGGACAGCGGCTCCGTCAAGGTTGACGGAAAGGAGATCTTCGGACTGAAACCCGACAAGCTTGCGGATTACAGAAAAGAAAACCTTGGATTTATCTTCCAGTTTTATAATCTTATTCCAAATCTTACAGTTGAGGAAAACATTCAGGTCTGTGAATATCTTTCCGATTCGCCCCTTGACATGGAAGAGCTTCTGACAACGCTGGGACTTTCCGAGCACAGAAATAAATTCCCCTCGCAGCTTTCGGGCGGTCAGCAGCAGAGATGCGCTATCGCACGTGCGCTTATAAAGAATCCCAAGCTGCTTCTGTGCGATGAGCCAACGGGCGCTCTTGACTCAAAGACCTCAAAGGATATCCTTGTTCTGCTGGAAAAGGTGAATGCAAAATACGGCACGACAATGCTTATCGTAACTCATAACAATGCGATCAAAAACATGGTGCATAAGGTAATAATCGTAAAGGACGGACTTATCAAAAAGGATTATATGAATGAAACACGCATACCTGCTGCCGAGCTGGAGGATCTGTAATGAATAAGGTACTTAGAAAAAGACTCCTCCGTGAGCTGAAAGCCAATTTTGCACGATATATCGCCCTTGTTCTGCTTATCGTGTTTGGAATGTATTTGATAATAAGCATTGTGGGAAGTGCTGAAACGATCATCACAAGAACCGAAGAGCACAGTGAGATGAACAAGGTCGAGGACGGTCAGTTCGGCGTGTTTATCACTCTGACCGATGAGCAGGAAAAGGAAATAACGGACAAGGGCGTTACTCTTGAAAAGCATTTCAGCATTGATGTTTCCGCCGAGGACGGCTCAAAGCTCCGTGTTTTCAGAAACAGAGAAAGCATAGATCTTATCGAGCTTGACAGCGGCAGACTTGCCGAAAATATGAATGAAGCAGTTGCCGAAAAGCGCTACTGTGAAGAGCATTCGCTTTCCGTCGGTGACAAGCTGACCGCAGGCGGCATCGAATTTGAGATCGTCGGAATAGGAACAGTTCCCGATTATGACTGTCCCTTTGATAAGTTTTCCGATACAGCCGTTTCAAGCGTCGGCTTCGGACTGCTTTTTGTTTCAAATGAGCAGTATGATTACATAAAGAACGATACATCACAGAAAGCCGAAGATCTCTGCTATGCATACAGACTCAACGGCAGCGTGACCGATGATGAGCTTAAAGATATGATAAAGGGCTTTGAGTTCAACTATAAGGACGTTACCGACAAGTATTATCTTGAAACGGTTGGAGATGCGCTGAAGCAGCGTGACGATCTCCGTGACGGAATAAATGACCTTTATGACGGCTCCAAGGAGCTGAAAGACGGCATGAAGGATCTTTCCGAGGGAGCGGACGATCTTTATGACGGAATGAGCGATCTTTATGACGGCTCAAATGAACTTACCGACGGAATAGGGGAGATTCGTGACGGTGCTTCTGAATTATCCGACGGCATGAACGAGCTTGACGAATCGGGAAAGCTTATTTCGGGCGGTTCGTCACAGATATTCGATACGCTTCTTTCACAGGCTTCACAGAGCCTTGCGGCACTGGGTCAGGATATCACGCTTACAGCCGATAATTACGGCACAGTCCTCGATAAATATATTGCCGCAACAAACAGTGCGGTGCTTATGCAGCTGAAAAATTCTCTTGACAGTTTAAAGGCATATGTTGACGGAACAAAGGAATATACAGACGGAGTTCACACAGCAGCAGAGGGAGCGGCTTCGCTTTCGGACGGTGCAGCGGACGCATATGACGGTGCTAAGGAGCTTTCCGACGGTGCTAAGGACGCACTTGACGGCTCCAAGGAGCTTTCGGACGGCGCAAAGGACGCATATGACGGTGCAGCTGATCTTGCGGACGGAATAGAAGAGCTTAAAACCGAAACAGACAAGCTTCTTGATGATGTTTTCAGCATTGATCTTGACAATCTCACAATGTTCGTGAAAAAATCAGAAAATGTACGTATTGCAGGCGCTGCCGGTGACGTTCAGACGGACAAGCTTGCGGGAATGGGAGTCGGCGTTGTGTTAATGGCGCTTATGGCATATGTTATCTCGGTATTTGTAATTCACCAGATCCAGCGTGAAAGCAGCGTTATCGGTGCGCTTTATGCGCTTGGCGCAAAAAAGAAGGATCTTATTGCCCACTACATAACACTTCCCACAATAATCACATTCATAGGCGGAATCATAGGTGCGGCAGTCGGATTTTCCCCTCTCGGACTTGAATCACAGATGCAGGATTCATATGCATATTACTCGCTGCCCGAGTTTGCAACTGTTTATCCCGTATACCTTATTATTTACAGCGTGGTAATGCCTCCCGTTATTTCTGTGATAGTAAATGCTCTTGTTATAAACAAGAAGCTTTCTCATACAGCACTTTCCCTTATCAAAAACGAGCAGAAAACAGCACGTTACAGCAATGTTAAGCTTAAAGGAAAGAATTTTATACGCAGATTCCAGATACGCCAGATGCTCCGTGAAATGCGCACAGGCATTACTGTTCTGCTCAGTATGCTGTTTGCACTGCTTATACTGATGCTTGGACTTGACTGCTATTATTTCTGCGAAAATGTCAGAATAGATACTATCCGCGACACAAGATATGAGTATATGTACACTCTGAAATATCCCGACAAGGAAGTGCCCGAGGACGGCGAAGCCTGCTTTGTAAAGACACTTTCCAAAGAGCAGCTTGGATATAACCTTGATGTTATGATAATGGGAATCGACAGCGACAACAAGTATTACAATGCCGAGACTCACAAGGGCAAGAGCTATATCACCGCAGGCAAGTCGGTAGTGGAAAGATACGGCGTCGGCATAGGCGACAAGTTCATTCTTACCGACAACGCAAATGCTATGGATTATGCATTCACGGTAGCTGATGTGTGTGACGAAAGCGCAGGACTTACGGTATTTATGGATATCGACAGTATGCGTGAGCTTTTCGGAGAGGAGGACGATTATTACAACTGCGTTCTTTCCGATAAGGAGCTTGATATAGACGAGGGCAGGCTTTACGGTCTTACCACAAAGGAAGATATTGAACGTTCGGCGGCAGTATTCACACAGATCATGATGTCTATGGTCGTAACCATGATAGGATTTTCAATACTGATCTTTTTTGTGGTAATGTATCTGATGCTGAATGTAATGATCGAGCGTGCTTCCTTCGGAATATCGCTTGTAAAGGTATTCGGATTCAATACAAGGGACGTTAAAAAGCTTTATCTTAACGGAAATGCAGTGCTTGTCACGATAGGCTCACTTATATGCATACCTATTTCAAAGCTGTGCATAGACATGGCATACCCGCTGTTTATCCCCAACATTGCCAGCGGAATAAACCCTTCGTTCCCGATGTATGTTTATCCTGTAATATTTGCGGGTGTGATGATAGTTTACTTCATCATAACGGCTCTGCTTGTAAGAAAGCTTGGAAAAATAACTCCTGCTGAGGTTCTTAAAAACAGAGAATAATATCTGAATATGATCGGCTGAAAGCTGTCGGAAAGTTTTCTCCGACAGCTTTCTTTGCTATTGATTTTTAAAGAAAAGTATGGTAACATATACATATACGATCGAATGTCAAGGTCTTGTTACGTATATAAGTTAGTCAAAGCTAATATTATAAACAGGGGGAAAGAAAAATGATGGAATATACGGACAAATACTGGAAAATATTTATGCCGCTGACAAAGAAAAGTCTTGTGAACCGATACGGAAAGGAATATACGGCGGAACTTCTCAAAAAAGCCAATGACGTTTACCGTGATATGCTTGACCGTGTTGATGATGTGGGAAAGGATAATCCCATGGCTTCCAATATTTATAAGTGTTTTATTTTTCTTGCAATATGGAAGGCTGCCGACGGAAAAATATCCGTAGATGAACTGCGTGCGATAACACGGGAGATGCTTGGCAGTCCGCAGCTGAAAATAGCAGGGCTTTTCATGAATGCAAACAAGCCCTCGGGAATGAGGCTTCTTGAAAAAAATATAAAGAACAGTGCCCGTTGGCTTGATGAACACCCGCAGTATAAAGCCGTTTCGTGGGATTTTAATTTTGATGATACAAAGCATTCGGAGGGATTTTATTATCATTTTACGAAATGTCCGCTGAATGATTTTGCACGGAGAGAGGGCTATCTTGAAGTGCTGCCCGTTCTCTGCGAGACGGATCTGCTCACGGCAGAACTTATGCACGCAAAGCTGATACGTGAGTATACGCTGGCATCGGGCGGAGATATGTGCGATTATTGGTTTGTGGGCGATAAAAGTCCCGAAGCGGACAAGCATAAATAATATATGATTCGGAGGTACAACGTGGTCAAGGTAACGGAACTTAGTGAACAGGAAATATCCGAGATAGGCGAGGCATTTGCCGATTATGCATATTCGGACGGTGAAAAGGGAATGTCCTATATTTTTGACAGCAGGGATAAATTAAAGGATTACATATGCGGCTTTGCCCGTGCAATGCTGGCAGCTGGACTTCTTTACAGCACAAGCGAGAATCACGAAGCATTTGTTGCTTACAGATATTCAAAGGATAAAATGAAAGCATCGGCAGGCTTTGTTCTTATAAAAGAGGTGCTGAAAACTCTCGGTCCGGGCGGAGCTTTCAGAATGCTGAAAGCTATGAGCAGCGGCGGACCCTCCTATGAGGACACCTTTAAAAAGACAAAAAAGCCGTATATTTTCGTAGGCATGGTAGTTGTGCGCAGGAAATATCAGGGACAGGGCTATATGCGCAAGGTGCTTGATATAGCTTTTGAAGAGGGCAGAAAGAAAAATTGTCCCGTGCTTCTGGATACCGATGCAAAGCTTAAACGTGACAAATACGTTCACCTCGGAATGGAAAATATCCGCACAAGAAAGCTTACGGAAGACTCATACTTATATGATCTTATAAAAAAATAAATCGCCGTAAAAAAATACCGTACAGAACATATTCAATGCTCTGTACGGTATTTTTAATTGCTTAGTAATTGCGGTTCAGCTTATTTTCATAATGATGAAAGCTTTTGCTTTTGAGCTTCAAGTCACTGACTTCTGTAATATTCCGCTTTCTATTTGGGCCATTTATATATTAGCATACGCTAATTGATTTATCAAGAGGTTAGTTGAAATTTTGGGGAATTTATCCCGTAAAAAAAGATATTTTTATTTTTTTGAGAAAAATGTTGCAATTCACCGTGATTTATACTATAATGAATAATAGTTGTATTATTGTGATTTAAGGAGATCGGTATGTTAAAATCTGATTTTTATTATGATCTGCCCGAGGAGCTTATCGCACAGACTCCTATCGAGCCGAGAAATGCATCGAGAATGATGAAGATAGATCGTGCCACAGGGGATATAGAGCATCGTCACTTTTATGATCTGCGTGATTATCTGAAAAAGGGCGACCTGCTTGTGCTGAATGATTCACGGGTTCTGCCAGCGCGTCTTTACGGTGAAAAGGTGGGCACAGGCGCTCATGTTGAGTTTCTGCTGCTTGAGCAGAAAGGGGACAAGCTCTGGGAAATACTCGTCCGTCCCGGAAAGAAGTGCAAGCCAGGTTCAAGATTTGTGTTCGGAAACGGCAGAATGACTGCCGAAATAGTTGAAACGGTAAATGACGGAAACAGAATCGCAAAGTTCGAGTGTGACGGAAATTTCTTTACAGCGCTTGAAGATATAGGTCAGATGCCGCTGCCGCCTTATATTACCAAAAAGCTGGAGGACAAGGAGCGCTATCAGACAGTATATTCTCACGAGCTTGGTTCGGCGGCTGCGCCTACCGCAGGTCTGCATTTTACAAAGGAAATGCTTGAAGAGCTGAAAGCTATGGGTGTGAATATAGCGTATGTTACCCTTCATGTGGGACTGGGTACGTTCCGTCCCGTTAAGGAGGATAATGTTCTTGACCATAAAATGCACAGCGAGCATTATCATATGCCTGCCGAAACAGCCGAGCTTATCAAAAAGACAAAGGCAGAGGGCGGACGTGTTATATCCGTGGGAACGACCTCCTGCCGTACTCTTGAAAGCGTTGCCACATTTTTCGGCGATGTAAAGGAGTGCGAGGGATATACCGATATTTTCATCTATCCCGGCTATGAATTCAAGGTGATTGACGGTCTTATCACCAACTTCCACCTGCCCGAAAGCACGCTGATAATGCTTGTTTCGGCTTTTCTGGGATATGACAAGACCATGGCGGCATACAAAAAGGCTGTTGAGGAAAAATACAGATTTTTCAGCTTCGGCGATTCAATGCTTATAATTTAAGGAGAGTTTTATGTTTAAGCTTATCAAAAACAACGGCAAGGCACGCCGAGGCGAATTTCAGACAGTCCACGGAACATTCCAGACACCCTGCTTTATGAACGTGGGAACAGCCGCTGCTATCAAGGGCGGTATCTCATCTATCGACCTTAAAGGGCTGAAAACACAGGTGGAGCTTTGCAACACATATCATCTTCATCTCCGTCCCGGCGATGATGTCATATATAAAATGGGCGGTCTGCACAAGTTCATGAACTGGGACAAGCCTATTCTTACAGACAGCGGCGGATTTCAGGTATTTTCCCTTGCAAAGCTCCGCAAGATCAAGGAAGAGGGAGTTTATTTCAATTCTCATATCGACGGAAGAAGAATATTTATCGGCCCCGAGCAGTCCATGCAGATACAGTCGCATCTTGCATCGACTATCGCAATGGCATTTGACGAATGCGTTGACAATTCCATGCTTAAAATAACCGATGATATGGACGAAAAGACCAAGCAGAAAATTATCCGCAAGGCATATGATTATTCAAGAAATTCCTGCGAGCGCACAGTACGCTGGCTGGAACGCTGTAAGGCGGAAATGGAACGTCTTAATTCTCTGCCCGATACGATCAATAAGCACCAGCTGCTTTTCGGAATCAATCAGGGCTGTACCTTTGAGGATCTCCGAATCAAGCACATGGAGGATATCGCAAAGCTTGATATGGACGGATATGCTATCGGCGGTCTTGCGGTAGGCGAGTCCACAGAGGAAATGTACCGCATTATCGACGCTGTTGAGCCTCATATGCCGCAGAACAAGATTCGTTACCTCATGGGTGTCGGCACACCGTCCAATATCATCGAAGCTGTTGCAAGGGGAGTTGATCTTTTTGACTGCGTTATGCCCAGCAGAAATGCACGTCATGCAACTATCTTTACATGGCAGGGAATAATGCACATCACAAACAAGTGCTATGAGCTGGACGGCGGACCTCTTGATCCCGAGTGTGACTGTCCCACCTGCAAAAACTTCTCGAGAGCGTATATCAGACATCTTTTCAAGGCTGATGAGCAGCTTGCGGGACGTCTTGCGGTCACACATAACCTTTATTTCTACAATACCCTTACGGAAAAGATCAGAGAAGCTCTGGACAATGATGAATATGACAGCTTCCGTGCTAAGTATTCATCTCTGCTTGCAAAAAGACTCTGATAGAAATATCATATAAAATATTAAGACGTTCGTTTATCGGACGTCTTTTTTTATGTATAATATGTTAAATTTGCACGATTAGGTTGTAATTTAAATTCATTTATTGTATAATAATACTATAAGGTTTTGGTAAAATGAAAATTAAACGTTTTACTTTTAAGATAGGATGTTATTAATGGATAATATTATAGCTTTTGATGTCAGCGCATTGCTGATATGCATTTTGATAATAGCGGTCAATATCCGCAAAAAACATCTGGATATGCTTCAGCACAGGATATTTCTGAATATCTCGCTTTTGTGCGTTATAGATACTGCTGTCCGCATAATGGGAAGATATGCTCTTTCCCACAGCGAGCTTTACAGCAGCGGATATATTTACGGAATGAATTATGCGGCGGTATCCATAGAATGCCTGATACCGATATTCTTTGCAGGGTACTGTCTTTCGGTATACAATTCGGCTGCAATAGGCTTTTCAAAGCGGACAAAGCTCATGTTTATTGTGCCCTTTGCGGCAGAGCTTTGCATGATAGTATATTCCGCACCGAAGCATCTGCTGTTTGATTTTGACAGCGACATGAAATTTGTCATAAATTACGGAGCTTATGTCATAGCTCTGATCTCCGCATATTTTATTGCATATTCAATGTATCTCTCGTTCAATTTCAAAAAAGCGGTGGAGAATCGTATCACAAGTGCAAATATTCTTGCGGGAGCGCTTATTTTGCTGGGAATAATCAGTGAAGCGGCTATCCCGAATATAATGACTCCAAATCTTCCTGCTGTTTTCGGTCTGCTGATAATCCAGCTTATGGCGGAGCGCACGGAGGATTATATTGATCCCGTTACGGAGATCCCAAACGGAAATGCATTCAGAAAGTGCTTTGAGATCAACAAAAAGACAAGATATTACAATGAGGTGTATATCCTTTACGTTGAGAATATACGTCTGCTGAATCTGACTATCGGATTTTCAAAGGTAAATACGATGCTTAAAGCAGTGGCTGAATTTCTTGAAGAGCTTACATATCAGACTGTTTTTTATACCGAGCTTGGAACCTTTGAGATGATGCCGAAGCTCACTCCCACCGAAAAGGAGCTGTTTTTCGCTAAGATCAAACAGCGGTTCAGCAGCGTCTGGGAGACAGGCGGTTCGGAGATACTTGTTTCCGTAAGGCTTATGGAAGTAAAGATCCCGGCCGATGCCGATGATGTGGATAAGGTTTATGCTTATGCGGATTTTCTCCGCAGCAGCAACAATATCACGTCCGATATCGTTTATGCAAATACGGTTGCGCTTCGTGACAATTCACGTATACTGCTTGTGGAGAACTGCATCAAGAAAGCTATTGAAAATGACGGCTTTAAGATGTATTATCAGCCGATATATTCAACAGCCGAAAAGCGCATAGTTTCCGCCGAGGCTCTTATCAGGCTCATTGACCCCCAGTACGGATTTATTTCTCCTGCCGAATTTATTCCGATAGCCGAGGAGAACGGAAGCATTCTTCAGATCGGAAAGAGCGTTCTGAAGCAGGTTTTCAAGTTTGTTTCGGAAAATGACATTGAAAAAATGGGACTTGATTATATCGAGGTGAACCTGTCGGTAGTACAGTGTATGCAGAATAATCTTGCGGACAGTATTATCAGCCTTGCCGACACACATGAAGTTGACAGCAGGAAGATAAACCTTGAGATAACCGAAACTGCCGCCGCAGAGCGTCCGATAATGCTGATGAAGAATATGAAGATGCTTGTGGAAAACAGCTATACGTTCTCGCTGGACGATTTCGGAACAGGCTATTCAAATATAAGCTCAATGGTTGATATGCCCCTTGATATCATCAAGTTCGATAAGTCCATTATCGACCGTGCAAAGACAAGCCGTGACGGAAAGATACTGCTGGAAAGCCTTACCGCAATGGTGAAGAAAATGGGCAAGCGCATTGTTGCAGAGGGCGTTGAGACAGAGGAACAGCTCCACGAGCTTGAAGCAATGGGGATAGATTACATTCAGGGCTTCTATTTTTCAAAGCCGCTGCCCTCGGAAAAGTTTATTGAATTTGTTAATGATTTTGATGTTCGGAGCTTTGTATCCGCATAATATCGGAACGAAAAAATCCGCTCTTTTTCAAGGGCGGATTTTTTTATAGCATTTTCACTGTGGGATTCAGGTATTGGCAGTGTTTTTATCCCTTAGTTTTTCGGCGTTTCTTTTTGCCGGACGGCAGCAGATAAGCGCCGTGAATATAAGCAAAGCCGTAAATGATAAGCTCAGGGGATAGGCTGTCATGATCGTATGAAAGGTAGGGTCATTCGGAAATACAAGCTTTATCCATGCGATCCTTACGCCGCATACGCCTATTGTTGTAAGTATTGCAGGTGCAAGGGAGATGCCGAAACCTCGGAGATAGCCCGACATAACATCGTACAGCATACTGAAAATATAAGCAAAAAATACCATTTTCAGACGGGTATAGCCGATCTCGATGACCTCGGGATCATTATTGAAAACGGCAAGCATATATCTTCCTGCAAGCAGCACGAGGATTATTGCGGTGGCAGTTGCTATTGCATCTTCGATAAGACACAGCGCCAGCGTCTTTTTGCAGCGGTCTATCTGCTTTGCACCGTAGTTCTGTCCCACAAATGTGGTACAAGCCTGACTGAACGAGTTCATTACATCATAAGCGAAGATCTCAATATTGTATGCAGCGCTTGATGCAGCCATGACGACTTTTCCGAGGCTGTTTATTGCCGACTGGGCTGTTTTCTTTCAACGGAAGATCAGCTGCCCGAGGTGCATGATGATAAGGTGTGCTTTCGTCTGCTTGAGCCGCCCCTTGAAATCAGATATGCACTTATTTGGAAAAGATATGCGGCGTTGTCAAAAGCGTCGGAAGCATTTCTTGATAAGGTGAAAGGTGTGGTCGGCGGCAGTATAAAATAGCAGTCAGTGTCACATATCATTGATATCCGTAAAAAACAGCTCATATTGTCTGTTTATGCGCTCCCTGAATTTTTTGAGAAAATCCTCGGGACCTGTGACTTTCAGAACGGGACCGAATCCCAGCAGCATGATAAGAAGCTCGGTCTCGTCATGCTTGTCATACCATATTGAAGCGGTGCAGCTGCCAGTTTTAAGGTCAAATTCACTGCGTTTTTCAAAAGCCGCAAATTCCATCATGAAGCGTTCAACGGCATTGCGCTCATTGCTTATCTCAACGGTAACGGGTTTTTCACAGCGAATGCTGCGGAAATATTCGTCCATGTTGTTTTCCGAAATGATGTGCTTTCCTGTGGGAACAGCGCTTTTTATCCTGCCGATATTGAAGAGGTATGCTTTTTTCTGCGGATATGCCGTGCAGTACAGCCTGAATTTATCATTTTTGCGGGAATATTCAATTTTCAGCGGCAGGATCTTTTTTGTGACTCTTGCATTTCTGCGTGAATTTACCTCAACAGTCAGAAGCTCCTTTTCACGCAGTGCTTTCAAAACCGTGCCGAATATCTCTCTGTAATGAGGGTCGGTATAAGGATCTCCGTCCGAAAAACGGTCAAATTCACGGAAGAAAGTCGCATCATACAGCGGCTTCACATCTTTTAGCCGCTCTGACAGAGCCGAAAAATCTTCGTCGGAAAGGAAAAGTCTGAATTTCGGGTCAGTGAGCTTTGCTTTCAGCCAGCTTTTCTGGAGTGATGTTGCTGTTTTCGGCGGAGCTTTGGACAGTACGGAGCGGAGCTTTCCGTTTTCCGTCCGTTTCAGAAGTCCCCACGGCGAATTGCCGCTGCTGTCGGGAATAAGCTTGTCGGGAATGAAAAGCAGTGAATCCCTGAAAGCATTTTCCGAAACTGTTTTTCGGATATCTTTTTCCGTTATCTCACCCTGTGACAATATTTTTTCCGCACAGCGGAAGTATGTTCCGTATATCTCCGAGAACAGCTTCATGAATTTTACTCCTCTCTGCTGTAAATGTGTTTCATTCGGGAAATGTCCGAATACAGTCTGCGCATTATCTGCGGATTTGAGCATTCCGCAGAAACTAGCCTGCCGATAAAGGTCTTGACCCACATCATCATTTCATTGATGTCGAAAACCTCGGCGGTGTATTCAAACAATCCGTCACCGATCTTGTTTACTTCTCCGCAGCGTTTTTCACGAATAAGCCTTTCAAGGACAAAGCCCTCTGTTTTTTCGTCTATTTTCAGCACCATGCGGAAGCTGCCGCCCATTCCGTCGCCGCTTCTTTCGCCGAATGAAATGCCGAAGCATTTGCTTTCGCATCGGGAAAGAGCTTCACGGTATTTATCGTATTCGGCGCAGACCTCAAGGGGCTGAACCTTTTTTATATAGTCCAGCCTGAATGAATTGAAGCGCTTATAGCGTGGGATATATATTACGGCATATCTCCGTCCTGTCTGGGCGGAGCTGCATATTTTCAGCGGCACGCCGGATATTTCCGAGGCTCTGCCGTTTTTTCCGAAATTATAAAGCATTGCAGACCGTTTTTCTTCCATTATCCTGAGAATATCCAGCAGTACAGCATCTTCGAGGGTGTGGACTATGTAATTGTGCTTGTTCAGAAAAATATCGTTTTTAATATCGGCGGCTTTCAGCAGACTGTTTCCCACAACTCCAAATTCGGAAGCCTCCGAGAAAAATTTTACGGCACTGTTAAGCCCTTCATACTGTCCGAAAAAGCTCTGCACCGTATCCTGCGATAGAGTGAAATGATCGCTTCTGCCTTTCTTTTCAAGCAGGATAATTCCCTCGGTGACATATTCTTTAAGCTTGTTGCGGACTGTCTGTTCATCGAAGCATTGACCGAAGCGGCTGTTCAGAGCTTCGGTTATCTCACGGACGTTAAGGAGCTGACCGTCAAGAATATCCGCAAGCATAAAGTGGAGCTTTATATCGTTGTCGGTAAAGCTTTTGGAATAAAATGCGCTGTAAAGCGGATTTTCGCTTATATGACCGCAGTCAACGGTGATAGAGACCTGCTTGCCCCTTGGGGTGCTGTCATATCTGAAAATATCTCCCAGCCAGCTTTCGGCACGTCTTTTTTCGTCGTCATAGGTTCGGGAGCTTTTGCCTGTAAATTCATTTCTTACCTTGAAGCCGTAGATGAAAAAATCTCTGATGTAGTCTCTCGTTTTGTCAAAGTTTTTGATAAGCTCCGAAAAGCCGCTCATTGTATCACGTCCGTTCTATCTGAAATAATATATCTCTTTGAATGCTGTATGAAAAAAAGTTTTCCGATTCCGAAAGACTTAGCCTTATCTCGTTTCTGAGAGCATCGCCGCCCGTAAAATACGGACCTCTTTTTTCTATTGCCCTGCGTACAAGCGCCTGCACTTTTTCTTCGGGGAAGCTGTACAGTCTGATGAGATAGGGCATTGCCTCCCATATGCCCTGTGAGGGACGGCACAGCAGTGAAGCATAACGTATGCACAGCCGTGAATTATCCCTGTTTTCAAGGATATTTTCATATAATGTTTTTTGCGGGATATAGGCATTGGTTATCATAAGCGCTCTGAATGCTGCTTTTGCGGCTTTCAGTCGGATGTCGGGCAGCATTTTAAAGAAAAACTCGCTGTATTTGTCATCCGAATAGCTGCATAAGGCATATACTGCGGCAGCTGCGGTCCTTGCATTCTCGGAATCAATGTATTTCAGTGCAATCTCTTCCGTATCGGTGCTGTGTATTTCACCCAGCCCCATTATTGCGGCAGGATTTGGAAGCTTACTCTTATAATATTCTTCCATATCAAATTCGGGACGCCGCTTCCGAAAATAATACTGCATAAGCTCTCTTACCGAATGTACTCTGTCTGCAAGAAGTGTTTCCGCACCGTCCCAAAGACCGTATGTATCAATAAGCTTTTGTGCGGCAGCCGAATGCAGAGAGTTTTTTCTGCTGTTCGTATATTCAATAAGCTCTTCAAATGGGATATCATAGTTTCTGATATACATAAGCTCTAAGCTTATAGGATAGTTTTGCAGCTCAATAATGTGCTTCGCACATTCCCGTGAGATCACCTTATCCGAAATAAGCGCATGGAAAGCTCTTTCACTGTTATATTTCTGTGCCAGACGATCGGCATGATCGGGCTTGAATTCTTCCGTAAGCCTGCGGCGGAGTATATTTTCCGCATCTGCAAGAGCATTGCTGCTTCTTCGTCCGGCTTTTTGAAGATCGTACAGTTCGGCATAAGCCAATGCCGCAGATACGGTGTCCGCATTATTAACGGCTGTCATGAATGAATTTTCAGCCGCACGGCGCACGTTTGGCACCCAGTCATTGAATGTATAAGCCATCAGCGGCAGATGCTGCGGATAATCGGCAATAAGCTCTGCCGAATACATACGGATATATCCGTCGGAACTGCACATTCCCACCGCAAGAATATTGGGATAATATCCTCCGCATATTTTTTTGGTACGGACAATATCATTTTTGCTTACGTTATTAAAGAGATAACAGCCTGCTCGGAAAAATGCAAGACGATCGGCAAGCTCTCTGCCTCCGAATCCGCCGACGATACGTGTGCAGGCTTTTCCGAATAATTCTGTTTCACGTTCATTGTATGTATTCATTCCGCAGAATGCGTAATAAAGGTGCGAGTTTTTTCCTTCGATAAGCTCCTTGAGATCTTTATGACTATATTGCAGCTCTTTGCCGAAAAGTCTGTTGATAATATCAGATGTTTTCATAGTGTCACTCCTTTTTGTATTTTTATGATATCATATAAAATTCTCAAAATCAATACGGCGGATAGTTTTCGCAGACTTTTTTAAATGACGGAATGCAGTATATGCGTTATAATCAGATCATCGAAAGAAATAAATGACGAAAGGAAATGATATTATGTTCGTACACAATGTAAATGACAAATACCCTATAAAGATATGGGCTGAAAGGGATACTATCGAGGACAGCTGTCTTGAACAGGCAGAGCATATCGCAATGCTGCCCTTTACATATAAGTGGGCGGCGCTTATGCCCGATACTCACACGGGAAAGGGTATGCCCATAGGCGGAGTTGTTGCCTGTGACGGTGCGGTTATCCCAAATGCGGTGGGAGTTGATATCGGCTGCGGAATGGCGTTTGTTCAGACGGATATCCCTGTTGCGCTGCTCCGTGAAACAATAACGGGGAGCGGAACGCTTTTGCAGCTGATAATAGGAAATATCCTAAGAAATATCCCTACGGGATTTTCACATTATAAAACGGTTCAGCCCTCGGCGGTACTTGACAGTGCAAAGGAGGAGCTTTCAAAATATGAAAACGACCCCGAGCTTATAAACAATATTGACGACGGATATTTTCAGATAGGAACGCTGGGCGGCGGAAATCACTTTATCGAGCTTCAGGAAGATGAAAACGGTCTTTGCACTATAATGCTCCATTCGGGAAGCAGAAATTTCGGATTCAGGGTATGCGAGCATTTCAATAGGATAGCAGCGGAGCTTAACGAAAAGTGGCACAGTGCCGTTCCCTCGGAATGGCGCCTGCCTTTTCTTCCTGCGGATTCCGATGAGGGCAGGAGATATCTTAACTGGATGCGGCTCTCAATGGATTTTGCTTATGAGAACCGAGCCGCTATGCTTGCAAAGGTCAAGGATATTTTCGGCACATATGTATCCAAATTCACAGGCACGGAGGCTCATTTTTCCGATGAGATAAATTGTCACCACAATTATGCGGCTTTGGAAAATCACTACGGAAAGAATGTTTTTGTTCACCGCAAGGGAGCTATAAGTGCAAGAGAGGGTGAAATGGGCATAATCCCCGGTTCAATGGGATCGTACAGCTATATCGTCAGGGGAAAGGGCAATCCCGAAAGCTTTATGTCATCGTCTCACGGTGCAGGCAGACTGTATTCAAGAACTGCCGCAATGCAGAAATTTGCGGTCGATACGGTGATAAACGATCTTAAAGCCAACAATGTTGTTCTCGGAAAGAACAAAAAATCTGACGTTGCGGAGGAATCACGCTTTGCCTATAAGGACATCGACACGGTAATGTCAGCACAGCAGGAGCTTACCGAGCCTGTGAAAAGGCTGTTTACAATTGGTGTTGTCAAGGGATAAAAAAACTGCGGTACGGCTGCATTTTCACAGCTGTACCGCAGTTTATATGTTTATGCTTATGCACCCACAAACAGAGCCGAAAGCTGGAATCCGAAAATTCCCACTGCGCAGACTATGCTTCCCGCAAGGTTAAGTCCTGTTGGACGGGCCGTCTTTTTGAAAAGATCTATGATAAGGATAGTTACCAGTATCATAGGCGGAATAAATGAATCGTTTGTAAGGCTTATGGCAATAACCGCATTTTCAAGCATAAGACCCAGCGCATTCGGGATCTTCGCAAGGGCAACTATTGCGGTTTCCTTTGGCTTTTCCTTAACAAGACCGATGATACCCGATTTTGGAGCAAGCACAACGGCAAGAAGTATAAGTGCCATGAAAAGCGCCATGTCCGAGGAAATGCAGCCTTCCTTGTTTATCCATGTAACTGCGATGCCGTAGCCGTATCTTGAAAGGAGATATAATACAAGGGGAACAACTATCTTCTTATAATTTACGGTCTTTCTTCCCGAACGTGCGATGAGGATAAGTCCCGCTGCGGTTATTGCAATGAAAAGTATCTTTACAACCGAAAAGCTTGCTTTTCCAAGGAAAACATCGGTGAAATATGACATGAACAGGCATATTCCGAGCCATGCCTTTAATTCAAATGCGGACATATCCACAAGTATTTTTGCGGACATCTGAAATTCCAGCAGCTTTGAGATGAAAAGAAGTATGATGAACAAAAACGAAAGCGGCGTTGCATGAAATGTTCTGTCCGAAAAGGGAAGTGTGAAAAGCATAAAAAATGACGTTGCCGCAGCCATTATAAATGTCATCTGACTGCCGTTCATTCCCGCCTTTGTGACGGCGTATTTGTCATTCAGCGATGTGATAGTGTAGCACAGCACTACAAGAAGCATAAGTACCATAATAATTCATTTCTCCATAGTCCTCGGCATATGCCGATATTTTTCTTTATATGCTTATTAAATTATATGGTTTTTCTTCTTGTAAAGCAAGAGCATATAATGACCACTTTATATGCAAAATGTCGCATTTTTATAATTTTGCCGTTTTTCTGTATTTTCCCGGAGAAATTTTATAATAGCTTTTAAATGCGGAGGTGAAATATTCCTGCGATGAATAGCCCAGCCGTTCGGAAATTTCCGAAAGAGAAAGGGTATCATCGGCAAGGAGCAGCTGTGCGGCGGACATTCTTGCCTGCGTCTTTTTTTGGCTGAAGCTGCTGCCGTAATATTTCCGAATCAGCCGCTGTGTCTGCCTCATGCTTAGTCCGAGCCGCTGCGATAACTCTTCAAGGCAGGCGGTGCGGTATTCGTACAGAAAATATTCCTCCATTGTAAGGCTGGTGCGCTCAAATGTATTTGATGAAAATTCGCTTTTGTACGGCGAGCTTTTTATGTAATTCCTTGCAATTGAAATAACAGCTTCGGAAAATAACAGCCGAAGCATTTCCGTATAGCCATCGGAGCGGTTTTCCAGTTCCGAGAACAGCTTTCCGAACAGTATCATCAGCTCCTGCCTGTCCTGTCCTATCCAGAAGTCCTGCGATAAAAACGCCGAAATTATATCATTTGAGTCGGAGCGTGCGGTTTCGTCCGTTTTGAGATAGATCCCGTATTCGTGCATTGGGTCATTTTTGTCGGTGAACTGTGAGTGCGGCACAAGCGGCCCCGTAATATACAGCGTATTCGGAGTAAGCTCATACTCCGCACCGTTTACTTTCAGAAAGCCGTGTCCGTGGGAGATATAATGGACCTCGTAGCAGCCGACGCCGTGGCTGTGGAGCGGAATGTTCCGTACCATTGTTGTTGAACTTATGTTTACAGCATGAAACATGAAGCCGTTTATGCTGAATTTTATGTCAATATTTTTGAATACTTTATCTTCGGCATTCATGATATCACCCCGATAAATTAAGATTTTGCGACAGTTATCCGTGCAGATAATATTATAGCATATCAAATCAATTAATGCAACATCGGATAAAAAAGCGTGACAGTCAATAAGCTGTCACGCTTAATAATATATTGATAGATTTACAATATAAGTGCAACACCCGAAAAAATAATAATGACACATAAAGCAACTCGTGTTATAATGGGAGTAACTACACAACCAGAAACAGGAGGAGCAATATGTGTCATTACACTCAGAACCCGTCCACATAGAATCAAAATCTACGCAAAAGCGTGTGGATATGCGAAATAATACACATAGTTTCAGCGTGAACAGCTTTTATCTCATAGTCTTTTGAAAGGCGGCGTGAACCCTGAAACCATGAGAAAGTCCGTTCAACCTTCCAACGAAGAGGTTGAATTTCAAATGTGTTTTGAATTCTTGGAGATATGTCAATCCGTATTATGGCTCTGCGAAAAAATCTCTGTAAAAACAATCAACCGCAGAAAAATGACTTTGTGGTAAGAGCGGCTGATCGGTCGCTCTCTTTCCTTTTTCAGTATAAATTGAATACTGCCGTTTGTCAAGCTCCCGATGCAAAATATCCTGATGCAACGGAGCGAAGCGCAGTGAAATCAGGATATTTTGCGGCGGCATCAGTTCAGCCTGTCCGGATACATTATCTCAAGCTCACCGAGCA
>CAKSKG010000025.1 GCA_934464775.1 uncultured Oscillospiraceae bacterium
CTTACCCTTAGGTTTTCCCTCTGCACTCTCTTTCCTTACCCATCCTCACCTCCGCCTCGATTTTTGCACGCCCAGATATTGCTCATTCTTTAGATTTATTATAGTAACGGTTCGTGCAACGCTTATCATTTACTGTTTTCCATGGTGCGCTCAACCGACGTAAAAGCTGATAGTTTCAACCTTAAATGTTGAAATTATCGGCTTTTCTTTTTGTTACTTCAATTTACACGTCGGGTCGCTTAGTTTAAATAGTAACGATTACGTAAATCTATCAGCACTAAGCGACCCGTCGGAAAACATGAAGATAGAGAATAACAACAATAATTAATAACTTGAAGCAATTCCTATACCAAATAGCCGACGGTTGAGCGCAACGACTGAAATAGGAAATTGAAAGCGTTTTATGAGCCGTCGGCAATACTAAATCTAAAGAGTATTTAATAAGCGGATTTTCAAAAATCGGGCGGGGGATAAGGAAAGAGAGTGCAGAGAGAGAACCTAAAGGGGCGGCGCCCGATTTTTGTGTCGATTTATTATTACCGCCCCTTTTGGTTCATCTCTCTGCCCGCCGGAGGCGGAACCTCCGCTTTCTCTATGGTTGCAAACCATACTACAAAACTTTATAAACGAACAGCAAACACAATAAATAAAGAACAAAACAGATGCAACAAAAAAGGAGCCATACCCATAAAAAAGATACGGCTCCGTAAATATTCCAATAAATTATAAAGAAGATGAAATCCCTCAGTTACCGCCGCCGCGGCGTCTGGAAGTGTTTCTCCTCTTGCTGTCCATGTTGCGCTTGATGTCTCCCATTTTTTCGTCGGAACGCTGCTTCCATTTGTTCATCATGTCCTCAAAAGCGGCTTCCTTTGTCTGGGGCACTTTCTCTTGGATAGGCTGCCTCGGACCTCTGCTCTGACCCTGTGCGGGTCTGCGGTCGCTGCGGTCATTTCTGGGACCGCCCTCCCTGCGCTGCCTGAAGTCTTTGCGTTGGGGCTGGGGATTATCCATTGCCTTTTTGATGGAAAGAGATATCTTCCCGTCGTCGTTTACGGAAAGGACCTTGACTTTGACTTCCTGACCTATCGTCAGATGCTCACTGATCTCATTTACAAATGTATTTGCTACCTCGGAAATGTGAACCATTCCCGTGACCCCCGGCTCGATCTCCACGAACGCACCGAAATTTGTTATCCCGGTAACTTTACCCTCATAAATTTTTCCTACATCCGGCTGCATTAAATATAAATCCTCCTGAATCGTTAGTCCCGCAGATGTGATATGTCAGTCAGCGGCAGACTAACTTCTTGTTGTGTCATAAAAACGTCGTTCTGAGGGATATGCATAACCGAGAACATCAATTGCTATGCGTTCCATATATGCCCGCTCGTCATCTTCGTTAATTATGCTTTCGTAGCTGGTATTCTCTGCACGAAGCTCCTCAGCCTCCTGATAAAGACCGTCCAGCACTGCCTGCTTCTGGGCAATGTCGGCTCTGTCGGTAATAATAGAGTATGCACAGTAGGACAGTGCGGCAGCGGACGCCATTCCGATTATCAGCTTCATAACGGGTCCGTTTCTCTTCTTCTGCTTTTTAAGCTTGTAAGTGCCGCCTCTCTGCTGAGAGGGTCTGTTTGCACGGCTCATATTATACCTCCTTTTCGTGCGGATATACTTTTCAACTTTTATATTATACACCAACAAGGCTAACTTTTTCAAGGGATTTTTCCAACTTATTTTAATTTTGGCATATTTTTTAGCACATTTACCAATTTTAAACGTTTGAATTTTACGTTTCTTTCAAATCGGCGCTGTTTTCGGTCTGATCGCTGTTCTTTTTCTTCGGCAGCAGCTTTGTGATGATCCTGCCGATAAAGCCGCATACTGCGGAAATTATCCCCGTGACGGTGTTCCCCGCAGTGAACATATATAGTATAGTCCCCAGCAGCGCTCCCACTACATAGAATGATCGGACATCTCCTCTTCCCGCAGATGCGGAAAATATGAAAACAGCCAGCCCGAATATAATACTGTAAAGGAAATCACTTAACGCAGTCGGCAGTTTTTTTCGGCTCGGAGGGAAAATAATTCTTATAACTCTGAAAATATCGAATACTATGCCAAGTCCTATTCCCAGCAGCACCGAGCAGAGAAACATTATCACCTGCTGGGGAACTGTGAGAAAGCTTTCAAGTCCGCTGCGGAACATAGCGTCAGTCCTTTCCTTATCTGAATAATCTTCCGAAGAAGCCTGTTCGGGTCTGCCTGTCCCTGTCGCTGTATGATATCTTGTCAAATTCGCCCGTCAGAGTCATTTCGCCCGTTTCGACGCTGAAACTTTCGGCTTTCATGTCGCTTCCCGTAAGGGTGAGAATGCCTGCGGAGGTGTAGACTATCAGCTTTCCGCCGTCGAAGCTTTCCATGTCGTTCACGCCCGAAAGGGTCATTTTCCGTCTGTCCTCAAGTATCATGCTGTGCAGCTTGTTGCTCATATCCCGATCACTCCTTTTCATGTAAGCATATTCGTCGGGGCACGGATTTATTATTTATTCACACAAATACTTTAAAATAGGGGCAAAATTTTGTTGAAAAAACATTTTGTATATGTTATAATAGCCTTATTCGATTGAAGCCGATACATATTTTTCGTGCTTCGGAAAGGAAAGGTCATAAAATAATGGATAGTTTTCACGAATGTCTTGTAACGAGAAGAAGCAGCGGTGCCGATATCGCAAAAAACATCGGCATAGCTCTGCTGTGTCTTGTTCTGTCGGCGGCGGTAGTGCTGTTTCTGCCAAGCTGGGCGTTCCCTTTTCATATTGTATTTGTGATAGGAATTTTCTACGGCGGTTTTTATCTTATGTCGGGCATCGGGGTTGAGTATGAGTATATTCTCACCAACGATGAGATCGACATTGACAAGATCATGGGCAAGCGCAAAAGAAAGCGTCTTATAACCGTGGGCATCAAGACCTTTGAGAATTTCGGAAAGATCGCGGACGCTCCCGCAGTGGGCAGCGACTACACTATCGTTCAGGCTTCCGACAACTCGGGAGAGGGCGAGTATTTCTGCGATCTGAAACACAATACTCTGGGAAATGTACGTGTGATATTCACCCCCGATGAGAAGATCGTTGAGGGGATAGAATTATTCCTCCCGGGGCCCGTAAAAGCGGACTACAAGCGCAGAAAGCTTCTTGAAAAGTAACATATTTTAAAGCATATACAAGGTCATTTTTTTATAGGTTATATTATGGTGACGGGAAAAATAATTTTTAAGGGGCAGCCGCATGAATAATTTATACGTTGGCACGAGCATCATTGAAACAGACAGAATAAAAAAGAGTCTTAAAAACCCGAAATTCCTGTCACGACTTTTCTCTCCGCAGGAGCTGAAGTTCCTTATGGGAAAAAGCTTTTCTCCGAATATCATAGCCGAATGCTTCTGTGCAAAGCTTGCTTTCGGCAAGGCTATGGGCTACAATTTTAGGGGCTGTCATCTGAACGAAATATCCGTTTTGAAAGATTACATGGACACGCCCTACATCAGTCTTTCGGGCAGGGCAAAGCTGGCTTTCGCAGCCAAGGGCTGCAACATGACCCTCAGCGTTTCTCACTGCCGAAGCTATGCAAATGCTACTGTTGTGTTCTTTAACAAGAACTGATTTGGTTACTATATAATATTATATTGCAGCCTCGCAATGCTTACGCATTTCTCGGAAAAGGGGATTTCGCACTCTGCGGAGTGCGACCACGGGCTCTGCCCTTTGGATTCCCGCCAAGGGCTCTGCCCTATGGAACCCGCCACCTTTGAAAAGGTGGACGAAACTTTTATACCTGGGCTACATAACAATAGTTTTACTTTTTTTCGGCGACAGAACGGCATTCCGTTTTATCGCCGATTTTTACAGGAGGCGGCTCTATGTCCGAAAAATATTACATCACTCCCCGACAAATGAAAGAGCTTGAAAAACGCTCCGATGAAGCAGGCGTCGGATATTATCGTCTCATGGAAAACGCAGGCAGTGCCGCAGCGGCATTCATACTCGAAAAAATGCACGAAAACAACATCTCGGGCACAGTATGCATTCTCTGCGGAAAGGGCAACAACGGCGGCGACGGATATGTTATAGCAAGGAATTTCGCCGATGCGGGTCTTTCCGTCCGATGCGTCATGATGTGCAGCGACGCAGGCACGGATCTTGCCGCCAAGGAGCTGGGTGACATGGTTGCCCACGGTGTTATCCCTGTAGTTCTCCCTGCCGACGGAAAGGAAGCTGTCCGTGACATTATAAGTGACAGTGCCGTTATCGCAGACTGCGTTTTCGGCACGGGATTCCACGGTTCTCTGCCCGACGACATTCGTGAGATATTTGAATTTGCCGAAAAGTGTCCTGCGCTGAAAATAGCCGTGGATATCCCCTCGGGCGGAAACGGTCTTACGGGTACTGCCGCCGACGGAATGCTCCATTGTGCATACACTGTTTCTATGGGCGTGGAAAAAATAGGCACAGCCATGCTGCCCCTCAGAGAATACTGCGGAGAGGTCACAACGGTGGATATCGGCATTCCCCGTGCCTGCACAGGCTCCGTAAGCGGACTTATCAGGCGTGTTGATATTGAATTTGTTAAGTCGGTGATCCCAAAGCGTGCATATGATTCCCACAAGGGAACTTTCGGAAAGCTGCTGAACATCGCAGGCAGCAGGACTATGCCCGGAGCGGCTGTGCTTTCGACAGCTGCCGCACTCAGGAGCGGAGCGGGGCTTGTGAAGCTTGCGGGAGTGGACAGTGTTGTTGATACTGCCGCCGCAGGCATTCACGAGTGTACATTGCTGCCGCTGAAAGCAGCTCCCTGCGGAGCGATAGCCTATGAAAATGCCGATGTGCTTGTTTCCGAGATGAACAGGTCAACGATCACTGCCGTGGGCTGCGGACTTTCCGTGTGCGACGATACGAAAAAGCTCGTAAAAGAGCTTATAATGCGGTCGGAAGTTCCGCTGCTTATTGATGCTGACGGTCTAAACTGCATCGCCCCCTGCATAGATATTATCAGAAACGCAAAGGGCGGCGCTGCGGTAACTCCTCACCCTGCCGAGCTGGGCAGGCTGCTGGGCATACCCACCTCGGAGGTGACTGCCGACAGGCTGGGCGCTGCGCAGAGATTCAACTCGCTGTATGAAACGGTCATACTTGCCAAAGGCGTGCCCACATTTGTTGTCGGGAATGATTCGGCTTATGTTTCGTTCACGGGAAATGCGGGACTTGCCCGAGGCGGCAGCGGAGATGTGCTGACAGGCATCGCTGCGGGGATAATGGCAATGGGAGTGCCTGCTGCCGAAGCGCTGGCGTGTGCGGCGTATATCCACGGAAGAGCGGCTGACCGTGCTGCCGAAAGACTTTCGCAGACGGGAATGCTCCCCTCAGATGTTATTGCCGAGCTGCCCTTTGTGTTCAGAGAAGCGGACAGATAAGGGCATAGAAAGGCTGTGCCCTCTGTCAAATTATTACGGAGGGCAGACTATGAAAATATTTGATCGTATCATGAAATGTATGCTGTCGGCGGCAGGAAGTGCCGTATTGCTTTGCGGCTGTGCTTTTCCGTCGGTGAGTACGTCATCTTCCGTGCCCAACGGCATTGACAAGCTTTATACTGCGGACGCCGAGATCACCGTTGCGGGAAACGATGATGAGGAAGAGCTGGTATACAGCGGAAAAATGTCCCGTCTTGGCGGCGGAATGTGGGAGTTGGAGCTGTCCGCACCCGAGACTGTGTCGGGCTTGAAGATAGCTCTGGGCGAAGAGGGGATAACCGCCTCGCTGGGTGATCTGAACTTCCGCCTTGAAACGGAGAAGATACCCTCAAAGGCGGCGTTCATGTCGGTATTCGGCGCACTTGACAATGCGGCTGCCGATGCAAACGGACTGACATTTTCGGAGACGGAGACAGATCTCTGCTGGTACGGAACATATAACGGCGGAAAATATACTCTGCTGTACAATAAGGCGGACAATTCCCTCTGCGGATTGGAAATGCAGGGAATAAGCGTTCGGTTCAGCTGCTTCTGCATTACGGGAAATGACAGCTCGGTGACAACATCACCCTCGGGGACTTCCGTATCATCGGAAGCACCGTCCGTCACTTCCGCACCCGAAACAACGGTCCCCTCGGAGACGACTGCTATATTCACCGCACCAACTATCGAAACTCCTACGGAAACCACAACAACAGCATCGCAGTCGAAAGCGTCCGAGACTGTCACGGCAGCTTCAAGATAAAGGTCACCTCTAAAAACCACCGGCTAAAGCCTTAGTACCTCATCTGCTTGCAGATTTTCCGTCATCTTGCACATAAATTTCTTGACATACGACAGTATGCCTGCGAAATTTCTATACAATCTGACGAAAAATCTGACTGCGCATCTGAGGCACTATGGTTTTTAGAGGCGACCTAAAATTTAAAATGAGGAAGTAGAAAATGCTTAATGTAAATATAATAACCGTCGGAAAGCTGAAAGAGGAATATTTAAGGCTGGCGGCTGCCGAATATTCAAAGCGGCTAAGTGCTTTTTGCAGGCTGAATATCATCGAGCTTGCGGAAAGCAGACTGTCCGATTCGCCGTCGGAAAAGGAGATAGCCGCCGCACTGGAAAACGAAGCAAAGGCAATGGAGCAGAAGCTATCGGGCTCCGCCTGCTATAATATCGCAATGTGCATCGAGGGAAAAATGCTTTCCTCGGAGAAGTTCGCAAAGCAGCTGGAGATGATACCCGTAAACGGAAAAAGTACGCTGAACATCATCATCGGCAGCTCCTACGGCATTGCCGAAAGGATAAAAAAGCTTGCGGATATGCGGCTTTCAATGTCGGAAATGACATTTCCGCACCAGCTTGCAAGGATAATGCTGCTGGAACAGCTCTACCGCGGATTTATGATTAACGGCGGCGGAAAGTATCATAAGTGATTTTGAGTGTGAATGATAAAAAGAGATAATTTTAAGGCTGCGTGCATAAGTGCGCAGCCTTTTGCGTTTGGAGAAGTTTATGCAAAAATAAAGCGAATTTTGCATATTTTTCCGTCTCTTTTACAAATTGTTCACTGTTTTTTTTTTTTTTTTTTTGTTAAAATTCGTCTGATAAAATGATAAAGAAAATTCATATTGGCGAAAAATAACGTCTTTTGGATAATTTTGCACGGTATTGTCTGCGAAATATTTCCTGAAACGGTATCGGAAGCAATATGAAAAAACAAAAAATCAAAAAGGATATTTTGTGGAGGGTAACAGTATGAAAAAATTATCGAAATTGGTCGCAGTCGTTATTGCAGCTGCAATGGCAGTTGTGATGTGCATCGTGCCTGCAGGAGCGGAAAGCATTTTTACATCGGCAACATCAATAGAATCAGGTAAATCATATGCTGTGAATTTTTCGGAAAAGAACAAGACCTGTAACCGTAAGATCAAGGTTAGTAAATCAGGCACAATGAAAATAAGTGTAACATCATATGATATGCGACTGGTAGTTTTTCATGTTTATGACCAAGACGGCAAGGAAGTAGAGTATGATGAAAAGGATCAAAAGACAGGAAGTTATGATGCAAATACAACATTTTCACATAAATTGCTGTGGAATGAAAGCACAGAAAGCTGCAAGGTTAATCTTACATATACCGTTAAGCCGGGGACGTATTATATTCAGCTTCTTCAGCGTGAGGGTTATGGCAAATGTGTATATAATGTGACAACACCCGGCGGCAGTTCTTCATCTTCTGTAAGCAGCTCGTCTTCAAATGCAACTATTAAGATCACAATGGACGAGGGCGACAAGATCTCACTGGGCGCACTCGTTTCCGGCAAGGAAAAGGAAGTTAAATGGACATCAAGCAAGAAGTCTGTTGCAAAGGTAAGCTCCAAGGGCAGAGTTTCCGCAGAGAGCGAGGGCACGGCTACTCTTACCGCAAAGAGCGGGGGAAAGGTCATTGCGACCGTTGTAATTGAGGTCGAATAAGCAGTTTGGCGTTTCGGATTTGAGGGATAGAAAACGGTAAATTTGTTTAATTTTTTAATTCCCAGCGGCTGGAGAGTTATGACAAAGTTTTTCGGCGGGGTCCCATTTCTCGGAACAGGACTCGGCTGGTTCATCTGCTTTAGCATAAAGCTTATCGCTTCATCTATTGTGGGACTGGTTGTTCTTCCTATGGATATTGTAAAGTTTATTCAGATGAAGCGCAATAAGGAATTCTGAGCAGAAAAGCAAAGGATAAACAATTTTTTCGGAGGATACTGAATTTGAAGATCAAAAAAATAATCTGCCCCGCAGTAAGCGTTATCGGCGTATGTACGCTGCTTACCGCCTGCGGTACCGTAAGGCTTGACCCTGCGGATTATGTGGAGATAAATGTAAATGGTGCGGACGGCTACGGAAAGGTCAGTCTTGACGTGGATTATTCCGACCTTGAGGACGATGTTATTGACGCTCTCGGCGATGACAGCAGCAAAAAGGAACGTGCCGCAGCAATGGAACTGGCTGATTCCGTAAAGTTTGAGATAACCTCGGACAAGCTTGAAAACCTGACCAACGGCGATGTTATAGAGATTTCCGTTGATTATGATGCGGACGATGCCAAGGAGGACGGCAACTTTATGTTCAAATCGGACAAGTTTGAATATAAAGTGGAGGATCTTAAGGAAGCTGAGGAATACGATCCCTTTGAGGGCGTTGACATAAAGTTCACGGGCTTTTCTCCGAAGGGAAGATATGATATCGACACTTCTGGCGTGAAGTCGGATGATATCTCCTATTATATCAGCTATGAGGTCGAGAATGCTCCCGAAACCGTTGCCAACGGCGATACGATAACACTCCGTGCCGAGTGCAGCAATGAAGAGCTTCTCTTGCAGGAGGGCTATGTTTTAAGCCCCGAAACAAAGGAATTTACCGTCAGCGGACTTGAAGAGGGCAAGACGATAGACCCGTTCGAGGGACTTGTTCTTGATTATAAAGGCATCGCACCCGAGGTAAGCGTTTCCTTTGATACAACGGGCTGTGATGAATTTGTTCGCAACAATGTTGATTTCAGAGCAAGCCAGAGCGGTCTTTCAAACGGTGAAAATGTTACCGTAACGGCTTCTTACAGTGAATCTAAGGCAGAGGAGAACGGCATTGTTTTCACTCAGGAGGAAAAGAACTATACCATTGAAGGCGCACCGTATTATCCTTCCGATGATACGGATATAGACTTTACCGATCTTGACAATGATTTCAAGGATCTTATCGAAAGCAAGATCGCAGGAGAGAATTATTATGTCGGCAGTCTTATACATGGAAGGTCACTGTTTAAGAATGTTAAATCAAGCGACGAATACAAGATCACAAAAATAGACATAACCCCTGTAAAGAAGATGTATTTTGTTCCTAAGGACAACTCCACATGGATAAAAGACAATCATCTGGTCGTATGGGAGATAAAGGTCACAGCCGAGAAAACGGGCAAAAGCGACGGCAGCACCCATGATACCGTAGAGGTAGGAAAGCTTGCATCGGGAACTCTGCTTGCCGAGACTTACATACAGAATTTTGCCGTAAATGCCGACGGTACTCTGAATTATTCCGAAGCAGAGAATAAGAACTGCACGGTATATTATACCACCATTAACGGTGCTTACTGGGACGATTCGCTTCTTACAATGACGGCGGATACGATTACCGAAAAGTGGCGTTCAAAAAATGTTGGCAACTATAATATTACAATTTCCGATTATGAATAACATTAAGGTAGCGCCGATCAAAGCCGAAGGCATCGTTTCAGACGCACGAAAATCCGTGACAGAGGCGTCATGAAGCAGTTTGATAAGCGGTTCCTTAAATGACCTCAGGGGGATAAAATGAGCAAAAAATGTGAAAAATGCGGCATGGAATATGAAGATTCCCTTTCCGAATGCCCTGCGTGCAGCGGAAAAGCGGAAGCTGATATTAATGCTGAAAAGGAGCAGGATAAACCTGCCGAAAATCCTGCGGAAGCTTCGTCGGATAAGACGGAGGAAGCCGATAAGGCTGATGAAAGTGCAAAAAAGGATACCAAGGTCTCCGAAGCGGCGGCTTCGGCAGCAGCCTCGGTGAAGAATGCTGTTAAGATCGCTGCCGAAAGCGTCAAAGAGTCCGCATCGGGACTTGCAAACAACAAGGAGCTTCAGGAAAAGGTGAAGAAAGCCGATTTTAAGAAGATAGGTATTGCTGCTGCGGCAGCAGTGGTCGTAATTGTGCTTATATCGGTGATATTCGGTTCGCCTTATAAGAAGCCTTTGGACAATCTGATCAACGGCATATCTTCAAGCAACGGCAGAATGATAAAAAATGCATTTCCGAAATATGAGGCAAGGGAGATCGAAGATTATTATGATTTTGACGATATTGCCGAAGAAATGCATGATTCTCTTGAAGATGAATACGGTAAGTTCAAAATAACATATGAGATCAGACGCAAGGACAAAATAGCCAAGGGCGACCTTCGTGATCTGGAGGACAGCATCGAGGATACCTATGACAAAAAGGTCAAGGTATCGGCAGGCTATGAGCTTAAGGTCAAGATGCAGATCAAGGGCAGGGACGACAGCGACAAGACAACGACTACCATAGCGGTATATAAGATCGACGGAAAATGGTGCATAACAAGCAACGGACTGTTATACGGTTCAATTTTCTGAAATTGACAAACTGCAAAACGGGCGGCTGTATTATTGCAGCCGCCCGTTTCGGTGGATATATCATTTAACAATTATAGAAGAAAACCTTATTTCATAAACAGGCTCGGAGGTGTAAACGTAGCTGTCGATGTGATATGCTCCGCTGAGATTTATTTTTGCACGTCTTACCATGCATATCTCGTCGATGATATCTCCGTCCTTGTTGAGCAGCTCCGCATAAACGCTTACGGTCCTGTATGTGCTGTATGGAACCTTCAGCCAGCCGCTGTATGTCATGCAGCTGCCCTTTTCGTTGTTCTTTGCCTTGAAGCCGTATAAGCTCGTGTCGGGGTTCACGAAAGAGCCTACATTGATCTTTATGTCGGAATAATCCGTAACAATTTCAGTCTTTGAAACAAGACCCTCGTCGCAGTCGAATTCATATATATAGCCGTCCTCGGTAACGGTGCAGGAAATTGCATAACCGTCCTTGCCGAAGTAATAATATTCATTCTTTACTTTTGTTATGCCCGAGGACAGCTTTCCGTTTTTCTCGGTGTGGTAAAGCTTTCCGTCCACCTCGATAAGCTCGTTCTTGGACTGCTTGATAAGCTCGCCCGTGTCCTCAAACTTGTATATCTTGTCTCCTATGAAACGGTTTCCCGTAAGCATATAGCCGTTTTCATCGAAGTAATACTTTTCATCGTCTATTCTGACCCAGCCTGTGGCTGCTTCGCCTGTGCCGCTTCTGAAAAGCATTGTCTTTCCGCTTTTCAGCTTCAGCATACCTTTATACATGGAGCCGTCTTTGCGGAAGTAATATTTCTTGCCGTCAACAGTCTGAATGCCGGTAAGCTTTTTGCCGCTGTCATCGGTGTAATAGGTCTTTCCGTTTTCGGTAACGAATTCGGCGCCTGCGGGAAGAGCCGCTGCCGATGCGCATATAACTGCTGCGGATAATGCCGCAAGAATTTTTTTCATATTCATAGACATTTTCTCCTTTTTGTGTTATAATGGTTTATCATAGGCTTATATAATATGTATCATAGAATGTGACCTTTGGTCAGTTATTATTATAATACAATATTCGGCACTTGTCAAGACATAAAAAAGCCTTGGCAAAGCCCCGAAAATGAATATACTTTTATAATTCTTTAAATATTGAGAATACTTTTTATGAAATTTACCGTTGATTCATGTATTGTTAATAAATAAATAATAATTATAGATGTAATATGCTGTATAATATTATTATCTGAAAAAGTTTACATTTTTTTGAATAACAATAGGTAAAAATATCAGGATCGTTTTATTATTGAAATAAATTAAAAACAGGAGGAATAAAATTATGTCACTCGGAAAAGTTCTTGTTGTTGATGATGATAATAACATCTGCGAGCTGCTTAAGCTTTATCTCGAAAAGGACGGCTACAGCGTAATGATCTCCCATGACGGCGAAGAGGCTGTTGTTAAGTTCAATGCGCTCAAGCCCGATGTTGTACTGCTCGATATCATGCTTCCCGGTCTTGACGGCTGGCAGGTATGCCGTGAGATCAGAAAGAAGTCCAATGTTCCGATAATCATGATAACCGCAAAGAGCGAGACTTTTGACAAGGTTCTCGGTCTTGAGCTGGGCGCAGACGACTATGTTGTAAAGCCCTTTGATACAAAGGAAGTTATCGCAAGAATCAAGGCTGTTTCCAGAAGAATCAGCCAGTCCGCACCCGATAATGAGGTCAAGGAAGTCAAGTACGACAAGCTTGTTGTAAATATGACAAGATATGAGCTTAGAGTTGACGGCAAGGTAATGGATACTCCTCCCAAGGAGCTGGAGCTTCTGTTCTACCTCGCTTCCAACCCCAACAGAGTTTATACAAGAGATCAGCTTCTTGATGAGGTCTGGGGCTTTGAGTATTACGGCGATTCACGTACTATCGACGTTCACATCAAGCGTCTGCGTGAGAAGCTTGAAAATGTTTCGGACAAGTGGGCGCTCAAGACTGTCTGGGGCGTAGGCTATAAGTTCGAGGCAGAGGAAGAAGATGCGTAAAAGCATTTTCACCCACTTTCTTTACCTTTGCTTTTCAATTATTGCGGGAGCGGTCGTTCTGGTAAGTGCGGTCCATGTTTTTCTTTCCCTTGAAACATATCAGAAGGACAGGAAAAATGAGCTTGCCAAGTATACCGACGATGCTCTCCGATTTACAGAGATAAGACTTATAACAGGAGGCAGCGAGGATATATTCTCCGTTTGCGAGGATTATTTCTCGATCCTTTCCGAACATTACGGGCTGGATTTTTACCTTGCGGACGGCAGCGGTGCCGTAAGAGCCTGTTCCGAAGGCGGAGCCTGTACTCATAAGGGGAAAAACATACCCCGTGAGGCGCTTTCCTCAATAGACAATGAGGGAACATATTCAATGGGCAATCTGAGCGGATATTACGATCGGACTTGGCTGAATATGGGCTACCGCATAAAATACAACGGAAACGAATATTATGTATTCGGAAGACAGTCTGCGGATTCGATGCGTGCGTATCTCCGCTCACTGCTGGTCTCCTATCTTATCGCAGCGATAATCATACTTGCACTGGTATATCATGTGCTTTATTATTCCATAAGGAAAATAGTAAAGCCTATCAGTGAAATGACGATCGCGGCAAAGCGCTTCGGTGAGGGCGATTTTTCACAGAAAATAAACATCACCGAGCAGAACGAGCTTGGCTATCTTGCCAATTCGCTGAATGAAATGGCTTCCTCGCTGGAGGCTATCGAGGAGAACCGAAAGAGCTTCGTTTCCAATGTTTCGCACGAGCTGAAAACGCCTATGACCACTATCGGCGGCTTCGTTGACGGCATACTTGACGGCACTATCCCCAAATCGCAGCACAGATATTATCTGCGCATAGTTTCCGAAGAGGTGGACAGACTTGCACGTCTGGTTCGTTCCATGCTGAATATTTCAAAATATGAATCGGGAGAGATACAGCTCCAGACCGAAAGCTTTGACGGCGCTGCGCTGATATTCCGTACCGTTCTGCTTTTTGAAAAGCGCATCTCCGACAAAAAGGTGGAGATCACGGGTCTTGATATGCCGAGATTTTATCTTGACGCAGATGTTGACCTTGCCCAGCAGGTCATATACAACCTGACGGAAAATGCCGTGAAGTTCGTAAATGAGGGCGGTAATATCGACTTCTCCGCAGAGGAGAGGGGCGGCTTCGTTGCGATACGCATAAGAAATACCGGCGAGGGTCTCAAGCACAATGAGATATCAAAGGTATTCGACAGATTCTATAAGACAGACGAATCCAGGGGTAAAGATAAAACGGGAGTGGGACTGGGACTTTCCATTGTCCGCTCGATCATCAAGCTGCATAAGGGAACGATACTTGTGCGAAGCAAGCCTGATGAATATACCGAATTTGAATTCACTCTTCCCGCAGGCTCACCGCCGCCGAAGCGTTCCGACAGCGGCAGCAGAGACGGGGAATGATACATTATTAAATATAAAGGGGAGTCGGAGTTTTCTTCGGCTCCTGTATTTTTATGGCGGTACTGCATAAATGCGGCCTGCATGGCTTGTGCGGTATGCCCTTATGACCGCAAATTTTTTCGGCGGTCGGAAAGGATCGTTTATGGACGAATTTAACAGCGAAAACACAGGTGCTTCTGCGGATAATGTTCAGCAGAATGATAATACGCAGGGTATGGAATATCAGGATAATACTAGCAGTAATACAAGCGGCTCTCCTGCCGAAAATCCTGCGGATAATGCAGATGTTCAGAATAATACTCAAAGTGTAAATGCCGAAAATAATACGGATAGTACAGCTCCTGCTCCCGATATAATCGACACACTTGAAAATGTTGAGATCAAGCAGGAAAAAGACCCCTTTGCCGAAGAGGATTTTTCCGACGTTTATCATCAGCCCAATTATCGGCAGAATTATAATATGAATATGGGTATGCCGATGTACGGTCAGGGTTACGGAAATGCTCCCGCAGGCATGATGTATTCACAGAATTACTCACAGAATTACTCACAGAATTACGGCAGCTCGTCCTATCCCCAGAACAGGTATATCCCCAACGGGTATGTTCCCAATGGGGGATATATTCCAAACAATAATATTCCCAACGGCGCTCCACAGAGCGGATATGTTCAGGGAAATCCGCAGGCAGTGGGATATTTCCCCAATAACGGTGCAGGTGCTCCTATGGGCGGAAATGTTCCGTCGGCAGGATATGCTCCGACAAGTGGGAGTGCTCCAACGAGTAGGAGCGTTCCGACAGGAGGAAATACTCCGTTAGGAGGATATACTCCCGACGGCGGATATAATCCCAATTACAGACCCGATTCGGGCAGCTATGGTTATGTTCCGCAGAACGGCGGATATGCACAGAATGTACAGCCACAGTATTCCGCAGGCGGCGCAGGCGGAATGAATACTCCTCCCGAAAAAAAGAAGAAAATGTCCAACAAGGGGATTTTCCTGCTCATTGCGATAATTGCGGTGCTTTTTGTTGCGGTGATACTGGTGCTGATACTGACTTCAACAGGTGATGAAACGCTTGACAGCAATTCGGTCAGCCATACGGAGCAGTCGGATTCGGACAGAGGAACAACTACCGTTGAGATACAGATCCAGCCCAAGCCAGCCCTTGAAAGCGAGTATTATCAGGACGAGGAAACAGGTCTGCTTACAACAACGGGCGTTGCAAAGAGAGTATCTCCCTCGGTTGTCGACGTTGTGATCTATAAGGACACTACTCTTTATGCTTATTCACAGGGAAGCGGCATAATAATCTCCGACGACGGCTATATCGTTACAAATGCGCACGTCGTTGCGGACGCAAACGCAGGCGTTAAGGTCATTCTTGACGATGACAGCGAGTATGAGGCAGAGGTCATCGGTCAGGACAGCAAGACCGATATCGCCGTGCTGAAAATAAATGCGGAGGGTCTTACTCCCGCAGATCTGGGCGATTCCGACCAGCTGGAGCTGGGCGAAATGGTGGTTGCGATAGGCAATGCAGGCGGATATTCGGGAACGCTGACCGTGGGCTATGTATCGGGTCTTGACCGTGAGGTAAAGGTCGGCAGCGGCGCAGATACTATGATATGCATTCAGACCGATGCCGCAATGAGCCCCGGTGTTTCGGGCGGCGCACTTATTAATATGTATGGTCAGGTTGTGGGAATAACCTCATCGAAGTATAAGTCCAGCGATCTTGACGAGGGAATAGGCTTCGCCATTACAACGCAGTTTGCAAAGCCTATCATCGAGGATATAATCTCTCAGGGCTATATCAGCGGACGTGTCCGTGTGGGCATAACCTATAATCCCATTGATTCCGCAGCTGCGGAGGTTTACGGCGTTCATACGGGAATTTATGTTCAGTCCATATCCGATGAATGCGATATCTCCAATACGGAATTGCAGGTGGGCGATGTTATCACATCATTCAACGGCAAGGATATATACAGCGCAGAGACGATAAAGGCTGCACTGGACGGTCTGAAGCCCGGTGATAAGGTTACGGCTCATGTTTACCGTCAGGGAATAACCGAGGGAGATGTTACCGAGTTCGATATCGAATTTGAGCTTATGCAGGACACGAATCTCGGGTAATAGAATTACTTCTGAAAATATCCGCCGAAGCAAGTTTTCGGCGGATATTTTGTCTTTTATTGAGTATTTACGCATTTTCTGAAAATTTTTTGTGCAGAATGATTTGATATGCTTGTTGACAGATTTGTTTTGATATGTTATAATTAAACGATAGTTCCTGTCGGAATGTGTAATGCCGACGGAAAAATAAATATTATATGCAGTATCTGAAAGGATTGATACAAACGTGAAAAGGGTAAAAAAGCCTGTGTTCTTCATTGTGCTGATACTTATTCTTGCTTTTGCCGCTTCGGTTCTGTTCGGTTTTAGCACTCACTATGGAGATATGACAACGGTGTATATCAAGGGCGTTAATAATATACGCTTCGGTATAGATATACGCGGAGGCGTTGACGTTACGTTTAATCCCCCCGAGGGATATGACGCAGAGGATTCTCAGCTGGATTCCGCTAAGGAGGTAATCGTTCAGAGAATGATAAACCTCGGCATCACTGATTATGAATCCTATATCGACTATGACAATGACCGTATCATCGTCCGCTTCCCATGGAAGGAAGATGAAACGGACTTCGATCCTCAGTCCGCAGTTAAGGAGCTGGGCGAAACAGCCGAGCTTACTTTCCGTGAGGGCTATGAGGTGGACGATCTTAATAAGCCCACAGGCGTTACCGCCGAAAATGTTATTCTTGAGGGCAAGGACGTTTCCACAGCTTATGCGGCTTATCAGAACGCAAGCTCCACCAATGCTACGGGTCAGTGGGTAGTAAGCCTTGAGCTTACCGATGAGGGCGCTCAGAAGTTCGCCGAAGCAACCGCAAGACTTGCCGAAACAGGAGGCGTTATCTCTATCTGGATGGACGATACCGTTATCTCTTATCCTTCCGTTAACGAGGCTATCCCCGACGGAAAGGCTGTTATCTCGGGCAGCTTTGACGCAGACAGCGCAAAGGCTCTTGCCGATAAGATAAATTCGGGCGCACTTCCCTTTAAGCTTGAAACTTCCAGCTTCTCCACTATCTCACCTCAGCTCGGTGCAGGCGCACTTAATGCAATGGTCATCTCCGGTATAATCGCATTTGCGGCTATTGCGGTATTTATGATAATCATTTACCGTGTTCCCGGCTTTGTGGCTGTTATCGCACTTATCGGTCAGGTGGCAGGTACGCTGGCATTCATCTCAGGCTACTTCGGATTCATGAACAGCTCTATCCTGACTATCCCCGGTATTGCAGGTATTATCCTTGCTGTCGGCATGGGCGTTGACGCAAACGTTATTACCTTTGAAAGAATCCGTGAGGAGATCAATGCGGGCAAGACTCTTGACGGCGCTATCGAGCTTGGCTTCAAGAACGCATTCTCCGCTATCCTTGACGGAAACGTTACAATGATCCTTGTAGCGATAATCCTTATGGGTGCATTCGGAACTCCCGACAGCATCTGCGCAAAGATACTGAATTTCGTATTCTTCATGTTCGGCCCCTCAACGGCAGGAACGATCTATTCATTCGGATTCACTCTTCTCACAGGTGTTGTGCTCAACCTGTTCTTCGGAGTGCTCTGCTCCCGTCTTATGCTTGCTTCGCTTTCAAGATTCAAGGCGTTCAGAAACATTAAGCTTTACGGAGGTAAGAGATCATGAAAAAACAGATAGATTTCATCGGAAACCGCAGGATCTATTATACGATCTCCCTTATAATCATAGCTGCGGGACTGATATTTTCCTTTGTAATGGGCGTTAAGCTGGATATCGAATTCAGCGGCGGTACTATCCTTTCCTATGTTTATGACGGAGAGATCAACGAGGCTGATTTCAAAAAGTCCGTTGAGGACAACCTCGGACAGAATGTTTCCGTTACAACAGGCTCCGATTTCACAACGGGCAGAAACAAGATCATGGTCGAGGTAAAGTCCAAGTCGGGACTTAACTCCGACAAGCAGTTCGCTCTTTCCGAACAGCTTGATGCGGAATATTCCGAAAATAACCTGGAGCTTTTCCAGTCCTCCGACGTATCTCCCTCTTCGGGACGTGAATTCTTCCTGAAGTGCCTTGTGGCTGTTATATTCTCGGCGATCGTTCTTATCATTTATATTGCGATACGCTTTAAGAATATCGGCGGCTGGCGTGCGGGCGTGTGCGCAGTTATCGCACTTTTCCATGATATTTTCGTTGTATATGCGGTATTCGTTATCTTCCGCATGGATATCGACGCAAACTTTATGGCGGTAGTTCTTACTATCCTCGGCTACTCTATCAATGATACTATCGTTATCTATGACCGTATCAGAGAGAACAAGACGCTTTGCGCAAAAGAAAAGCTCACACTTGCAGAGCTTACAAACAGAAGTATCAATCAGTCGCTGAGACGTTCGATATACACATCGCTCACAACTATCATGGCAATGCTTTCCGTAACAATCGTTGCAATGGTGTTCGGTGTGGATTCGATAATCTCCTTCTCCTTCCCCGTAATGATCGGTATGCTTTCGGGAACATATTCTTCGATATGCATTGCAGGTCCCCTCTGGGTATCCCTTGAAAACAAAAAGGAAAACAGCGGAAGCAAGGGTAAGAAGAGCAAGTAAGTCAAGACATTATGAGACCGCTGATCCGTTCTTCAGATCAGCGGTTTTCTGATTTGCGCATATGTGCGGAGCTTCGTGGCTTGGCACTGCGATAGAAATTATTTTTTGAAAGGAAGATGGGGTTTGGCAGTATCACAGATATGTATTCTTATCGTAATGGTACTTTATCTCGGCTGGGTTGTCGCTATCGGCATAAGATGCTCGAGAAGGAACAAAAATGTTGACGATTTTTATCTTGGAGGAAGAAAGCTCGGGCCTTTTGTAACGGCAATGAGCGCAGAGGCTTCCGATATGAGCAGCTGGCTGCTTATGGGTCTGCCCGGTGTTGCGTATCTTTCGGGTATTGCAGATGCAGGCTGGACAGCCATCGGTCTTGGCATCGGAACATATCTCAACTGGCTCATAGTAGCAAAGAGACTGAGAAAATATTCTCATGTGTGCGGAAATTCTATCACCGTCCCCGAGTTTTTCTCAAACCGTTACCGTGATAAGCATAATGTGCTTATGGCTATTGCGGCTGCGGTAATACTTATATTCTTTATTCCCTATACAGCTTCGGGCTTTGCTGCCTGCGGCAAGCTTTTCGCAAGCCTTTTCGGTGCTGATTATCACATTGCCATGATAATCAGTGCGATCGTTATCGTTGCATACACCTGCACTGGCGGCTTCCTTGCTGCCAGCACAACAGACTTTGTGCAGAGCATCATCATGACGATAGCGCTGCTTATCGTTCTCATCTTCGGTACATATTCCGCAGGCGGACTTGACGCGGTAATGGAAAATGCCAAGTCCATGGCAGGCTATCTCAGCATGACGCATATCCATGACGCAGCAACAGGCGAGGCAAACAGCTACGGCGCACTTACTATCGCATCAACTCTTGCATGGGGACTGGGCTACTTCGGAATGCCCCATATCCTGCTCCGCTTTATGGCTATCGAGGACAGCAAGAAGCTTTCACTTTCAAGAAGAGTTGCAACTATCTGGGTAGTTATCTCAATGGCTGTTGCAGTGTTCATCGGCGTTATCGGCTCGGGAATGACTGCAAACGGCGTTGTTCCCGTTCTTGAAGGCTCCGATTCCGAGACTATCATCGTCCGCATTTCAAGCTATCTCAGCAGCAAGGGCGCTGTTCCCGCTCTTATTGCAGGCGTTATCCTTGCAGGTATACTTGCAAGCACAATGTCCACTGCCGATTCACAGCTGCTTGCGGCTTCATCGGGTGTTTCCCACAATATCATCGGCGGACTTTTAAAGATAAAGACCACCGAGAAGCAGTCCATGCTTATCGCAAGAATAACACTGGTTGTTATTTCGGCTATCGCAGTGGTTCTGGCATGGGATCCCAACAGCTCCGTATTCGGCATAGTTTCCTTTGCATGGGCAGGCTTCGGCGCAGCATTCGGTCCCGTTGTGCTGTTCTCGCTGTTCTGGAAGCGCACGAACAAGTGGGGCGCTCTTGCGGGAATGATCTCCGGCGGCGCAATGGTATTCATCTGGAAGTACGCCGTAAGACCTATCGGCGGCGTATGGGGAATATATGAGCTTCTCCCCGCATTCATCGTTGCCTGCATATTCATCGTTGCTGTAAGCCTCCTTACACCTGCTCCCTCACAGGAGATAATCGACGAGTTCGACCGTGTTAAGGATTTCGATGAAACAGCTGCGAACGCATAATATAATTTGAACATCTGAACCTTGGCTGCCGCTTTATGCGGCAGCTTTTTTGCTTGCTTTTAAACGTATAAGTATATTTTGGTATCGGCAAATAATCTAAATCTTTATTTTATATTTGTGCAAAAGGTATATTTTATGCTGGGTTTATTGACTTTTATATGTAAATGAGCTATAATAATTACAATGTGAAAACGAATACACGGCTATTGTTTTGTTTAATAATGCCAAACCCTGAAAGGACGGTTCAAAAATATGAACTATAAGAAGATTCTTGCCGGTGTTTCTGCCGTTGTTATGATGTCATCACTGGCAGCCTGCGGCGATTCATCTGAGGACGATGCTATCGTAGATACAACAACTGCCGAGGTCACAACGACTACCGCTACCGAGTGGACAGGCGACAGCATTGAGGTCGAGGCTCTCGATGAGAACAGCACCCTTGATATCGACATCACAGGCAAGGAGCTGAAGTGGCTGGGTACATATGACCTTAACCCCACAAACGATTCCCCCGAAAGAAGCCCCGAGCTTGCGCTTTTTGAGGATACCTACGGCGCAAAGATCAAGTATATCCCCACAACCTCCGATAAGCGCTTTGATGACCTTGCAACATCTATCTTAGGCGGCGATTCACCCGATATCTTCATTTATGAGTGGCGTACATTCCCCTATGATATCTCCAAGAATCAGTATCAGCCTATCGACGATCTGGTAAACTGGGACGATCCCAAGTGGGCTGCCGTTAAGGATACTGCCGATACATTCATTTATCAGGGTCAGCACTACATCGCTCCTCTGGGCTATGCATTCAATGATACACAGGTTCTTATGTACAATAAGACAACTGTTGAAAATGAGGGTCTTGAGGATCCCTATGAGCTGTATCTCAACGGTGAGTGGGACTGGAACACATTCACAGATATGATGAAGACCTTCGTTGAGGCAGGCGGCAGCAACGAGCGCTACGGCATCGGCGGCTGGTGGGCAAATGCGTTTGTTTACACAGCAGGCGATACTATCGTTACATATGACGGCACAACATTCACAAACAATATCCGCAGCGAAAAGATCGAGCGTGCGCAGGAAGTTATCGACGATATCTGGGTAAACAACCTTGTTAAGCGCGGCTGGATCGGCGGCGAGTCTGCATTCACAGATGACAGCCTGCTGTTCTACTCCATGGGTACATGGGCTTACAATGCAGCTGCCGAGTCCCGTCCCGATGATGTAATCCAGATCGTTCCTTTCCCCAAGGATCCCGAGAGCGACACATATTATGCTTCCAACAAGGTATTCGCTTATATGTGGGTAAAGGGCTCCGACAATGCCGACTGCGTAAAGGCATGGCTGGACTGCAACCGTACTGTAAACTATGATGAAAAGTACGTTCAGGCAACAAAGGACAAGTATCTTGCAAACAATCCCGGCTGGACATCTGAAATGTATGACCTTGCTATGGAATTCTATGATCCCGAAAAGTTCACACAGGCTTATGACTACGGCTACGGCCTCAGCACAAACATGGCTGATACTGTAATGACTATCCTCTATGAGGGTCGTGTAAATGAGCAGTACGAGAGCTGGATCACAGCAAGAGAGGAATACTACTCTATCGTTCAGGAAGAAGTAGATGTTTACAACAATCAGTAATATATTCTGATCGGATACGGTCTGCCGCAGAGCTTTTCTGCGGCAGATTTTTTGTAATATTTTAAAATGTTACAAAATTATGAATTTTAAAATTGGGTATTGTTTTTTCGGAAACTCCGTGATATAATATATAAAACATCAGATGATTCTGAGCAAATTTATAGAGGCAGCACCGCATAAAGCTTGTATACAAGATGCGCAGCCGGATTTTTTGTCAGGTTGTATAGAAATATCGCAGGCAGGCTGGCGCCTGTCAAGATGTTTCTATGCAAGATGACGGAAAATCCGCAAGCAGATTGTGTGCAAAGCATTATGCGTGGTTTGTGCGGTGCTGCCTTATTTTGACAAACAATGTAAACAATGAAAAGGAGCGTATTTATATGAAATTTTTTGGTGTTGCTCTTACAGCAATTCTTTCCGCAGCAGCAGGTGCTGCCGCAGCGGTTTATACAATGAAGAAGCGTGAAGAACTGGAGCAGTATGACTACGATTTCGACGATGACGACGAGATCTATTTCGATGACGATGATTCCTGCGAAGGCTGCTGCTGCAAGTCCGACGACGAGGAAGTTGACGAGGCTAAGGAAGAAGCTGCAAAGGAAGCCGAGGAGGACGTTGAGGACGTTGCCAAGGTAGACGGCGCAGAAACTGCTGCCGAAACAGCTGAAGAGGCTGCCGAGGTTTTTGAGGAAGCAGACAAGGAATAATCCAAACTTTGGTCCAACATAATAAAAAGACAGGCTGTATCATATCCCCGATACAGCCTTTTTCTTTTGGAAACAGCGCATTTTGCTTGCATTCTGCGCTGTATTGTGTTATAATAAAGTATATTTAATTGATAGGAGCTGTTTTTGGCAAATGACATTGACTGTTGTGCTGGGCGCACTTGAACTTGGTCTGATTTTTGCGGTCCTTGCGCTTGGTATTTTTATTTCGTTCAGAATACTGGACACCCCCGACCTTACCGTTGACGGAAGCTTTGTGCTGGGAGTTGCGGTGTCATCCATATTCACGGTAAACGGACACCCCTTTGTGGGGCTGCTGCTTTCGGTTGTGGCAGGATTCGTTGCAGGTGCGCTTACGGGCATACTTCACACAAAGGTACATATCCAGCCTATTCTTGCGGGAATACTGGTAATGACCGCCCTTTATTCCATAAATATGCGCATTATGGGCAAGAAGCCCAACCTTTCTTTCTATGATACCGACACGGTTTTCACAAAGCTCAGAGGCATTATGGACAAGCACGCCGCAAATCTTGTGGTTACGGCTGCGGTGCTTATCATAGTTTTTGTGCTGCTTTTCCTGTTTTTGAAAACACAGGTGGGAATGTCTCTCCGTGCAACGGGCGACAATGAAGCTATGGTAAGAGCATCTTCTATCGACTCTGACAAGATGAAGATACTGGGCATGGGCGTTGCAAATGCGCTGGTAGCACTTTCGGGTGCGGAATATGCGCAGTATTCGGGCTTCGGCGATGCAAACGGCGGCGTGGGAATGCTGGTCGTTGGTCTTGCTTCAATAATCGTGGGCGAGGTCATTTTCGGCAGACGCTCCGTTCTTGCCGGAATGCTTTCCTCCGTTGTGGGAGCTGTGATATACAGATTCGTGCTTACTATCGCTTTGAGACTGGGCATGGAATCAATTGATATGAAGCTGTTCTCGTCGGTGATCGTTACTGTCGCAGTGGCAGTGCCTGCGGTAAGGAATTATATCGGCAGAAGGAGGGCGCTGAAATGCTCAGAATAGAACACGCTTCCATAACCTTTAATAAAGGCACGGTGAACGAGCGCAAGGCTCTCCGTGATTTCAATTATCACATGGACAAGGGCGATTTCGTCACAGTCCTCGGTTCAAACGGCGCAGGAAAATCCACGCTGATGAATGCAATAAGCGGCAGCTATGCTCTCGATAAGGGACATATTTTCCTTGAGGGACAGGATATCACTCCGCTCCGTGAATATAAGAGGGCAAAGTTTATCGGCAGACTTTTTCAGGATCCGCTCAGAGGAACAGCTCCCTCAATGACTATCGAGGAAAATCTCGGTCTTGCATATTCAAGAGGAAAGAAGCGCAGTCTTTCCATCGGCATAAGCCGCAAGGAAACGGAGCTTTTCAGAGAAAAGCTTGCGCAGCTTGATCTTGGTCTGGAGGACAGAATGAAAACTCCCGTGGGAATGCTTTCGGGCGGTCAGCGTCAGGCGATAACACTGCTTATGGCAACGATAGTTACGCCTAAGCTTCTTCTTCTTGACGAGCATACAGCGGCTCTTGACCCAAAGACCGCAGAAAAGGTAATGGAGATCACCGATAAGATAGTCAAGGAAAACAATATCACAACGCTTATGATAACCCACAATATCGACAATGCTCTCCATTACGGAAACAAGACCATACTTTTAAGTCAGGGGCAGCTGATGCTCTCCGTTGAGGGCAGGGAGCGTGAGGAAATGACGCTGGAAAAGCTCATGAGCCTTTACAGCAGCAACAACGAGGCTCTTTCCGACAGCATGATATTTGCGGAAAAGCAGACAGACTGAAATTCAATAGGATAAAAATAACCGTATCGGTGAAAATTCCGATACGGTTATTTTTTATGCAAATACATTACGGCAGATAATTTCCGTATGCTTCAAAGGTGGAATAAACGGCGGCATATTTTTCGTAATCTCCCGCTATAACGCAGATGTAATGTTTACCGTCCTTTTCGGCGTAGGTCACAAGGCACTGTCCTGCCTGATCGGTGTAGCCTGTTTTTCCTGCGGTTATTGTAACGTCCTCTACCTCGGTGCCGTACATTCGGCTGAACACTGTGCTTACCAGAGGAATGCCCTCGGGGTGCTGCTCCGTGGGGGAGGTGGTGTATGTATATGTTGACAATACCTCACGGCAGAGATCGTTGTCCATTGCCGCTTTCATGATGACCGCCATTTCGGCGCAGGTGGTGTAGTGAGTTTTGCTGTGAAGTCCCGTGGGATTTTCAAAGTGTGTTTCCTCAAGTCCCAGCTCCGCCGCTTTTTCGTTCATAAGCTCCGCAAAGGCTTCCTCGCTGCCTGCGATATATTCTGCAAGTCCCACGGCTGCGTCCGCTCCCGAGGGGAGGATAAGTCCGTACAGCATATCCCTTACGGTGGGGGCTTCGTCTATCTCGAAGCCTGCACGGGAAGCATTGTCCGCCACCAGCGGAGCCAGCATTTCATAGGTCATGGGATAGGTCTTGTCCATGTCGCTTTCGGAGAGATGCTCCGCCGCCACAAGGAGGCTCATAACCTTTGTCATTGACGCAGGATATATTTTTTGCAGGCTTGATTTTCTGCCAAGCACCTCGCCTGTTTCGGCGTCGATGAGTATGGCATTTGCGGCGGTAACGCTGTCGGAAAATTCACGGGTGCGCTCCGATCTGTACGGCTTTCTGAAAGCCGTACGGTCGGGCTCTTCGGGAAGAGTTACTTCGGGGAGCGGCTCTGTTTCGGCTGTGGTTTCGGAAGCTGCGGAGGTTATGGAAACCTCTGCTATGGGAGCAAGGGTGCTTTCGGAGCGGCTGTCAGCCATTCCGAGAACAACAGCTCCTCCGCTTACAGCCAGCACGACAGCGGCAGCGGCGGCTATAACTCCTGCGATATTTTTGTTTTTTCTGCGTTTTTTTGAGGGGTATCTTATTTTCTTCTTCACTTGGCTGCAAGCTCCTTTTTCAGTTCGTTGCATTTATCCACGGCGTAGCAGATAAGATCCTTTCTTGTAACGATGCCGATGAATGTCTCACGGTCGTCCACAACGGGAACGAAGTTCTGGGTCTTGCAAAGCTCCACGAGGTCGTCCAGAGCGGCAGTTACATGAACTGCATGGATATCACGCTTTACGGCGATATCACCCAGAAGATCGGTGTTCATGCACTCCATTGCGGATGTCACGTCATTTGCCAGCAGATAGCGGAGAAAATCGCCCTCGGTGACCGTTTCAAGATAAACTCCCTCGGAATTTATAACGGGAACGGCAGTATAGCCGTGACTGCTGAACTGCTCCATTGCGTCACGTACGGTCATTGTGTCTATAAGATAAGCCACCCGGCTTTTCATCGTAAGAAGATTAAAAATATTCATGATAAAACGTATCTCCCATTTTGTATTGTAAAGTTAAAAAACACACTGTAATATTATACCCCATAGCGGCTGATTTTTCAAGTCGGAAAAGCAATTTTTGGGGAATTTTCATCATATTTACATATTATACTTAACATTGGAACAGTCCCGAAAAAGAAAACGTCCGCCTTTGAAAGAGCGGACGTTTTTGTGACCGTATTATCAGAAAATATCCTGCTTGCTTTTGATGTGTCTGCGTATCTGTATCACTATCATGAATACCACGCAGGCTATAAGGAATGCAGGCATTATCCATGTGTTTGCGTTTTCGTCCTCTGCGGATTTCATGTCCGTCCAGAGGGTCTGCATTTTCAGATTTGCTTCATCGGAAAGATTTACGAAAACCGTGGTCTTATCGGCGATGAAATCATCATCGGGATAGGATATGGGATTGGAGCTTACCTCCTCGTCCAGCATATCAAATGCCGCCGAATGGGGCGTTGAATAGCAGATATAGTCGATATTTGCATAAGCAATGTCAGGCTCGCACATGAAGTTGATATACATTTCTGCGGCTTCTTTCTGCTTAGCGGTGCTTGGGATACACATTGCATCGACAAAAAGGTTCGTGCCGCTTTTTGGAACAACGAAGTTCAGCGAATCGTTCTCCTCCATTATTGTCAGTGCATCGCCTGCGTAATAGGGAGCGATAAGCGCATCTCCTGCGCCCATTTTATCAAATATCTCGTCCATTACATACGCCTGAACGATATGCTTCTGCTTCATGAGATCGTCTGCGGCTTTTGTAAGCTCGTCGGGATCCTCGGCATTTATGGATATGCCGTTTTTTATCTCGGCAATGGCGAAAGCGTCACGGGGATTATCGAACATCAGTATGTTGTCGAGGTAATCCTCGTTCCAGAGAATATCCCAGTCGATATCCTCGGGGGAGATATCCACCACTGTTTCGTCATAGATTATGCCTACCGTTCCCCATGTATAGGGCACGGAATATTCATTTTCGGGGTCATATTCAAGATTGCGGAAGTTTGGCATGATGTATTCAAAGTTGGGGATATTGTCAAAATCCAGCTTCTGCACCATGTTTTCCTTTATCATCTTGTTTATCATATAGTCCGAGGGGATTATAACGTCATATGTTGCTCCGCCGCCTTTCAGCTTTGCGTAAAGCTCCTCGTTCGTGGCGTAGTTGGTGTAGTTCACCTTTATGCCCGTAAGCTCGGTGAATGCGCTGTTTACGTTGATAGTTCCCTCGTCTGCGCCTGTGCAGATGTATTCGCCCCAGTTGTAGACGTTTATGGAGATGTTCTGTCCCTTGAATCGGCTGTAATAATCGGGGTCGGAGACGGTGAGGGTCTGTACCTCGGCTTCGTCCTCCTCTTCGGGAGCTTCCGATTCCTCCGATGCTTGGGAGGCGCAGGAGCAGAGCGTCAGTGCAAGGGCTGTCATAATGGGAATGAACCTAATTTTTTTCAAGCTTATGCCTCCCTCTTTTTCAGCTGACGTGTTTCGATAACATTCTTAACGATAAGGATAATTACGACTACCGCAAAAATTATGGTTGAAAGTGCGTTTATTTCGGGAGATACCTTGCGGCGTGTCATTGAATATATCGTAACGGGAAGTGTCTGCGAGGTGGAGCCGCTGGTGAAGTAGCTGATAACAAAATCGTCCAGCGAGTAGGTGAACGCCATGAGAAAGCCGCTTACAACACCGGGCATTATCTCGGGGAGAACAACCTTCATGAATGCATTGAACGGACTGCACCCAAGGTCCTGGGCAGCTTCGTAAAGGTGAGGATCCATTTGTCTGAATTTCGGCATGATGTTCAGTATAACGTATGGCACATCAAAGGTGATATGTGCGATAAGCAGTGTTACGAAGCCGAATTCAAGATTCATTCGTGCGGCAAAGAATACGAAAAGCAGCATCAGCGATACGCCTGTAACGATCTCGGGGTTGATGATAGGCATATTTGTGATGTTCATGACAATTGCTTTTGGGACTTTGCGCATATTGTTTATTCCGATAGCGGCAAGGGTGCCGAGTATTGTGGATATTATGCTTGCGGCTACGGCGATGATAAGCGTGTTTACCAGCGAGGATATTATGATATCGTTCTGGAAAAGCTTTTTGTACCAGTCCAGCGTGAAGCCGCTGAAAACACTGCGGCTTTTTGATTCGTTGAATGAAAAAACGATAAGTACGAAGATAGGCACGTATAAGAACAGCAAAACCAGTCCGAGATAGATCTTTCCGAGTTTTTTCATGATAGTCACCCTTTCTTATATCAATACCTGATCGTCGGGGCTGAACTGATTCATCACGGTCATTATCACAAGTATTATCACCATGAGTACCAGTGAGATCGCAGCGCCAAGGTGGGGATTGTATGCATTTCCAAGAAACTGCATCTCGATAAGGTCGCCGATAAGCAGGTTTGAGCCGCCGCCCAGCATTCTTGAAATAATGAATGTGGAGATCGCAGGAACGAACACCATTGTTATTCCCGAGGTTATTCCGGGGAGGCTGAGGGGAACAATAACTCTGAAAAGCGTGTTGAAGCCGCTGCAGCCAAGATCGGAGGCTGCTTCGATAACGCTTTTGTCTATCTTCACCATTACCGAGTAAAGGGGAAGTATCATGAACGGCAGATAATTATATACCATTCCCAGAACAACTGCGCCCGATGTATTTATCAGCTTTACAGGTCCTATTCCGATAAGTCCGAGAAGATGATTTATAACACCGTTGTTGCCGAGGAGCGTCATCCATGCATAGGTGCGGAGCAGGAAGTTCATCCACATGGGGAGCATCACTATCATCAGCATGGTAGCCTGCCTGTGCTTTTCCATGCGTGACAGGAAGAACGAAACGGGGTAGGATACCACAAGGCATATCGCCGTTGCAATAACGGAAAGCCATATCGAACGGAAGAAAATATTTGCATACTGTCCTGCGTCCTGAATATTTTTCAGAGTAAAGCTGCCGTCATTTGAAGTAAATGCGAATACCGCTATCATCAGCAGAGGGACTGCGATGAAAACTACCATCCACACAAGATAGGGAGCGGCTGTAAGCTTATTTTTCATAGTCAGCCCTCCTCGCTTTTTTTCATGATATGGATATCGAAAGGAGCTATCTCCATGCCGATCATAGTGCCGACAGGCTCATGAAGCGTGGAGTGGATTATCCATTTATGCTCCATGCCGTCAACGGTCATTTCATAATGAACGCCCTTGAACACCACGGATTCAACGATTCCCGTAAGCTTTGCATTCTGAGGCGGAACGATCTTTATATCCTCGGGGCGGATAACAACGTCCACCTTTTCATTGGGTGCAAATCCCTTATCGACGCATTCAAAGCTCTGACCCGAAAATTCCGCAACAAAATCCTTTGGCATAACGCCGTTTATGATATTGCTCTCGCCGATAAAGTCGGCAACGAAAGCATTGACAGGCTCATTATAAATATCGGTAGGAGAGCCTATCTGCTGGATAATGCCGTTATTCATAACAACAACGGTATCGCTCATAGTAAGGGCCTCTTCCTGATCGTGAGTTACATATATAAAAGTAAGCTCCAGCGCCTGCTGTATTTTACGAAGCTCTGTCTGCATTTCCTTACGGAGTTTAAGGTCAAGAGCGCCGAGAGGCTCGTCCAGCAGAAGCACCTTAGGGTGATTAACAAGGGCACGTGCGATAGCCACACGCTGCTGCTGACCGCCCGAAAGGCGTGCAACGGAGCGTTTCTCGAAGCCTTTAAGGTTAACAAGCTCCAGCATTTCGCCGACACGGCTGACGATCTCCTTATCGGGAAGTTTTTTCACTTTAAGACCGAAAGCGATATTTTCATACACATTAAGGTGCGGAAAAAGAGCATAGCGCTGGAAAACGGTATTAACGTTTCTTTTATAAGGAGGGAGCCCGTTGATACGTTTACCCTCGAAGAAAACATCGCCTGCGGTAGGTTCAAGGAAGCCGCCGATTATACGGAGGGTAGTTGTTTTTCCGCAGCCCGACGGTCCAAGAAACGTAACAAATTCCTTATCCTTTATGTCAAGATTAATTTTTTTAAGTATACGTTCTCCGTCCTCAAAAGTAAGTTCGATATCTTTCAATGTAACGATATTTTCCAACGCAGCCCCAGTCCTTCCGAATATTTTTTGCAAATATATGTATATATACATATATTTTACGTTGTTATACAGAAAAGATGCATAACAGATTGATTATATCACGTTTGTTGTTTTATGTCAACGAAAGGCACCTTTCAACTCATACAAAAAAACGCCTGCTTCATAATGCACAATTACTAATTTGGCTTTTTTATTATGATAGTATAGTGTTTGTTTTTGGGTCTTATAGTATGGTTTTCATTTGGTTTGTTTGTTGTTAGTTTATAAAGTTTTATAGTATGGTTTGCAACCATAGAGAAAGCGGAGGTTCCGCCTCCGGCGGGCAAAGGGATGAACCATAGGGGGGCTAAAAAGAAAACGTGAGCAAAAATCGAGCCGCCCCCCTAAGGTTCTCCCTCTGCACTCTCTTTCCTTGACCCCCTGCTCGATTTTTGCAAATCCATATCAAAATAATTCTTAGATTTAGTATTGTAACGGTTCGTAAAACGCTATCAATTTCCTTTTTATCATGTGGCGCTCAACCGTCGGCTATTTGGTGGAGTGATTACTTCAAGTCATTAATTATAGTTGTAACTTTTTATCTTAACGTTTTCCGACGGGTCGCTTAGTGGCAGATAGTAACAGTTACTTGCAACCTATAAGAACTAAGCGACCCGACGTGTAAATTGAAGTAAAAAAATAAAAGCCGATAATTTCAACATTTAAGGTTGAATATATCAGCTTTTACGTCGGTTGAGCGCACCATAAAAAGTTGTACATTGTAAGCGTTGCACGAACCGT
>CAKSKG010000026.1 GCA_934464775.1 uncultured Oscillospiraceae bacterium
TTAATTCGGAAAAGAAGATCGGAACCTTTCGTGAGGTTGATAAATTATTTGATTATTATAAAAATGATCTGACATATAATGATTATCTGAAATATATTTCTCAGTATGAGGACGATATTTGCTGGAAGTATGTTATATACAGCAAGGAGACAACATATATAGGCTATATTTATCGCGGCAATAAATACAATTTGGGCTTGCAGGCAGGTAATATGGAGATTGATGATGACGGTATATATTCGGGCGTGTATTTTGATTGGGAAAGAGCTTATGAGGACCGTTATATCAAGGAAAACATAGCCAAAGCACTGAAGGGTGCAGGCGAAGAATGCAAAGATATAGACGCAGCTTATGTAGGTATGGATTATGATACATGGAAAAATGAACTGATAATTTTTGTTGACGGCAAGGCAAAGTATATAGCAGGTATAACATTTATAACCGAACGTGCAATGTGTACATATCTTCGTGATGATACTCCCGGACCGGTCAGAGAATTTCTTTCGCAGGAAAAAGCAAAGCTTGAAAATGCCGCAATGAACAGAAACGGCGATTTTGCACTTTATTCTTACAATGACCTTATGAAAGTGGTCAGAGCTTCGCTTCCTTGGGTTGAAGAGGATTATCTTGATTATCTTGACGAGATCTAAAGCACGGAGGACAAACAATGAAAGCACAATTAATATCTGCATTTATTGCAGCGATGATAGCATTGTCGTGGACAGGCATAGGAGCATCGGCTGATGCATATTCCGAGGAAAAAGAAAGCGTGAGCTGTGACATTGACATGGGCGGCATCGGCGGCACGGATATTGCCTACACTCTGGATTATAACAAAAAGGATATTGCGGAATTTCTGAATGAACGTGCCGACTTTTTTGAAAAATATTACAGCAAAGACCTTGCAGGCAGAAAATTCGATCGGCTTACAGAAAATGATATTGATTTTGATTCCGATACATTTACTATGTTCTCGCCGCTCAATTATTATGACAGTTACAAAAGGGAGCTGACCTATTCGGACTGGCTTCGGGAGATAATTTTATCCGACAATGACATTTCGTGGAGGTGGTACATTCGGAAAAACGACACGATATATACGGGTGAGATATTTAAGGGCAGTACATTCAGCGGCAAGCAGTACAGGCAGTTCGGAAACATATGCCTTTCATCAGATGATATATACAGCGAAAAGCTGAGCCGCTTCGGTGATATCACCTATGACATAAACATTCGGGACAGCGTTGCTTCCGCTATAAAGGACTGCGGCGAAACGGACAGTGATATCAGGGCTGCCGAAGCGATAATGGGATATGATATGATGAACTGTCATATCATAGTTTTTGCGGACGGCAAAGCAGAGTATGTACTGGATAATTCATTTGCGGCGGAACGGCTTATGTGCAGTCACTTGCGTGATGATACGCCGTCGGCTGTCAGAAAATATCTGTCAGAATGCGGCAAAAAGCTTGAAACGGCATTGGAAAACAAATCGGGCTGTTATGCGGTATATCCATATGACGGGCTTATGACGCTTGTTAATACAGCGCTTCCTTGGGTGGAAGAAGATTATCTTGATTATCTTGACGAGATCTGAGCAGACTAATAAAAAAGCGGAGCTGCGGCGGCTTCGGGACATGATATGCCGAAAATATTTAACAGGAGTGGTCAAAAAATGTGTACAGCGGCTTCATACAAAACAAAGGATTTTTACTTCGGCAGGACGCTGGATTATGAGTTTTCTTACGGTGACGAAATAACGGTAACGCCCAGGAATTATCCCTTTGATTTTCGTTATTCGGGCAGGAACGACGATCATTATGCGATAATAGGAATGGCGCACGTTTCGGACGGATATCCGCTGTATTACGATGCGGTGAATGAAAAGGGACTGTGCATTGCGGGGCTGAATTTTGTCGGGAATGCGTGCTACGGAAAATACCGTGAGGGCTGTGACAATGCGGCGCAGTTTGAGTTTATACCATGGCTTCTCAGCAGATGTGATTCCGTGGACGAAGCGGAAAAGATCATAAAAAACATGGTGATAACCGACGAGCCTTTCAGCGGAAAATTCCCATGTGCGCAGCTGCACTGGCTGATCGCCGACAAAAGCGGTTCAATAGTTGTGGAATCAATGAAAGACGGAATACACGTTCACAGGAATCCCGTCGGAGTGCTCACAAACAATCCGCCCTTTGAGCAGCAGATGTTCATGCTGAACAATTACAGAGGGCTTTCGACGAAGCAGCCCGCAAACACCTTTGCGCGTGGTCTGAAGCTTTCGGCATACAGCAGAGGAATGGGAGCGATAGGTCTTCCGGGAGATCTTTCATCGGCGTCAAGGTTTGCAAAGGTTGCTTTCACGAAGATGAACTCGGTATCGGGCGGCAGCGAAGCTGAAAGTGTAAGTCAATTTTTCCACATTCTCGGATCTGTTGACCAGCAGAGAGGCTGTTGTGACGTTGGCGGCGGAAAATACGAAATAACGCTTTACACGTCCTGCTGCAACGCAGACAAGGGGATATACTACTACACCACCTATGAGAATCATCAGATCTCCGCAGTTGATATGCACCGCACGAAGCTCGATTCATCGGAGCTTATCAGATACCCTGTTATTACAGGGGAGAAGATCTTCTTTCAGAATTGACGTTGGGCTTTTTCTGTCGGAGTGGTACTGAAAAGCTTAAATTTACTTTTTTGATATAGTTGTTACTCTCTGCCTTCAGTTTGTTTTAGTTACTGAAAAACTTATCTTTCTTTTTTTAATAGTTGTTATTGTTTGCCTTCAATTTTTAGGTTACTTAAAAGCTTACTTTTATTTTATTGACATGTGTATCATATGAGCTTCAAGTTTTGCAAAGGGAACACCAAAGGGCGAAGGAGAGGGGGGCTGAATAAAATTCGACACAAAAATCGAGGCGCCCCCCTCTCCTTACCCTTAGGTTTTCCCTCTGCACTCTCTTTCCTTACCCATCCTCACCTCCGCCTCGATTTTTGCACGCCCAGTCATTGCTCATTCTTTAGATTTATTATGGTAACGGTTCGTGCAACGCTTACAATGTACAACTTTTTATGGTGCGCTCAACCGACGTAAAAGCTGATATATTCAACCTTTAATGTTGAAATTATCGGCTTTTCTTTTTGTTACTTCAATTTATACGTCGGGTCGCTTAGTTTAAATAGTGACAGTTACGTAAATCTATAATCACTAAGCGACCCGTCGGAAAACGTTAAGATAAAAAGTTATAACTATAATTAATCACTTGAAGTAATTCGTCCACCAAATAGCCGACGGTTGAGCGCCACAAATGAAAGAGTGAATGGAAAGCGTTTTATGAACCGTCGGCAATACTAAATCTAAAGAATTATTATGATATGGATTTTCAAAAATCGGGCGGGGGATAAGGAAAGAGAGTGCAGAGAGAGAACCTAAAGGGGCGGCGCCCGATTTTTGTGTCGATTTATTATTACCGCCCCTTTTGGTTCATCTCTCTGCCCGCCGGAGGCGGAACCTCCGAGAAAGAAACAGTTGAAAAACATCATTTAAGAAATAAAAACTAACATATAAGTAACCGCCCGAAAAGAACAAATCAGTTACTACAAAAATAATAAACTAACAACAAACAAAACGAATCAAGAACAAAACAGTTGAAAAGTATCATTCAACAAACAAAAACTAACATAAAAAAGCAGCCGCCCCAATAAAATAAATAAAACAGCTAAGTAACATATGCGAAAGTAACCAATAATTAATATATCTGTAATATAATTATCATTGATATAAAACGCTTCATCGGATAAAATATAATTGTATACGTTGAAAATGTGTAAGTAGCTTTTGTCCGAACATTCAGAGAGTGAACATCATCGGCTGGAAGTGTTCATTGTGTAGGCAAAAAGTGAATTTCAGCATTGGAGCAGCCTGTGAAAATCCCTTAGCGGAATTAAATAGGGTGCCGCCGCACACGCAATTGCGGCTTTTTGAGTGCGGAGCTTTTGCTCCGAATGTGAGTGGTACCGCGGATGTTCTCCGTCTCATGCTTGTTCGTGAGACGGATTTTTATTTTTTAAGGAGGTTTTATAATGAATGAACAGATCTCTCAGCTGAAAAAGAAATTTGAGGATAAGCTTTCCGAGATCGCAGCAGCCGCAGAGCTGGAAGATGTGAGAGTTTCTTTTCTCGGCAAAAACGGATCTATTACGGGTCTTCTGAAACAGATGGGCAGCGTGTCCGCAGAGGAGAAAAAGGCTTTCGGTCAGGCGGTAAATGAACTTAAAGGCTATGCTTCGGAAAAGATCTCCGAAAAGCTTGCCGAGATCCATAAGCTTGAACTGGAGCGTGAGATAAATTCTATGCCCGAGTTCGATGTGGCTATGCCTGCCGAGCTTGACAGAGGCTCTTATCACCCCATTACTCTCGTTCAGAGAAAGTGCGAGAATATCTTCCGCTCAATGGGCTTTACCGTTGAGGATTACAGCGAAGTGGTTACCGATTATGAGTGCTTTGAGTCACTCAATATCCCTAAGTTCCACCCCGCAAGAGATATGCAGGATACTTATTATCTTGAAAACGGTCAGCTCCTGAAGTCCCAGACTTCCGCGGCTCAGAACGCTATCTATAAAAAGTATCGTGACGCTCTCGTAAATGAGGGTAAGCCTATCAAGGCTATCTTCCCCGGCAGATGCTTCCGTAATGAGTCTACCGATGCCTGCCATGAGAATACATTCTTCCAGATGGAAGGCGTAATGGTTGATAAGAATATTTCTATCTCCAACCTTATCTTCTTTATGAAAACAATGCTTTCCGAGGTTTTCGAGCGTGATATAAAGGTTCGTCTCCGTCCCGGCTTCTTCCCATTCGTGGAACCCGGCTTTGAGCTTGATATCAGCTGCCTTATCTGCGGCGGTGAGGGCTGTCCCTCCTGTAAGCACAGCGGCTGGCTGGAGCTTTGCCCCTGCGGCATGATCCACCCCAATGTTCTCCGTGAGGGCGGAATTGATCCCGATGAATATACAGGCTTCGCTTTCGGTCTGGGTCTTACAAGACTTGCTATGATGAAATACGGCGTAAAGGATATCCGTGACCTTAACGGCGCAAACCTTGAAAATCTTTCACAGTTCACAGACGATAAGTAAGGAGGTTCTGAAATGCTTATTTCAATTAACTGGATAAAGGATTTCGTCGATCTGGACGGAATCGACATAGACGAGCTTATTCATAAGTTCTCTCTTTCCACCGCAGAAGTGGAAAATGATATATTCCATAAGGGAAGCGACCTCAGCGGCGTTGTTGTTGCGGAGATAAAGTCCGTTGAAAATCACCCCGAGTCAAAGAAGCTTCATCTTTTAAAGGTCGATATCGGCGCAGATGAGCTTGTTGATGTTGTATGCGGCGCTCCCAATGTCCGTGTGGGCATGAAAACAGCTTTCGCAAAGCTGGGCGCTCATATCGGCGAGATAGAGATCGCTCCCCGTGCTCTTGCAGGCTATACCTCAAACGGTATGTGCTGCTCCGAAAAGGAGCTGGGAATCAGCGATGATAATTCGGGCATCATGGATATCACCGAAGATGTTGCTCTCGGCACCGATATCAAGGAGCTTTACGCTATCGACGATATCATCTTCGAGGTAGACAATAAGTCCCTGACAAACCGCCCCGACCTCTGGGGTCACTACGGCATTGCCCGTGAGATCGCAACTCTTGCAGGCAGACCCTTAAAGCCTCTTGAAACTGCCGATCTTTCCGTTTATGACGATCTTCCCAAGGTGGATATCAAGATAGAGGATCCCCTCTGCAAGAGATATACAGGCATTCAGTTCGAGAATATCACAAGAAAGATCAGCCCCGTAAATATGCGTATCCGTCTTTTCTACTGCGGTATGCGTGCAATAAATTATCTTGCCGATCTTACAAACTATCTTATGCTTGAAATGGGTCAGCCCATGCACGCATTCGATTCAAGAAAGGTTGAAAAGATAAGAGTAAAGCGCTTCGACAAGCCCTTTGACTTTGTAACTCTTGATAATGTTAAGCGTCATATCGACGAAAACACACTTATGATCTGCAACGGCGATACTCCCGTGGCTATCGCAGGCATCATGGGCGGTCTTGACTCCGAGATCGTTGAGGATACCACAACACTTACACTTGAATCCGCAAACTTCGATGCGGCTTCCGTAAGAAAGTCCACAGTACGCCTCAACCACAGAACAGACGCTTCCATGCGCTATGAAAAGTGCCTTGACCCCGAGATGACAGCTGTTGCTTCCGCACGCTTTGTAAAGCTTCTTTCACAGTATGACAATGGCGTAAAGGTGGTTTCCGCACTTACAGACGAGTATGCTTCTCACTTCGATAAGGTAACTCTCAATTTCGACAAGGCTTTCGTTGACCGCTACACAGGCATTGAGATATCCAACGATACTATCGTTCACACTCTCACATCTCTGGGCTTCGGCGTAAAGCTGGACGGCGATAGCTTCACGGTAGATGTTCCCTCATGGCGTGCCACAAAGGACGTTACAATGAAGGCGGATATCATCGAGGAGATCACACGTATCTACGGCTATGACAATTTTGCGCTCCATACTGCAAAGGCTCCTCTTTATCCCGTAAGAATTTTCGAGGAAAAGAACGTTGAAGAGCAGATCAAGGATATCCTTGTAAAGCGTTATTCCATGCACGAGGTACATTCGTATATCTGGGCATATGCGGACGAATACAAGAAGCTGGGCATTGCCGTTGAAAGCAACATCAAGCTCCTCAATGCGACCAATCCCAATATCGAGACTCTCCGCCGCTCCATGATCCCCACACAGCTTTGTCAGGTAAAGACAAACGCTTCCTACGCTCCCGATTTCGGCATTTTCGAGATAGGACGTGTTGTTGACGGCGTTGACGAAAACAATCTATGCCGTGAGCAGAAGAAGCTGGGCATCACACTTTTCTCAAAGACAATGGATCCTCAGCAGCTTTACTTCAAGCTTACAAATATGCTTTCCGTTATCATGGACGATATCAGACATCAGACCGTAACATTCAAGGCTGTAAAGCCCGATCATGATTACATTCACCCCGTAAACTATAATGCAATTTACTGCGGCGGTGTTGAGCTGGGCAGAATAGGTCTTGTATATCCCACAGTGCTGAAAAAGATCGACAAGAAGGCAAATGTTGTATTTGCCGAGCTTGATATCAATGCGATCGTAAGCGTTGAGGACAAGGGCATCAAGTACCGTGAAACATCGAAGTTCCCCTCTATTGATGTTGACCTTACATTCATCAGCGACAAGTACGCTCCTATCCGTGACGCTATCGAAGCTGCGGATTCCGAGCTTATCAGAAATATCAGCGTGCTGGGAACATATATCGACCCCGTTTACGGCAAGTCGATAACAGTACGTCTGAGCTTCGTTCACCCCGAAAGAACTCTTACAAAGGACGAAGTAATGGATATTGCCAACGGCATTATCGAAAGACTTGAAAAGCAGGGAATTGCTCTGAAGCAGTAAGTTTTCCGCTTGAAATAAAAAATGATCTCCCCCGAAGAAAGCATTTTCGGAGTGCTTTTCTTCGGGGGAGATCTTTTGCTTTACAGCTTATACTGCATGAAATTTTTGTTTTTTACAAATCCGAAATCGGAATATAAAAGAACACCCATGTCGGAGGCTGTTATCTGGACTGTGCCGCAGCCGCAGGCTCCGGCTTCTTCCACCACACGGGACAGCAGCTGTTTTGCAATGCCCCTGCGGCGGTATTCGGGCTTTGTGAACATACTTGAAAGCAGCCCTATGCGTCCGCTTGGACAGCCAAAGTACGGCGGCTTTTCCACAACGGACATTCCGCTTGTGCCTATTATATCATCTCCGTCAAGTGCAAGCCACGAAATAAAAGTGCCGTCCGTCATATGCCTTATGTAATAGTCCTTCAAAGCGGGACGCAGGTCGATATCTTCCTTTGCGCCTTCTTCACGCAGCTGGTTTATTCTCATTGTTATAAAGGTGTCAAGGTCGGTTTCGGTCATTTTTCGGTAGGTTATTTCCATTTGTATCACCCCGTTTGTTTTTTTGCAATACCGTACAGCTGATGCAAGGTATTGCCTTTATTATATCACTGCGATTCAAAATGTCAATAATATATTACTGCATATACAGCCCTCTAAGCATAAATTTTCCGGTGCTGTCAATATTAACAATATCAGAACCTGTCCTCATAAGCATATGCACACGTCTTTTCGGCAAATTTTGCTGCATACTGCGTTAAAAATTCTTGCCATGCGGCAGCATGCCTGCGGATTTTTGCCTTGTCTGCAACAAAATTATGCACGAAGAGCCGCATACATTTCTTATGAGGACAGGTTCTTACATAAATCTGAAAGGCGGTATTTATTATGACAGCAATAATCATGTGCGGCGGAAAAATGAAGTTCTTATCCGAGGATATCCCCAAGGCGGAGCTTTCGCTGTGCGGCAGGAAGATGTTTTCGTATGCGGCGGACAGTGCAGGATTTGCCGACAGAGTGATAATTTCGGGAAGTGATGATGCCTGCGCTTCCGACGGTGATCTCGGAAGCTCTCTTAATGAGGTGTTCCGCCGTGAGGACAATATAACTGCGCCGTTCATCGTGCTTTTCGGCGATGTGCTATGCACAATGGATCTGTCCGCAGGAGTGAGCATGAATATGAAGCGAGGCGGAGTTACCGTGCTTGCGGCACTGAATGCCGACGGAGAATATTATTCCGATAAGAGCGGACATATCAGCCGTGAAAAAACAAAAGCTTCTGTCGGGGCAGTCTGCGGATTTGTGATCTCATCATATCCTGCGGAGGGATTTTTCAAAGGCGGTGCAGATGATGTTGTAAATTCACTCTCGGAAAAATATCATATGAGCGTTTATTCCGAAAAATGCTTTATGCTGGACATTGCCGCTCCGCAGGATATCATAAGGGCAAACAGGGCGGTCATCACGGGGGAATATGAGCCTGCCGTGCCTTTTCCCGAGGGATATTTTTCGCCCAAGGGAGTGTGCTGCGGCGGAGCCGAATGCAGGGGGAATGTATATATCGGAAAGGGCTGTGTTATCGACAGCGGAGTCAGGCTTTCGGCAGGGACGGCAATAGGTGACTGCGTTTACATCGGAAGAGGAGCGGAGCTGGAGGACTGCACCGTCATGAACGGAGCGTATATCGGCGAAAGGGTGAAGCTGAAAAATGCCGTTGTGTGCCCCAATGCACGTCTGCTGAACGGCGGAGATGTCTGTGAGGGAGTATTGTCGGGAGAAAGTGTCTCTTCCGAATTCAAAGCCTCCGATAACATACTTTTCGATTCGGAGGGCAGGATATGCGGCGGCAGGAACGGAATTGACCCGTCCTTTGCGGCAGCTGCCGGAAGTGCCGCCGTGCGTATCGGCAGAAAGATATGCATAGGCTGCCGCCGAAATGACGCTTCCGATGCGCTGATGAGGGCATTTTCCGCAGGAGTGAATGCGGCAGGCGGCGAGGCTGTCATTGCAGGTGAAGTTTCCGAACCGATGCTTCGCTTTGCCGTAAGGCTGACAGGCTCGGACTGCGGAGTTTATATAGGCGGCGAGGACGGAGCGGAGCTGCACTTCTGCGCTTCGGACGGTCTGCCGCTGGACGAGGAAAGCAGGCGTATCATTGAAAATGCGGCTGTCCGCAGAGAGTATTGTCATGCAGGGTACAGGCATTACGGCACCGTCACCGAATGCGGCAGCGTTGGTATGCTGTACGAAAATATGCTGGACAGGCTTGTCCGTGCGGATATAAGCGGCATTTTTGCGGACGTTTCCTCTCCCGATGAGATCGTTTATAAGGTGTGCAGGAGCGTATTTTCCCGTCACGGAGCCTGCCGCAGAGATGCGCCCAGGATAAGCTTTCATATAAGCGGCGACGGACGGAGAGTGTCGGCATACAGCGAGGAAACGGGATATGTTTTCCATGACAAGGTGATGATGCTGTGCATAATGCGGCTGAAAGAGCTGGGAATTGACAATATTGCGGTAAGCTCGGCGCTGCCCTCTGCGGCGGACAGTATTTGTCCGCTTGTGAGATATGAGCAGTATCCCGACTATTCTGCGATGTCTCCGCAGCAGTTAAAATCCGATCTTGAAGCGAGAAAGCTTGCTTCGGAGCTGCCCTTTACCGAGGACGGAGCTGCTGCGGCGGTGATCCTGACCGATCATCTTGCGGCAAACGGGATAACTCTTGCGCAGGCAGTCACAGCACTGCCGAAATATGCTCTTGCGGAACGTTTTGTTCCGATGAAAGGCTCCTCCGAGATACTGAAAAGGATAATCCCTTCGGCTGCGGCGGATAAGCGCGGAAAGGTAGTGATACGTCCGCTGCGGACGGGCGGCGGAGTAATGCTCCATGTTGAAAGCTACGCCATGGAGGCGGCTGCGGAGCTTTGCGGCTTTTATGAGGAGCTTATATCTAAAGGTCACATCTAAAATGAAATGATCCGTCCGATAAAGACCACTGTTTTTCGGTGCAGTTGACAATATTATTACAATAAGGAAAATATGTTTGACAAATGGGCGGTACAGGTGTATAATAAACTTATATTTTTATGTTCGGATAATTAAGGGAGCAATGATCGGTTTGATCGGCGGTTCCTTAACGGCGCTGTTTGGGGATAACCCCGATATTCTGTGTGAATGATATGTGCCGTGCTTCGGTTGGGCAGTGAAATTTTTATTTTTCGGAAAGAAATATGCGTCGGGACGGCGCATTGGCGGCAGTATGTTTGCGGACGGTTTAGCTTTTTGTTCATTTTCATTTTGATAAAATATGCCGCATTTCCGCCTTTTTAACGGTGAACGGAAAGATCTGGATATGACACCCGAACTGCGTGTACAGCATGGCTTCGGCGTGATATTGCCGCAGAGACATTTATTTCTCAGCTTTTGATCGGCAGCTTATTAAAGCCGCAGGCTTTGTGAAATGATCCGATAGGCGGTTCCTTGATGACAGGTTTGGTTTTCGGCTTTTGTACCGTGTCGGGAGATACGGGCAGAGGTGTTTTATCTGCTTTTATTGTTTATATGCGTTTCGTTGTCCGAATGTAAAATTATCAGTAATACTATTATATAATCAGTTTTTTTCCTCTGGGGCGCTGCGGATCGTTCGGAAAGCTTTTTGCGCCGCCAGACGGAAACGGAAAGAATGAGGTAATCAAATTGGAAAAAGAAAAAAACGGAACAGTTTATACGATCAATGATTTCGGTGAAAAGATAGCTGTAAAGCAGGACAGAAAGCCTGAACCTGCCGCTGCCGAAAAGTCCGAGAATACTTCTGCTCCCACAGGCTATCAGAAGCCCCGCAGCTACAATAACTACGGCGAAAACGGCGGCAGAAAGCCCTATTACAATAAATATAACAAGTATAACAGAAACGGCAGACGTCCTTATTACAATCCCAATCACAGACAGGAAAGATATCAGCAGCAGAACAATGAAAATGCCCAGAACGAGCGCAGCCGCGGCACTGCCGAAAGACAGCCCCTGTCGGCTCCTCCCGCTGCTCCTGCCGTAAATCTGCCTGTTTCGGCGCCGCAGGTACAGCACCGTGAATACAGAAAGCCCTATCAGCAGGGAAGATACTATAATAACAACAGATACAACAGATATAACAATTACCGCAATAATGACCGTCAGAACGGCTATGACCGCACCCAGCCCGAAAAATCACAGCAGGAGAATCCCGCCGAACAGACAGGCTATGTTACAAATCACAGAAGCGGCAGAAGAACTCCTTTGAAGATAATCCCCCTTGGCGGACTTCATGAGATCGGCAAGAACATGACCGTTTTCGAGTGTGCAAACGATATTTTCATCGTTGACTGCGGCATGGCTTTCCCCGACAGCGATATGCCCGGCGTAGATATCGTCCTCCCCGACTTCACATATGTTGAGGAAAACGCTGACAGAGTAAGGGGAATCGTTATTACTCACGGTCACGAGGACCATATCGGCGGACTTGCTTATCTGCTGAAAAAGGTGAATGTTCCCGTTTATGCCACACGCCTTACGGTTGGACTTATCGAGGGCAAGCTGAAAGAGCATAATCTTTCGGGAGTTTCCCTTAATGTTGTGAAGCCCAGACAGACCGTAAAGCTTGGCTGCATGGCAGTTGAATTTATCAGAGTCAACCATTCAATTCCCGATGCGGTGGCCCTTGCTATCCATACTCCTGCTGGAATAGTTGTCCATACGGGCGACTTCAAGGTGGACTATACACCCATTCAGGGCGGAGTTATCGACCTTGCACGCTTCGGCGAGCTTGGCAGCAGAGGCGTTCTTGCCCTTATGGCGGATTCCACAAATGCGGAGCGTCCAGGTCATACAGCTTCGGAAAAGACCGTTGGTGCTTCCTTTGAAAAGCTCTTTGACAAGGCGGAGGGCAAGCGCATCATCATTGCCACATTCTCCTCCAACATTCAGAGAATACAGCAGATCATCGACCATGCTGTTCGCTGCGGCAGAAAGGTAGCCGTTTTCGGCAGAAGCATGGTGAATGTTATAAATACCGCCACCGAGCTTGGATATCTCCGAGTTCCCGAGGGCGTTATCATCGACCTTGACGCCATGAACCGCTTCCCCTCCGAGAAGATCGTTCTTATCACAACGGGAAGTCAGGGCGAGCCTATGTCCGCTCTTACAAGAATGGCGATGAACGAGCATAAGAGCATAACGATCACTCCGCAGGATTTCATCATCATAAGCGCAACGCCTATCCCCGGCAATGAAAAGCTGGTGACACGAGTTGTAAACGAGCTGATGAAATCGGGCGCAGAGGTAGTTTACGAGGCTATGTACGATATCCATGTTTCGGGTCATGCGTGTCAGGAGGAGCTGAAGCTCATTCAGGCTCTTACAAAGCCCAGATTCTTTATCCCCGTACACGGCGAATACAAGCATCTTAAAAAGCACGCAGGAGTTGCTTATTCCATGGGAATGAGCGAGGACAGCGTTATAATAGGCGCTATCGGCGATGTTATCGAGACGGACGGCGTTGATATGAAGATAACGGGAGCGGTCCATTCGGGAAGAGTTCTTGTTGACGGACTGGGCGTCGGCGACGTCGGCTCAATCGTCCTCAGAGACAGAAAGCATCTTGCCGAGGACGGACTTATCGTCGTTGTTGTAACTATCGAAAGCGAGAGCGGAACTGTTCTTGCAGGCCCCGATATCGTATCGAGAGGCTTTGTATATGTCCGTGAATCGGAAGAGATGATGGAGGACGCAAGAGCGCTGCTTTCGGATACGCTGAATCACTGCTTCGACAGTCATATCCGTGACTGGAATTCCATCAAGTCCAGAATAAAGGACGATCTCAGCGATTATATCTTTATGAAAACAAAGCGCAGCCCCATGATCCTGCCTATAATCCAGGAAATATAACGGGCGGCGTCATCGGTTTGTAACGGAGGTTTGGTATGCTTACGGGAAAACGCTGGAAGGCATTTAAACTTGTATCGGTGCTGCTGGTGCTGGCGGCATTTGTGTGCGCAGTGCTGGGAGAAAGCACAGGCAGCTTTACGCTGTGGACAAAGCTTGGGCTTATAGCCTGTGTTGCGGCGGCATATCTTGTGCTGTTCATTGCGGCATCAAGGAATCTGCACAGCTTTGTATCGGAAATGGAATCGCAGCTTGATCTTACCGAGCGTGATTCGCTGTATAAATTTCCTGCGCCTGCGGTGATAATCGACGGCAGCGGTACTATTATATGGTATAACAAGGCTTTCTCGGAGGAGATATATACCAACGACGCCTACGGCGTTCCGATAACGAGCATAATAGATATCAATATCGAGGAAACTCACAGCAAAAAGGACGTTACCGTTGAATATATGTCGGAGAAGTACCGTGTTTCTGCGGTGACTACCGAAAAGCATGATACAAACACGTCCGATGTTGTGACCGATCTTACTCTGCTTTATTTTGAGGATATAAGCGAGTATGTCCGCCTTGAGGAAGAGTATGAGCGCTCACGTATGTGGGTCATGCTCATCATGATCGACAGCTATGAGGATCTTTTCACCAACATCAAGGATTCCGACAAGTCCCATATCATAATGAAAATAGACAAGATCATGGAGAAGTTCATGGAGGACAATCAGGGTATTGTCCGCAAGGTCTCCTCCGACCGCTTCCTTGCGATAATCGAGGAGGAGCCGCTCAGAAAGCTTATCGACGATCAGTTCCGCACCATTCTTGACAGGGCAAGAGAGATAACCGTTACCGACAAGACCTATGTTACTGTTTCGATAGGCGTCGGTCACGGCGGACATACTCTTGCGGAGTCGGAAAAAATGGCAAAGCAGGCTCTTGATATGACGCAGGGCAGAGGCGGCGATCAGGCTGCCGTTAAGGACGACAATGACTTCCAGTTCTTCGGCGGCACATCAAAGGGCATAGAAAAGCACACAAAGGTAAGGACAAGGATATTCAGCTCCAATCTTATGCAGCTGGTGGAGCAGTCGGAAAATGTCATGGTAATGGGTCACAGATTTTCCGATCTGGACGCTCTCGGCGCAGCCGCAGGCATGGTGGGCGCACTCAGAGGACTGGGGTATAACGCATACATATGCGTTGATGAAACACGCACCCTTGCAACTCCCATAATCGAACGTCTGAAAGAGAATATCTCCGACGGCGGCGACCTTTTCCTTTCGCCGAAAAGCGCCTTTGACATTATAAGCGACAAGACGCTGCTTATCATCGTTGATACGAACAGCAAGGATATGCTGGAAAGCTATGAGCTTTACGAAGCAGCGAAGAATATCGTCTATATCGACCACCACAGACAGGTGGTAAACAGCATCGACAATGCGGTGGTATCGCTCCATGAGCCTTATGCTTCCTCCGCCAGCGAGATCGTTGCGGAGGTAGTGCAGTACATGGCGCTGCCCGAGCCGCTTTCAAGCTATTATGCGGACGCAATGCTTGCGGGCATTATGCTTGATACAAAGGATTTCGTCAACAAGACGGGAATACGCACCTTTGAGGCTGCGGCTTTCCTTAGAAAGCTTGGAGCGGACACGGTTGCGGTAAAGAGACTTTTCGCAAATACGCTGGACAGCTGCCGCAAGCGCTCCGTCATGGTGGAAAATGCGGAGATACACAACCGCTGCGCAATTTCCGTTTGGGATTCTCCCGACAATGAGGTGCGCATCTTCTCGGCGCAGGCGGCGGACGAGCTGCTGGGCGTTCAGGGAGTGGACGCAAGCTTTGTGCTGTATTCCTGCAAGCTCAACGGCAGCGACTGCGTGAATATCTCGGCAAGATCATACGGTCTGCTGAATGTTCAGGTCATAATGGAAAAGCTGGGCGGCGGCGGACATCAGACAATGGCTGCGGCGCAGATTTACGACATCTCCGTGCAGGAGGCGAGAGTCCGCCTTGAAGCGGCTATCGACGAATATATGGAGGGAATAAGCTGATCCTGTCGGATCATACGGTCCGACTTACTATAAGGTCACATATAAAAAAATATATAATGAAAGGCTGATAAAAATGAAGGTTATTTTTACACAGGACGTTAAAGGCTCCGGCAAGAAGGGCGACGTTAAAGAGGTAGCGGACGGCTACGCACGCAACTTCCTTATAGGAAAGGGTCTGGCTGTTGAGGCTACCGCCAAGAATCTCTCCGATCTGGCAGGCAAGAAGGCTTCCGAGCAGCACAAGGCTGACGTTGCAAAGCAGGAAGCAATAGAGGCTGCCGCAAAGGTCAAGGGCAAGACTGTTGTATGCAAGGCTAAGGCAGGCAGCGGCGGACGTCTTTTCGGAGCAGTTACCGCAGGCAATATCGCTGATCTTATCAGCAGCCAGCTGGGCGTTAAGATCGAAAAGAAGAAGGTTTCCCTCAACAGCGACATCAAGGCTTTCGGAACATATACTGCCGAGATTCGCTTCATGGCAGGCATCTCCGAGAAGATCACTGTCGAGGTTACAGAGGAATAATTAAAGATCATCTCTAAAAAATATCAAAACGGAAAGGAGTACGTTTTCCGTCGGGGATCTTCCCGCAGACGGGAACGGCATTGGATTTGGAACTGAGCGATATTGCGGCAAGAGAAATGCCGCACAGCGTTGAAGCGGAACAGACGGTTCTGGGCGCAGTGCTTATGGACCCCGAACAGCTTTCCGTTGTTATGAACTACGTCAAGGCGGACAGCTTTTACGTAAAAAAGCACCGTGACCTGTTTTCGATAATCATTCGCCTTTTCACAATGGGCGTTGATGCGGACATCATCACAGTGCTGGACGAAGCGGTCAGGGAAGAGGTATTTGAGGATTCGGCTGCGGGAAAGGAATATCTTTCGGCGATAATGAAAGGCGTTCCGTCGCTGGCGAACATCGAGAGCTACTGCCGCATCGTTGAGGAAAAATATTATATCAGGGCGCTGATACAGGCAGCAGGCGAGATCGCCAGAAACTGTACCGAAAGCACCGATTCCGCAGCTGTCCTGCTGGATTCTGCGGAACAGATGATATATGACATAAGACAGGGCAAGGACGTTGACGGTCTTACCAAGATCGACGAAGTTCTGCTCAGTACATACGATCACCTGAACCGTATCTCGGGTGCGGACAAGGAAAAATATCAGGGAGCAAAATCGGGCTATTCGGGGCTTGATAATGTTATCAGCGGACTTAACAAGTCCGACCTGCTTATCCTTGCGGCACGTCCCGGTATGGGTAAGACGTCCTTTGCGCTGAATATTGCGGCAAATGTGTGCCGCAGCAGCAGCGACAAGGAGGTCGTCGTATTTTCGCTGGAAATGTCAAAGGAGCAGCTTGTTACACGTATGCTTTCGGCAGAAAGTCTGGTGGACAGCGACCACCTTATCAAGGGCAATATTTCGGGCGGCGACTGGGAAAAGCTTGCTCAGGGCGCAAACCGAATGTCCGTGATGAATATGTATCTGGACGATACTGCAGGCATTACCGTTGTCCAGATGAAAGCAAAGCTCCGCCGACTGAAAAACGTCGGACTGGTGATAATCGACTATTTGCAGCTGATGAATTCGGGCAAGCGTGTTGAGAGCCGAGTTAACGAGATCTCGGATATCACACGTCAGCTGAAGCTTATGGCTAAGGAGCTGAATGTTCCCGTCATAACACTTTCTCAGCTTTCTCGTTCGGTGGAGTCCAGACCCGACAAGCGTCCGCTGCTCTCCGACCTCCGTGAATCGGGATCTATCGAGCAGGACGCAGATATTGTAATGTTTCTTTACCGCGACGGATACTATAACAAGGACAAGGCAGAGGACGTGAACCTTGCGGAATGTATCGTTGCGAAAAACCGTCACGGCGAAACGGGAACCGTAAATCTCCGCTGGAACGGACAGTATACGCTGTTCATGTCCGAGGACAGGCGTCCCGTCCCCGAACCGTGATAGGTCTTTGATAAGGATCTTCAAAAATTATGGATATTGTACTGAACGAAGCGGAGAAAATGCTGAAAGCTCTGCCCCGTGGGAGCCGTGTTGTTGCGGGACTTTCTGGGGGAGCGGACAGTGTTTGTCTGCTGACCGTACTGAATATGCTTGCTCCCAAGCTGGGCTTTGAGCTTTATGCAGTCCATGTGAACCACTGTCTCAGGGGCAGTGAAAGCGACGGTGACTGCGATTTCTGCGTCGCTCTTTGTGAAAGGATCGGCGTTAAGCTTTTTGTCCGCAGGGTCGATGTGAAAAAATACGCTGCCGAAAGCGGCAAGTCCACCGAGGAGGCTGCCCGTGATCTGCGCTACGGCGCATTTTATGAGGCTGCCGAAGAGGTGGGCGGAGCGTTTGTTGCAACTGCCCATAATCTCAATGACAACGCCGAGACCGTTATCCACAACATGACAAGGGGAACGGGGCTGAAAGGACTTTGCGGCATTCCTCTGCGGAGAGACAATATTATCCGTCCGCTGCTGAATGTTTCAAGGGCTGATATCGAAGCTTTTCTCGCAGAGAACGGACAGGATTTTGTTACCGACAGCACCAATCTTTCGGACGATTATACCCGAAACAGGATACGCCACCGCATTATTCCCGAGCTTGCCGAAATAAACGGCGGCTTTCTGCGGAATATGGGCAGGCTTGCGGAAAATCTCCGTGAGGACAATGATTTTATCGAAAAAGCGTCTATGGTCAGTGACAGTGACGCTTTTAAGCTGGAAAATGCGCCAAGAAAAAGATACATTATCCGCAGGCTGAAGGCTGCCGGCATCGAGCCTGACAGCGGAAAGATCGAGCGTGCGGACGATGTGCTGCTTCACGGCGGCAGACAGCAGCTGTGCGGAGATGTATTTGCGTTCCGTGCAGGGGGAATACTTAATATCGGCAGGATAATGCCGAAAAATACTTTTTCCGACTTCTCCGCTCCGCTTTCGGAGGGGGAAAACATTTTTGCCGACGGCAGGCGTGTGTGTTGGGAAAGGATAAATTTGTGTAAGTTTTGTGATATTCATAATTATGTAACAAATTCAGCTGTGGATTGTGATAAAATACAAGGTGTCCCGATAATGCGGACACGGCGTGAGGGCGATGAGATAATGCTCCCTCATGAGGGCTTTCACAGAAAGCTCCGCAAAATTTACAACACCATGAAAATACCGCCGCATCTGCGTGACAGCGCAGTTATCATTGCCGACGGCGAAGGAATATTGTTTGCCGAATATGTTGGAGTTTCCGCCCGTGCTGTGTGCGGGGAAAATACACATTCGGTCGGAAGGATAAGGATTTATAATGATGATGAATGAAACTGCTGCGGCTTCATGCAAGGAAAACAACGTTACGGGAGTGCTTATCACCGAGCAGGAGATAAAGGACAAGATCGCCGAATATGCGGCGATCATCGACAGGGAATATGAGGGCAAGCCTCTTATCGTCGTAAGCATACTCAACGGTGCTTTTGTGTTCTGTGCGGATCTCTGCCGTGCGCTTACTATCCCATGCGAGATAGGCTTTATGGCTGCAAGGAGCTATTCGGGAACGGAGTCTACGGGCAATGTTGAGATAGTTCTTGACCTCAAGCAGGATATTTCAAATTATCATGTCCTTATAGCGGAGGATATCATCGACAGCGGAAGAACTCTTTCCGAGGTGTCGAAAATGCTCAAAGCAAGGAATCCTCTTTCATTCAAGGTGATAACCCTTCTTGACAAGCCCTCCAGAAGAGCGGTGGACTTCAAGGCGGATTATACCCTTTTTACTATCCCCGACAGATTTATCGTGGGATACGGTCTTGACTACAACGAGCAGTACAGAGGTCTGCCCTATATCGGCGTTATTGACTGATCGATATATAATATTTAGATATATAACATTTATATGTATTATATATAGTATAAAGCAAGGAGTGAAACGATGGGCAAAAAAAGCAGAGGCGTTGCCATTTATGCTGTGATCCTTATTGCGGTCATTGCAGCAATGGTCATGCTGGTAAGAGAGTCCACGCAGACAGTGGAAAAGCATACCTATTCAGAGATCATGTCTTATTTCGATGACTACAAGGTCGGAAGCTATACCTTTGATCTGGGAACAGGCGAGCTTATCCTCAAGGAAGTCGATGGTGTGGACGAGGTAATAGTTTACAATGTTCCCAATGTAAGCGTGTTCATGGACGAGATACAGCTCGGCGACGAAAATTACCGCAAGGAATATAATGAACGTCACCCCGACGCTCCGCTGGAGCAGGATTATTACAAGATACAGGATAATTCATGGCTGTATAATGTTCTTCCGTCACTGCTGCTGGTGATCCTTATGGTCATCTTCATGTTTGTGATGATGCGTCAGGCAGGAGGCGGCGGAAAGCTCAACAATTTCGGCAAGGCGAATATCAAGGATCAGTCCAAGAAAAAGAATACTTTTGCCGATGTTGCTGGCGCAGACGAGGAGAAGTATGAGCTTCAGGAGATCGTCGATTATCTGAAAAATCCCAAGAAATACACCGAGATCGGCGCAAGGATCCCCAAGGGCGTTCTGCTGGAAGGCCCTCCCGGTACAGGTAAGACCCTGCTTGCAAAGGCTGTTGCAGGCGAGGCAGGCGTTCCGTTCTTCTCTATCTCGGGTTCCGACTTCGTTGAGATGTTCGTCGGCGTCGGTGCTTCCCGTGTAAGAGATCTGTTCGAGACGGCTAAGAAGAATGCTCCCGCTATCATCTTCATTGATGAGATCGATGCAGTGGGACGTCACAGAGGCGCAGGTCTGGGCGGCGGCCACGATGAACGTGAGCAGACGCTGAACCAGCTGCTTGTTGAAATGGACGGCTTCGAGGGCAATGAGGGCGTTATCGTCATGGCTGCAACAAACCGCCGTGATATCCTTGACCCTGCTCTGCTTCGTCCCGGACGTTTTGACAGACACATCGTTGTAAGCTATCCCGACATCAAGGGACGTGAGGAGATACTCCGTGTTCATACACGCAACAAGCCCCTTGCTCCCGATGTTGACTTAAAGGTAATTGCACAGTCCTCCGCAGGCTTTACGGGTGCGGAGCTTGAAAACCTCGTAAACGAAGCCGCACTTCTGGCTGCACGTCAGAACAGAAAGGCTATCACAAAGAACGATATCGAGGAAGCAACTATCAAGGTGATCGCAGGCCCCGAAAAGAAGAGCCGTGTTGTTACTGCCGACGAAAAGCGCCTTGTGGCTTATCATGAGGGCGGTCACGCCGTTGTAACTTATTATCTGCCCAGTCAGGATAAGGTGCATCAGGTAACGATCATTCCCAGAGGAAGCGCAGGCGGCATGACTATCCACCTCCCCGAAAAGGAGCCTTCACTGCTGAACATGACGGCAGAAAAGATGAAGGACGAGATCGTTGTATGCATGGGCGGACGTGTTGCCGAGGAGCTTATCAACGGTCAGGGCAGCGCAGGTGCTGTCAGCGACCTCCAGCGTTCCACAAAGCTTGCAAAGGCTATGGTAACGCAGTACGGCTTCTCAAAGAAGCTTGGCCCTCTGGTTTATTCCGATGACAGCAGCGAGCCTTTTGTGGGCATGGAATACGGTCACAGCAAGGGTCACTCCGAGCAGGTGCTTTCCGAGATCGACAAGGAAGTCCGTGATATCATCGACAGCTGCTATGACAGAACTGTTGAGATGCTGAAAGAGCATATGGATAAGCTTCATCTTGTGGCAAAGGCACTTATGGTCCACGAAAAGCTTGACAATAAGGAATTCGAGGAGATCATGAGAGGCGAATATTCCCCCGAGAAGATCGAGAGCGAATATGAGCAGTATCTGAAAAGCACCGAGCAGAAGCTTGATGTTACGGTCGCTGCCGACGCTAACCTTGACGAAACCAAGGAAGAGCCTAAGCCCGAGGAAAATGCTCCCGAGGCAAAGCCCGCAGAAAACGGTGAGAACACCGAAAAGACGGAAAATTCGGACGATACAAATAAGGAATAATAATGCACAACGTGTATTATATGTAAAGACAGGCTGCCGTGCATTGCGCACGGCAGCTTTTTTCGGAGGTGAGTGTTCTGGATATAAATTCCTCTGTGGGAAGTCTCGGCGGAGTGGGAAAAAAGCGTGAGGAGCTTTACAACAAGCTTGGGATATATACCCTTGCGGACCTTGTGTATTATTTTCCCAGAAAGTACACCGATTACAGCTGTACTGTTCCCATATCCGATGCGCAGATAAATGAAAATGCGGTGATCTCCGCCGTTGTCACAAAGAAAATGCCTGCGGCAAGGATACGTTCGGGGCTTATCATTTACAAGATCGTGGCTGCGGACGAAAAGGATACGATCACGATCACCTATTACAACAACAGATTCGTTTACGACAAGCTTGAAGAGGGAAAGGAGTACCGCTTCTGCGGACGTGTCAGCGGCGGCTTTACCCGAAAGGAAATGAACTCACCGTCCCTTATCCCTGCCGATGAAAAGTGTCTGTTCCGTCCCGCATATCATCTTACCGAGGGGATAACCGTAAATATGCTTACGGCGAATATGGAAACTGCGCTGAAATGCGTGGGCGATGATTTCCCCGACCCTCTGCCCGACAATATCCGCCATGAATATTCGCTCTGCACGCTGGGGTATGCTCTGCATAATATCCATTTTCCCGAAAGCGACCACGGGCTTGAGCTGGCAAGGCGGAGGCTGGGCTTTGACGAGCTGATACAATTGCAGTTGGGAATGCTGATGCTGAAGCATCAGAACCGCAGCCGCACAGGCTATGTGATGAAAAAATTCGATCTGAACGAATATTATTCGGCGCTGCCCTTTGAGCCTACGGGAGCGCAGAAAAGAGCCTGCGAGGATATAGCGGCGGATATGTGCAGGGAATATCCCATGAACCGTCTTGTTCAGGGAGATGTTGGCTCCGGTAAGACTGCCGTTGCGGCGGCTGCCTGCTGGCTTGCGGTGAAAAACAATGCGCAGGCGGCGCTTATGGCTCCCACGGAAATCCTTGCACGGCAGCATTATGCAACGCTGTCGGGATTTCTTGAACCGCTGGGGATAACAGTGGGCTGTCTTACGGGTGCAATGACTCCCAAGCAGAAACGTGAGCTGAAAGAAAAGCTGAAAAGCGGCGAGATAGATGTTGTGACGGGAACTCATGCGCTTATCTCCGAATCAACGGAATTTAAGGCGCTGGGGCTTGTCATCACCGACGAGCAGCACCGCTTCGGAGTCAATCAGAGAAAGGCATTTGCGGGAAAGGGCGAAAGCCCTCATAAGCTGGTAATGTCCGCAACGCCTATCCCACGAACGCTGGGACTTATCATTTACGGCGATCTTGATATTTCCATACTGAACGAGCTGCCAAAGGGACGTCAGCCTGTTGAGACTTTTGCCGTTACGGGAGGTTTCCGTCAGAGGGCACTGGGCTATGTGAAAAAGCATCTTGACGAGGGCAGGCAGGGCTATATCGTATGTCCGCTGGTGTCGGACAGCGATGTCAGCGAAGCGTTGGCTGTCACCACCTACAAGGCAAAGTTGGAGCAGGGAATGTTTGCGGATTACAACATCGGGCTGCTTCACGGACAGATGAGCGCCGCCGAAAAGGATAAGGTCATGGCGGACTTCAAGGAAAACAAGATACAGCTGCTGGTCTGCACCACCGTTGTTGAGGTAGGAGTGGACGTGCCCAATGCAACGGTCATGATGATAGAAAATGCGGACAGATTCGGTCTGTCGCAGCTTCATCAGCTGAGAGGACGTGTCGGCCGCGGAAAATACAAGAGCAGCTGCATTCTGCTGACGGATAATCTTACCGACGAGACAAGGGAGCGGCTGAAAATAATGTCATCCACCACCGACGGCTTCAAAATATCCGAGGAGGACCTTAAAATGAGGGGCGCAGGAGATTTCTTCGGAGAAAAGCAGCACGGTCTGCCGCCCCTTAAGGTTGCGGATATCGTCGGGGACCGTCAGCTGCTGTCGCAGGCGCAGGCGGCGGCAAAGAAAATGTTTGACGAAAGCCCCGATATGGCAAAATATCCGCTTATGAACGCACGCATTGAAAAAATGTTCTCGAAAAATGCCGAGGACGGCATGAATTAATGTATTTTTCTCTTGAAATTGATTTATTAATGTGCTATAATAGTAACGTATGTTATCGGAGGAGGTGTGACCTTGGTTCTGAATATGGTATATGCGCTTGAAGAGACAGTGACTTCGGCTGCGGCAGAAGGAGCAGGCTCCGACTCCGTGGGAGTTTCATATATGCTCAGACTGCTCTGCGGACTGGTGGGAATACTGCTGCTGGTGTATCTGCTGGCGGAGATAACTCCCAAGCTGGCGGCATTTATCGACAAGCATCTCGGAAAAAATATCCCCGATCCCGAAAGGGTGCAGGAAAAGGATTACGAGGTTTATGATATTTACAAGGGTGAGCACCCGTCGGACGCTTCGGAAAATGCCTCGAAGGAAAACGAAGCGGACAAAAAGGAAAGTGACTAATTAATATATATGCTGTCCGCAGGTCGGACGGATCGGAGGAATTATGGCTAAGGATAATAAAAAAATGGTTGACGCCATTACATCAATGGACGAGGATTTTGCACAGTGGTATACCGATATCTGCAAAAAGGCAGAGCTTATCGAATACACAAGCGTAAAGGGCTGCATGGTAATCCGTCCTTACGGCTATGCTATCTGGGAGAACATTCAGCGCATTCTTGACGGTATGTTCAAGGAAACAGGCCACGAAAACGTATGTATGCCTATGTTTATCCCCGAAAGCCTGCTCCAGAAGGAGAAGGATCACGTTGAGGGCTTTGCTCCCGAGGTCGCATGGGTAACAATGGGCGGCAGCGAAAAGCTGGAGGACCGTCTCTGCGTCCGTCCCACATCGGAAACACTTTTCTGCGAGCATTATTCAAACATCGTGCATTCATACCGTGATCTGCCCAAGCTCTATAATCAGTGGGTATCTGTTGTACGCTGGGAAAAGACAACACGTCCTTTCCTCCGTTCGAGAGAGTTTCTCTGGCAGGAGGGACATACTATCCATGAGACAGCACAGGAGGCTATCGAGGAAACAGAGCGTATGCTGAACGTATATGCGGATTTCTGCGAAAAGTATCTTGCTATCCCTGTTATCAAGGGTCAAAAGACAGAGAGCGACAAGTTCGCAGGCGCTGAATCCACATATGCTATCGAGGCTCTTATGCACGACGGCAAGGCACTTCAGGCAGGTACATCACACTACTTCGGCGACGGCTTTGCAAGAGCTTTCGGCATTCAGTTCACAAGCCGCGAAAACAAGCTGGAATATCCTTATCAGACATCATGGGGCATGACAACACGTCTTATCGGCGCTATCATCATGACTCACGGCGACAACAACGGTCTGGTGCTTCCTCCCGCAGTTGCTCCCATTCAGGCAGTAATTATTCCCGTTCAGCAGCACAAGGAGGGTGTTCTCGACGAGGCACGCAAGCTGTATGATACACTCAAGGCAGCAGGTATCCGTGTAAAGATCGACGACAGCGAGAATTCTCCCGGCTGGAAGTTCGCCGAGTATGAGATGAAGGGCGTTCCCGTCCGCATCGAGCTTGGTCCCAAGGATATCGAAAGCAAGCAGTGCGTTATCGTTACACGTCACAACAGAGAAAAGACCTTTGTTGCTATTGACGATCTGGTATCCGCAGTCAACACAAAGCTTGAAGAGGTACGTGACGGCATCTATCAGGCTGCGCTTGAAAACCGTGAGAGACGCACATATGCCTGCACAACAATGGACGAGATCACTAAGGCTCTTGAAGAAAAGGGCGACGGCTTCATCAAGGCTATGTGGTGCGGCGAAGAGGCTTGCGAGGACAAGGTAAAGGAAGTAACGGGCGTAGGCTCACGCTGCATTCCTCTTGAGCAGGAGCAGCTTTCCGATGTATGCGTATGCTGCGGCAAGCCTGCAAAGAAAATGGTTTACTGGGGCAAGGCATATTGATCTAACCGATTATAATTCATGATTTGACGCAGGCAGAGGGCAGTTTTATTGTTCCTCTGCCTGATTTGTATGGAGGTATTATGAGCATTGAGATAAGGCGTGCCGAGGAAAAGGACATCGGCAGAGTAAGCGAGCTGCTCTCGGAGGTTCTGGAGATACACGCTTCTATCCGTCCCGACATTTTCATTTCGGGGACTACAAAATATACTGCGGAGGAGCTTAAAGGCATATTCGCAAATGATGAAACTCTCGTTTTTGTGGCTGCCGATGAAAACGGCAGAGTTGTGGGCTATACATTCTGCGTTATGAAGCGTCAGCCGTTCAGCACGAACATGAAGGATTTCAGGACGCTGTTCATCGACGATCTCTGCATCGACGAATGCTGCCGAGGACAGCACGTCGGCAGAAAGCTTTTTGACTATGTTATGGCTTATGCAAAATCGCAGGGCTGCTATGATGTTACCCTCAACGTATGGGAGGGCAATGACAGCGCAAGAGGCTTTTATGAGAAAATGGGAATGTTCGTCAAGGAGACCCAGATGGAGATACTTGTCAAGTGATTTTCCAAGCCTGCGGCAAGTTGTCATAATACACCGAAGAAGCCTGTATGCTGCGGATTTTTGCGGCATTATATACAAAGTGAAAAATTTCTACTGGACAAATCGCGTGTTTCATGATATAATAAAATGTATTTAATTAAGATATTATGGAGGCTGACACAAATGTCAAATATATCAAAAGCAAAAAAGATCACGGCATTTGTTATCTCCGCAGCACTGGCGCTTTCTATGACCGCCTGCGGCGAAGATACCATTAACTGCGGTGTTTCCAACGGCAGCGATGTTCCTTCGGGATTATATATTTATTATCTCCTCAGCGCATACTATGAGGCGCAGTCCTATATGACCGAAAACGACACAGATGTTTTCGCTATCACTATCGAGGACAAGAATGCGGCTGCATGGATGCAGGACACTGCCGTTGAGGATCTCAAGGAATATCTTGCTGTTGAGGCAAAGTTTGATGAATACGGACTTACACTTTCCGATGATGATATCTCCGCTGCAAAGATCACGGTTGATAATATGTGGGAATATTACGGCGAGGTATACGAGGGCTACGGAATCAGCGAAAGTTCCTTCCTCAAGGCTTATCAGAACAACACAAAGAGAGATATGCTCTTTGATGCTATCTACGGTGAGAACGGCGACCGTGAAGTTCCCGACGAGGATATCCGTGCTTATCTCCGTGACAATTATGCGCTTATCAACTATATCCAGATGAATCTTGTTGACGGCGAGGGCAATCTGCTTAAATCCGACGGCAAGGCAGAGCGCATGGAAATGGCTAAGGATTATGTTGAACGTGCAAAGAACGGCGAGGACTTTGACGAGCTGAACAAGGAATATACCGATTATTTTGATGAGCTTAAAGCCGAAGCAGAGGCTGCCGCAGAAGCTGCTGCCGCCGAGATAGCGGAAGATGATGCCGAGGAAACAACCGCAGCAAGCGTTGAAGCTTCCGATGCGGAGGAAGAGGCTCCCGCAGAAACCGAAGCAGAGGTCACAGAGGAAACCACAGCTGAAACAGAAGCCGAGACTGAGGCTGTTACAGAGGCTGAAACCGAGGAAGCTTCCGAGGAAACAACAGCTGCCGTATGGGCTGATGATATCGAATCCGAAACAGAAGCAGCCGAGACGGAAACTTCCGAAGAAGAGGAAACAGAGACAACTGCCGCTGATGTAAGCAATAAAAAGGTAGTCAAGAAGGATTCCGAGACTCCCGATAAGACAGTTGTTGAGAAAGCTTTTGAGATGTCCGCAGGCGATATCACTATCGTTGAGGAGGACGAGTTCTATTACGTTCTCACACGTCTTGATATCTTTGAGACAGATGATTATTATGAGAGCGCAAAGGACAGCCTGCTTTATGAGATGAGAGATGATGATTTCGAGTCCCTCAGACAGGAATGGGCTGAAAGCGTTGATTTCACTATCAATTCAAAGGCTGTTGAGAGATACACACCTCAGAAGTTTGCCGAAACAAAGTAATAGATCAAGCTGAAATTAAAAAGGTCACTGTATTTTACAGTGACCTTTACTTTTATGCAAATATGTTGTCAGTCAATTTATAAGCACAAAGAAAAGGTCATTTTCGTCTGCCCGAAAATGACCTTTAAGTTTTTCTTATTTGATCTTGAAGATCTTCTTTATGGACATATCGGAAATGTCCGTGAGTACGATGCGCTCGTCGGAGATTATGTATAATGTTCCGCCGCTTATTACCGCACGTCGGAAGCTGTCCGATTCCGCTGTGCCGTTGTACTTTATCTTTCCCACAGGAACGAAGCCGCTTTCATCGCTGTATGAGAAAACGTAATAGTAGCAGGCTGTTGTGCCGTTGTCGGTGACCGAAACGGGAACGCCGATAAGTCCGTTTTCGCTGTCGATAAGAAGCGAACGTCTGCTGTCCAGAACGGGGGAGTAAAGCTTTTCGGCATTTGGTTCAAGGGCAAATTCGGCTGCATCAAGCTTGATGCATTTGTCCGAATCGAACATTGTCAGCACGAAAGAAATTATCTTTCCGGTGCCGTCACGCTCTGTTCCGAAGCCTGCCATTCTGCCCTCCGAATACTCGTAAAGGGAATCAACGCCCGAACTGAGCATATCCTTTGCGGTAACGGGAGGATCGGACGAAAGGTCAAGGATAAGTGCGGGAGCCGCACTGTTCTCAACATAAAGGCTTGCGTATCTGTCCGAGAAAGATACCGACGTTACATTTTCGCCCGAAAGGAGCTGACCTGCGCTGTTCACGGCTTTCATCTCACTGTCAAGAACGAATATGTTGATGCAGCTTTCGCCGTCCGAGGCTGTTCCTCTTGTGGCGATGCGGAGCATACCGTTGTATTCGTTCATGGGGAGCTTTCCGCTGAGTGCGCCGTCAACAGAACCGCTGGCGATATATTCTATCGAATTGCCTATGCGGAAGCTTGTGACGATGGTGTAGGGTCTGCCCGAATCGGTCTTGCCCACGCCTGCGATGTAAAGGATATCGTTCGGACAGCAAACCTTTTTGCTGCTGCCGAGAAGCGCCTTTACCGAAGCGGAGCGTGTTTCTACATTGACTGCCGATACAACGGTGTAGTCCGTTGAGTTGGCATTTGCGGGAACGGTTATGTCCGAAGCCGCAACATGAAATTTTTCGCCGTCGGTCTCATAGCAGGGAACGTATTCGTCCAGATCGCTTTCGGTGCCCGAAAGCTGACCGCTGCTGCTGAAATTTGTTACTATGCAGAGATTGCCGTCGGAGATACGCGACGAAACATATCCGCCGCTCTGCCTGTATGAACCGAGGTGCTCTGCCGAACCGTCCGAAACGCCGTAGATATCTGCGGTAACGCTCAATGAATATGAAGCGCTGTCCGAAGCGGCTGCTGTCTGTGACGCGGAGTCGGAGAAAGATGTATCGCCCTGTGGTGTGAATGCATCATCAGCTGGAACCGACGATGTGTTTATCGAATAGGACGTATCGACCGAAGCTTCCTGCCGATCTTCCGAAATAAGTACAAGCTTGTCGTTCGTCATGTACATTTCGATCGGCTGTTTATCGCCGATATCTGCGCAGAATTCAGCGCCGCTGTCTGTTATGGAATATATTCTTCCGCCACTGACAAAATAAACTGTTCCGTCCTCGGACTTCACCGTGTCTGCCTGTGAAGCCGATGCAAGTGACTGACTGTCCGCCGAACCGACGCTGTATTTATCTGTGCTGTCGGTTTCTGCCTCGGCGGTCTTGTCCGCACTGTTATATATCTGCGTATAGATGCTGTAAAGATCGTCATATGAGCTGGGCTGTCTGACATCGCCGTATTCTATCTCGCTGTCAAGCTCGGCAGGGACATTTATCATATCCGTATACACGAGGAAGCCTGCTCCGAGAGCCGCACACGCCGCCACCGCTGCCAGCGAACGCATTAAAACGGTACGCTTCGATGATGGGCGCTTGCTGCTCATAACGATCTGTTCCGAGCGCTGGGGTGCTGCCGATTTAAGCATCTGAGCGATATTTTCGGGCAGAAGCTCATCGGGCACGTTTATATTATCTATTTCTTTTTTCAGTTTCTTATCGAAATCCATTATCTCCGACCTCCTTTCTATAATTTTTCCGTCAGAAGACGTTTCAGTTTTTCTTTGGCTCTTGCCGCCTTTGAGCGGACGGTATTTGCGTTGCCTCCGCACATATCGGCGATCTCTTCGCTCTTATATCCCGAAACGACATTCAGCGACAGCATAAGCCTGTCTTCCTCACTGAGCTGCCTGAACCCGTCCATGACCTCAAGTTTATCAAAATCAATCTCACTGCTCGGCTCATTTTCCGTTCCGCCGAGTTCATCAGGCTCCTGCACGAATTCCCTTTTATCTATATATTCCTTCTGTTTATTTTTTATTTTTACAGTAAGGATACGGGTGATCCAAGCTTTAAAAGCCTTTTCATTACGCAGGTTATGGATCGAGGTATAGGCTTCCAGCACTGTGTCACTAACCACATCGGAAGCGTCATGCTCATTATTCAGGTTAAGAAGAGCGATACGGTAAAGATCCTTATAAACAAGGGAATAAAGTTCGGCAAAAGCGTCGGCATCACCTTTCTGCGCTTTTTTCACGCAGGAAGAAAAGTCTATGCTCATAATGTATCGTATCACCTCGTATCCGCTGTTTTGCAGATGCGGATCAGGGAATATACCGTGTCTCTTCCTCTTCAAGACCTGTCATATAATAAGTGGCTGAAAAATTCAATTTTGTTGCATTGATTTTTCTGATTTGTATACATTCACAAAAATTGTTTTGATATTTATGGATAATACACAAATTACTTACTTAACATATTAAGGCACATATTCCTGATTGCAAATGCTTAATGATTTTATACTTACTGTAATAATAACTGCGATATTAAAAAAAGAAAACTAAAATTTATTATACCATATTTAAAGCAAAAAGCCAATAGTCGGGGAGGAAATTTTGTGTAAATTTTGATAGCTGTATGGGTGGGAAGATTGATTTTTCTTTATTTGGATTTGTTATTGAAAAGCTTAAATTTACTTTTTTGAGTTTGCTGTTACTCTCTGCCTTCAGTTTGTTTTAGTTACTTAAAAGTTTAGTTTTATTTTAATATCGGCTGTTTTAACTACCTTCAAGAGTTTAGGCTCGTTAAAAGCTTACTTTTATTTTAGAAATGTGTATCATATGAGCTTCAAGATTTGCAAAGGGAACACCAAAGGGCGAAGGAGATGGGGGCGTGGCGCAGTACCTGCGCCTAATAAAATTCGACACAAAAATCGAGGCGCCCCCCTCTCCTTACCCTTAGGTTTTCCCTCTGCACTCTCTTTCCTTACCCATCCTCACTCCCGCCTCGATTTTTGCAAATCCAGTCATTGCTCATTCTTTAGATTTATTATAGTAACGGTTCATGCAACGCTTGTAGTTTACTCTGTTTTATGGTGCGCTCAACCGACGTAAAAGCTGATATATTCAACCTTAGATGTTGAAACTATCAGCTTTTCTTTTTGTCACTTCAATTTATACGTCGGGTCGCTTAGTTTAAATAGTGACAGTTACGTAAATCTATAATCACTAAGCGACCCGTCGGAAAACGTTAAGATAAAAAGTTA
>CAKSKG010000027.1 GCA_934464775.1 uncultured Oscillospiraceae bacterium
ATGTGCAAGATGACGGAAAATCTGCAAGCAGATGAGGTACTAAGGCTTTAGCCGGTGGTTTTTAGAGGTGACCTAAAACTATATTTCAAGTATGCCGTTGAATTATTATCATTAAGGTGATATTATTGATATAAAAGGAAATGCCGTAAAATTCTGATGAGTTTTCGGTAAAGGAGTGTTGGTTTTCGATATGTTTGAAAAGAACACTGCACAGGTCAATAAGCTTATCGCCAAGATGTTCGCATTCTGTTCGATAGCAGTGCCGGCGCTGGCGGTGCTTTCATGGACGGGAGTATTTGAGTTTGGGCGGAGCTATACGCTGATAGTTCTTATTGCGGGACTTATCATAACCGTAAGTCCCAGCCTGCTGATAAAAAAGCTCCCCGATAAAATTTTGAGAAATTATATGCTGATAGCGCTTTCGGTGTTTATAGGCGTTCTCGGAACGAATAATCATATAGGTATATACATCACCTATGCGCTTGTGCCGATATTCAGCTGTCTGTATTTTGACCCGAAGTTCACACGGGGGATATGCATATTTTCATATTTTGTAATGGCGGCGGCGCTTTATGTCAATTCCGCCGATAAATATGAGGTCTTGTATGAGGGCAGGTCAAGGGTTTACAAAGTACAGCCGACTTGACCAAAGCAAAAATCACGGAAAAGAAGGCACAGGCATCGGGCTTGCAATAAGCAAATATTTTATTGATGCCATGAAGGGCACAGTAAATGCGGAAAGTATTTACGGCGAGGGCAGCAAATTTTCGTTCTCCGTGCCGCAGAAGCTGGCGGAGCCTTCGGAATTGAAAAAAGCCGAAACAAACAGCGTTCCCTCCATTTTCAGAACAAGAGACGTGAGAATACTCATTGCGGACGACAACGAGCTTAACCGTGAAGTGGTCAAGGCTGTGCTTGAACCTCTTGCCATGACCTTTGACGAAGCGAAAAACGGTCTTGAAGCCGTGAACATGGCAGGCAGCGTAAAGTACGATCTTATATTTATGGACAGCCATATGCCTGTTATGAGCGGCGAGGAAGCCACAAAAACCATTCGCAGCGGAAGCTCATCGAACCGTTATATTCCCATAATCGCCCTTACCACAGACGCTGTTTCGGGCGTTAAGGAGCGGCTTATAAGCAGCGGCATGACCGATTATATCGTCAAGCCCATTGACATTGCGGTGATATTTGATGTTATCAGAAAGTATCTGCCCGATGATAATATCATTGATAAATGATATCATATTATAAAAATCTCCGTTATCTTCATTTTGAGTTGAAGATAACGGAGATTTTTTGCCGCAAGGGTATTGCAAAGCCGCAAAATAATGGATATCGATTACTTTTTTTATGTTCTTTATTGCGGGAGTTTTATTGCTCTTTACGTCAAAATTATGCCAAATATCTTGACAAGCACAATAGAGAAAGAGGGCCGTGACGGCGAGCAGAAGATCATAGGGGATATCAATAAATTTTTCAAAAGCTGATATTAGAACCTGTTTTCAGCGGCACAAAACAGCCGTCCGTGTTTCGGTATGAGACACGGACGGCTGATTTTTTCGGAATAGATGTTGAAATTTGTGAAAGTGTATGCTATAATATATAAAACCGATTTCATAAAAAGGAGCGGAATATCACATGAATATATCGGAATTTGCCGAATATGCAGGCGTGTCAAAATCAGCGGTCAGCAGATATTTCAATAACGGATATTTAAGTGCGGACAAACGTGAAATGATCGAAAAAGCCATAGAAGAAACGGGATATTCTCCCAGCTTTTCGGCTCAGGCGATAAAAACGAGGGTCACTAAGCTGGTGGGGGTGATTATCCCCAAGCTGTCCAGCGAAAGCTGCGCACGTATCACGGAGGGCATCAGTCAGGTGCTTTATGAGCATGGTTATCAGATTCTGCTGGTGAACACGGCAAACGATTATAACAAGGAGATAGAATATCTTGATCTTTTCAGGCAGAACAGGGTGGACGGAGTGATATTTCTTGCAACGGTTTTTACCGATGTTCACCGCTCGGTGATGAATAAGATGCACATTCCCGTTGTTATTGTGGGACAGCAGTACAAGGGCTTCAGCTGCGTGTGCCATGACGATTACGGTGCGGCTTATGCCCTTACGGAGCTTATGCTTAAAAAGGGTGCGGTGCGGCCTGCGTATATCGGTGTCACCGATGAGGACAAGGCTGCGGGAGAAGCCCGTCACAAGGGCTTTTTAAAGGCTCTTGCGGACCATGACATAAAGCTTGAAAAGCAGAACAGCATGACCGCCGAATTCAATATTGATTCGGGATATAAATGTGCAAAGCGTATATTATCGGGCGGAAATATTCCCGACTGCATATTCTGCGCCACCGACAATATCGCCGCAGGCGCTATACGGTACTGCCGTGAAAGCGGCATAAAAGTCCCCGAGGAAATTATGATATGCGGAGTGGGCGATTCAAAGATAAGCACGGTCACGGCGATCCCCATAACCTCCGCAAGACTTCATTATAAAACGGCAGGCATTGAGGCGGCACAGATGCTGCTGAATTCTATCGGAAAAGCCTCGGTAGTGCCGAAGATAATGAAGCTGGATTATGAGATCGCCGAAAGGGAGTCTACGGACAGGTGATATGAAACAGTGTGAAACCTACCGTTTTGCCTGAAAAAGTTGATTTGTTTTGTCAATGGACAAGTGATGCTTTGTATTGTATAATTTAATCAGTAAATGAAATCAGTTTCATAAATTGTATGAAACAATACTGATGAAAGAAGGAACGGGTATGGATTACAGAAAGACTGCACATGAGATACTTGCTGCCATCGGCGGAAAAGACAATCTTGCAGGTGCCGCACACTGCGCCACAAGACTCAGACTGGTGATCGCCGACAACGGAAAGGTGAAAAAATCTGTCCTTGAAAACATCGACGGCGTAAAGGGCGTGTTTGAAGCATCGGGACAGCTCCAGATCATCATTGGCACAGGAACGGTGAACAAGGTCTATGATGAATTCATTGCGGAGGCAGGCATCGAGGCTGCTTCAAAGGAGGACGTAAAGACTGCCGCTGCGGCAAAATCGCCCTGGTACAAGAGAGCGATAAAGGCTCTCGGCGATATTTTCGTTCCAATTATCCCTGCGATCGTTGCAACGGGACTGCTGAACGGACTTCTCGGAGGTCTTGTACAGGTATTTCCCAATATGGCGGAGTCTCACATTTATGAGCTTCTGAACATTTTCTCAAACACTGCGCTTACGTTTCTTCCTATTCTGATAGCCATTTCCGCGGCAAAGATATTCGGCGGAAATCAGTATCTCGGCGCAGTTATCGGAATGATAATGATCCACCCCGGCTTAGTAAACGCATGGACTGTTGCAGGCGGTGCGGAAACATCAACGCTCTGGTCATGGTTCGGCTTATGGAACATTCAGAATGTGGGCTATCAGGGTCATGTTATCCCCGTTATACTTTCGGTATGGCTCATGTCGGCGGTTGAAAAGCGGCTCCATAAAAAAGTCCCCGAAATGCTGGATCTGTTCGTTACTCCGCTTTGCTCCGTGCTTGTTGCGGGATTTTTCGGCATGACGATCATCGGACCTGTATTTGCACAGCTTGAATCATGGGTGCTCAGCGGTGCGCAGGCACTTATCGCAATTCCTTTCGGTATCGGCGCATTCATCATGGGCGGCGTTTATGCTCCCACAGTAGTTGCAGGCGTTCATCATATGTACAATGCCATTGAAATGATGATGCTTGCGGACAACGGAATGAACACATGGATGCCCATTGCAACTGCGGCAAATGTTGCGCAGGGTGCGGCTGCTCTTGCGGTGGCATTAAAGACAAAGAACAAAAAGACAAAGGCAATGGCTCTTCCCGCATCGCTTTCGGCATTCATGGGCATTACAGAGCCTGCAATATTCGGTGTTAACGTAAGATTCATGCGTCCCTTTATCGCTGGCATGATAGGCGGTGCCTGCGGCGGCGCTGTTGCTTCCATAATGAACGTATATGCAACGGCAAACGGTGTTACGGGACTTTTCGGTCTGCTTATCACAACAAACACAACAGCAGGATATATCCTTACAATGGCAGTGGCTTTCGCAGTTGCATTTGCAGTTTCATGGGCAATGGGGATAAAGGAGGACGAGCCTGCCGAAAATAATGACAGCTCCGCTTCCGATACAGAAACAGTTCCCGTCAATGATAATGAGATCCTTTCTCCCGTCAAGGGAGATGCAATGGCTCTCGGCAATGTTCCCGATCCTACCTTTGCGGCAGGCGTGCTGGGACTGGGTGCGGCAGTAGAGCCTTCCGAGGGAGTTGTTATTGCTCCCGCAGACGGAACTGTCGGAACGCTTTTTGACACACATCATGCGATAGGTCTTGATCTGGACAGCGGCGCAGAGCTGCTTATCCACATCGGAATAAATACCGTTGAGCTGAACGGCGAGGGCTTCACGGCTCATGTTTCCGAGGGCGACAGAGTTAAAAAGGGACAGAAGCTTATCAGCTTTGACAAGAAATTTATCGAATCAAAGGGATATAAGACAGTTACTCCCGTGATCGTCACAAATTCCGATGATTACAAGTCCGTTAAGCTTAAAGCAAGCGGAAGCGTCGGTTACAATGATGTGCTTATTGAGCTGGAAAAGGAGTGAGCAGGGTGGCATATATAAACGGAAAATGGCGTCAGCAGCTTCATCTTGAACCGCCCGAGGGCTGGCTCAATGACCCCAACGGACTGTGCTTTTTCGGCGGATATTATCATGTGTATTTTCAGTATGCTCCAGACAATGCGGACGGCAGCGGAAAGAAATGCTGGGGACATTACAGAAGCCCTGATATGCTGAAATGGGAATTTACGGGCACGGTGCTTTTCCCAGATATTCCCGAGGACAGGGACGGAGTTTATTCGGGAAGTGCAATAGTATGCGGCGATACCCTCCACATTTTCTACACGGGAAACGTTAAGGAGGAGGGAGATCACGATTACATCAGAAGCGGAAGAGGCGCAAATGTTATCCATGTAACAACAAAGGACGGAACAAACATGAGCAGTAAATCCGTGGTGCTGAAAAACAGCGATTATCCCGAGTTTTGCTCCTGTCATGTCCGTGACCCAAAGGTGTGGTATGAAAACGGAAAATATAACATGGTGCTGGGCGCAAGAACGCTTGACGACAAGGGCTGTGTGCTTTTTTACACATCGGATGACCTTGAAAATTGGGAATACAGCAGGTGCGATTCCGTGGACAACTTCGGTTTTATGTGGGAATGCCCCGACTGTTTTCAGGTGAACGGTCACAGATATCTCAGCATATCTCCGCAAGGATTGGAGCATTACGAAACAAAATATCAGAATGTTTTCCAGTCGGGATATTTTCATTATAACAACGGTCTGACCGATTTTACCGAATGGGACATGGGCTTCGATTTTTATGCGCCCCAGACCTTTGAGACTCCCGACGGCAGGCGTATCATTATAGGCTGGTTCGGAATAGGAGACAGCGCTTATTCCAACCTTACCGTTCCTCTCGGATATCAGCATTGCCTGACTGTTCCCCGTGAGGTTACAGCCGATGAAAACGGCGTGCTTATGCAGAATCCCGCAAGGGAGCTTGCCGCTTTGAGAATGGGCAGCAGGAAAATAACTGACGGTGAGACAGCGAAAGTTCAGCTTCCCACGGAGCTTGTTTCGGCTGTTTGCGGCAGCTTTTCAATAGTGCTGGCAGATGCACTTTTCCTTGAATGGGACGGAAAAACGTTCCGTATGCGCTTTGAGAATGAAAAGCTGGGCGGCGGAAGAACGGTGCGGAATGTTCCTCTTGAAAGCTGCTATGATATTCGTGTTATTATTGACACAAGCTCCGTTGAGGTGTATCTTGACAGCGGCAGAAAGGTCCTCGGCAGCAGATTTTATCCCGAGGATACCGAAATAAGCATCAGGGCGGAGGGGATATCCCCCGAGCTTTTCACGCTGAAGGGAATGGAGGCGGAATATCTTGGAGAATAAAAAGCTTCTTGCTCTGGGTGAAGCGCTTATCGACTTTATCCCCGACAAAACAGGCTGCGCCTTTGGAGAGGTCACGGGCTTTTCTCCGAAGGTGGGCGGTGCTCCCGCAAATGTATGCGGAGCATTTTCAAGGCTGGGCGGCAGGTCGATGCTGATAACGCAGCTGGGAAATGACCCTTTCGGGCACAAGATAGCCGATGAATTATCCGCTTTCGGAATAGATACATCGGCGATACGCTTTACAGACGAAGCAAACACGGCTCTTGCCTTTGTAAGTCTTGAAAAGGACGGCAACAGGACGTTTTCGTTCTATCGCAAGCCCTCTGCGGATATGCTGCTTTCCCCCGATATGATAGATGAAAAATTGTTTGATGACAGCTATGCTCTTCATTTTTGCAGCGTTTCTTTGGGGGATTTTCCCATGAAGGAAGCACATCTCAGGGCTATTGATATTGCACGTAAAAAGGATATGCTGATAAGCTTTGACCCGAATCTCCGCTTTCCGCTGTGGTCGGACAGGGACGCTCTTTATCGGAGAGTGAATGAATTTATCCCGTTATGCGACATACTGAAAATTTCCGACGAGGAGCTGGAATTCATCACGGGAGAAAGTGACATTGAAAAAGCCGTTCCGAAGCTTTTCGGAACGGGCGTAAAGCTGATAGTATACACCTGCGGAAGTGACGGAGCATATGCATACACCGAAAATGCAAAGGCATTTTCGCCGTCGGCAAAGGTGAATGCCGTTGATACAACCGGCGCAGGGGACGGATTTATCGGTTCATTTTTATGGAAGCTTCAAAAAGCGGGGATAGATCACGGCAGTATCGGCTCTGCCGATGAAAAGGTGCTGACGGACTGTCTTGCTTTTTCCAACAGATTCTGCGCCGCAAGCGTTCAATCGGAGGGAGCTATCGCTTCTTATCCGACTGCTGCGGAAATGGAAATATAAGAATCCGCTGTACATTTTGCTTGATGTACAGCGGATTTTTTAGTTTATCTTACTGTTTTTTCAAGTCCACGCAGGTGACTATCATTTCTCCGTTTTTATTGTAAAACTTTGATGATATGGTCTTACAGCTCTGTCCCGTTGCGTTGGATATGTACCAGCCCGAAATGAACGGGTCCTCTATCTGCTCCTTTATTGCGTAGAAATAATTCTTGATATCGTGGTTTACTCCGGGGATAGCGGGGTGATAGCCCTCCAGTATGGTGGTGCCCTCACACATTACCGTATCGGTTATCTGGAAGCCCTTGCTGTCGATAAGGAACGCACACTCTATCTCATTATGCTCATGGACATATTTTTCAAGGGCGGCATTGTAATTGTCGTCCTCTATTGTTGCAAGTCGGCTCACAAGATCGAATATTATGCGCTTGTAGCTCTCTATCTGGACATTTACCACGGTGGGATTTTTCTTTATGGAGATGTTCAGCCGCTGAGCGGATTCTTCTAAGCGGAGACGTGCTTCATTGGTGAACAGATAGTTGAACTGCTCAGGCTTCTGGAAATAAAAGCCCTGAAAATAATCCACGCCCATAAGCATACAGGTTATTACCTCATCGGCAGTCTCAACGCCCTCCGCAACGGTCATTGCGCCTATCTGCTTTGCGGTGTTGATTATGGAGCGGAAAACCTCCTGATTATAGGTATTGCTCTCTATCTGCGAAACTATGGCACGGTCTATCTTGATTATATCGGGATTGATAAGCATTATGCGGTTAATGGTGTCAAAGCCTGCGCTTACGTTGTCAAGGGCGATAAGAAATCCCTTGGAACGGTAGAAATCCACGAACATCATAAGATTATATGAATCCTTTACACGGGATTCGTTCAGCTCTATAACGATATTCTGAGGGGAGATGCCGTTTTCCGAAGCGGTTTTCATGATCTCGCCCGTACCCGAGATTATCTTGTTCAGAACGGAAGTCTCAAAATTTATGAAAAGGGTGGACGCACGGTTTTCCGTGGCAAAGGCGTGCATTGCCTTTTCACGGCATACTCTGTCGAGAGTGAGGGAAAGATCCATTTTCTTTGCGGTCTCAAAAAGCTGATAGGGGGAGATTATCTCGCCGTTGTATTTTCCGCGGCTGAGAGCTTCGAGTCCTATGTATTTTTTCGTGTTCAGCGAATATATGGGCTGAAAATCCACGGCTATATCTTTGTTTTCGATAATATGTCTGACGATATCTTCTGTAACTTTCACAGGGGCTCCTCCAAAATGTTATTTGCTTGCTTCGGTCTTGCTGCGGCTGTTTTCCAGCTTTTCCACGATTTTGTCATAGGTCTTGTACATATTCATTACGGTGTTTTCTATGTAGTAATAATAGATGAGATAGCCCGTTACCAGCAGAAGAAGTATTCCCGCAAGGATAGACACGGAGAGCAGTCCGTTTGTGACAAATATGCACAGCAGGCTGAAAAACAGGCACATCACCACCATAAATGTCACGATAAGATGCACGAATCTTTCGTGCTGAAAAAACTGTATCTTTGCGCAGAAATCCTCTTTCAGCTTTGCAAAATCGGTGTTTTCGTCCTCAAGCATTTTATTTACGAGCTTTATATAGCGTGCGATGTATGTTCCCATGATGATAGCCTCCGCAGGAATTGTTTCCCAAGTTTTATTTATATAACTATTATATCACAGTTTTACGGCAATTTCAATAAAAATACGCAATTTCTTCAAAAAATAATTGTCATAATTTTTGTGATAATTGCCTCTGCCTTTAAAATATCAAATTTATTCACCGAAAAAATGAAAACGGCACTTGATTATGGCATAAAAGTATGTTAAAATATAATTTGTATATTTATGGCGGAAGAAATGCAGTCTGCCGAAAAAAATTGTCAGGGAGGTCTTTTTATAATGGATAAGAAGCCGTTTTATATTACAACTCCGATCTATTATCCCTCGGGTAATCCTCATATCGGTCACTGCTACACAACAGTAGCCTGTGACTCTATCGCACGTTACAGACGTATGCAGGGCAGAGATGTCATGTTCCTTACGGGAACCGATGAGCACGGTCTGAAGATCGAAACAAAGGCTAAGGAAAAGGGCGTTACACCCAAGCAGTATGTTGATGAGATCGTTGAGATATTCAAGAAGCTCTGGGAGACTATGAATATCAGCTATGACCGCTATATCCGCACCACCGACGATTATCACATCGAGTCCGTTCAGAAGATATTCAAGGAGCTTTATGACAAGGGCTATATCTACAAGGGAAAGTACAAGGGCAAATACTGCACTCCCTGCGAGAGCTTCTGGACAGAATCACAGCTCGTAAACGGCAAGTGCCCCGACTGCGGAAGAGACGTTGTCGAGGCAGAAGAGGAAGCGTATTTCTTCAAGATGTCTCCCTTTGCCGACAGGATCGAAAAGCTTCTGCTTGAGACTGATTATCTCCAGCCCAAGACCCGTGCCGTTGAGCTGGTAAACAACTTCATCAAGCCCGGTCTTGAGGATCTCTGCGTTTCCAGAACCTCATTCACATGGGGTATTCCCGTAACATTTGATACAAAGCACGTTATCTATGTATGGGTGGACGCACTTTCAAACTATATCACTGCTCTGGGCTACAAGAACGAAAAGTATAATGACTATGACAAGTTCTGGCCCGCAGATGTTCATATGGTCGCAAAGGATATCATGAGATTCCATGCTATCATATGGCCTGCTATCCTTATGGCGCTGGATCTTCCTCTGCCCAAGCATCTTGCCGTTCACGGCTGGATAACCTTCAACGGACAGAAGATGTCAAAGTCGCTGGGCAATGTTGTTGATCCCTTTGTACTGGCAGAGCGCTATGGCGCAGACGCTATCAGATACCATATCCTCCGTGAAATGGCTCTGGGTTCGGACAGCTCATTCTCCAACGAGATAATGATAAACCGCATCAATTCCGATCTTGCAAACGATCTGGGCAATCTTGTTTCCAGAACCGTTGCTATGGTGATCAAGTATTTTGACGGCACTCTTCCCGAGGACAGAGAGGCTGATGAGATAGACAATGAGCTTATCGGCATGGCAAGCACTCTTTCCGCAAAGGTTGAGGCTTTCATGGACGAAACTCAGCTGAACAATGCTCTTGCGGAGATCTTCAAGGTGATCTCCAGAGCAAACAAGTATATCGATGAAACAGCTCCCTGGACGCTGGCAAAGGACGAGAGCAAAAAGGCAAGACTTGCAACAGTAATGTACAATCTGCTTGAAGCTATCAGAATCTCCACAACACTCCTCAGCTGCTTCATGCCCACAACAATGCCTAAGGTATGGGCGCAGACAGGTGTTTCCGAGGATATGGTAACATATGAAAATGCCTGCCGCTTCGGCGTTCTTCCCGCTGATGTAACTGTTACAAAGGGCGACGTTCTCTTCCCAAGGATCGACGTTAACAAGGAGATCGACGAGCTTAATGCGATGATAAAGGCAAATGCCCCCGCAGAGGAGAGTGCCGATGAGGACAAGGCTAATCTTGTGCCTATCCTTGATACTATCAGCATTGATGATTTTGCAAAGGTCGATCTTCGTGTTGCGGAGGTAAAGCAGTGCGAAAAGGTCAAGAAGGCAAAGAAGCTTCTGAAGCTTATCCTTGATGACGGCTTCGGCGAGAGACAGGTTGTTTCGGGCATTGCAAAGTGGTATGCTCCCGAGGATCTTATCGGCAAAAAGGTCATTGTTGTTGCGAACCTTGCTCCTGCAAAGCTTTGCGGCGAGGAGAGCGCAGGCATGATCGTTGCGGCAGATGTTGGTGAGGACGCAAAGGTCATCTTTGTTGATAAGGATATCCCTAACGGCAGTAAGCTTAGATAAAAGCTTGCCTCATCACTATTTTTAAAAAGCGTAATTATGATATTCGGTCAGCTGTATACAATCAATGTGTACGGCTGACTGTTCTGTTGTGATGTACCGAAAGGAAAAGTAGATCAATGCTTGAATATATAGATTCCCACGCTCATTATTACAGCGAGGAATTTGATGCCGACCGTGATGAGCTGCTGAAAAGCATTCATGAGGGCGGCGTAAAGCGTATAATAAATATCGGCTGCTCCGCTGAAAGCTCACGGCAGTCGGTCGGGCTGGCAGAAAAGTATGATTTTATCTATGCTGCCGTGGGTATCCACCCAGAAGAAGCAAATACCGTGAAGCCCGAGGATATTGATACGATAAAGCAGCTGTGCGGTCATGAAAAGACGGTGGCTGTGGGTGAGATCGGTCTGGATTATCATTATGAGGGCTATGACCGTGAAAAGCAGATCGCACTTTTTGAGCTTCAGCTTGAAATGGCAAAGGAGCTTGATCTGCCTGTGATAATCCATTCACGAGATGCTGTTGAGGACACGATGAATGTGCTGAAAAAGCACCGTCCCAAGGGAGTTGTTCACTGCTATACGGGCAGTGCCGAAACCGCAAAGGAAATACTCAGGTTGGGAATGTATCTGGGATTTACGGGCGTTCTCACTTTTAAAAATGCAAGAAAGGCGGTTGAGACTGTGCGTGTTGCGCCTATGGACAGGCTGCTGCTTGAAACGGACTGCCCCTATATGGCGCCCGAACCGTTCAGAGGAAAGCGCAGCGACAGCAGCATGATAGTAAAGGTAATAGACAAAATGGCAGAGATAAAGGGCATTTCTCCCGAAGAGGCAGCCGCAGCCGCCACGGAGAACACATACAGGCTCTTTAATAGACTTAGATGAACGCAGGAGTAAAATTCAAGGACGGCTTCCGTGACGGAATCCCTATCGGACTGGGATATCTTTCCGTTTCGTTCGGAGTCGGCATTCTTGCGGCTAACAGCGGAATGAGCGTTCTTGCGGCAACGTTTTTCTCGCTGTTCAATCTTACATCGGCAGGAGAGGTGGCTGCCATATCAATTGTTGCGGCAGGCGGAAGCTACGCCGAAATGGCGCTGGCACAGCTTGTCATTAACATGAGATATGCGCTTATGAGCCTTTCGCTGTCACAGAAAACGGACAAAAGCTTCACGCTTCTGCACAGACTCACCACGTCCTATGCGATCACCGATGAAATATTTGCGGTGGCTGCGGGAAAATCAAGAATAAACTGCCGATATATGTACGGGCTTATGATACTTCCCGTTGTATGCTGGACGGCAGGAACATTTCTGGGTGCGGCGGCAGGCTCGGTTCTTCCCGAGATAGTGAAGAATGCGCTGGGGCTGGCGATATACGGAATGTTCATTGCGATAGTTATTCCTCCCGCAAAAAAGAACAGGGGAGTTGCTTTCTCGGCGATACTTGCCGTTGTTATCAGCGTGCTGATATATTATGTTCCGATATTCGGCGGCATTTCATCGGGATTCTCCGTTATCATATGTGCTGTCATTGCATCGGCGGCGGCAGCGATACTGTTCCCCGTGCCCGACAGTGAAGAGGAGGAAGTGGAATGAGCGGAAATATTGTGATATATATTGCCGTTTCGGCAGGCGTTACATATCTTATCAGAATGCTGCCGTCGGTGATATTCAGAAAGAAGATCAAATCGAAATTTGCCCGGAGCTTTCTTTTCTACGTGCCTTATGCGGTGCTGGGAGCAATGACTATCCCTGCGGTTTTCTATGCCACGGGAAGCATTGTTACTTCGGTGATAGGACTTGCGGTGGCGGTGATACTTGCTTTTAAGGAAAAATCGCTTATTACCGTTGCGCTTTGCTCCTGCGGAGCGGCTCTTATCGCAGAGGCTGTTTGCAGGTATCTTTTGAATATGTAAAAATAAAAAAGCTGATATTTTCAACATATGCGTTTGAAAATATCAGCTTTTTGCTTTTAGAGGTGACCTTAAATATTTTTCAGTTCCGCAAGCTCGGCAAAGGAGCTTATCCCGGCAAGAAAACGGTCGGCTTTTCCGAAGCCGTATGCCGCATGGACAAATTCTGCTCCCGCATAATATGCGCTGTCGCAGTCGCCCTGTGTATCGCCCACATAAACCGCACTTTTTATATCGTTTCTTTTGATTATCAGCTTTATATTGTCACCCTTGCAGAGAGTATTGTCGCCCCAGCAGAGGTGATCCTCAAAATATTCATGGAGCTTGTAATAATCAAGAAAAGCTTCGATATAGCCCTGCTGGCAGTTGCTTACTATGAAAAGGCGGTGGTTTTTGCGGAGCTTTTTCAGTGTGTTTTCCAGCTCGGGATACAATATTCCGCCGTGAATGCGGAGATAGTCATTTTCATGGCTGCCGCATTTGTCCATTATCTCCATGCGGCGCTCCTTGCTTACAGTGCCGAAAAATCTGTCGGCTATAACGTCCATTGTAAGCCCCATTATGCTTTGGATATCCGCCGCTGTAAGGGTGATATCCACATCGGGCAGGGTTTTTATTACTTCATTCCATGAATCGGCAACGCTTTTGGAGCTGTCCCAGAGAGTGCCGTCCATATCAAAGATGATGCTTTCGTACATATTATATCTTTCCGCCGTTCAGACGCTCATTCTTCTGCTGCGCTGATCGGCATTTTTCTTATAGTATTCCTTCTTTGTCTCATACATGAGCTTGTCCGCATTCGCCACAAGCTCCTCAACTCTGCGGATCCTGTCTGTCCAGAGATATCCTGCGGAAGCGGAGGAATCGGCAGTCCAGCCCGATTCAAGCTGCACCGAAAGCTTGTCAAAATCATCTTTGGAGATGTCCTTTATAAACACAACAAATTCATCTCCGCCTACACGGAAAACATTGTCCCCGAAGATGTTTTTCAGCTTGTCGGCAATGCTTTTTATCAGCTTGTCGCCCTGCTCATGACCGTGAAGATCGTTTGTGCGCTTCAAACCGTTTATATCGGCAAAAACAATGCCCACCGAGGTGTTCGGCTTTTTCTCAAGACGGGTCATTTCCTCAACATATGCATAGCGGTTCTTAGTTCCGGTAAGAGTGTCACGGAAGCTGAGCTCATAAAGACGGGCTGTATTTTTCCTCTTCTGGATATCATTGAAGATGAACGCCGCCGCGGAACGGAGCAGTATCAGCGTATCGGTATGCTCTGTAGGATTGTCTACTCCAAGGAAGCCGCAGAGCTGACCTTTATAAAAAAAAGGCGCAGCCATAAGGGAGTCAATGCCCTGAAGCTCCAGCAGACGGTATTCCTCCGAGGATTTATCCACCTCGCCGCCTGTGACCGATGTGATGAAAAATTCTCCCTGTGACATGAATCTGGGGATCCAGCGGTCAATGACGGAAATATCAACGTCACGGAGCAGATCTATCTGCGGTGTTATGCCGTTTTTGCACCATTCATAGGTGTTGTGGATAAGGGTCGCATCGCTGTCAAATTCAAAGATATATGATCTGTCCGCTTTATGATAGCCTGCTATCACGGACAGCATTTTGTTTATTGCTTTGTCGGCATCGTCATATTTATTTAGCATCTGAATGCAGTCAACAAGTATGCCGTTTATCTCCGACTGTTTTTTAAGGTCATCAAATGAACTGCGGAAGCGTGTAACATCACGGACAGCACAAAGACGTGTTTTTGTTCCGTTCATATCAAATGCCTTGAAACGCAGCACCCAGATATTTTTGCTGTCTATGTAATTGTCTCTGACAGTTGATCTTTCGCCAAGATCGTTGAAAGCGACACATTTTTCGCAGGGAGCGTCTTTTCCGTATATTGCCTTATAGCATGGCAGATCGGTCTTATCGTTCAGACCGAATCTTTCCTTTGCGGCTTTGTTTGCATACAGCAGGCTGTATTTGTTGTCTGTGATATAAATGCCCTCGTCAATATTGTTGAGGATAGATTCAGAAATGTTGTACATATAAGTTTCGCTTTCTGTTTCGGGTTTATACTTCTATTCATATCGTATATCGGCAGAAAATATCATAAATGCAGTACGGAAATAAAATATACACAAAATATTTGCATATATGTCAAAAAACAAATATTAAGGCAGAATGCTGCCGAGAAAATCCTCCGGGGAGCGTCCCCAGGGACGGTTGTATCGGTCGATAAAAAGGGTGTCTCCCTCGGATATTTCTCCGAATGAGATATTATTGGGGCGCTCATAGCAGGTGAAAAGGATATTATATCCGTTTTCGCCGAGTATGGTGCTGCTGCCCTCGGAGATATAGCCGTAGGGATAGGCGAAAATATTTGTGTCAATACCGCAGCGGTCGGCAAGAAAACGTCGGTTTTCGATGCAGTCGGCGGAAAAGGCGGTGTAATAATCGCTTTTCGATTCCCATGATATTTTGCTGCACCCACGTCTGCGGTCAAGGCTGTGCATTGCATAGGTATGTGAGCCGATCTCGAATCTGCCGCTGTTTTCAAGCTCGCATATCTCTTCGGGGGTGAGATATGCATAGGCAGGGGAGTGATCGTTGTATTCCTCCGACTTTTCCGAATAGCTGCCGACGATATTCATTACCGCGCACATATCATATTTTTCCAGAACGGGCAGCGCATAGGTCAGTACGTTTAAGAAGCCGTCATCAAAGGTTATCATCACGGGATTTTCGGGAAGAACGTTTTTTCCGCAGGCATAGCCGTAGACCTCTGCGGCGGAAACCGTATTATATCCGCTGTCATGAAGATATTTCATGTCAAGCTCAAAATCTTCGGGAAGAAAAACATATTCTCCCGCACGCTTCGGACTGTCCGCAAGGCTGTGATACATAAGCACGGTAAATTCGGTGCTCGGCTGTTCGGGGACTGCCGAAGCGGGAATAATCTCTCTGCCGTCGGGAAATGTCACAAAGGGAAGTGCCGCAAGACCTGCCGCAAGAACGGCAGCGGCGGCAATATATATCGGACGCAGCTTTATACATATATACATAATATCACCCGATATATATTGTATTTCGGTAAGCTTTGTGATATTACTGCTTTTAGAACCTGTCTTCATAAGAAATGTATGCGGATTTTCGAGCATAATTTTGTTGCAGACAAGGCAAAAATCCGCAGGCGTGCTGTCGCACGGCAAGGATTTTTAACGCAGTATGCGGCAAAATTTGCCGAAAAGACGTGTGCATATGCTTATGAAGACAGGTTCTTATACGGCGGCTGTCAGTGATTCTATCATATTATGTATCGTATCGTCATCGGGGACTGTATCGCAGGCAATAAGCGCTTCAAGCAGGCTCCGTGTGATGCGGCAGCGCTGCTCTTCGGTATCATAATTAGCTTTTATATAGCTCCTTGCCCTGCCCATTGCGTCCATTATCTCCATGTTTTTATCGCTCATAAGCTCCTCGATGTTTTCACGGAGAAAGCGTGCGAACATGGGGCTTTTTCCCGATGTGGAAACTGCGGCGGCGGCATCGCCCTTTTTCACGATAGCGGGGAAGATGAAGGTGCATTTTTCCTGATCGTCCACGGTGTTCACGGGGATATTTCTCCCGGTGCAGAGAGAATAGATATCGGCGCTGAGGATTTTGTCATCGGTGGCGGAGATAACGAAAAAAGCGCCGTCGATATCCGACGGGGAAAATTTCCTGCGGATAAGCTCAAGTCCCTCTATGCTTTCGATCTCGTGGCATATCACAGGCGCAACTACCTTTATTTTCGGTCCGAACGGCATAAGCTTTTCGATCTTGCGAAGAGCCACCTTTCCGCCGCCTATCACGGTGCAGGGCTTGCCGCCTATATCAATAAAAAAAGGAAAATATCCCATAGTATTACCGCCTTTCGGTTCAATATCCCATTGCCGCCTTGACGGGCAGCATTTTTTCCGTTCCCACAAGCTTGCGCAGAAGCTCAAATGCAACGTGGGGAGCGGTCTCGGGACAGTACGAGGTTATTACGTTTCCGTCGATAACTATTCTTTCATTGACAACATTCACGCCGAGAGCGGCAAGCTGCTTCTGTCGGTGCGCTCCCTGAAGATGATATGTTGTGGCTTTTCTGCCTTTGAGTGTGCCGCTTTTTCCCAGCGGAAGAGCGCCTGTGCATATTGCGGCTATCGGCTTGTTCTGACGGTCGAAGCTGCGGATAAGCTCCGGAAAGGCTTCGCTGTATGCTTCTTCGTAAAAGCCGTATTCCTCAAAGCCGCCCGGAACAGCAAGTGCATCAAAATCATCGGCGGATATCTCACTTATCAGCTTATCCATTACAACGGGTATGCCGAAAGTGGATATCACGGTTTTATCGGCTCCGCAGGTGGTTATGCTTACGGGACAGCCAAAATCATTTTTTGCCCAGCCCATTACATCTGCAAAGGCGCTGAATTCGATAGTTTCAAAGCCTTTGCACTCCTTTTCGGCAGTATATTGCACAGTTCCTTAGTAGTTTACAATACAGTAATTATACTCTTTCCGAGCGGAATTGTCAAACAGACAGCAGGCATTATTCGGGTGAAAAAGCAGGCGGTGTGTGAACTTTTTGTTAAAATCAGAAAAAAATCGGAAAAGGGGTTGACAAAATGATATCATGCGTGTATAATAAAATACGTTGATTGACGGAAAGCCGTTAATTGATACAATAAATAAGCGTTGTTAGCTCAGCCGGATTAGAGTGACTGACTACGAATCAGTAGGCCGAGGGTTCGAGTCCCCCACAGCGCACCAAGTGTCCACTTTCATTTCGGAAGTGGACACTTTTTATTTTACGGAGGTTTTCTGAATTGGCAAGGATCTATCCCCTTTTTTCTTCAAGCAAGGGGAATTGTACATATATCGGCAGCAGGGATGAGGGAATACTTATCGACTGCGGAGTTTCATATACACGCATAAAAAATGCTCTGGCGCTTAACGGGATAGATATAAGCACTGCCGTTAAGGCGGTATTCATAACCCATGAGCATCACGATCATGTATGCGGACTGAAAACCCTGACGAAAAAATGCTCGGTGCCTGTTTTTGCTCAGAGCTATACTCTTGATGTGCTGCTGTCCGAAAATATGCTCAGCGGTTACAGCGAGGACATAAAGGAGATCATAGAGATAGGCGATATTATCGTGAAGTGCTTTCCTACATCGCATGATACAAAGGAATCCTGCGGATATCGGATAGAGCTTCCCGACGGTAAAATATGCGCCGTATGCACCGATCTTGGATATGTCAGCGACATCGTTGAGGAAAATCTCACAGGCTGCGGCGCAGTGCTGATAGAATCCAATTACGATGAGGAAATGCTCCGAAGCTGCGGATATCCCGAATATCTTAAAGCAAGGATACGTTCAAGGCGGGGACATCTTTCCAACACCGACTGCGCAGCTCTCTGCGCAAGGCTTATCGGAAAGGGAACAACGCATTTTATACTGGGGCATCTTTCCCAGGACAGCAACACTCCCGAACGGGCGCTGGAAGTCAACAGAAGCTTTATTTCGGGACAGGGCTTTGAGTCGCCTGCGGATTATCTTATGACTGCCGCACCTGTTGAAACGGGCGGCGGATTTATTTCATTTTAAGCGGAAGGAGCTTTTGCTATGAGCTATGCAGACAAGGTGTTTATAGACAACGTAAAGACTATACTTAACGAGGGCTTTGACGATTCCGCTCTGGAGGTCCGTCCAAGATGGCAGGACGGCACGCCTGCACATACGATAAAAAAATTCGGTCTGGTGAACAGATACGATCTTTCAAAGGAATTTCCAATTATGACTTTAAGGCGGGTTTTTATCAAGACCGCCGTTAAGGAAGTTTTATGGATATGGCAGAAAAAATCAAACAATATCCATGATCTTGACGCTCACATATGGGACAGCTGGGCAGATGAAAACGGTTCTATCGGCAAGGCATACGGCTATCAGCTGGGCATAAAGCATAAATATCCCGAGGGTGAGTTCGATCAGGTGGACAGGGTGCTTTACGATCTGAAGCACAATCCTGCCAGCAGGCGCATTATCACCAACATTTACAATCATGCGGATCTGCATGAGATGAATCTTTATCCCTGCGCATACAGCATGACCTTCAATGTTACGGGGGACAGGCTCAATGCGATACTGAATCAGCGTTCGCAGGATATGCTTGCGGCAAACAACTGGAATGTATGCCAGTATGCGGTGCTGCTCTGCATGATAGCTCAGGTCAGCGGACTTAAACCCGGCGAGCTGGTACACGTTATTGCAGACGCTCACATCTACGACAGGCACATACCTATTATAAAGGAGATAATTGAGAACGAGCCTTATGACGCTCCCGAATTTGTGCTGGACAGGTCCGTGGACAATTTCTATGATTTTACCGCCGACAGCTTCAAGCTTATCGGCTACAAGTATCACGAGGGGGATGTAAAGTTCCCCGTGGCAATATAAAGGAGGCTTTTCCATGAATGCGATAGTTGCTGTCGGAAGTGATTACGGCATCGGACGTGACAACGATCTGATCTTCAACATTCCCGAGGACAAGAAGTTTTTCAGGAGCATGACTGCGGGAAAGACCGTTGTTATGGGAAGAAAGACACTTGAATCAATGCCCGGCGGAAAGCCGCTTCCCAAAAGAAGAAACATCGTGCTGTCCCGTGACGCTTCATATGCTCCCGAGGGAGTAGAGACAGTCCACAGCTTTGAGGAGCTTTTTGAGCTGTTAAAGGATATCCCCTCCGACGAGGTTTTCCTTATCGGTGGAGCGGAGATATACAATGCACTGCTGGACAAATGCGACAAGGCTTATGTCACTCATGTGAGGGACAGCAGACCTGCGGACAAATTCTTTCCGAATATTGAGAAAATGCCGCAGTGGAGCATGGAATATACCTCGGAAGAAAAGGAATACGAGGGAACAAAGTTCGTATTTTGCACTTATGTCAGAAAATGACGGAAAAATAAACAAATCGGCACGCAGTTTGTTATACGAATAGACCGAAAATCAGCGTTGATATGGTTTTTGCCTTGACATTGACGGTGTGACGTGCTATAATATACTTTAATAATGTGTAGTATTTATGCATTGTTAATTTAAATTTATATACTTTAACATTTTAAAGGGGAATGGTTATGAAATCTATTAAGAAAATAGCCGCTATGGCTCTTTCCTGCATGATGGCAGGTATGTCTCTCGCAGCCTGCGGCGATACCGCTGCCGACACACAGAGCGGCGACGCTTCTTCCGACGGCGCAGAGGGCAAGGTATACAACATCGGTATCTGCCAGCTGGTCGAGCATGAGGCTCTCGATGCCGCAACAAACGGCTTCAAGGCTGCTCTTGTTGAAAAGCTCGGCGAGGAGAACGTTAAGTTCGATGAGCAGAACGCACAGGGTGAATCCACAAACTGCGCAACTATCTGCTCCGGCTTTGTTTCCAACAACTGCGATCTTATCCTTGCAAACGCAACAGCTGCTCTTCAGTCCGCTGCCGCTGCAACAAATTCTATCCCGATCGTCGGAACATCTATCACAGACTATGCAACTGCTCTTGACGCCGAGAACTGGACAGGCAAGACAGGCACAAACATCACAGGTACTTCCGACCTGGCTCCTATCGACCAGCAGGAAGATATGCTCAAGGAGCTTTTCCCCGATGCAAAGCAGGTAGGTATCCTTTACTGCTCTTCCGAGGCTAACTCAAAGTATCAGGCAACAATGTTCGAGAACGCTCTCACAGAGGACGGCATTGCATTCAAGGAGTATTCCGCTGCCGATTCAAATGAGATCCAGTCCGTTACAACAACAGCTGTTGCAGAGTGCGACGTTCTTTACGTTCCCACAGACAACACAATGGCTTCCAATGCCGAGATCATCAAGAACGTTGCCGTTCCCGCAGGCATTCCCGTAATCGCAGGCGAAGAGGGCATCTGCACAGGCTGCGGCGTTGCAACACTTTCTATCAGCTACTATGACATCGGCTACAAGGCAGGCGAGATGGCTTACGAGATCCTCGTAAACGGTCAGAACCCCGGCGATATGGATATCGAATTTGCTCCCAACGTAACAAAGGAGTACAACGCAGAGATCTGCGAGACACTTGGCATCACACCTCCCGAGGGTTATGTTGCTATCGGTGCATAATTACATAAGCATTTACTTTTAGATCAATACGGAACAGCGGACGTTCTTCGTCCGCTTTCCTTAATTCTGCTGCGGCACTGAGATGAAAATTCAGAAAGGAAAAGTCATATCATGAAGCTTACTGCACTTTTTTCGGCACTTCCGGGCTCTGTCGCACAGGGTCTGATATGGGGCATTCTGGCTATAGGCGTTTATGTCACATATAAAATTCTTGATTTTGCCGATCTTACCGTTGACGGAACTCTCGGTACGGGAGGAGCTGTTGCGGTCGTTCTTATAATCAACGGCGTGCCTGTTCCGCTGGCACTGGTCTGCGCATTCTTTGCAGGCTGTATTGCAGGTCTTGTAACGGGTCTGCTGAACACACTGCTGGGTATTCCCGCAATTCTTTCGGGTATCCTTACACAGCTGGCGCTTTACTCCATTAACCTTGATATAATGGGTCAGGCAAACACAGCTATCAATGTTGACAAATATCCCTTGCTTGTTTCGCTGAGATTTATCCCCGAGACTATCCTCAAGGGTGCTATATTCATTGCTGTTCTTACAGCTATACTTTACTGGTTCTTCGGCACCGAGCAGGGCTTTACTATCCGTGCTACGGGCTGCAACTCAAATATGGCGAGAGCGCAGGGCATCAACACTAAGAAGTCCACTGTTATCGCACTTATCATTTCAAACGGTCTTGTTGGCCTTTCGGGCGGACTGCTTGCACAGTATCAGGGCAATGCGGACGTCAACATGGGCAGAGGCGCTATCGTTATCGGTCTTGCCGCTGTAATCATCGGCGAGGTGCTGGGCGAGCTTATCCTCGGCAAGCATCTTAACTTTGTGGGCAGACTGGTATTCACTGCTCTGGGTGCTGTAATTTATTACATCGCTATCCAGATCGTTCTCTGGCTGGGTCTTTCCTCACAGAACACAAAGCTCTTCACGGCTATCGTGGTTGCAATATTCCTTGCTATCCCCCACATCAAGAAGAGCATGAATAATTCCTACAAGAAGGCTGCTAAGAGGGGAGTTGTGAAAGATGCTTGAGCTGATCGATATAAGAAAGACCTTTAATCCCGGCACTATCAATGAGAAAAAGGCACTTAACGGCGTTGACTTAAAGCTTGATGACGGCGATTTTGTTACTATCATCGGCGGAAACGGCGCAGGCAAATCCACTACTCTTAATGCTATCGCAGGTGTATGGCCTGTGGATTCGGGAGCTATCATCATCAACGGTCAGAACGTTACGGGACTTTGCGAGCATCAGCGTGCGAAGTTTCTGGGAAGAGTTTTTCAGGACCCCATGACGGGTACTGCCGCTACCATGGAGATACAGGAAAATCTTGCGCTTGCCGCAAGAAGAGGCGACAAGAGACGTCTTACATGGGGCGTTACAAAGAAGGAACGTGAGGAATATCACGAGCTTCTGAAAACTCTCGATCTTGGTCTTGAGGACAGAATGACGTCAAAGGTCGGTCTGCTTTCGGGCGGTCAGCGCCAGGCGCTCACACTGCTTATGGCTACTTTGAAGAAGCCCGAGCTGCTCCTGCTGGACGAGCATACGGCGGCTCTTGACCCGAAAACTGCGGCTAAGGTGCTTGCACTTTCAGATAAGATCATTGCCGAAAATCATCTGACTGCCATGATGGTAACGCACAATATGCATGACGCTATCATTCACGGAAACAGACTTATCATGATGAACAACGGCAGGATCATTTACGACGTAAAGGGCGAGGAAAAGAAGAACCTTACGGTCGAAGATCTGCTTCAGAAGTTTGAAGAAGCAAGCGGCGGCGCTCTGGACAATGACAGAATGCTGCTGAGCTGACGCAATATTGAATATGACGGCATTACTTTTTCGGTAATGCCGTTTGTTGTATCGGAAGCGATACTGAAAAGGAATGGTCATATTATGAAGATAACTGCGGCTTTTGATTCGTTCAAGGGGAGCATTTCATCTGTTGAAGCGGGAAATGCCGCTGCTGATGGGATACGGCGTGTGTTTCCCGATGCGGAGATCATCGTCCGTCCCATGGCTGACGGCGGCGAGGGGACTGTAAGTGCGGTAACTGCGGCGCTGGGCGGAAGTATAGTTTCCGCAGAGGTGAATGACCCTCTTGGAAACATGATATCTGCCGAATACGGCATTGCAGGCGATACCGCTGTAATGGAGATGTCCGCAGCGGCGGGGCTTACATTGGTTCCCGAAGCACTTCGTGACCCGATGAAAGCGTCAACCTACGGCGTCGGAATGATGATCGCCGATGCAGTGTGTCGTGGGTGCAGGAGCTTTATAATCGGCATCGGCGGCAGTGCTACCAATGACTGCGGTGTCGGTATGCTTACTGCCCTCGGATTCGGATTTTTTGACAGAGAGGGTCGGAAAATTCGCAGCGGAGCAGAGGGCTTGGGTGACATATGCAGGATAGATACGGAAAATGTTCTGCCGCAGCTTGGAAAATGTCGGTTCAGCATCGCCTGCGATGTGACAAATCCGCTTTGCGGAGAGAATGGCTGTTCCTATGTTTATGCTCCGCAGAAAGGCGCATCGGCGGAGGATATCCCAGTTATGGACAGGAATATCCGTCATTTTGCGGATATTGCCGAAAAATGCGGCTTTGACAGTGACATTGATTACAGCGGTTCGGGTGCGGCAGGCGGACTTGGATATGCATTCAGGACGTTTCTCGGTGGGGAGCTTGTGCATGGTGCGGAGCTTATTATCCGTGAGACCGAGCTTGAAAAATACATCGAGGGCAGCGATTTTCTGCTGACGGGAGAGGGCAGGACGGACAGTCAGACTGCCATGGGAAAGGCTCCGCTGGCGGCGGCAGGACTTGCACGGAAGCACAACATTCCCGTTATTGTTTTAAGCGGAAGCGTTTGCGGGCAGTGCGGTGAATTTGATGCCGTATTTTCTATTGCAAACGGTGCAATGCCGCTTGAAGAAGCCATGGATATTGAAAATGCAAAGCATAATATGGCAGACTGTGCGGAAAATATTTTCAGGCTCATTAAAAAGGTTGGATATCACAAATGAACAGGATAGAGAGCATAAGGCCTGCCGACAGGGCAGCTATGAAGCGTGCCGAAAAGAAGTGGAACTCGGTGGCAAAGCCTCTTCACAGCCTTGGTATAGGCGAGGAAGATGTGATAAAGCTGGCGGGGATATTCGGCACGGAGAATTTTTCTTTGGACAAGCGGTGCGCAGTGATAATGTGCGCCGACAACGGCGTGGTCTGCGAAGGGGTCACCCAGACCGACAGCAGTGTTACGGGGATCGTTGCAAAGGCTATCGCCGAGGGGACTTCCAACATCAACACTATGGCGAGGGTATATAATGCGGACGTTTTTGCGGTCGATGTGGGAATATGCGGCGATGTTGACTGTGACAGGCTTATCCGCCGCAGGGTCGATAACGGCACGAAGAATATTGCAGTCGGTGCGGCAATGACCCGTGAACAGTGCAGGCAGGCTGTTTCCGTCGGCATGGACTGCGTTAAGGAATGCATCGAAAACGGATATAAAATAATTATCACAGGTGAAATGGGGATAGGTAACACCACAACTGCGGCGGCAGTCGCTTCCGTGCTTCTTGGAGTTGAACCGGAGGCGGTCACGGGAAGAGGTGCGGGGCTTGATGAAGAGGGTCTTGCACGAAAGATAAGCGCTGTAAAGCGTGCAATAGAGGTGAACCGTCCCGACAGAAATGATGCGTGGGATATACTTTCAAAGGTCGGAGGGTACGATATTGCGGGAATGGTCGGTCTGTTCCTCGGCGGTGCGTCTTATCATATCCCTGCCGTTATCGACGGGGTGATATCGGCGGCTGCGGCTGTTCTGGCAGTGATGATATGTCCCGATGCGGCGGATTATATGCTTGCTTCTCACGTTTCGGCTGAACCTGCGGGGAGAATGCTTCTGGACAGGCTTGGACTGAAGCCGATAATCACAGGTGAAATGCGATTGGGCGAGGGAACAGGCGGAATAATGCTTCTTCCGATACTGGACGGGGTGATGTCCGTCTACGATTCGGCTCACAGATTCGCAGACCTGCCAATGGAGGAGTACACGGAACAATGCTGATTCTTATAACTGGCGGCAGCAAACAGGGGAAATCTTCTACTGCGGAGGACATTATCTGCCGTTTTGAGGGCGAAAAGTATTACATTGCCACAATGCAGCCATTTGGACGTGACGCCGAGGAGGCGATCGTGCGGCACAGGAAAATGCGTGAGGGAAAAGGGTTTATTACAATTGAGAAGTACACTGATATAGCGGATATTGACATTCCGAATGATTCGGCTGTGCTTGTGGAATGTCTCGGCAATCTTTGCGCAAATGAGATGTTTTCATCGGGGAAGATGAAGCTTCCTGCGGAAAAGATCATCGGTGATATAAAGGTGCTTTCCGAGAAGTGCAGGCTGCTGGTTCTTGTGTCAAATCAGGTTGGAGAGGACGGGATCGAGTACCCCACGGAAACTATGGAATATATCCGTCAGCTTGGAATTGTCAACAGTGGAATTGCCGATATGGCGGACTGCGTTATTGAATGTGTGTATGGAATACCGATTTATCTGAAAGGAAGAGAAAATTGCTTTTGAAATCTTTTGCGTCGGCTTTTCTGATGTACTCGAGAATACCGATGCCGCAGGTGGAGTGGAAAGAGGAAAACAGGCGGTATGCGCTGTGCTTTTTTCCGCTTATCGGGGCGGTCATCGGCGGACTTTTGATGCTTGTGATGTATCTGGCACAGCTTTTGGATGTCGGTGCGGAGCTTACTGCGGCGGTTTGCGTTTTTGTGCCGATAATCGTTACGGGCGGCATTCATATCGACGGGTTTTGTGATGTCAGTGATGCGCTGGGGTGCTGCGGCAGCCGTGAAAAAATGCTTGAGGTCATGAAGGATTCGCGCATCGGCGCCTTTGCTGTGATAAATTTTGCGGCGTATATGCTTTTGCAGTTCGGTGCGTTTTGTCAGGTGTTTTCATCGGATCAGGCGTTGAGAATTTGCGGTGCGGCGGCGGTCGGAAGTGTTCTGTCACGGGCATACAGCGGACTTGCGGCTGTGACATTCAAGTCTGCGGTGAAGCAGGGCAGCAGTTTGCAAAGCTTTGCAAAGCCTGCGCACAGGAACATTACGGTGGCGGTTGAGATCATTTACATCGTTTTATGTTCGGTCGGAATGATCGTGATCTATCCCATGGCAGGCGGTTTTGCGGCGGCGGCGGCGCTTGGGGCTTTCATTTTTTACAGGGGATTTTCCTATAAGAAATTCGGCGGCATTACGGGCGATCTGGCAGGCTGGTTTTTGCAGATATGCGAGCTGGCTGTTCTGATTTGTGCCGTGATCGGCGACAGGATATATACTATTATAAAGTAGCGGTGATATTATGATTATGATAACGGGCGGAGCATATCAGGGCAAATGCTCATATGCGATAAATATGCTTGGGATAAATGAAAAGGTCATTATTGACGGCGCTGAATGGGACATGAACGGCAGGGTGAAGTGCATTAAGAATTATCATGTTCTTGTGCGCAGACTTATGGACAGCGGGATAGATGTTATTGGATTTGCGGAGAGATTTATTTCCGAAAATCCCGATTGTGTTGTTATCATTAATGAAATAGGAAACGGTATTGTTCCTATTGACAGAAATGAGCGTCTGTGGCGTGAAAATGTCGGCAGAGCAGGCTGTCTTATTGCACGGAGTTCCGAGCGTGTGATAAGATGTGTGAGCGGAATAGGCATCGTTATCAAAGGAGAATGACATGAGGATATATTTCATAAGACACGGAAAAACACAGGGGAATCTTGAAAAAAGATACATCGGCAGAACCGATGAAAGCTTATGTGAAGCAGGCATTAATGAGCTTAGGGGCAGAAAATATCCCGATGCGGATATTGTTGCGGTGAGTCCGATGAAAAGGTGCGTTGAAACTGCACATATTATTTATCCCGACAAGGAAATTATCTCATTTGACGGATTCAGAGAATGCGATTTTGGAAGCTTTGATGGCAGGAATTATTCGGAGCTTAACGGAGATGAATATTATCAGCGCTGGATAGACAGCGGAGGAACGCTTCCGTTTCCCTGCGGTGAAAGCGTTGAGGGCTTTAAGCGGCGTTGTATTGACACATTTGATGATATGATAAAAAATATCACCTGTGAGAAGCTGGCATTGATCGTTCATGGGGGAACTATTATGTCGGTGCTTGAAAAATATGCGGTGCCGCAGAAAAATTATTATGATTATATGATAAAAAATGCGGAGTATTATATCACTGAATATGACGGAGAAAGGCTTAGAATTATAGAAAATGAGGATCGCTGAACTTATACTGCCGATCATTATCGGCTTTTTGCTGGATTGTCTGCTGGGGGACCCATACACCTTGCCGCACCCTGTTCGTGCGGTGGGAAATCTCATATCGCTGCTTGAAAAGGTCATGCGGAAGCTGTTTCCGAAAAACAAGCGGCTGGGCGGCACTTTAATGGCGGTATGCGTTATTCTGATAACATCGGGCATTGCGTTTGCTGTTTTGTTTGTTTGTAAAAAAATCAATATATGGCTGAAAATTATCGCTGAAAGTATCATGTGCTACTATCTGCTGGCAGCGAGATGCCTTAAAGATGAGAGCATGAAGGTATACTCTGCGGCACATTCGGGCGATGTGGAGGGCGCAAGAAAGGCGGTGTCCATGATCGTCGGACGTGACACGGCGGTGCTTGACAGGGACGGAATAATTCGTGCGGCTGTGGAAACGGTGGCGGAAAACACTTCGGACGGAATTACTGCGCCCGTGTTTTATATCACTCTCGGCGGAGGTGTGCTTGGATTTTTCTATAAGGCGGTCAACACTATGGATTCCATGGTGGGGTACACCAACGAAAAGTACATTGATTTCGGCAGGTTTGCCGCAAAGCTGGACGATGTGCTGAACTACATTCCGTCGAGGCTTACGGCGCTTATTATGATCGTTTCGGCTCAAATTCTCGGAATGGACGGAAAAAATGCTTATAAAATATGGAAGCGTGACCGCCGAAAGCACGCAAGTCCCAATTCGGCGCAGACCGAATCGGTGTGTGCAGGGGCGCTGGACGTGCGGCTTGCAGGGGACGCTTACTATTTCGGTGAGCTGCACAAAAAGGAATATATCGGCGACGATATCAGATCCATTGAGGACGGGGATATTGTTCGTGTGAACAGGCTGATGTATTGCACAACGATCATATCAATTGTGATATCTGTAGCAGTGAGAGCTTTGCTCTTCGGTCTGATTTTTAAAATATAAAACGGCTGATTATTTTTATGGAGGTCTGAAATGGCTAAGGCGATAATGATACAGGGCACGATGTCGAATGCGGGAAAAAGTCTTTTTGCGGCGGCACTTTGCAGGATATTCAGGCAGGACGGGTATTCTGCTGCTCCGTTCAAGTCACAGAATATGGCACTTAATTCGTTTATCACAAGTGAGGGGCTTGAAATGGGCAGGGCGCAGGCGATGCAGGCGGAGGCGGCAGGCATTGAGCCGTCGGTCCTTATGAATCCTATACTGCTGAAGCCAACCACCGATGTGGGATCACAGGTCATTGTAAATGGCGAAGTTATGGGAAATATGCGTGCGGCAGAGTATTTTAAGCATAAAAAAAAGCTTGTGCCGCATATAATGAGTGCGTACAACAAGCTTGCCGAAAAACATGATATTATCGTTATAGAGGGTGCGGGAAGTCCTGCCGAACTTAATCTCAAAAGTGATGATATAGTCAATATGGGAATGGCGAAAATGGCTCATGCGCCTGTGCTTTTGGTGGGAGATATTGACCGAGGAGGGGTTTTTGCACAGCTTATCGGCACGGTCATGCTTATGGAGGAAGATGAAAAAAAATACATGAAAGGACTCGTGGTGAACAAGTTCAGAGGGGACAGATCGCTGTTTGATGACGGAGTTAAAATATTGGAGGAGAAGAGCGGCAAGCCTGTTGTGGGTGTTGTTCCGTATGTCAAATGTGATATTGATGATGAGGATAGTCTGTCCGAGAAGCTTAGCGTGCAGGCAGGGGGAATTATTGATATTGCGGTTATTCGGCTTCCGAGGATATCGAACTTCACGGATTTTGATGCGTTTGCACAATATGAGGGTGTGGGCGTTCGGTATGTCGGCAGTGCGGAGGAGCTTGGCCAGCCCGATCTTGTGATAATTCCCGGCACAAAAAGCACAATAACTGACATGAAATTTCTGCGTGAAAGCGGCATTGAGGCGGCAGTGAAGAAGCTTGCGTCAAAAAAAATTCCTGTTTTTGGAATATGCGGCGGCTTTCAGATGCTGGGGAAGATCATATCCGACCCCGATAATACCGAGTGCGGCGGCGAGATCGGCGGAATGGGTCTGCTTGATATCAAGACTGTTTTTTCGGCGGAGAAGATCAGGCGGCAGGTCAGCGGTACTATTAATAAAGTTGATGGTGTTTTCAGTGGGCTAAGCGGTGCTCCCTATGAGGGGTACGAGATCCACATGGGCAGGTCGGGCGCCGAAGCTGCTGTTGTGAACAGAGGAAATGTTTACGGGAGCTATATTCACGGTCTGTTTGATTCGGACGGCATTTCGCAGTGCATTGTTGATGCACTATATAATAGTAAGGGGATCGTTCGGGGTGAAAAGACTCTCGGCAGGCATGAGTACCGCGAGATGCAGTATGACATTCTTGCCGATGCGGTGCGCAAAAATGTTGACATGGATATGATTTACAGGATAATTGAGCAGGGAATTTGACGAATCGGTGTATAAATATTCGGATTATTTCAACATATATATGCAGTTATACAAAGTGTGTCGAAACCTGTTGACAAAAGAAGCTGAAAGTGGTAATATAAATAAGCTGTCACGTGAGCCGTGAGAAAAGCCTGAAAGAAAAGATCAAAAAATCTTGAAAAAGGGCTTGACAAACGGAAAGAAACGTGATACAATAAACAAACGTCACATCAAGTCGAAAGACAAGTCCAAAAAAAGAATTTGAAAAAATTTGAAAAAAGGGCTTGACAAAAACGAAAAGATGTGATAGAATATAAAAGCTGTCGAA
>CAKSKG010000028.1 GCA_934464775.1 uncultured Oscillospiraceae bacterium
CAAGCAGATGAGGTACTAAGGCTTTAGCCGGTGGTTTTTAGAGGTGACCATAATACATATAATATATTCGGTAAAGGAGATTTAGCCATGAAATTTATTGCACTTAACGAAATATCCGATCTTAACCACAGCAAAGAGCTGGAAGCCATAGGCTGCAAGGTCCATGTACGTGACAGCTGCGGCGGACAGTATTTCCCCATTGAAGTTGATGATGCCAAGCGTGCCGATGCCGCAGAGATCATCACAAAATATTTTTCCGAAAAAGGAACAGCCGTTAAGTTTGACCCTCTTATGAAAGGCTTTTCGGTAAAGCAGTAAGCAAAAACGCAGTATCATCTGTTGCGGTGATACTGCGTTTTTTTTATCTCTTTGATTCTTTTTTCCTTGTCATAAGCACAAAGAAAAATATCCCGACTATTCCGAAGCCTATGAACATCACTGACGAAGCCTGAAGCTGACTTATATTTTCCAAGCTGCCGGGGTCTGTAAACATTCCCATCATCATTGCCGCAAAATTATTTACAAATCCGTGAGCAAGCACAGCAGGCCATACCGAGTCTGTCTTTTTCGTAAAATAAGCAAGTATCGGCGTGATGAAAATACACAATACACACATCATCAGGATATTGCTCACAGGGAAAAGCGGAACGTCTTTGCCGAAATTATGCCCTTGAAGAAGCACCGGCGTGTGCCACACTCCCCATATTATCCCCGTAATGATTATCGCTTTTCCCGTTCCGACAAGCTCATCAAGCTTCGGGAAAAGATATCCCCTCCAGCCGTATTCCTCGCCGAAATATAATCCGCAGAGGAGCGCAACGCTTATTATAACATTTATCATTATCAGCGCATTTTCGGCAATATCATTCCCGAAGTAAAGCTTTTGTCCCGTAATTATCGGCAGAGCAAGCGCATTGATTATCGTGACCGCCAGCAGTGCCGCAAGTGGCAGTATATAATTTTTCAGATTGCCCTTTATGTTGAATTTCAGCATAGAATGCTCCATGCCCTCATGAGTGATGAGCCTTGTAAGAAATTCGGCTATTGCGGGTCCAAGCATTGAGAATCCTGCCAAGGAGCTGTAAGGCACCGCATTTTCGGGATCGTCATGCATTGTGAGCGAATTGGGAAGATAAAGAAAAATAATATCCCACACCGCCGAAAGAATTACTGCCAGCACCGAAAAAATAACTATGCGCTTTACCGTCAGCTTTTTATCCATTGTTTTCGGCTCCTTTCAGATAAAGTCGGCAGGAAATACGGTACGATAAATAATACAGCACCGCCGCTCCGATTTCAAAGGCTGTCATGAGCGCATATGCACCAATGCCGATATCATCGGACAGCAGAAGCCTGAAAAGTCCGTCAAAGGAAAGCTCCTTTTTGCCGTACAGACCGTAGATTATTATTCCCAGAGTGATTATATAGAACATTATCATTTTTATCATGCCGCCGTTTTTGCTTCCGAAATATACGGTAAAGGGTATTTCCACAGCCCATACCAGCAAAAACACGAACACTATCAGCAGTGCCGCATTCAGCGAAGCCGCCATTGCGGTAACTCCTGCCGAGCTGTAAAGTATCACATCGCCTACGATAACAAAAAAATAAAGGAAATTGAGTATAAGCACAAGCACAATAAACCCGAATGCATATTTTGAAGCGACCTGTCCCCTGACCGATACCTGCGAAGCCGTAACAAAAGATCTCCATGCCATGCTCTCGTCATTTTTTATAAGCTGGGTGGGAAGATCTATCCACGGGAGAAACGCACATATTGCTATCATCGGAGATACAGCCGATGCGGCATCAAGGACGCTTGCGTCACCGTCAGCCGAAATTATCACCGCCGCCATAAATATGACCGTGATAAAAACAGAGCCTGCCGCCGTAAGCAAAAGCATTTTTTTATTTACAATGATATCCTTGTATATCAGTCCCCACACAGCTTTTCCCTCCTTTTCAGAAACGCCGTTCCGATAAAATATGTAACTGCTCCCACAATGACAAACACAGCGGCGCATACAGCCGTGACCGCAGGAATATTTGCCGAAAGTCTTTCGGCAAAGCTGTTCACGGTATTTATCGGGTCAAAAGCCGCCTCTTCCAACCCCGAAATAAATTTTTCCAAAAACTTTACGCCAATGAATATATTGATCGAAAAGAAAACTATTCCAATGACCGTCTCCGATTTTTTGAAAACATACATCAGCATTGACATTATAAATACAGCCGAAGCGGCAATGAGCGGAAATATGACCGCTCCCAGAAGAATAAGCATTCCCGAATATTCGCTTGCGAAAAATCCGAAATAAACTACGCACACCGCAAGATTCAGCACAGCTCCGCATAACATGGAAAGTATTGTCTCGATATGCTTTGCCGCCATTGCCTGCTTTTCATATGCTCCCGACGAATAAAGCACGCTGAACCACCTGCATTTAAAATCACTGTCCGACGATAAAATGATGTATTTTGACAGTACGATCAACGAACCTGCCGATATGACCAACGGCATCATCATATCCATATATGCAAGAGAGCTTATCCTGTCTGCTTCGCTGTCAAACATATCCGCCGAAGCAAGATTGCCGTAAATATATGCAAATCTGAACAGAAACACCAGCATCACCATAAGCAGATAGAACGTTATACCGATGATATTGCTTTTTCTGCTTATCATAAGGTCCTTTTTTATGACAGCTGTTATTGCATTCATACAGTCCACTCCCTGCCGTTCATTCCCTTTACCCTAAACAGAAGTATCTCGTCAAGAGAAGCCCTGTCGGTTATCATCGAGGAATATTTATATCCGTGCTCCGTGTAGTTTTTCACCATTACATCATTTCCGAACTGAGATTTTCTGATGCTTATGATATCCTCATCATCAATATCCGCAAGCCCCTCATCGCTGCATTTTATTATGCGGTGATTGTCAAGGATAACGTCCTTGTAATCGGACATAAGTATTTTTCCGCCGTGGATAAATGTAATGCTGTCGGCAATGCGTTCAAGATCGCTTGTGATGTGTGATGACATAAGAATGCTGTGCCCCTCATCGGCTATGTATTCCATGAACACGTCCAGCATCTCGCTTCTTACAACAGGATCAAGTCCCGAGGTTGCCTCGTCCATAACAAGCAGCTCCGCATCATGGGACAGTGCCGCTGCGATCTGGAGCTTCATCTTCATGCCCTTTGAAAACTGCGAGAATTTCTTTTTTACAGGCAGCGCAAATCTTTCAAGATATGAGAAAAATGTTTCGCTGCTCCACCTGCCGTAAAGCTGACTCATTATTTTATCAAGCTGCTTTGCGTTAAGGCATTCATGGAACGGAAGCTCGTCAAAAACCACTGCGATGCGGCTTTTTATCTCCGTTTCATTTTCGGAAAGCTCACTGCCGAAAATTTTTATGCTGCCCGAATCGGGACGGATAATGTTAAGCATCGCACGGATAGTTGTAGTCTTTCCCGCTCCGTTCTGTCCCACAAAGCCCATAATGCTGCCCTTGGGAACGATAAGGCTCACATTATCCAGCGTGAAGCCGTCATATTTTTTGTTTATGCCGCTTATCTCAACGGCATTTTCATAGTCATTCATAGCTATGCTCCCTTCATGTCCGATAGATTATCTCAAGCGTTTCCTTCAGCTCATCAAGACCAACTCCGCCCAGCTTCGCTTTTACGCAGATCTGCGACATAAGCTCCTCAATGGCACGGAGATTTTCCTCCTTGATAAGCTCGGGATTCTGCGCCTTTACGAAGCTGCCCTTTCCCGTATAGGATTCAATAAAACCGTCACGTTCAAGCTCCTCATATGCCCTTTTGGTGGTGATAACGCTTATCCTGAGCTGACCCGCAAGAAGCCGCATTGACGGCAGAGCGTCCCCTGCCGCAAGCTCTCCGCCGATTATCATTGCCTTGATCTGAGAAGCTATCTGCTCATAGATCGGCTCGCCCGAAGAATTGCTGATAAGAATATTCATAATAACTGTGCACCTCATATTGTATATATACGATATATACAATATACCATTTTATTTTGGATTTGTCAATAGGATTTTAAAAAATATTAGAACCTGTCTTCATAAGAAATGTACGCGGATTTTCGTGCATGATTTTGTTGCAGACAAGGCAAAAATCCGCAGGCGTGCTGCCGCACGGCAAGGATTTTTAACGCAGTATGCAGCAAAATTTGCCGAAAAGACGTGTGCATATGCTTATGAAGACAGGTTCTTATATAATTTTGCTTTCAAACTATTGACTAATAAACAGTAGTGTGATATTATATAGTCACAAACTACTGTGCAATATGCAGTAGTCGGAAAGGGTGTATAGTTATGACACAAAAGGAATATATGAGAAAGCTGCGTACCCGTCTTGCATTTGTTGTATCGGAAAACGAACGAAATGATATCATAGCCGATATTGAAGAGATCTTCTCCGACAGCATGGCTGACGGCAAAAGTGAGGAGCAGATATGTCTGTCGCTTGGCTCTCCCGAGGAGACGGCAAAAAATATCCTTTCGGAAAAGGGAATTTCATCGGCAGGCAGGATAATAAAATCGGTGATATTTGCAGTCATTGCAATTGCCGCAGTATATTTTCCTTTGAATAATGCATTTGGAAATACATTTGCTGCGATTATTCCATCGGTGCTTCTCATTGTAATGCTCTCTGCGGAAAGCATAATGCAAAAAGATACTGCTGTGAGAAACACGTCTGCCGTCGGAGTTATTTCATGCATTCCGCCGATGATAAATGTTTTTCTCTTCTCAAAGCTTACCGATTCGGTTATTCGGACAGACGAAGCGGCTCTGTTTCCTCTCGGTGCGGCAATAACAGCTGTCACTGCCATGTCACTCATACTTGCGGTGATCTCCGCAAGACCTAAGCTTTATGCATTCGCCGCAGGTGCCGCCGCTTCACTTTGCATCATCGGCTTGCAGATATATGCCGCTTTTCACATTGCCGATAAAATTCCTCCCGAGTTTGATATTGACCAAATCACTTTTCGTATAAAATATGTAAACATATTCATTATGACGCTGTTTGCATCGGCTGGCGCATTACTCGTCATTTCCGCACTGTGCAGGGACAAGGCTTTCCTTTTCCGCATATGCGCAGCTTTGGGAGCGCTGGTGCTGTTCGGCAGTGAAAGATATATACTTCGTACCATTGACCCGACGGCGGCAGACAGCTCCGTTATCGGATATATCCCTACTTCACTCTGGACTGCGGTATGTGCGGCATTGATCCTTTCGGCGGCGCTCACCGTATTGTCAGGCATAAGAAAGGCGAAGAAAAATGGATAAGGGGCAGATGAAAAAGGGTGTGCTGGAAATGTGCATTCTCCATATATGCAGTGAAAGCGATATGTACGGCTATGAGATAATGAAGCACGTAACGGCGGCTTTTCCCGATATAAGCGAAAGCACAATATACGCCGTACTGCGCCGCCTGAACAGCGACGGCTCTGCCGAAAGCTACACGGGAACGGTTTCGGGCGGTCCTCAAAGAAAATACTACCGCATAACCGAATCGGGCAGAAAGCGGCTTGACGAAATGACGGAAATGTGGAAAAACACCGTCAAAGCGGTGTCAGACATCGGCATAAAATAATTTATTGCACAGCTATGGAAATTGCCGTTTTTATGTGATATAATTAGTGTAATATCAGCCGAAAGGGAGCGTAAATATGTCAAAGATACTGAATGAATCGCTGATATATGAGATACTCGCCGCAGTGGAAGAGATACCGTACGGAAAGGTTGCTTCCTACGGTCAGATAGCAAAGCTTATCGGCAGAGACAAAAACGCCCGTCTTGTGGGAAAGGTGCTTTCAATGTCGGAATATTACGGAAGCTACCCGTGTCACCGTGTTGTAAACAGTTCGGGCAGGACGGCTCCCCATTTTTACGAACAGCGCAGTCTGCTTGAAAGTGAGGGTGTGACCTTCAAGCCGAACGGCTGTGCGGATATGAAAAAGCACAGGTGGGAAAACTGAATGGAATATACATATATTTATAAATCTCCGTTGGGGAACATAACTTTGGCCTCCGACGGTGAAGCACTTACGGGACTGTGGTTTGAGGGGCAGAAATATTATGCGGCGGCACTTTCCGATGAACACGAGGAAAAATATCTGCCGATATTCAGACAGACAGCAAGGTGGCTGGATATATACTTCGGCGGAAAAGCCCCCGATTTTACACCTCCGCTTTCGTTCGGAAGTGCTTCCCATTTCAGAAAAAAAGTGTGGGATATACTGCTGACCATACCCTACGGCGGCACAATGACCTATAAAGACATCGCAGAGCTTGCGGCGGAGCGCATGGGAAAGCAGAGTATGTCCGCTCAGGCGGCAGGCGGTGCAGTTGGACATAATCCCATATCTGTGATAGTTCCCTGCCATCGTATTATAGGCTCGGACGGCAGCCTTACGGGCTATGCAGGCGGAATTGAAAGAAAGATAAGTCTGCTTCGTCTTGAGGGAGCGGATATACAGCTGCCGCTGAGTTTTTTTGAAGAAAACTCTTGACAAGCTCCGTATGGTGTGATATAATATTATCATTGATTGCGCAGATATGCTTGTGTAGCACAGTTGGTAGTGCAGCTCATTCGTAATGAGCAGGTCGCAGGTTCGAGTCCCGTCACAAGCTCCACACAGTCATGCCGTCTGCGAGTTTCGCAGGCGGCTTTTTTCTTGCTCAAAATTGCATTTTGTGCGCCATTTACATTTTAAGCTCCCGCTCAAAAAAAACGGGAGCTTTTGTTTTATATCAATATTTTTTTGCCAAAACACAATAGAAAAGGCACCCCCAACCGAGAGTGCCTAAAAAAATTCAGCTTACTTCTTCCATGTGACAGGTGCGAACAGCAGCAGCATCGGGAAAAGCTCCAAACGTCCCGCAAGCATATCAAATATCAGCACGATCTTTGAAAATGACGAGAAAAATCCGAAGTTAGATGTGGGGCCAACAAGATCAAGTCCGGGGCCGATATTATTTATCGTTGTCGTAACCGCCGTAAAGTTGGTTATCAGATCGTAATCCTCAAAGGATATGCACACCAGCGATATCACAAATACAAGTATGAAGCATACCATGAACACATTGACCGAACGTATTACCTCGTGACCTATCTCGTGGGAATCCATTCGTATTTTTTTCACCTGCTTTGGGTGTATCAGCGTGTGCAGTTCCTTGCCCATGCTCTTGAAAAGGATAACTATTCTGTAAACCTTTATTCCGCCGCCCGTACTTCCCGTGCAGGCACCTATGAACATCACAAGCACGATTATCGTTCGTGAAAGCTCGGGCCAGAGGTTGAAATCCACAGCCGTAAAACCCGTTGATGAGATCATTGACGAAACCGTGAATATCGCATTCCTGAACGCTTCGCCGACAGAGGGAAACATTCCCTTGATATTTACTGTTATAACCGCCGTGGCAGCGGCAATTATGGCAAGATAATACCATACCTCCGACACTTTAAGGGCGTCCTTGAATTTTTTGCTCAACAGAAGAAAATATACGTTGAAATTAAAGCTGAACAGTATCATAAATACCGTTACAATCATGCGGACCGCATCGGAATATCCCGCAAGTCCGTCGTTTCGGACGGAAAATCCGCCTGTTCCCGCAGTCGCAAAGGCTGTATTGATCGCATCAAACACGCTCATTCCGCCGAAAAGCAGAAGCACAAATTCCAATGCCGTCATTACAAGATATATGGCATACAGCAGCAGAGCCGTCGTTTTTATCCTCGGAACAAGCTTGCTTACCGAGGGCCCCGGGCTTTCCGCTTTCATGATGTGCAGATTCTGTCCGCCCGAAAGCGGCAGGAACGCCATGATGAATACCAGTACGCCCATTCCGCCCACCCAGTGAGTGAAGCTGCGCCATAAAAGCAGCGACTTCGGCACTGCCTCAACATCGGAAAGTATGGTTGCTCCCGTTGTTGTAAAGCCCGATACCGTCTCGAAAAGTGCGTCTATATAATTGGGTATCGCACCCGAAAATACAAATGGAAGCGCTCCGAAAGCACTGAGCACTATCCAGCTTAAAGATACAATAACATATCCGTCACGGGAATGAAGCGTGCTTTCCTTCGGTTTCCTCAAAGTTATGGGCAGTCCGATAACAATGCATATGCCGATAGTCAACAGCAGCGGAAACAGCGTATTTTCACCGTAGCCTATTGATGCAACAAGCGGTATTATCAGAAAAAAAGCCTCAAAATTAAGTATCCAGCCAAGGATATATATTATCATCGGAAAATTCATTTCAAATACCTCTGTCAGTCAAGAATATCGGAAATATCGTGTGGACGGATATTTGAAACAACAATGACCGAATCGCTTTTTTCGATAACGTCGCTGCCTCGGGGAATTATTACCCTGTTTCCTCTGAGGATAACGGCAACAAGGACGTTCGGCTTCAGCTTTAAGTCCATAAGCGGCTTTCCGAGAACGGGAGACTTGTCCCTGATAAGAAATTCCGCAGCCTCCGCCTTGCCCTTGATTATGCTGTAAACCGTCTGAACATTGCTTCCAATGGTGTTTTTCATGGCACGGACATAGCTTACGATAAGCTCGGAAGTAATATTCTTGGGATAAATTATGGAATCAAGATCAAGCTGTTTTATCACATCGAAAAAATCTATGCGGTTTATCTTTGTAACAAGCTTTTTGCAGCCCTTTGTACGTGCAAAAAGGGACAGCATGATATTTTCCTCATCAAGATTTGTAAGAGCCGCAAAGGAATTTGCATTTTCAAGTCCCTCTTCCAGCAGTATCTGCTGGTCAGCCGCATCTCCGCATATAACGGTGACATCGGGCAAAGCCGTGCAGAGGATCTCGCAGCGCTTCGGGTCCTTTTCGATAAGCTTTAATGAGATACCTGTCTTTTTAAGCACCTTACAGAGATAATAAGCGATATCTCCGCCGCCGACGATAATGCAGTCCTTCACCTGATTGATCTTATAATCTATCTTCCTGAAAAATGCATTTGCATTGGACGGCGACGCTATTATCGAGATAACGTCCTTTTCCTCGAATACAAAGTCACCGTTCGGGATAAAGGCTTCATCGCCTCTTTCAACCGTGCAGACAAGGACATCACATTTCAGCTTTGTGACGATATCCTTGACGGAACAGCCCGAAAGCACGCAGTTTTCGGGGAGACGGAACTTCATCAGATCCACCTTGCCCTTTGCAAAGGTATCTATCTTTATTGCGGACGGGAATCTCAGCACACGGGCGATCTCCGCAGCAGCCGCAAATTCGGGATTTATTACCATTGCAAGACCAAGCTCCTCCTTGAGGTACGGAGCCTCCGTGCTGTACTGAGGGTCACGCACACGGGCGATAGTCTGGCAGTTACCTTCCTTTTTGGCAATAAGACAGCAGAGAAGATTAAGCTCGTCCGAGCCTGTCACTGCGATAAGAAGATCAGCGTCCCTGATGCCTGCTTCCTGCTGAACAAGGTGAGTTGCACCGTTTCCCGTCACGCCCAGAACATCGAGCCGTGATGTGACATCGTTCACCTTTGCGGGGTCGATATCAATAACCGTGATATTATCGCCCTCGTCGTTCAGACGTTCGGCAAGCTCTCCGCCGACCTTTCCGCAGCCGACAATAATTATATTCAAAACCGATCACACTCCTGAAAGGCTGAAAGCCCCTATAACGAAAAAATCCGTTCTGTCAAGAAAACATCGCTCAAAAGCGGAGCATATCATAGATGATATTATCACTGTAAAACTTAACAACAGACTTTTCATAATACTACAATAGTATAACACTTTTTGCACACTATGTCAACATCATAAACACTTTTAACATTGATATCAAAATCATATCAAAAATCGGTAATATTGACTTTTTTACGGTTTCATGCTATACTGATGAATATAAAGCATAAATCTCATAAAAAATGACAGGAGAAGTGAAATGAAAAGACTTATAAACATAACATCTGTCCTTTGTGCGATCGCGGCGGCGGTATCGCTTATCATCGGCATACGGGCACTTATGGGACACGGAATATTTCTGGGGCTTGCATTTTTTGCAATGGCGGAAAGCGGCACATTTTTCGGATTTATCGGAAATATCCTCGGAATTGCAATAGTATGCGGCGGCTTCGGCGCAATGGGATATTACGGTATCACCGCCGACAGAAACCCGCAGAACAGAAAGCGTGCCTTCATTTTCGGACTGATAATGTCGGGAATATGCCTGCTTTCGCTTATCTACGGAATTTTCTCGGGACATTTCAATATCGGAGATTTCTTCCTGCCGGCACTCCCCCTTATCTATACTTACGGAATACTTAAATCGGCATAACATTAAAGAATAAACAAAAACGGTGTATCATTCGTTCGTGAATGATACACCGTTTTTTATGTTCGGTTATTTATTGTCAGCTCTGTTCGCTGAGGAAGAGCTGAACACGGCTCTGGATCATATCCGCTGTCTGCTGGGCTGTATTCTGTCCGTTATAGAAGTTGGCTGTTTCTTCGTTGATGATATTTATGATATCCTCGGAAGAGTTGGGGCTTAATACATTTGTGCAAGTGCTTACGATATTTGTGATCTTATCCACCTGCTCCTGTGTAACGTTGCCGACCTTAACTTCCATATCGCCGACCCAGTATGTGTTCTCATACTTAACATCGTTGCCGTTTTCGTCCTTGTATGTGTTTGGCTTCATAGCCTTTTCAGCAAGCTTGTTGAAAGAGGACTTTCTTACAGGGAAGTTCCACTGGAGCTTATCCTGTGTTTCTTCGGAAAGAATGGACTTAATAAGTGCCCAGCCTGCATCGGGGTGAGCGGCATTCTTTGTGATGCCGATACTTCCGCCAACGGAAACAACGGCAGGACCCTGATTTGTTCCGGGGAAGCCTACAAGGCTGATCTTCTCGCCGAACTGACCGTTCTCTGTATTGTTGTAATCGTCAAAGGAGCTGAGATAGAACGAATTAAAAAGTACCTTGTCATTGCGGTATGCCATCTGATAATTTGTCCAGTAATCGGGGTCATTGTTAGCTTCATCGCTGTCGAATTCCTCTGGATAATTATTGCTCATTTCAAGTATCTTTACAAATTCATCGGTATTGAACGAGCAGGTATTATCAGAATGAACGAATGAATTATATCCGAACATTAATGCATTGCTGATGAAGTCACTTCTTGTAAGATATGCCTGACTGAGCATTGTCATGCCCTCATGAGCGCTGAGTATCTGATCCACAGTATCAAAGGAAACAGCGCCGTCCTCGGGAATGTACTGCTGCTTTGCGGCAAATCCAAGAATATAATATGCTGAGATCATATTGTAAAGCTTGCCGTCCTTTTCGGAAGCACGCCAGAGATTATCAAAATAATCATCACGGTTAAGACCGTCCTCACCGTCGATATACTCATTAAGATCAACGAAAAGTCCCTTTGAAGCATAGTTGCCCATTGTATCCATATCGCCTACGGAAATAATATCGGGGATATTGCCAGATGTGATCTCGGCATTGAGCTTTGTAAGACCTGCCGTATAATCCTCCTCATTGCCTGTGGAGTAGTCATTCATTGCGCTGTAATCGGTGATGCATATCTGATAATCGGGGTTATCGTTATTGAACTTTACAACTGCGGAGCGAATTGAATCCTCAAGATAATACGCTGCCATATCCACCTTGATCTTTTCCTTTACGTCTGCCGCATCAAGCTTTGAAACGACCGTGATAACATTTGAACCGTCATCGGCAGAATTGCTGGGGAAATAAATGCTGTCGCCGTCAATGGATACATTATAGATATATGATGCATCAACGCCTGCGTTCAGCAGATCAACTATCAGCTCCGAGGTTCCGTCAGCCTTTATGCCGTAAATGCTGCTTGTGTCGGTGTATGTAGCAATATAGTCCCCTGTTCCGTCACAAACTGTACTGAGATTCGCAGAAAGCTTTGTGATATCAACAAGCTCCTTCTTATTGATATCAACTTCCTTCAGGGTATTGCTGCTGGTATATATGCCGTCGTCGGAAATACTGCTCTCATACATTGTGAACAGCACTCTTCCGTCATTGCTGATGCTTATGCCGTTAAACCACGAATTGGAGTTATCGTAGGAAACATTGCATATTTTCTTGCCGCTGGGGTCAACAGCCATGATGCTGTCATTAAGACCGATATAGATGTTGTTGTCCTTATCGGCAGCGATATAATTTACATATCCGCTTTCGGCAATTTCGGTGATCTCGTTCAGGTCAATGCTGTCAAGAACATTTCCGTCAAGATCAACATGAACATAAAACCACTTGCTCGTCCAGGAAGCATCGCCCGACTGATCTGCGGCAGCTGTATCCTCTGCGGGAGCTTCGGTTTCATCGGCTGATGTCTCTTCAGCTGTTTCCTCTCCCTCTTCGGCGGGAGCATCGGCACCTGCTATGCTTGTTTCGGCATATGCAACAGTCGTATCGTCACCGTAGCTGTACTGTGCGGCATTGTCATGGCTTTCCAGATACCATACTGTTCCGTCGCTCATAAATCTGAAATTGCCCAGATTAATATTGTCGTTTTCATCAATAGGAGATGCATTGAGCTGAGTCTTGCTTATAACATTTCCTTCGCCGTCCATGCAGTAGATGTATGTTGTATTTGTACTTGTGTTTGTTGCCTCATCATACTGATAATCGGTGTAGGTGAAATATATCTTTCCGTCTATTGCCTGAATGGAATTTACATAATCCACACCCTCGGGCAGCTTGATGTCCTTTGATGAATATTCGATCTTTACCATTTCCTCTGCATTCTTCTGTGTGCCGTCGGAAGCGGAAGTTTCGTTTCCGACATTGTCCTTCCCGCCGCAGGCTGTAAAGGTGCAGCCGATCATTGCAGCTGCCGCAACTATACAGATTATTCTTGTTATCTTCTTTCGTGTATTCATTGTGATTCTCCGTTCTGCCGCCAAAGCGGCGTGAATTGAATTTTGTCTTTGCTTTTATCATAATATCATAAACAGATGATATTGTCAAATAGAAGCGATTTTATCGGCGGTTCCTTAATTTCCCGCAGTATCAGCCATCTTGACCTGCTGACCGTCGCTTATGGGCATTGAAGATGTTGTGATAACAAACTCGCTGCCGCTGAGTCCGCTTACCGCAGCGGAGGTATCATTCTGTGCAAGCACCTCTACCGCATATCTTGATGCAAAGTAACGGCTGCCCAGTGCGGAATTCTTCGATTCAACAACAAGAACATAATTGCCGTTCTTATCGTTTCTGACAGCACTGTTGGGCACAACTGCCTGATACTGCTGACCCTTTGCGCCGACTGTAAGAGTTACGCTGTCGCCCTGCTTTACATCGGAGCCTGTAACGGTAAATTCAAGCACCTTGTTTGTCTGGGGATTGGAAGTATCGGTCTTTATAGCCGAAAGCGTTGCTGTGATGTCACTGCCGAAGTAATTGTTTGCAACGTCCGCAGCAGCACCAACCGTAAGCTTCTTTGCCTGCTCTGCCTTTACCGAGAAGCTGAGAGTATAGCCCTTGTCGGTCATTGCAATAACAGCCGCAGCATTTCCTGCCGCAGTGGATTCGCCTGCCGCATAGGCAACGCTCTGGATAATACCGCTTACGGGAGCAAGAACATTTTCACCCTCGGACTTCTTTTTAAGATCCTCGATAGTTTTCTTCTGCTCGGCGATCTCCTCCTCCTGGGCACGGAGATCCTCCGAGGTCTGACGGTTTGTAACGCTGTCCGTTTTCTGCTTTACCTCAAAGTTTGCTTCAAGGGATTCAAGGCTGCGCTTTTTCTCTTCAAGTGAATCTTCAAGTGTCTGCTTGTCGGTCTCCATTTTTACCTCAAGCTCCGCCTTGCTCTTTGTGTATTCATTTTTCTTGTCATCAAGGGACTTCTGGGTTTCTTCAAGAGTCTGGAGATTTGTCTGCTTTGTCTTATAATCGTTCAGCTGACGGTTAAGGTCTGCCTTTGCTTCCTTTTTAACATCGGCTAATTCCTTTTCGGCAGCCTTTCTTGAATCGGCAGCCGCACTGTCAAGGCTGAGATCCTCGGCATTTTTCTTAGCGTCGTTAAGCAGAACGATAAGCTCTGCCTTGATCGCTCTTTTTTCCTTATTGACCTTTTCAGCCGCAGCGGAAAGTGCATTCTGCGCTCTTGTCATTTTATTGAGTGCGCTTTTCAGTTTAAGTGAATTGTTGGAGCCTGCATTGCTCTTTTCAATAAGTACACGGAGATCTTCATTCAGGTTGTTGATATCACGCTGAATTGTCACTCTTTCCTCATAAAGCTTCTGAAGCTCTTCATCGTCCTTTGCGGTAACGATCTTTCTTACGATAAGATCAAGATCCTCTGTCTTTTCGGTCACCTGCTGTCTCTTTTCCCTTATCTGATCGCTGTAATCGGGGATATCGCCTATTTCAGCCTGGAGAGTCTCATAGCTCTTCTTTGCATTGTCATATGTAGTCTGTGCTTCCTCCATGTCCGCAAGATAAGACGCTATTCTGTTATAATAGCTGTAAGGCAGACCAAGCATATCCGTTGTGTCAAGTGCGGAAATATATCCCTCGATAGCGGATACCTTTGCCTTTGCTTCCTCTTCCGTGGGGTACTTGTCAAGATTTTCCTTTGCTGCGTTTACCTTGCCGTACCATTCATCGGGCAGAGGTGAAAAATCATCTGTATCGAGGCAGGCGATCGCAGCTGTAAGCTCGTTGATCTTATTCTCGATCTGGACCGATGTTTCCTTTATGGGACCGATCTCACTGCACTTTGCTTCAAGTGCCGCAATATCTTTCTTTATCTGATTAAGATTGAGATAATCGGAAGCATATGTCTTTGCGATGAAGTCCTCGTCATTATACTTATAGATCTTTTCGTTTATCTCACGGATATCATCACGGGCGTTTTCAAGCTCCAGCTTTTCAACAAGATAGCCTGTGCCGTTGTCCGCAGCGATAACTGCCTTTCTGTAAGCAAGCTCCAGATCACGGAGAGTTTTCTCCGCTGTGGAAAGCTCCGTGCTTTCCTGACCGTCAAGGGTATAGATAACGTCGCCCTTTTCAACGGCATCTCCTGCCTTGACGAAAACTCCGCTTATCTTTCTTGTTTCGTTTACCACAACATCATAGTTCTGACCTGCTGTGACGGTTCCGCTGCCTCTTATCTGCTCGGAAACATTTCCCGCAGCGGCATACTGAGCGGAAACCTCCGGCAGAGACATATTCATCACCGTATTTGAGAAAAATGTGAGAACAAGCATTACCGCCAGAAAAATGATAGCAACATTTTTGATTATGTCACGCCTTGATTTTTTTACGCCGCCTTTTGTTTCGGCATTTATCTTTTCAGTGTTCATTTGATCTCGTTCCTTCCTGCTCTGAAAGCTTTTGTCATCGGCTTATAAGCTCATCATCTTTTTTATCGTCAGCGGAGCCTTCCGCATTGTTTTCTTTATGCTCCGAAGCCGCAGCTTCAAGCTTTTCCTCATATTTTGTCTTTTCCTTGTCTGTCATGACCTCTTCGGCAAGCTCTGTCTTGCCGTGTTTGAGGTAATAATTTATGAGCTTGTGATGCTCGGAGCGCTTATCCGCAATGCCGAATACCGCACGTATTCCCGCAGCAGCCAGTCCGCAAAGCCTGAATATCCAGTACACCGCCGATGCTATCAGCAGGCACACAGGTATAAAGAACGCTTTGTACAGTATGCTGACTTTAAGATAAACTCCCCTTTCAGCCTCTTCCCAGTAGGGATATACCACCGATGACTTTGAGCTTATCTGAGCTTCCAGCTTCTTTGATGCATTCAGCATATTTTTAATGCTGAATCTTGAACGGCTGTCGATAAGTGCGCTTGTAAGGCTTTCATCGGAATAGCCTGCCGCTTCCTTGATAATATCATAGCCGAATTTTTCGATGCTGTCGGGCATGAGAGCGTCATATCCCGTGAACTTTGTCTCCTCCTGATTTATCTCGGAAACCGCCTGATATGGCATATATGCAAAGGGCACGCCGTCTCCGTCATCATAGGCTTTCAGCAGCTCACCGTCACGGGGAGCTTTTATTACGGCGGAGATGTAAAACTGCTTATCTCCCGCCGAAACGGTCATTCCCGCAGTATCTACCGCACCGAACAGCTTCCATGAAGCATTTTCGTCCAGCACAACCGTGTCGATATTCACGCTGTCCTCATTGAAAAGACTGCCCGAAAGCACCTCCGATTCATGAATGTCAAAGAAGCTTCCGCCCACCGCATAGCAGTTAAGGCTCACATTTCCCTTTGGACCGCCGAGACTCATGTTATACAGTCCGTACCAGCAGTCGGCAAATCCGTTTCCGTTATCTCCAAGCTGCTCGGTGATCTTCTGCTGTGCAGTTGTTCTTATGTTGTATACCGTGCCGATATCAATAGCCGAATTGCTGTCGGTGTAATAGGACACCGCCGTAAACGGCACATCGGATCCCGAACCTGCCCATTTGTCCGCAGTCCCCTGCATCGAAACATCGGCGATCTGCCCTGACGAATATATCAGAGCCGCTCCCAGCGCCGCTGCAAGAACAACGTCCGCGGCGGCAATTATTAAAGTGCTTTTCTTCATTTGATCCGATCACCTCTCAGCCCTTTATTCCGCCCGAATAGGTTATGCCTTCCACAAGGTAATCCTCGCCGTAAAGGAACATCAGCATAGGCGGTATCATATATATTACCGCCACCGCAAAGGCGATTCCCGTGTCCTGCGAATTGATCTTGGACAGGAATACCGACAGCGGGTGCATCGACGTATCGGAAAGCAGTATAAGCGGCTGCTCAACCATGTTCCAGTAATCAATGAAAATAAGCATCATTACCGAGAAAATGGCGCTTCTGCAAACGGGAAGATATACATTTATAAATATGCTGAACTCATTTGCACCGTCCAGCATGGCTGCTTCATAAAACGCTGAGGGAACTCTCTTCATTACCTTTGTCAGCAGGAAAACCGCAAAGGGGGAAAATATTCCCGGCAGGATTATGGCAAGCCTTGTGTCCAGTATGCCAAGCTTGTCGGCAACGATATAGTTCGGGACCATTGTTACCTGATAAGGCATCAGCATAAGGAAAACATAGACCAGAAAAACAACATCTTTAAGACGTGACTTTATCCTTGCAAAGCCATAGGACGCAAACAGTGCGACCACTGTCTGAAAGATAACAACAGGCGCCGTAAGTATCACCGAGTTCCAGAATTTCAGCAGATAGTCGGGGCTCATGAGCAGCACCGTCTTGAACTGGTCAAAGGACACCTTGTCGGGGATAAGCTTCAGATTTATCTTATCCGATATATATGTACGGCTGCCGGGGGTTATGGCACTGAATACCGCACCGTAGTTTGCGCTTATTTCGGTAGAGGTCATAAGCGAATTGACTATCGTAAGTATTGTGGGCATTATGAATATCAAGGCAGACACAACGGCAAATATCGTAAGGAACACCGTGATTATCTTCTGACGCACCTTTTTTGAAAGCTTCATCGTACTCATTCCTCTATGTCACCTCCGAACTTTCCGTCAAAGAAAATAAGCATACCTATTATGATTGACATTACAAGCATCATTATGATAGCCGCAGCGGAAAGCTTCTGATAGTCCAGCGTGCGGAATGTGTTGTTCATGTAATGCTGGAGCAGATAAAGTCCGTCATACGGATAATCGCCCGTCATAAGATATACCTCTCTGAAAAGCTTGAAGGAATTTATCAGAGAAAGTATTGTAACGAATATCACCGTAGGCGAAAGATAGCGGAGCTTTATCATAAAGAATTTGTACAGCGCACTTGCTCCTTCAAGGTCTGCGACCTCCATAAGATCACGGGGCATTCCTGCCAGCGCCGACATAAAAAGTATCATGTTGTAGCCGAGATTTTTCCAGAGGAACAGCAGTGCTATTATCAGCAGGCAGTATTTGGATTTGAGCCAGTCCACAGGCTCGGCGCCGAACCACTGTGCAAGCCATGAGTTAAAGGTTCCGTTATAGTGGAACACTACCTGCCATACCAGAACTACCGAAGCCGCAGGCACCATTACAGGGCTGAGGAAAATACTTCTCAAAGCACTTTTTCCGGGAATTTTCGACTCCATAAGCATAGCAAGCAGCATTGAAAGCACCACCGCAGGGGGAACTGTTATAAGCGCCAGAACCACGGTGTTTTTCGCAGCAGTGAGAAATGCCGTGTTCGTTACGATGCTCTTGAAATTATCCAGCCAGACAAATTCCTTTGATATGGGATTGTCCAGCACCGAATAATATATTACCGCAAAAAACGGCACTATAAAGAATGTCAGCACACCCAGTATGCTGGGAGCCATGCAAAGCTTTGCGAAAAGCGTATTGTTTTTATATTTGTGCTTTTTCTGCTTCGGCTTTTTTATTTTCATCTGTTTTGTTATTTCTTTTGTTTCCATTATGCTCTTCTTTCCGTTATACTATTATATATGTGTTTATGTTTTGACTTTCCGAAATGAAAGCTTTGTTTTCCACACTAATTATATAACTATAAAATCAAACAGACAATAGTTGTACCGAATTGTAATTATTTTTAACTGTCTGTTGTTGCGGCGTCCGCTTCCGACTGCGTGATATATCCCGCAGCCACCATTGCCTCCGCCACCTGCTTTCTTCTCTGCTCCGCAAGCTCGGGAGATACCTTCGGGGAATACACCGACGGCGCATTTGGCACGCCTGCCAGCAGCATACATTGATAAAGATCCATATCCGCAGGCGCACAGCCGAAATAATCCATGCTCGCATCATATATACAGTAGCAGTTGTCGCCGTAGTACACCGAGTTCATATACATTTCAAGTATCAGATCCTTGGAATAATTCTTCTCGATGTCAAAAGCGGCAAATACCTCCGCAGCCTTTCGCACAAGAGTTTTTTCCTGCGAAAAGTATATGTTCTTTGCCAGCTGTTGGGTTATGGTGCTTCCGCCCTCCGCAAAGGAACGGCTCTTGATATCCTGTATCACCGCCCTGCCCAGCGAAATGGGATCAATGCCGTGGTGAAGATAAAATCTTCTGTCCTCAACGGCAACCACCGCTTCTCTGTACTGCACGGGGATATCATTTATATATGTATAGTGTTCGTTTTCACGGAGCTGCGATATCATTTCCTCAACGGGAAGTATCGACACCGCACGGGAATACATCTCATAGCCCTTGCAGCCCAGATATGTTCCTGCAATGCAGAGTATCAGCGCGGCAAAAAATATCAGTCTGTTCAGACAGCCGCCCTTCCGCCGTTTCGGAGGCGGTTCATCATGACTGCACTCATCGTCCGTATCGTCATCATAATCATATTCGTCATAATCATCATAACTGTGAAGCATAGCTGTCCTCCTTTGACTGTACTAATCTTACTAATACAGTTATATCACATCTTTTCGGCACTGTCAATAGCCGACGCTTTTTTTAATTGAATTTTAATGAAATCGTGTTTTCCGCCGCAATTATTATAGGCAATTCCACACAAACCATATCACAGATATATTCTACTACAATAGAACATATTTTGTCAAGCATATTCGGCTTTTCCGCCGATATTTCATCTTATCAACACAATACACGATAAAAAATCGGGCAGGAAAGCCCATAAAAAGCCTTCCTGCCCGAAAAATACTATATTAAATTATACGTTAACGCCGAAGCTGCGGCAGAGAGCGGCAAGTCCGCCCTGATAGCCTGCGCCTACTGCGCTGAACTTCCATTCGCCGTTGCGGCGGTAGATCTCGCAGACAACAATTGCTGTTTCGATCGAGAAATCCTCTGCCAGATCATATCTGATAGCTTCCTCGCCTGTCATATCCTCGGGGCCGCTTCTCTTTGCAACACGTACAAAAGCGTTGGAGACCTGACCGAAGTTCTGGTTTCTTGCCTGTGCATCGTGGATAGTTACCGTAATAGCGATCTTGCTGATGTTTGCGGGGATCTTTGTGAAGTCGATGAGAAGCACCTCATCGTCACCCTCGCCTGCGCCTGTAAGATTGTCGCCTGTGTGCTTTACAGCTCCGCTGGGGTGCTCAAGATTATTATAGAAAACGAAGTCCTCATCGCAGGTGACCTTGCCGTTGTCACCCAGCAGGAATGCGGCTGCGTCCAAGTCAAAATCATAGCCGCCGTCATACTTGTTTGTGTCCCAGCCGAGACCGACCAGCGCCAGAGTCATTGACTTTTCAAGACTTACCTTCTGACCTTTTGAAAGATTTACTCCCATTTTAATACACTGCCCTTTCTTTTTTGATTTCAGAACCTGTCTTCATAAGAAATGTATGCGGATTTTCGTGCATAATTTTGATGCAGACAAGGCAAAAATCCGCAGGCGTGCTGCCGCACGGCAAGGATTTTTAACGCAGTATTCAGCAAAATTTGCCGAAAAGACGTGTGCATATGCTTATGAAGACAGGTTCTTATATTATAAGAATCTTCTTGCCATTTCAGAAATGCCGTTGTCATTCGTAGGCTCGCCTACCGCACTGAACTTCCACTCGCCGCCGTGACGGTAAAGCTCGCCGAAGATCATTGCCGTTTTTCCGTCATAATTTTCGGAAAGATCGAATTTGCAAAGCTCCTTGTTGTTTGAAGCGTCAACTATTCTGATGAATGCATTTTTGATAAGTCCGAAATGCTGGCTGCGCTCTCTTGCCTGATAGATAGTTACAACGAAAACGATCTTTTCATATTCGGCAGGCACCTTCTGAAGATCAACGATTATCTGCTCGTCGTCGCCGTCGCCTGCACCCGTAAGATTATCGCCCTGATGAAGAACGGCTCCGCTCTTGTGTCTGAGGTTATGATAGAACACAACATCATCATTGGCGGAAAGCTTGCCTCCCTGTGAAATAAGTATCGCCGAAGCGTCACAGTCGATATCGGCAGCCTTTCTGCTGAAGAACAATCCCCTCTTCTGCTCAACCTCGTCCCAGCCGAGACCAACTACCACCTTTTTCAGACCGCTGTTGTTCTTAGTAAGGTCTACACGCTGACCCTTCTGTAAGTTTACAGACATTTTTACCATCCTTTCATTCGGCAGCGCCGCACCGTTATGTCATATGCGGCGCAAACCAAAAATTATGCCTTTTTCTTAGATGTCACTATTGCCTTTCTTATAAGGTCAACAGGGATTATCGAAACTGCCATTCCGATAATTACAAGCCACTGTGTTCCGTTCAGAGGAACGCAGTTCATTACCTTGCCGCCCACGTATATCATAAGCACCTGAACAACTGCGATGATGCCAAGTATTTTAAGGAAGCCTGTGTTCCTTCCGATGTTGTCGAAAAGATTCATGCGCTCTGTTCTTGCATTGAATGCATTGAACACGGCAATGAAGATAAACAGTGCGAAATATCCCGAGAAGAGAGCTGCGAACTTGGTCGTTTCGGAACCGTCTGCCTTTGTGATGACCGCATCATGCTCGGGGTTGGGAACATATATGAAGGGATCTTCCGCATCATATTCGAGAAGATAATCATACTCGGGATTTGTCTGCTCGGGGATAAACACGCTCTGGATAGGTGAAACAAGCAGGAATGACATACTGAGTATCAGTGCCCATGCCGCACCTGTGAAGATCTCGCTCCACATATACTTTGAAACGATAGGCTCCTGTCTGGACTTTGGCTTTTCCTGCATATAGCGTGAAAGCGCAGGCTCTCCGCCGAATGCAAGGGCTGCAAGCGTATCCATTACAAGGTTTACCCAGAGGATCTGAGTGATCGACAGCGGATTGTCCATGCCCAGAAGAGGACAGATGAACGATACCGCAACAGCCGCTACGTTGATAGTCAGCTGGAAGATGATGAACTTTCTGATAGAATTGAATATAGTACGTCCGTAAAGGATAGCCTTTTCGATAGAATTGAAGTTATCGTCAAGAATAACGATATCGGAGGCTTCCTTTGCTACCTCTGTACCGCCGCCCATTGCAAATCCGACGTCCGCCTTTTTAAGTGCGGGGCTGTCGTTTACGCCGTCGCCTGTCATGCCTGCAACAAGATCAAGCTCCTGTGCGATGCGGACAAGTCTTGACTTATCGGAGGGAAGCGCACGGGAAATAACTCTGAGTCTTGGAAGTATCTTTTTGATATCATCATCGGACATCTGGGAAAGCTCGTCGGAGGTAAGTGTAACTGCGTCGGGGATATCAATAATGCCTGCCTCCTTGGCAATGGCACAGGCTGTATCCTTTCTGTCGCCTGTTATCATTACTACCTGAACGCCTGCGCTGTGTACCTCTCTGATAGCTGTAACGGATTCGGGACGGACTTCGTCACGGATACCCAGCAGACCCACCAGAGTCCAGTCGCCGTTGGGAAGCTTTTCGCTTTCCTTGTCGATAGTTTTGTCGGAAACGGCAAGCGCAAGAACTCTTATCGCACGTCCTGCCATTTCATTTGCCTTTTCGTCAACGATCCAGTTGCCCTCAACGGGGACCTTCTCGCCCTTGGAATTGTAGAAATACTTGCACTTTTCAATGATCCGTTCGGGAGCGCCCTTGATGAGAGTCATCTTTTCGCCCCTGAAATCAACAGATGTTGCGGAATATTTATTGTCGCTGTTAAAGGGAATATTCGCAAGCTTCTCAACGCCGCTTATCTTCTCTTCATTGATAGCGAATGTAAGAACGGCACGCTCGGTAGCGTTTCCGCCTATTGCCCTGCCCCCGTTCACAACGGAAGTTGCGTTTTCGTGGATAGACATTGTGAGCATTTCCTTCAGCTTATCCTCTGTCTCGGAAACCGACTTATACTCTGTGCCGTAGCCGTCAACAAAGGATACAACTTCAAGCTTGCCCTTTGTGATAGTACCTGTCTTATCGGAGAAAAGAATGTTCAGGGAGCCTGCTGTTTCGATACCGTTTATCTTGCGGACGAGGACATTGTCCTTGAGCATCTTGCCCATGTTCTGAGCGGATACAATAGCTATCATAAGGGGAAGTCCCTCGGGAACAGCCATTACGATGATGATTACCGCAAGGATAACAGCGTCAAGAACGTCTGTTATAAGCGTCTCGATAAAATTGGGGTCGGAGAAGTAAATTCCTGCTCCGCCGCTTTCAAGGAATATTCTTGAAATAAGAAGAGCCGCTGCGATAAGTATGCCGCCGATATATCCGAACTTGCTTATGCCGTCCGCAAGAGCAGCCAGCTTGACTTTAAGGGGCGAATCACGCTCATCGTCCTGCTGAAGCTCCGCAGCGATCTTGCCGTACTCGGACTTGTCGCCGACGGTAGCTGCCTTCATAACGGCATTTCCCGAACATACGATAGTGCCTCTGAAAACCTTGTATACATTTTCCGTATCAAGAGCCTTGCCCTCTTCGTCCTTGTAGTCGGCAGGCATTGTTTTCTTTGTGACCTCACGGGACTCGCCGTTGAGCACCGACTGGTCTACCTTGATCGTGCCGTCAGCGATGATTCCGTCCGCAGGGATCTTGTCGCCCGACTGGAGCAGGATAAGATCGCCCACTACGATATCATCAATGGGTATCTCAACGATAGCGCCGTCACGGTACACCTTGCAGAGTATCTTTGAAGCCTCGTCCTGAAGCTTCTGGAATGCATTTTCATTGTTGTACTCGGAAATTGTGGATACGAATGTTGCAAGAATTACCGCAAGCGCAATTCCCAGCGGCTCGTACCACTCAACGCTGGACTTTATCACGCCGACAGCACCGAGTATGAATATTGCAACATTGACCAACAGTGCGACAACCAGGATCTTTATCATCGGGTCATCGAAATTGCCTTTCAGCTTTTGCCAGAAGCTTTCGCCCTTTTTCTCGGAAAGCTTATTGCTTCCGTTTTCCTGACGGGACTTTTCAACTTCGGCAGAAGTAAGTCCTTTGAATTCCATAATACGGGATTCCTCCTAAAATTTAATATTATTTGTCTTTTCTTTTTGTCCTGTGTTTTTGTCATTGATAAGATAATATCACTAAACGCCATTAAAATCTACATACTTTAGATTAGAATATCATTAGAAATACAATTATTATGCTTATTTTAATGAATATTATGCCATATTCAGCGTATTATCTTTATTTCCACCGACACAAGCAGACCATGCTCGTCCGCCGATGTAAGAAAACGTGCGCCGTCGGTTATGCGAATGCTGCCGCTTCCTGCGGGAACGGTATTTCCTCCCGGGGAGATAAGCCCCGTAATACGCTCGTTTGCAAGGAACCAGCCGCCTCTGTGGCTGCATACATATGCAAGACGCTGCTTGTCCGCCTTTTCGTCGGGGAAAATATTATCCTTTGTGTGCCATGCAAATATAGGAGTATTATTCACCGCCAGCAGTTGGGAATGCTTCCGCCATTTTCCCTGCTGTCCCCTGATATGCTTGCTGAATGTGAACTTTACCAACTCATCATCGTCTATTTTCGTTCCGCAGAACGGACAGACGGGACGGTTAAGATCATACAGCACGAACCATTTATAATCGCAGTTGGGATTGGAGCAGCGGTGCATCATATCCCATGTATGCACAAGCCCACGCTCCCATTCCATTGCGGAGGGACGCCTGTCGGGATCGTGAAGTCCGTCCACAAATGCACGGAGAAACAGCTTTTCAAGCTCGGGACCGAGATCGTGTATGGTGGTTTTCAGATCATCGGGACGGTTTGAATGGTCCGTGGGGTGTTCGATGAACAGCGCTTCTGGACCGAGCGCAAGGTAATCGTCACGCTCCGCCGATTCCGTAGAAAATATCTTCGGTCCGATTATCGGGTGACGGCGCAGCAGATATTCATATATCAGCACAGCCAGCGCATGAAGATCGGTATATGTACCCGGAGCCTTTCTTCTGGGGTCGCCCACAGGCAGCTCCATGCTCTCAACGACCTCGGGAGCGATATAGCCTCTTGTTCCTGCCACCTCGGGAGGAAACAGTCCCGGGACAACAAGGGAGTCGATGTCAATTACAACGCAGTTTCCCGTTTTCGGGTCGATCAGAACGTTATTGTTGGACAGGTCAGAATGAGCCAGTCCTGCCTGATGAAGTCTGCGGATAGATCTTGCCAGCAGCAGAGCCATCTGGAGCATAGTATGAAAATCTCCCAGCTCGGAGGCATTCAGATATTTTCTGTTTCTGCCCGTGAACCAGTTGCTTTTCTTGTCCTTGCCTTTCAGATCGAGTATATCCGACGCATCTGCCCCGAAGAAAAAGCTCTTTGGGTAGCATGGCGATACAATGCCGAACTCGGGCTGAACAACTATATCCGTGGGCCAGCAGAAACGCTTTGCAAAATAATTGGCAGTACGCTGATCTCCGCCCAGCGCTCCCCCTTTGCTTTCGGGAAGAGTGGGATTGTACCGTGTCAGGATAGCTTCCAGACGGGAACGCATATTCATATCCACCTTTGACGGGTCATTATAAAACTGCACAACATATGACCTGTCGGGAGCAAAGTATGTATATTTCATTCCGCCTGCGGGAGGATTATCCGTTATCACATACGGTATACGCCTGCCGTTGGCAAGAACTGCTTCTGCAATGCTGCTCATCTGTAACTTTCCTTTCAATATCGTGATAATGCCGCATAAGTTGGTGCGGCATTATCTTAACAGTTTAAATAGTATTATCAATGCTTATCAGCACAAGTGTCCTGTCATCGAATGACCCTCTGCGGACGTAATTGTCAAGCCATAAGCAAAGCCTCTCGCAGGGAGTATCACCCTGCGCTTCTATCCCGAAGGAATAGGGCGAAGCCGCATTCAGCACATCGGGCATATCCCAAAGCTGCTCGGCGGTTATCCCGAGAGCGTCGCAGACCTTGCCCGTATACTGATAGCTGTAAAGAATATCGTTGTCGTTCACCCACGGATAAGCCTCGGGCTTGGGGATATGGCTCACATAGGGGCGGTTCACTTCGGTTATTTCCGCACCCTCCGAGCCGCCGATGATGCCGTTTGCTTTCAGATCCATGAACAGCTCCGCCATTCTCGGAAGATTGGGGAAGTAATCATCGGCAACGCCGTCGGTCATCATCATAATATGAGTGCAGGCACGGCGCTGTACCTTTGTGCGCTTCATTATCTCCTCAGGAACAAGCATTCTTGCCGAAGTGATAAAATCAGTCTCGCCAGAAAATTCACCGCTGTCGGGAACGCCCATAAGACTTACCGCAGAGGAATACGCCGCAGCCGAATCAACAGTCGCAGTCATTCCGTCGCCGATCTGCACCGAAAGCACAAGATTTTCACGCTTTCCGCTTTCCTCGGCAATAACGGGTATCACTGCACAGGTCAGCAGCGTGCATGAAAAATCCGAAAGCACAGGCTCTCTTCCGACAGCTTCCGAAAGAGCCTTGTCATTCCTGCGCTTTTCTGCTTCACTGCGGACAGCCTCCGCAGCTGCGATAACAGAGCTTTGCATTATCCCCGCAAGAGCCGTGCATACAGCGGTAAAGCCAGCATCGGAAAAAGGCTTTGCGGCAGATGAAAGAGCCGACGGATTCTCCGAAAAATAATCCGTGAACCGTTTCTTCATCTCGGAAACGGCAGTTTCCGAAGCTGTCTTTGAACCGATACGGGAAAAGGGCTTGGAGCCTGCTCCGTCGGAAACGGCGGCAAAGGTCATTCCTCCGCCGAAATCAAAGGCATACCAGTCATCGCAGTTCGTGCCGTCATGCTTATGCATTTTTCCTCGCACTCTTGCGGCTGTAACGTATATCCCCGTTTCATCGTCTCCGCCCTCCGAACGCTCATACTCGGGATACGGCTCGGGAGAATCGGGAACGGGCTTATACTTCCACATTGACGAGGTATGCGCCGTGACCTGACTGTCCGAAAGAGCGGTATTTTCTTCAGCCGTTTCTTCCGCAGAAGCATCGGCACTCGGAAGCACGTCCGTACTTTCGGTCTGTTTTTTTTCGGGAGCAGGCGTTTCCGCCTTTTTCTCGGGAAGCACCGCCTTATCTGCTCCCTGACAATGCTCCCCCGATTTCAGAACCTTTTTTTCGTCATTCATACCTGCGATCACCTTGTCATAATAAAACAGATCAGGGGACAATTACGAATCCCTGAGGCGGAGGAGGAAGCTCCATGGGAGCACCGGGCTTTGCGTCCAGACTCTTGGAGGACATCTTTATCGAACCGCTGACCCACGCAAAGAACTGCGCAAGGTCGCCTGCGGAAAGGTTATTCATCATAAGAACATTGTCTGTTATTTCCTTGAGAACGGTGGTGTCCGCATAAGAGCCTGCGGCACAGGCGATGATGTTTGCAGGCTTGGCATTTTTCAGCTCTGCGGCAGCCTCTCTCCACTCATCGGTGGGAGCGCCGTCGGTAAGCAGGAACACCAGCGGCTTCCAGTCGCCCTTCTGTGTCTCTGTGGATTTCCTCACTTCATTCTTTATGCACTGAGTCAGCAGACGGAGAGCGCCGCCCAGTGAGGTACTTCCGCCTGCGCTGATCTGAGGCTCCTTAAAGAGCATAAGCTCGGTAAGAGGAGATACCTGCTGAGCCGTTGAAGCAAAGGTGATAACGGAAAGATATGCCGTTTCAAGCGCCTGCGGATCTCCTCTCAGTTCGGAGATAAGCGCCTTAACGCCCTGTCTGACAGCCTCGATAGGGTCGCCCGACATTGAACCCGATGTATCGAGAAGCAGATACACGGGAAGACGTCTTGTAAAGTCTGACATGAAATTCATTCCTTTCTTTAAAATGTCATTACGGGTTATTTTTTAGAACCTGTCTTCATAAGAAATGTATGCGGATTTTCGAGCATAATTTTGTTGCAGACAAGGCAAAAATCCG
>CAKSKG010000029.1 GCA_934464775.1 uncultured Oscillospiraceae bacterium
CCTGCGAAATTTCTATACAATCTGACGAAAAATCTGACTGCGCATCTGAGGCACTATGGTTTTTAGAGGCGACCTTATGTCAAAAAACTTGCATAAAAGGGAAAAAGCCTGCCCCCTCATGCAGGACAGACTCTGAATGCTGTTTAATATGTTTCCGTTTCGGCGTTTCCGATATCGCTGAGATAGCTGAATGAGATATCGAAAAGTGCCTTTACGTCGAATGTGCGGTCCTCGGCAGAGGGTGCGTTCATAACGATGCACACAAGCTCGTGACCGTACTGCTCGGCTGTTGCGGCAATGCAGTAGCCCGAATTTTCGGTCATTCCCGTTTTGAGTCCCGTTGCATATTCGTAATAATCCGATGAAGTTTCGATCATCATTTTATTTGAGTTTACCCATTCATAGGTCTGACCCGAAAGGAGCTTTCCGCCCGAATGTGCCTTGCCTGCGGCTGTCATTATCTCTTCATGTTCCGATGCATAAATTGCGATCTTCATCATGTCCTTGCCTGTGGTGTACTGCTCCGCATCAAAGAATCCGTCGGGATTTGTGAAGTGAGTTGCTGTACAGCCGATAGCCGAAGCTGTTGAATTCATAACATCAACAAATTTATTGACAGCTTCAAGAGAAGCAACGTCGTCATTGTCGCAGAGGAGACGTCCGATATTGGCTGCTGCGATGTATGATGCATCACTGCCGCCCTTCATTATCATGGCGTCCATAAGCTCCGATGTGTTGAGAGCATAGCATTTGTTTATCTTTGCAAGGCTTGCCCCGTCCTGAATAAGATCAAGCTCGCCGCCTGCCACATACTTAAAATCATCTGCGGCAAGATCAAGGGCAACGGCAGCTGTCATAAGCTTTACCGTGCTTGCGGGGTAGCATTTTTCGTTTTCATTTTTTGAATAAAGAACACTTCCCGTTGTCTTGTCGTAAACCATAGCGATCGGCGAACGTGCCGTATAGTTTACGGGACAGTAATCGGGGATAGTGATATCTATTTTCTGAATGCCGCTGTCAGCCATATTAAGCGCTGCCGCAGCGTCCGCACGGCGTTCACGCTCTTCGTTTATCACCGAATATCCGTCAGTCTCGACCGAGATCGAACCGGACTGGATATAAGATATCTCCGCAACACCCATTGTAACTGCAAGTGTCACGGCGGCAGTCATAGCCAATACTCTCATACGGTGGATCTTCTGACGGAGCATACGCTTCTGCCTGTTCTGCTCACGGATATCGCTTCCGTAGTTTGCTCTGCTCTCCATAATATATAACCCGTTTTATTTCTTTCTTTTCTTTTTTCTTTTGTCTTTTTGCCGTGTTTTGTTGTTTTTTGTTATCTTTTTCTCTCACGGTGATTACAATTTTATCATAAAGTATATAATTATTCAAGGGCTACCGCTGTTTTTTAACTGCATTGTAACCCGAATGTAAATATGAAAACGTTTGTTCCGATATATATGTATATTAATTCACACGTAATTTGTACAAATTGAATACAAAACGGTAATAAGCCCTAATATGCATTTTGTGATATGTAAAGATATTTTGTTTACATATGCCGAATCACGCCGCAAGCTTGACATTTATGCGAAAAAATGTTACTATGATAAATAGTATATAACTGTCTTGGCGGCTGCATTCGGATAATTTTTTCGGCAGAAAGGATACTGACATGAGATATATTTTTATTGTGCAGGCGGACGCGCTTGGAGGCAGACCGTCTCCCGTGCTTAATAAAACCGAAAGGGCTTTCCGTGAAGCGGGAAAGGCTGAAAGAACGATTTTTGCATATGCGGAAAATGCTGCCGAAGCGGGAGATATGGCTGCCTGCTTTTCGGAAAAATACGGCAGTGAATGCATGATATTTGTCTGCGGAGCAATGGAAGCCGTTCATGAGTGTGCTGCGGCTCTTTCGGGCAGCGATACTCCAATGGCGGTGCTTCCTCTCGGAAAAGGCTTCGGCTTTGCATCGAAGCTTTACGGCAGGGAAACAGATGCGGAGACGGCGGCAGATCGGCTGGGACTTTTCAGCGGTTCGCCTGCCGTGCAGATACGCCGCATCGACCTTGGAAAATGCTGCGGCAGCATATTTATTGACCGCATCTCATTCGGATTTGACGGTGTGCGAGAGGAACGCTCTGAAAAGCTTCGCAGCAAAATGCATATCGGCAGGAGCGCTTCATCAAAGCTGGGCTTTGCGGCGGCGCTTGCGGGAAACAAGAAATATGCTCTCCGTGCGGATATTTCCGTCAGCAGCACCGCAAACGGCATTACAAGAAAATATCCCATACGCCGTGATATCCTGTTCAGTCAGATAGTTGTTTCCAATGACGCTCTTCCGCCATCGTCCGACGAAAGAGGGAGCTTTAAGCTTTCGCTTACGCTGCCCTGCAATTTTGTGCAGCTGTGCAATGTGGCTCCGATGTATAAAATGGGCGTTGAGGATATATCCGATATGGTGAGGATCTACCGTACCGAGGGCGGCAGCTTTTCATCGGCCGACGGAGAAAAATTCCCGATCGAACTGGACGGCAGGCTTGTTATGACATCATGTGCGGAATTTTCCGTTATTCCGAAAGCATTACGGCTGTGTCTGCCGCTTAAATAATTATTTATAAGGAAGTATAAAAATGAAGATAAAGTTTCATATCCCCGATTTTTACGGCAACTATAAGATGAATCTGCTTATTGCGGATCAGATAAAACGCAACCCTCAGTATTTTTATGACGATATTGAGATAGCCTCCTCCTACGGCTGCTTTCCTCCCGCAAAATGGAACGGCGGAAGAGTTGTTATAGGAGCAGTCCGCCGTGACAAGATCGAAGCGATAATGAAAGAATACAATTCCAGAGGCATTCCGATAAGATATACCTTTACAAATCCGCTTATCACCGAAAAGGATCTTTCCGACCCGTTCTGCAACATGATAACACGTATCGCCGAGAACGGTCTTAATGAGATAATCGTCAACAAGCAGTGCCTTGAGGACTATATCAGAAAGAATTATCCGAAATATCCGCTTATTTCGTCAACGGTAAAGCAGATCGAGAACAGAGATCAGCTGCTGGCGGAGCTTGAAAAGGATTATAAGCTTGTTGTGCTGGATTATAACTGGAACAATAACTTCAAGGAGCTTGAAACTCTTCCTCACAAGGATAAGATCGAGCTGCTGATAAATCCGTACTGCACGCCTCACTGCAAGCGCAGAAAGGCTCATTATGAATTTCTGGGCGAGCGTCAGTTCCTGCATAATGCGCAGGTGTTTGACGATAAAATGGCGCTGAAGCCTATCAAGCGTGAGGAATTTCCATGTCCCAATATGAGCTATGATTTTTACCGCATAACAAAATTTGCAACTCATATCAGCCCCAAGCAGATATACGAGAAATATGTTCCCATGGGTTACAGCAACTTTAAGATCGAGGGAAGAATGATGCACCCCGTTGATATTCTTGAAAGCTATGTTTATTATCTTATCCGTCCCGAATACCGTGACGAAATGAGAGTCAAGCTGCTTAAAACTCTGCTGGGATAAATAAGAACCTGTCTTCATAAGCATATGCACACGTCTTTTCGGCAAATTTTGCTGCATACTGCGTTAAAAATCCTTGCCGTGCGGCAGCACGCCTGCGGATTTTTGCCTTGTCTGCAACAAAATCATGCACGAAAATCCGCATACATTTCTTATGAAGACAGGTTCTAAGCACATAAACCGCCGTATCGGATATATTGCCCGATACGGCGATTTTGTTATGCGGCAAAAAAAATCCCCGCTCCGAAAAACGGAACGGGGATAATCATTATTGTTTATCCGATCACTCAGATCTGGCTGTGATTGTTGAGGTAATCCATAACATCATCAACTGTTGTGAAGCAGAGTGATGTGCAGGTATCTGCGCAGCCGTAGTAGATAGCGATTCTGCCTGTGTCAGCATCAACGAGGTTAGCACAGGGGAATGTTACGTTCTGAACGTCGCCGATAGTCTCGTAAGGCTCTCTGGGGTTGATGAGGTACTCGTTGCCTCTCTTGAGAACCTTCCAAGGCTCGTCCTTGTCGAGGAGAGCAGCGGAGAAGCTGTATACATAGCCGTTGCAGGAAGTAAGAACGCCGTGATAGAAGATCAGCCAGCCTTCTTCAGTCTCTATCGGGATAGGACCTGCACCGATCTTAGTGGACTCCCAAGGTCTGTTGGGTCCCATTACGTGTCTGTGCTCGCCCCAGTACTTCATGTCGGGGGACTGGGAAATGTAGATATCACCGAAAGGTGTGTGGCCGCTGTCGGAAGGACGGCTCATCATAACGTACTTGCCGTTGATCTTTCTGGGGAACATTACACCGTTTCTGTTGAAGGGAAGGAATGCATTCTCGAGCTGTGTGAATTCCTTGAAATCGTATGTATAAGCTACACCGATAGTAGGTCTCCAGCCGTAAGCGTTGCACCATGTGATGAAGTACTTGTCTTCGATCTTGCAAACACGGGGATCATAGCCGTACTGGAATTCAGCCATTTCGGGAATGTCTGTGTTGAAGTGGATCCTGTCGGGGTTGATGTCCCAGTTGAGACCGTCCTTGGAGAAGCCTGCGTGAAGCTCCATGTTTCTTGCCTTGTCGTCAACTCTGAAAACGCCTGCGAAGCCGCCCTCGAAAGGAACTACTGCGCTGTTGAAGATAGAGTTTGAAGTGGGGAGATGATCTCTCTTGATAACGGGGTTCTGGGAATATCTCCAGATAACGTCATTGCAGCCTGCGGGCTTATCCTGCCAGGGCATATTGGGAATGGAAACTGCATTTACGAGCTTTGTTTTCATTGGGTTTTCCGCCTTTCAAAATAATGTGGTGTGACCGACGGCAGTGGTGTTGCCGTTCGGGCTTTCGGGGTTCGATCAAAGTGTGTATTGATTACAGTTATAACTATATCAACTTTTTTTACAAAAGTCAATATAAAGCAAAATGCACATTGAATTCATTTTAATTTTGTTATATCTGCACAAATGGCTATATATGCAAGGTTTACATCATGATTTTGATTGCCGGAAAAACGTTTTCGATGTGGAAAAAATAGATAATTCTCATGAATTATGACTGATATTTATTGCATTATTGCAGCATTTAAAATAATATATTATTTAATTTAAATAAATGTTTACATTTGTCTTTTTTAACATAATTAATTTAATTAAATAATAGATTAATTTAATCTGTATACAGATTAAAAACGCACATGACAGTAATGGATATACGATCCGATCTGCCATGTGCGTTTATTTTACTGTGAAGAGCCTGTTTTTCCCGCAGCCTCCTTTATTCTGAAATCATATTCTCCCTCCGAGAGTGTCAGCTCGGCTGTGTCGCCCTTGTTGATCTCGCCGGAAAGTATCTTCTTTGAAAGCAGATTTTCCACGTTCACCGTGATAGCGTGCCGCAGGCTTCTTGCTCCGCTGCGGTCGAAGCCGTCCTTTGTGAGCTTTTCCACTGCGATATCGGAAAATTCCACGGATATCTCCAGCGATTCCGCACGCTTTCGCAGCTGCGAGAGCATACGCAGCGTAAGCGCAGGCATTTCCTTTTCGCTCAGCCTGCCGAATATCACTGTTTCGTCTATTCTGTTCAGCAGCTCGGGGCGGAAGTGCTGTTTCAGCTCACGCTCGATGCAGCTTTTCACTGCCGAAGAGCCGTCGTCGGGAGTAAAGCCGATAGCTCCCTGTTCGCCCGCAAATTTTGCTCCGAGATTTGTTGTGAGGATTATTATAGTGTTGCGGAAGCTTATGCGTCTGCCGCGGTTGTCGGTGAGAATGCCGTCCTCCAGTATCTGGAGCAGCATATTTGAAACATCGGGGTGAGCCTTCTCGATCTCGTCAAAAAGCACCACCGAATAGGGCTTTTTCCGAACCGCTTCGGTGAGCTGTCCGCCGTCCTCAAAGCCGACGTATCCGGGAGGTGAGCCGACCATTCTCGAAACGCTGTGCTTTTCCATATATTCACTCATGTCAAGGCGTATCAGCGAGTTTTCGTCCCCGAAAAGACATTCCGCCAGCGCCCGTGCAAGTTCGGTCTTTCCTACGCCCGACGGTCCAGAAAAGATAAACGAGCCAACGGGACGGTGAGGATCTTTAAGTCCCGCTCTGCTGCGGCGGACGGCATCGGCAACGGCATTTACCGCTTCATTCTGCCCGACTATCCGCTTGTGCAGTTCGTCCTCCAGCGTGAGCAGACGTTCGCTTTCGGATTTGGTTATCCGTGAAACAGGTATCCCCGATGCATCGGAAAGCACCTCCGCAATGTCCTCCGCAGTGACGTATACGGGATTGTTCACTGTCAGCTCGCTTTTCTTACGCCGCTGACCGCTTGCCTTTTTCTCCATCATTCGGTTGAGATTGTCTGCAAGCTCTTTCAGCGATCTGGGTTCGATATCGCTGCGTATTTTCACCCGTGAGGCTGCTTCGTCGATAAGATCTATCGCCTTGTCGGGCAGGCAGCGGTCGTTGATATATCTTACCGAAAGATCAACAGCGGCATTCACCGCTTCATCGGTGATTATGACCTTGTGGAAGCTTTCGTACCGCTCTGCCAGACCCTTTAATATGCGCTTGCAGTTTTCGGGTGACGGCTCTTCAATAACTACCTGCTGAAAACGGCGGTCAAGGGCGCTGTCCTTGCCGATGAAGCGGCGGTATTCATCAAAGGTGGTTGCTCCGATAATGCGTATATCACCTCTTGCCAGCTGCGGCTTCAGAATATTCGCCGCATCTATCGCACCCTCCGCTGCGCCTGCTCCCACAATGGTATGAAGCTCGTCGATGAAAAGGATTATATTTTTGTTTTCAGCCACCTCGTCAAGACACTGCTTTATGCGCTCCTCAAAATCGCCGCGGTATTTTGCGCCTGCTATCATTGAAGTGAGACTGAGCGAGAAAATGCGCTTATCGGCAAGGGATTCGGGGACTTTTCCCTTGGCTATCATAAGGGCTATCCCCTCGGCGACGGCGGTTTTTCCAACGCCTGCATCGCCCACAAGGCAGGGATTGTTTTTCGTGCGGCGTGAAAGTATCTGAATGACCCTGCTTATTTCCTTTTCACGGCAGAACACGGGATCGCACTTGTTTTCGGCAGCCAGCTCCGTAAGATCTCTTCCGTACTTCATAAGTGTGGGAGCCTTTATCACGGGGGTGGTTCGGCAGCCGGATATATTTCCTACTCCGCAGCAGCCGTTCATGAGCTGGCGGACGCTTGCTCCCGAATCAACTATTATAGTATATGCCGTGGAGCTTTCCTCGGAAAGTATCGCCGCAAGCAGATGCTCCGTTCCTGCGGGGCGTGACGGGGAAGCTCCCGCACGGGTGCAGGCTCCGTCGATTATGCGCATGAAAACAGGCGTTGCGGCGCTCATATCAATGGACGACGCTTCGCCCCTGCCTACCAGGCGTATCATTTTATCGAGTATTTTTTCATCGGAAAGACCGCAGCTGCGGATAATGCTGAATGCCGTGCTGCCCTGCTCCGAAGCCAGCGACAGCAGCAGATGCTCGCTGCCTGCATAGGTATGCCCCAGCCTGCCTGCCGTCAGCAGGGCTTTGTTTATGACCGTATTTGCTTTTTTTGTGAACAGTTCCGAATTATACATTAGCAGCCTCCAAATATTCTGGAAAATGTTATATCGTTTTGCGTTGCTTATATATTATGCCACCTATCGGCAGGAATTATTTGTCGCAGACGGAAAAAATCGTATAAAAAATATCGCAGTAAATTACATTGTATTTTTCAAAAAATACCGTATCCTTTATAAAAAGACAGTCCGTCTCCGAAAAAATCGGCAGGTGAGCGCAGGCAGGCATGATTTTTGCTGTAACACATCTGCGGCACTGACATAATATAAACTATGAACAGCGGAAAGCATCGGGCAGACGGCAATAGCCCAAGCGAAGATGCTCCAATGTCCATAATACATTTTATTATAAGGAGCGTTTCATTATGAATAACTGTGGATTTGGCGGAGGCTGCTGCTACTGGATCATCATCATTCTTATCCTCTTCTGCTGCTGCGGTAACGGCGGTTGGGGCGGCTGCGGCTGCGGCGGAAACAACGGCTGCTGCTGATAAAAGCCGATAATTCGGCGGACTGCCGAAAATGATGCCTCCGCACTGCTCGGGTTCGGGCAGTGCGGAGGCTTTTTTATTGAAATTCAATCCATATAAAACAGCCGTTTAAGCAATAAAAAATCTCTGACGATAAAAACAATATGCCGGTAATAATAAATTTTTGTAAAAAATAGTGGAAAATAATTGTAAAAGGTGCTATAATATCTGTAATGACGAATATGGTAAAAAATCACAGGAGGAAATGTCAAATGACCGAGTATGCTGCCCATATAAGAGAAACCGATAATAAGGTTCAGACTGTTGCGGAACATCTTAAAGAAACGGCGGAGCTGGCGAAAAAATATGCACAGAATCTGAGCATTGCCAAGATCGCAGAGCTTGCTGCTCTTATCCATGATGCAGGAAAATTTACCGGGAATTTCAACGGCTATATCCATGGTGAAAACAGCTGCCGCAGAGGTGAGATAGACCACAGCTTCACGGGAGCTAAGCTGCTGTATGAATATGCGTGCGGCACAGGTGATCCTTATATGATAAAAACGGCGGCGTTTGTTGCCCGTGTGGTAATATCACATCACGGACTTCATGATTGGATAACCGAGGACGGCAGGGACTATTTCTCGGAAAGAATATCCAAGAACGAGGGCTATGCCGAAGCTTCCGCCGAGTTTGAAAGGCTTTTCGGAGATGAAATGAGGCAACTCCTGCCCGAAGCCGCAGCCGAATATATCGCTGTATGGGAAGCTGTAAGAGATATGAAAAAGAATACCACGGATCAGATATTTTATCTCGGAATGTTTGAAAGGCTTGCGGAATCGGTGCTTATGGACGCCGACAGGACAAATACGGCGGATTTTATGGACAACTGCCATACCGAGCATGAGTGTGATACAAAGCAGCTCTGGGAAAAAATGAAGAAAAGGCTTGACGAGAAGCTTGAAGGATTTTCCTATAAAGCGGACAGGATATCACGTCAAAGGAGAAATATTTCCGACCGATGTGCGGCTTTTGCCGATCACAAGGCAGGAGTGTGCAGGCTTATCGTTCCAACAGGCGGCGGTAAGACGCTTTCATCGCTGAGATATGCCATTGAGATATGCCAAAACAGTGGATATAATATGGAAAGGATAATTTACATAGCTCCGTTCATGTCGATACTTGAACAGAACAGCGATGATATAAGAGAGCTGTGCGGTGATGATGAGTTCCTTGAACATCATTCCAATATGATGAGTGAAATAGATGATGACGATGAGCTGGCGGAATATCAGCTCAGGACGGAAAAATGGGATCTTCCCGTTATAGCCACAACGCTGGTGCAGTTTCTGAATGCGCTGTATCTGGGAAGAACATCGGCTGTAAGACGAATGCACAGGCTTAGCAGAGCAGTGATAATCATTGACGAGGTGCAGTCCGTGCCGGTAAAATGCGTTGAGCTTTTCAATCTGGCGGTGAATTTTCTCTCGAAAATATGCGGCAGCACGGTTGTGCTCTGCACGGCAACACAGCCTGTTTTTGACAGGACAAATTATCCCGTTATATTTGATGAGAGACGTGACATCACGGGAGATTATTCGGCGGATTTTGAGATATTCAGAAGAACGGAGCTTATCCCCGCAATGAAAACGGGAGGCTATACATATGATGAAGCGGCGGCATTCTGCTATGAAAAATTCCGTGAATGCGGAAGCCTGCTTGTTGTTGTGAACACGAAATCTGCGGCTGCGGAGCTGTTTCGTCTTATAGAGCAAAGGGATCGGGACAGCTCGGACGAAACGGTTATGCTGCATCTCAGCACGAATATGTGTCCGAAGCACAGGAAAAACATTATAGATAAAGCACGCAAACTGCTTAACAGGGACAATCCCGACAGAAAGCCCGTTATCTGCGTTACTACACAGCTTATCGAGGCGGGAGTTGATATATCCTTCGGGTGTGTTGTGCGTTCGCTTGCGGGAATGGACAATGCGGCGCAGGCTGCGGGAAGATGCAACCGAAACGGCGAGATCGAGGGCGTATGTCCCGTATATATAATAGATATCCGAGATGAACGGCTGGGAAATCTCAATGAGATCAAGAATGCGCAGTCGGTTTCAAGGCAGATAATAGGCAGCGGAAGATATGATGATCTGCTGCTGCCCGAGCCTATGGAGATGTATTTCAAAAAGTATTACAACGAGAACAGCGACAAGCTGGAATATAAAACTCCCGACAAAAAGGACACCTTGGTAGATCTGCTTTCAAAAAATGAAAAAAGGCATACTGTCTCCAATAGGAACAAGCTTAAAGACTGCGGACAGGCATTCAGAACGGCAGGGGAGATCTTCAAGGTGCTTGATGATCTTACGGTGGGTGTTATCGTTCCGTATGACGATACGGCATCGGAGCTTATCGTAAAGTCGGAAACGGATATATCTTCGGAGGAGCTTATCAAAACATTGAGGAAGCTCCAGCCCTATACCGTGAATATGTATGAGGGAATGCTTAGAAAGCTTGAGGACGCAGGCGCACTAAGAAAGCTGAAATGCGGAGCGCTTGTGCTGTCAAAGGAATTTTATGATGAACGGCTGGGCGTTGTGTTTGAGGGGGCGGAGCCGGAGGTAATGGTTTGGTGAGATTTATGCTTTATGGATATGGAAATATATGTGAAAGCAAATGTGATATAACTTTTTCTGGAAAAATATTCTTATTTATTGAAAAATTGCAAAAAAGTACTTGACAAATTTGACTATAAAATATACACTGGAATTACAGAAAACAAAAATGTTTTTTGATTTTGTTCTGAAAGGTTTTGAAGAAATGGATTGGCAATATGAAAATTCCAAAGTCAAGATTTTAGTCAGCGGCAATTGTGACAGTTTTTTCTGTAATGATTTTGAATCGGAATTTAAATCGGCAGAATTTAAAACATCGGTGGCATTGTCTGTAAGCAGCGTGGTCGGAGAAGGTTTTAAAACACAGAATGGAGATGATGATTTTAATTAATAAACGGACGTTCCTTGGCTAAACAAAAATAGTACCGCACAGCTGTGACCGTGCGGTACTAAGTTGGGAACTCATCAGGTTTTATTACTATATATGTCCACTGATTTCAATCCACATCTGATTATGTCTTATATACAGATGATTTTGTGTGACATTTTTAGTATACCACTTTCTTCAAAAGCAAATGTTGATAATTTGTAAATGAATATAATTGTGATTTGATATTTGCTGAATAACTTTCATAATAAAAGCTTTTAAATTCTAAAACAGAAAGGACTGAAAAAACATGAACCGAAAGCTTGGAAAGAATTACATTGAATTTTCCGTTACGGGAGATTATGCAATGTTCTCCGATGTAATAACCAGATCAGGCGGCGAGCATACAAGCTATGAAGTGCCTACCTACGAAGCGCTGAAAGGCATCACCCAGAGCATCTATTTCAAGCCTACCATTATATGGACTATCGACAAGGTGCGTGTGATGAACAGGATAAAAACCGTCCGCAAGGGCGTCCGTCCGATATCCTACGGCGGCGGAAACGATCTTGCCTATTACAGCTATCTTGCAGATGTTCATTATCAGGTAATGGCGCACTTCGACTGGAATTACAACCGCCCCGAGCTTGAACAGGACAGAAATCTGAACAAGCACAGCTGCATCGCAAGGCGAATGGTTGAGCGCGGAGGCAGGCGTGACTGCTTCCTCGGAACGAGAGAGTGCCAGTGCATCGTTGAGCCATGTGCGTTCGGAGAGGGCGAGGGATATTACGACAACAGCGGAGAGATCGGATTTGAAATGAGCTATTACGGCATGATCTATGCAGATGAAGCGGAATATCCCGAGGACAAGGGAAAAATGACGGTTACATTCCATGAAAATGTTATGAAAGACGGCGTGATCGAATTTATACCGCCCAAGGACTGCACCGTAAAGCGTCATATCAAGGATATGCCGATTAAGCCTTTCGGCAGGGAACACAACAATTTCACGGGACTTGAAGAATTTGAAGAGGGTGAGTTTGATGAGCTGGGCTAAGGAGCTTTACAGAGTATATGAAAACAACTGCGGTACAGCCAATGAAAAAACAGTGCTGCTGCCTGTGTCACACTCTACCGCCAATGCCCAGATCGAAGTCACGGTAGATGAGAACGGAAATCTTGCTGCGGCAAGAACGGTGGATAAGTCAGAGGCTATGACGGTCATTCCCGTTACCGAGGATTCGGGTGTGAGGACAAGCGGTATTTTCCCTATGCCATTTGCGGACAAACTCATATATATCGCAGGGGATTATCCAAATTATGCGGACGGCAAGCGCTCCGACAATTCCGAATTTTACAAAGCCTATACGGAGCAGCTTGAAAAATGGAAGAGCAGTGAATACAGTCACCCTGCGGTGAATGCGGTGTATGCTTATATAATGAAAGGCTGCATCATGAATGATCTTGTTGGCTGCGGAGTGCTGAAATGCAGCGATGAAACGGGAAAGCTGACGGGAGATAAGATATCGGGAATCGCCCAGTCGGACGCTTTTGTAAGATTCCGTGTGAATTATTCCGACCTCGACCGTGAGAGCAGAACATGGGAGGACAAGAGCCTTTATGACAGCTTTGCACGCTTTAATGAGAGCATGATGGGCAATGAACAGCTGTGCTATGCTACGGGACGGGTGCTTCCTGCAACGTACAAGCACCCAGCAAAGCTTAGGAATACGGGAGACAAGGCAAAGCTTATCTCCGCAAACGATGAGAGCGGCTTTACATACAGAGGCAGGTTCCGCAGCAAGGAAGAGGCTTTTGCGGTGAGCTATGATTTTTCCCAGAAGATGCATAATGCGCTGAAATGGCTTCTTGCGAACAGAGGATTTTCCATAGATTCGCTTTCGGTTGCGGTATGGTCAAGCACATTGCAGAAGCTGCCGAGCATTACAGCCGATTCGCAGCAGTGCTATATGGACGAATATCCCGATGAAGATTTTGCTCCCGTGACGGAAGCGCTTCATGCGGAAATGCTGAAAAAAATGGTGTACGGATATCAGAGCAATTATTCGCCCGAAAGCAAGGTCATGATAATCGGCGTTGACGCCGCCACAACGGGCAGACTTTCCGTTTCAATGTATTCGGAGCAGGGACAGGCGGAATTTTACAGAAACCTTAAACAGTGGCACGAAGATACGGCTTGGAGAAGATTTGACCCGAAAACCTGCTGTACCGTATTCAAAAGCTTCAGTATCTATGAAATAATAAAATGCGCATACGGCACGGAGCAGGGAAATGCGATCGACTGCAATAAAAAGCTTCAGGGAGAGATGCTGCTGAGACTTATCCCCTGCGAGACAGAGGGAAGAGCACTGCCGTGGGATATCGTAAAGGCGCTCGTGAACAGGGCTTCCCAGCCGCTTGCTTATGAAAAGCCATATAATCACCGCACCGTGCTTGAAACAGCCTGCGGCATGATAAAGAAATACAATATTGACAGCAAAAGAAAAAATAAAAATTACGGAGGTATTACAGCTATGGGATATGATGATTCTATAACAGACAGAAGCTATCTTTACGGCTGTCTGCTTGCAATAGCCGACGCCGCAGAGAATTCCGCTTATGACGGCGAGGACAAGGGAAAACGAATAACCAATGCAAGACGTTTCTGGAACTCGTTTTCGTCACACCCATGCAGAACATGGGGAATCATCGAAATACGTCTTATGCCTTATATGAACAAGCTTGGCGGTCAGGCTTCATATTATGATAGGCTTATGAGAGAGATAATGAGTAAAATGTCATTAGAGGAATTTAATGATGATTCCGCACTGGAGCCTGCATATCTTCTTGGATATCACCATTTTTCTTCATTGATATATAAGGGCAAAAATTCGGACAGCGATAATAAAAATAATGAGAATGAGGAGAACTGAAAATGAGTACATTACAGAATAAAATTGATTTTACACTTCTTATCACAGCAGCCGATGCAAACCCCAACGGTGACCCTCTTGACGGAAACCGTCCCAGACTTACAGCGGACGGACTGGGTGAAATATCCGATGTGTGCATTAAGAGAAAGATAAGGAACCGTCTCCAGGATATGGGCGAGAAGATATTCGTTCAGTCGGACGACCGCTGCAACGATGACTGCGACAGCCTCAGAGCAAGAGCCGAAAAGAACGCCGCTCTCAAGGCTATCAACAAGGGCAAGAATACCGACCGTGAGCTTTTCGCAAAGACAGCCTGCGAAGAGTGGATAGATGTAAGAAGCTTCGGTCAGGTATTTGCATTCAAGAATGATCCTGTTTCCGTTGGTGTAAGAGGTCCTGTCACAATATGTCAGGCAAAGAGCGTCTCCACAATCGATATCGTCAGCCTCCAGATAACAAAGAGCGTCAACAGTGAGGGCGGAAAAGAGGGAAAGGCCTCCGATACAATGGGTATGAAGCACTGCATCGAATTTGGTCTTTATGTTGTGAACGGCAGCATCAACTGCCAGCTTGCCGAAAAGACAGGCTTCTCGGAAGATGACGCAGAAAAGATCAAGCAGGCACTTATGACTCTCTTTGAGAATGATTCCTCCTCCGCACGTCCCGAGGGAAGCATGGAAGTATGCCGTCTTTACTGGTGGAAGCACGACAGCAAGACACCCAAGAATTCCACAGCAAAGGTGCGCCGCTCAATGCATATCGCATTAAAGGACGGCGTGAAGAAGCCCTCTTCCTTTAATGATTATGACATCACTCTTGACGAGCTGGACGGAGTTAAGCCCGAGATCTACGATCTGATGTAAGTTAATTTGCAAAAATAGTTTTGCTGCCGCAGACGGTGCGTGTTTTATCGTGCCGTATGCGGCAGCTTTTGTTATGCCCGAGGAATGTTTGCCGTGTGCGCACATACGCGGTGTGAACTGAATATAATAAACGTAGGAGACTGCTGTTCGGCTGTCTCCGTTTACGAAAGGAACGATAATATGAAAACTGTTACCTTTGCATTTCCGTCCGTTACGCTGGCTTCAAAGGCGCAGAGCGTTCTTGAGCAGAACGGCGTGAAGGCAAGACTTGTGCGGACTCCCCGTACACTGGCTTCGGGCTGCGGTTACAGTGTGGCTGCGGAGACCGATACCGCAAAGGCAGCCGCTCTGCTGAGTGCGGCAGGACTTCATTATAAGGCAGTGTCGGAAAGCTGATGCTTTTAAGACAGCACTGCACATACAGCATTGTGCGGTGCTGCCCGAATGACGGAATTTCCCCGAAACGTATGAAAGGATAAAAGGGACAATGGTCAATTTTGATAATGCCGCCACATCATTCCCTAAGCCTGAAAGCGTGCGGGAAGCCGTGAATGCGGCTGTGACTCAATACGGCGGCAATCCCGGGCGCAGCGGGCACGATATATCTATCGCGTCCGCTCAGGCTGTATATGAAACAAGAAAAAAAGCTGCCGATTTTTTCGGCGCAGAACCCGAAAATGTTGTTTTTACCCTTAACTGTACTCATGCCCTGAATATGGCGATAAAAGGCTATGTAAAAAAAGGGCAGCATATAATAATATCATCTATGGAGCATAACTCGGTGGTGCGGCCCGTTTATGCGCTTTCAAAGAAAGGCGTTTCGTACAGTGCCGCAAATGTTTCCGAGGACGATAATATCACCCTAAGAAATATCGAGAGCCTTATAACTCCGTATACTTCGGCTGTGGTGTTCACTCTGGGCAGCAATGTAACGGGACAGCTGATGCCTTACCGCAGGATAGGGGAGCTTTGCCGCAGAAGAGGACTGTGCTTTATCGGCGACGGTGCGCAGGTCTGCGGTATCTCCGATATTGACCTGAAAAGGGACAATATCAATTTCCTGTGCTGTGCCGCCCACAAGGGGCTGTATGCCTCCGCAGGCACGGGGCTGCTGATATCGGACGGAAAGTACCGTCTGACCCCGATAATGGAGGGCGGCACGGGAAGTACATCTCTTGACCCCGAGCAGCCCGATTTTCTCCCCGATGCCCTTGAAAGCGGAACGATAAATACAGTGGGTGCGATATCTCTGGGAGCGGGGCTTGATTTTGTAAAAAAGCTTGGCATTGAGAATATCTATGCTCACGAAACGTCGCTTTGCAATAGATTTATAAACGAGCTGAAAAAGCTTGGCGGCGTGAAGATATACCGCCGTGCGGGAGCAAAATATCTGCCGATAGTGCTGTTCAATATCGAGGGGCTTACCTCCGAGGAAACGGCAGCCTATCTCAACCGCAGAGGCTTTGCGCTCAGAGGAGGACTTCACTGTTCGGGAATGGCTCACCGTTCTGTTGGAACTCTTCCCGACGGAGCCGTCAGATTTGCACCGTCGGCGTTCAATACTCCCGATGAGGTGGATAGATTATCGGCTGCGGTGGCTGATGCCGCTGCGGGAAAGCTTAAATAAAAAAGAACAGTCCGTCCGAGCGTTTTGCCGTTCGGACGGACTGTTTTCCGTGCTGCGTTACTTGGGATTACTTGCAGCCGCAGCTCTTGCACTCAAAGGAGAGGCAGTCTGTGCATTCGGGAACTGTGGGGTTGGACTCATGTGTGCCGACTCTGATAGCGTTCAGAGTACAGTAATGCTCTGTATCCATGTTGTGCTTGCAGCTTGTTACGTCGCAGTGAATAGCGGAATTTTTCATTTTGTATCATTTCCTTTCGGATTTATTGTATCGGATCTTTCCGACAGAAATTATTATATCCGCCGCGGAAAAAATAATTCGTGTTTTTTTCGGGAATAAATGTATTTTATTCTCTCCCCGGTGTAATAAACATCGGCTCGCCTGTATAAACATCAAACTCCAGTTTACGATTATAATTTTCATTATAAATGATAACATTACGGTTTGCCATATCAATATTGTTATATGTTTCCTCATCAAGATAATGAATTGTCATCCAACCTTGACCGCTTTCTTTGCCCAATGCATCACATATTTTTCGATAATCCTTCTCTGCATTTTCCCCCTCTCCACATATTACTATACATAACCATTTGCCGGCATTAGCAAGATATTCTTCTGCCGTCATAAAAGCAGGTAATTCTTTGCTTTGTAAATCCCTCGGGAAACATGATACCTTGACATCACTAACTACAGATGAAATTTTATCATAAAGAATTTGTTCAGCTTCTTCATTCACCAGATAACAGCCGTAATTATCAAGATATGTACCATAATCATCACGAACGTGATAATATTCGTCACTGCCTGATGTTGATACAGTTATCCCATTATGATAAAAGTCCCATAGTTTAGAACCCCAATCATGATGCCGACATTCATCTGAATAGGTGTTTGGCTCAACATAAACCTGCGTAAATTCCTTGTTATACTTTTCCTCCATATATTTCAGCAGTCTTTTTGCAGGAGGATCAGCCTGAATTACCATTCCGTCAATTAGAGGTATTGTGTACTTACGCCCATGATTCGGTTCTGTTATTAAAAAGAAAACACCGACCACTATTAAAATGCCTGCTATTATACATAAAGTCAATTTAATTATTTGGCGTTTCATTCGGGTCTGTCACCTCTTCCATATATATTACTTGTGTTCTTTTTTATACATTTTAAAAATCAGAAAAGCAAAAATGACTATAATTAGTTGAAAAGACATTTTTATATATTTATTTTTTTTATAACTTGCATAGTTAAAATCGACATCAATATCACCATTTTTTCCGTGATAAATCACTTTTTCATTACCGCCTATGTCTTGCTTATATTCTATTGCATAGTCATTTCGGCAATAGTAATATTCAGAAAATATTCTTTCGTTATACTCCACATTGGGAGCTGTAATCTTATTACCATAGAAATCATATATTTCTGATTTACCTAAACCATCTTGAACAACAAGATAATCATTGTAACTACCAATGCTTATTCCACCACGTTTATATAATATAATTTTATTTACCAACAAACAATCACTATTGTAAAATAGCAAATCATGTCTATTTTCACTATTTAGTAATGAAATACCTATTACAAAATCGCCGTCAGAATTTCCCGTTACACCAATTACATAATTCATTTTAATTGGTAAACAAATAAAAAAAAACGCAGCTACAATTATTATTATATTAAATAATGCTTTTGGAACTTTATTCTACGATTTGTTTCGCATCACAAAGCCACTAATTATCTGCACACACTTTCAAATAAAGGTAGCTGCACCCATCAATTACTCTTAATGCGTCCCATTGTTCCGGCATTTTATTAATGTCAACACAATTATCGCTAAAACAGTAAAGACGTATCTCATATGAAGATGTTTTCTTATAAAAAATCATACAGGGTTCTTCAAAACTTATTGTATCAATATGTGCAGAAGAGAATGGTTTAAATACAACATCTCTGTTTTGCTGCATATTTCCGGAGCGTTCGACTATATAATAGCTGCATTTTTTATCAACATTAGAAATTTGATATTCATAAAAGTCTCTATATGGACTCATATTTTCTTTTACGTAGTCAAATGTTTCAATATAGTTTTTCTGCGCATCTTCATATTTTATGCTATGTTTATATAGAAATAAAATATTTAAAGTGATAATTATCAGTATCAGTAAAATTCCCGATGCAGCAATGAACTTTTTTGAAAATTTAGACTTCATGCTGACGATTTTAAATAATAAAAGAAATAATATTGAAAATATAGCAAAAGCGGAAACAAATATAACGATCCAAAAAGGCTTAGTGTTCATATATTCTGCTAACCCGACTAAAAGTGCAGAACGATTTAGTGAGTATATCATGATCGCTGAAATGCAAAAACAAAATAGTGAAATACAACCTATAATTACTATTACAATATTTTTACATTTGTTCATAAGAAACCCACCTTATTTTATGTCTGTTATGTTCGTAAATTCTTACATAAAATACTTATACTTTGAAGTAAGCATAAGCAGCATTTCAAGGCGGACCGTGTCCTTGAATTCGGGTTTTACCATGTAGTAGATGTAATTTTCCAGAACGTTTATGTCGGGTACGGAGCGGCCCTCTATCTTGAAGTTTGAAAAGCCCATGGGAACGTATTTTCCGTAAATTGCAGAGGGGCTTATGTGGGTGCTGTAGCCTGTGGTTTCATATAAATGCTTGCGCATCTGGTCGCAGTGAAATTCGTCCTGCTTGTAGGGGAGAGTGGGATTTTTCTTTTTGAATTCGGCGCATTTTATGTGGTTCTCGCCGATGTTTCTGTAATGCTCCGCACGCCTTGGACAGTGGGGTGTGCAGCAGGCATTGATGAGTATTTCTATCCTGTCCTTGTGGGGCATTTTCTCCAGCATTTCAAAATTGTTGTTCCAGTTGTAATCCAGCACCACAAGGCTGTAATCCTTGTCAAGCTCGGCGGAAAGAGCGTCAAAATCCTCGATCTGCTTGCAGGTGGAGCTGGTGATCTTGTAGCTGGGATATTTTTCACGGATATACTCTTCAAGTATCGGCGAATTGACAATGACCTCGTTCAGTCCGTTGTCAGCCATACGCATAACATCGTTGCAGAATTTGTCGTTCAGATGCTCTTCTGTGATAAGCGGATTCGTAAAAGTGAATCGGCAGGGGATACCTCTTCCGTTGAACTGGCGGAGTATCTCAGCCATGACACGGGGATCGCATATTCCCTCGAAATATCGTCCGCCGTTCCAGAGCGATGTGGGAAAGGTTCCGTAAACCGAACCGATAGTTACGTTGTCATAAAATCTTTCGGGATATCTGTGCATATAATTTGCAAGGATTATGTTCAGCTTGAAGTGTCTGATAAAATCGGGAATGTGATATTTAATAGGCTCCATACGGTTTGCCGTCCTTTCAGAACCTGTCTTCACAAGCGTATGCGCACGTCTTTTCGGCAAATTTTGCCTAAGACTGCGTTAAAAATCCTTGCCGGGCGGCAAGCCCGCCTGCGGATTTTTGCCTTGTCTTAGACAAAATTATGCTCGAAAATCCGCACACATTTCTTGTGAAGACAGGTTCTCAGATATTGTTTTTCAGCTGCTCGGAAAAGGCAGCAAAGGCTTCAAGGGTAAGCTGTTCGGGACGTACATTCGGTGAAAGTCCCGCAGCTTCAAGCGCCGATATAACAGCCGCCTTGTCAAGTCCCATGGACGATGATACAGAATTTGCGGCGGTCTTTCTGCGCTGGGAAAAAGCGCCTCTTATGACCTTGAAGTAAAATTCCTCGTCGGAGACTTCAACAGGGGGATTTTCATGGATATCCAAACGGATAACGCAGGAATCCACGTTGGGGCTTGGCATAAAGCTTCCTCTTGAAACATTGAAAAGCAGCTTCGGCTCGGAATAATATCTTACAGCGCAGGTGACGGCTCCGCAGTCCCTTGTTCCGGGTTGAGCGCATAAACGGACTCCCGCTTCCTTTTGAACCATTACCGTTACCGACTTTATGGGAAGTCTGCTTTCCAGCAGATTCATTATTATGGGCGAGGTTATGTAATAGGGAAGATTTGCGCAGACAGCAACATCAAGTCCGCCGAAATTTTCCTCAATGACCGCTTTAAGGTCGGTTTTCATAACGTCCGCATTTATTATTTTCACGTTGTCATATTCCGCCAGCGTTTCTTTCAGAACGGGGATAAGGCGCTCGTCTATCTCAACCGCAACAACCTTTGAAGCACGCTTTGCAAGCTCGTTGGTAAGCACGCCCACGCCTGTTCCGATCTCGATTATGCCGAAGCCTTCCTTTGCATTGCCCTCCTCGGCTATTCTCGGACATACCGTGGGATTAACGATAAAATTCTGTCCCAGAGCCTTTGAGAACGAAAAGCCGTGCCTTGCGAAAATATCCTTGATAACGCCGATATTTGTTAAGTTATCCATACAAACTCCAATTTGATTCGGGTAATACCGTATAAATCATGCATATTTTCAGTCGTTCCGTCATCTTGTGTTTAAGCTTTGTGCGGTATTGCCTTTAAAATTATATAACTATATTTTATATCTTTACGGTCCATATGTCAAGCAGAGAATGAATGCTTTGTTTAAGATATGGATATATCAGTCATCAATATCTATTCTTTCAATTTTGAAAATAACGGGTCTGGTGCCGTCATTGCAGCAGGCAATCATGACCTTATCATCATTTGTCCAGCCATGCATTATTGCTCCGCCCTGGAGTGCTGAGTAAATATATCTGCTGATTGCATCCCATGCTTCCGAGCAGAATGGCACTCCGTCTGCTCCGCAGTGCATTGTTCCCGGAGAGAGCAGGGAACCTTTATCGGGTGTGCCGCTTTTCACCAGTGTGCCTGCTCCCATATGCCAATAATCATCACGTTCATTGTTGCGGTAAAATATAAATTCATCTCATACGTTATAGCATGGACATTTTCCGCTGTCGGGTACGGCACAATACTGTGCCTGCAATTCGGGAAAGAGCTTTTTGTCTAAAACCGTAACCTTTACTCTGTGTTCCATAGTATGTTTCTCCTAAAAATTCAATTTTTCTACATTATAACATATTACTCAAAGCAAATCAACCTGAAATGTGACAAAAAAATCACAGCACCCGTGAAAAGATGCTGTGATATGTTCTGCGTATCAAATTATATCGGTGCGAAAATTATTCATCAAGGCAAGCATCAAGTGACTTTGTGATAGCTTCCTTGTCCATGTGCTGACCGATGAATACCAGCTTGATCTCACGGTCGCCGTACTTTTCGTCCCAGTCCTTTGCGATATCGGGATATTCCTTCAGAAGCTGCTTTCTCTGACGCTCGGGAGCTGCTGCGAACCACTTGCCCGACTCGGTAGCTGTGATCTGAACGCCTGCCTGCTCGAATACATATGCGTTGTCTCTGTCGTTGGAGAACCAGAGCATACCCTTGCAGCGGATAACTCCCTTGGGCCAGTTGTTAGCCCAGTTCTGGAGCTTGTCCTGATCGAAGGGACGGCGGCGGTGATATACGAATGTGCCGATGCCGTATTCCTCGGCTTCGCCCTCATCGTGGTCATGGTGGTGGTGATGATGGTGGTGACCGTGATGCTCATGATCGTGGTCGTCATCGTCGTCATCATCGTGATCGTGGTGATGATGCTCATGTTCATGATCGTGGTCATCGTCGTCATCATCATGGTCATGGTGATGCTCATGTTCATCATGCTCATCTTCGTCATGATCTTCGTCTGCGCCCTCTTCATAAGCCTGAGCCCAGCCAGCCGATGTGACAGCCTCTTCAAAATCATAGCAGTTTGTGTTGAGGATATCGGCAACATCTACCTTGCCGAAGCTTGCTTCGATTATTCTTGCCTTGGGCTGGAGAGTCTTGATCATAGCCTTTACTCTTGCCAGCTGCTCCTCTGTTACCTTATCTACCTTGTTGAGAATGATAGTTGTGCAGAACTCAATCTGCTGAATGAGAAGATTCTCGATATCCTCTTCGCCCACATCTTCGTTGAGAAGAGCATCGCCGCAGCCGAACTCGGTCGCCATGCGGAGTGCGTCAACAACTGTAACGATGTTGTCCAGACGGCAGATAGCGGGCTGGCGCTTGTCAACCTTGCCCTCCAGAACGGAAATGGACTGTGCGATAGGCAGAGGCTCGCAGATACCGCTTGCTTCGATGAGCAGGTAATCAAACTTGCCTGTCTTGATAAGGTCTGTGATCTGATTCATAAGATCGACTTTAAGTGTGCAGCAGATGCAGCCGTTGGAAAGGGGAACGAGGTTATCATCCTTCTGAGTAACCGTGCCGCCCTTCTGGATAAGCTCCGCATCAATGTTTACCTCGCCGATATCATTTACGATAACAGCGCACTTATAGCCCTCCTGATTGTTGAGGACGTGATTGATAAGAGTTGTTTTTCCTGCGCCCAGATAGCCTGTAAGCAGGGTAATGGGTACGAGATTTTTCTGCTTTGCCATATATATCTTCCTTTCATGGTAATAATACATTTTTACAGAATAACAGTATACCATAGCTAACGGCTTTTTGCAATAGTTTTCACTTATTTTTCATAAAAATACCGTCGGAGAAAGCCGTCCTGAATATTTTGTCATAAAACAGCCGATGCACTCATATCATATAAGAGAATGCATTTTTACAGAAAAAGATGCTGTATAAAACAGCCGATGATATCGGCGGCAGGGAGGCGTCCATGGGACTTACGGGAAAAAGCACAGGCGCTGCCGCACTGGGCGGCGGACGTATAGAAAGGCGCAGCGGCGATCTTGTTGTTGCTCTTGCAGGCAATCCAAATGTGGGAAAATCAACAGTATTCAATGCCCTTACAGGGCTTAATCAGCATACGGGAAACTGGACGGGAAAGACCGTTTCCACTGCCGAGGGGCTTTGCGTTCATAACGGAAAGCGGTACATACTGGCCGATCTGCCCGGAACATATTCCCTGCTGGCTCATTCCGCAGAAGAGGAAGCTGCAAGGGACTATATACTTTTTGAAAAGCCCGATGCGGTGATAGTGGTCTGCGACGCTTCCTGTCTTGAACGGAACCTGAATCTTGTTTTGCAGACAATGGAGATAACCCCCAATGTGCTTGTCTGCGTGAATCTTCTTGACGAAGCGGAGAAAAAGCAGATAAAGGTGGATATCGAAGCTCTGGAAGAAAAGCTGAATGTGCCCGTCTGCGGAGTTGTGGCAAGGAGCAATATCGGGCTTGACGAAATGCTGGATCGTCTGCCCGAGGCGGCGGAAAAGCATGAGTACGTTCCGCCAGTGATATATCCGTATAATATCGAAGCTGCGGCAGATGATATCTCCGAAATGTTGAAAAGCCAACTTGACGGAAAGATAAACCTGCGCTTTGCGGCGCTGAGAATGATAGACTGCGATGAATCGCTGAGCCGTTCCGTAAAGGAGCATCTGGGCTTTGATATCGGAGACAGAAAGCTGAAAAAATATGCGGAAAATATAATCTGCTGCGGCGGTCACTGCGGAAAATGCAGCGGCTGCTGCGGCAGTGCAAAGGATATGATAATCTCCGCAGTGGTACGCCGTGCGGAAAAGATCGCATCGGAATGCGTAACGGTGAACAAAGATGATTATTACGAGCGTGACCGAAAGATAGACCGTGTGCTTACCCACAGGATATGGGGCGTGCCTGTTATGACGGTGCTGCTGCTTCTGATATTCTGGATAACCGTTTCGGGGGCGAATTATCCGTCGCAGCTGCTTTTCTCCGCATTTTCGTCGCTGGGCGGACTTATGCGGGGCGGACTTGAAAGCATATCGGCTCCAGATTGGCTGACAGGTGTGCTTATCGACGGGATATACCGTGTGCTTTCATGGGTGACAGCGGTTATGCTGCCGCCTATGGCAATATTTTTCCCGCTGTTCACGCTGCTGGAGGATTCGGGCTATCTGCCCAGGACCGCATTCAATCTCGACAGATACTTCAAGCGTGCGGGAGCCTGCGGAAAGCAGGCGCTTACAATGGCAATGGGACTCGGCTGCAATGCGGCGGGAATAACGGGCTGCCGCATAATCGACTCTCCCCGTGAACGCATGATAGCCATGCTCACAAACTGCTTTGTGCCCTGCAACGGAAAATATCCCACGCTTATTGCAGTGATAACGATGTTTTTCATCGGAACGGGAGCGGTGTCCTCCTTTGCCTCCGCACTGATACTTACAGCCGTTATCATCGGCGGAGTGATGATAACCTTTGCGGCATCAAAGCTTCTGTCCGTTACATTTTTAAAGGGGCAGCCGTCGTCATTTACACTTGAGCTGCCCTCATACAGACGTCCCCAGATCGGAAAGGTGATAGTCCGCTCGATACTGGACAGAACGATATTTGTTCTCGGAAGAGCGGCGGTGTCCGCAGCCCCTGCGGGACTTATCATATGGCTTTGCGCAAATATCGCAGTGGGTGACGGAACGGTGCTTTCGGTCTGTGCCGATGCACTTGATCCGTTCGGACGCTTCATAGGGCTTGACGGCTGCATTATCCTTGCGTTCATACTTGGCTTTCCCGCAAATGAGATCGTTCTGCCGATCATGCTGATGATATACACCTGCTCGGGAACGATAGCCGAATATGAGAGCCTTGAATCGCTGAAAACGCTGCTGGCGGATAACGGCTGGACCTGCGTTACGGCGGCGTGCATGATAATTTTCATGATGTGCCATTTCCCCTGTGCCACCTCCTGCCTTACCGTGAAAAAGGAAACAGGCAGCATAAAATGGACGCTTTTTGCGGCAGCATTTCCCACCGCTGTGGGGATAATCCTCTGTGCATTGACGGCAAATATATGCAGGATATTTATGTGATATAAAAAATTCAGCCGCAGACAATGCTGTCATTGGCAGTAATGTCTGCGGCTTAGAACCTGTCTTCATAAGAAATGTATGCGGATTTTCGTGCATAATTTTGATGCAGACAAGGCAAAAATCCGCAGGCGTGCTGCCGCACGGCAAGGATTTTTAACGCAGTATGCAGCAAAATTTGCCGAAAAGACGTGTGCATATGCTTATGAAGACAGGTTCTTATTTATATCCCGAAAACACCGCAGCTATTGACATTCCGCATAAATCATGCTATCCTAATTACAATATTATGGAAGCGCATATTTGTAACGCATCTCGGTTACGCTTACCTATAAAATGTCGAATTTTGTCGAAAAATCAAAAAGCCGAATGTAATAATTTGTAAATCAATGTTGTCTTTTCGGAAATATAAAACACAAGATTTTCGGCGTATATTATGTTATAAAATGTATGTGTCTTCCGATCGGCGGGGTGATTCTGTGAAGAAGCGGACAAATCCTAAGAAGTATACATTTATTGCTGCTGCCGCAGTGGCAGTCGGCTCTGTATTTTTTTGCTTTGCCGCCGATTCCGCCGACAGAAAGCTGCCCTCCGCACCTGCCGCTTCGGTTTACAGCGATACCGTATATGATGATACGGCATATGAAGAAGCCTTTGAAATAGTCTCTCCCGACAGGGAGCGCGAAAAGGCAAGGTCCGAAAGGCTCATCGACCTGAATACGGCAGGGCTTGAAGAGCTTACGGAGATCAGCGGCATCGGAGAAAGCACCGCCCGTCTGATAATCGAAAAGCGTGAGGCTCTCGGCGGATTTTCTTCCGTTGATCAGCTGTTGGAGATAAACGGGATAGGCGAAAGCAAGCTTGAAGAAATAAAAAAGCATGCATATGTTCCGTCGGAAAGCACAGCTTCGGAGAATTTTTCGGTCACTGCCGAGGTCACCGAGGTGTCCGAGACTTCCGTTTCGTCGGCAATACTCTCCGAAACGGGAATATCCGCCGAAACAGCTGTTATGTCTTATGCCGAAACGACTGTATCCGAGACCGAGATCACTTCGGAAACAACTGCCGTTACATCGGAAAAGCCGTCGGTAAGCTATCCGCTGGATATAAACACCGCCACTGCGGAGGAGCTGAAAACCATAAGCGGCATAGGCGACGTTATCGCAGAACGCATTATCGAGTACCGCACAAAAAACGGCGGATTTGACAGCGTTGACCGTCTTATCGACGTAAAAGGCATAGGTGAAAAGAAGCTTGCGGCTATTCGTCCCTATGTATTTGTATACGGCGAAGCCGAAGCATCGTCAGCCGTTTCCGAGGAAGCGCAGAGCGGCAGAATAAACATCAATACAGCGGACAGCACACAGCTTTGCACACTTGACGGAATCGGTGAGGTTATCGCCGAAAGGATAATCGAATACAGAAACGAATGCGGAGGATTTTCCTCTGCGGAAGAGATAATGAACGTCAAGGGCATAGGCGAAAAGAAATTTGAATCGATAAAGGATAAGATCTGCGTATAATCTCTTTGCCGCAGGAAAAAATAGCAGCAAACAGGACTTGTACTATTATGGTCACCTCTAAAAACCACCGGCTAAAGCCTTAGTACCTCATCTGCTTGCAGATTTTCCGTCATCTTGCAC
>CAKSKG010000030.1 GCA_934464775.1 uncultured Oscillospiraceae bacterium
TGCGAAATTTCTATACAATCTGACGAAAAATCTGACTGCGCATCTGAGGCACTATGGTTTTTAGAGGCGACCTTATGAAATATTGTTGTGAAAACGAAAGGAAAAGTATTATGAAAATCAAAAAGAACATTGTAATGATAATGGCAGCAGTTATGGCAGTTTCATCACTGGCAGCCTGCGGTTCAAACGGTCAGACAGAGGAATCAACAGTCTCCGAGACTGTTTCGGAAACTGCGTCCGAGACAGCCGCTCCCGAAACCGAAAGCTCCGAGGAAAGCACTTCCGAGACTTCCGAAAGCGTTTCCGAGGCGGAGACCGAAGAAAGCACGGAGGGCGAAACGGGAGAGGACGAAAGTGCGGTAAGTCCTCTTATGGAATATGCCGATGCGGCAATGTCCGCAGGCGAATGGCCCGAAATGGAGGCTGTAAGTGACAAGTATATCCTTTCCGATTACTTCCTGCTTGATGCGGACAATGAAAATTACCGTGATCTGCTTGTAATGCAGTGCCCCATGAGCGCAAATATGTCCGAGTTCATCATTATCGAAGCCGATGATACACAGGCTGCCGCAGATGACCTCAAGGCACGCCGTGAAAAGGCACAGAACGGCGATGCATTCTATCCCGATGATGTTGACAAGGCAAATGATGCCATTGTCGGCACGGCAGGGGACTATGCATATTTTATCATGTGCTTTGAGCCTGAAAAGGCAGAGGAGGCTTTGCTGCTGAAGATCGGTGAATAAGGTCGCATGATGTCGGAAATCTGTTTTATTTGTTATAATTATTGCCTTTGAAGCTATTGACATATTATGGGTGCAATTGTATAATATTATTGTTGAGTGTCAATGCTGAGTATTTCTCAATTGATTTTGAACGATATCGTTTTATCCTGTTTTATTGTCAGTTGCAAAAGAGGTGATGTTATGCGGGTAAAACGAATTCTGATAGTTTGTCCCGACGATTCGGCAGGCGATATTATGGAAGCTGCCGACAGATTCGGGATAATGACGGTCTGTACGGACAGCTTTGATGCGGCACGTCAGCTCACGGAATGCTCTTCCTTTGCGGGAGCGGTGATATCCGCCGATAAAGCCGATGACCGTATGCATGAAGAATCCGAACGGCTGATGAGCGTTTCGGGGCTGACTGCCGTTTCTGTGGGTGCAAGGCTTTCATGCTGCGAAGCTCATATATCACGTCCCTTTGAGCCGGGTGTGTTTTATGATACGGTATGCACCGCATTCGGCATGGCTGATACGGGCGGCAGACTTTGCTTCGGAAATGTGGAGATCATTCCCTCCGAGAAGAAAGCGCTGAAAAACGGTGCGGAAATTCCTCTTTCGCAAAAGGAGACCGAGCTGATAAGCTATATGTGCCGTCACAGAGGCGATGTGCTTGAAAAGGAAAGGCTCATCGGAGAGGTGTGGGGCAGTGCCGACGATAATTCCACGCTGACGGTCCATATCCGCTGGCTCCGTGAAAAGCTGGAGGACGATCCGTCGCAGCCCCGATACATAAAAACTGTCTGGGGCGTCGGGTACAGGCTGGAAAAGTAAAAGGCTTTACCGATACATAAAAAGTCTTACAGCCGCAGCGCTTACTATAAATCCAGTGACATCTCCGCTGAGAGAAGCGGTGAGTGCATGGCGAGTATTTTTCACTTTTACTGCTCCGAAGTATACAGCAAGTGTATAAAATGTAGTCTCAGAGGAACCGAGCATCACCGATGCGACCTGTCCCGCAAAGCTGTCGGGGTGATCCTCACGCAGTATTGATTCAAATACCGCAACTGCTCCGCTGCCCGATATGGGACGTATCACCGCCAGTTTCAGGCATTCGGGCGGAAATCCGAAAATATCCAGCAGCGGAGAAAGAAGCTCCGTAAGGGCGTCGGTCAGCCCCGAGCTTTTGAAAAGCCCTATGGCAGTCACAAGAAAAATAAGGGGAGCGGCTATATCGGCTGTTGTGGCAAGTCCCTCACGGACTCCTGCCGCAAATTCACCGAAGATATCCACTTTCTTTATCCATGCCCACAGCAGAATTGCGGCGGTTATGACGGGAATAAAATAATCAGCCATGATGAGCTTCCTTCCGTTTGTTTTTCCCGCCGATAAGACAGCCCAGCTTTGCGGCGGTGAGAGATACCGCAAGTGATACTGCCGATGTGAAGATGACTGCGGGCAGGATATCCAGCGGCTCTGCCGCACCGTATTTCAGACGAAGGGAAGCGGCGGTGGTGGGAATAAGAGTTATCGAAGCGGTGTTCAGCACGGCAAAGATTATCATATTGTCGCCTGCGGTATCTCCGCAGTTTTCTTCCTCGGCAAGAGCCTTCATTGCTTCAATGCCGAGAGGAGTGGCGGCATTTCCCAGACCCAGCATATTTGCGGTGATGTTCATGCATATTGCGGAAAAGGCTCTTCCCTCGGTGTTTATGCCGTGAAACAGCAGTGAGAGCGGCTTTTTCAGTGCCGATGATACCGCTGACGTTATGCCTGCCTTTTCGGCAACTCGCATAAGTCCGCTCCAGAAGCACATTCCGCCGCAGAGGTATACTGCCAGCTCCACGGCGTTCACTGGTTCGTTCAGCACGGCTTCGGTCAGTGCGGACTGATTGTGAGTTATTATGCCGTATATCACCGAAAGCAGTGTAAGGATACATATAAATTTGCCCGTCAAAGATCATCACGCTCCGTTCTGTGCAGATGTTGAGTCAAAAGCTTAAAGTCACCTCTGAAAACCACCGGCTAAAGCCTTAGCACCTCATTTGATTGCAGATTTTCCGTCAGCCTGCACATAAATTTCTATACGATCTGACGAAAAATCCGACTGCGCATCTGAGGCACTATATTTTTTGGATACGACCTTAATTTTTCAGTTTTTATTGATTGACAAAATAGTCCTGTTTGGTGTATAATATAACCAATATAGCTAAAAATAAGCCAATTTGGAAAAAATATTTCCCGTTTTTAAGAAAGGAAAGATAGATCATGAAAGCAACAGGTGTTACAAGATCCCTCGATCATCTCGGAAGAATCGTTATTCCCGTTGAGATAAGAAGAAATTTTGATATCAGAGAAGAAGATCAGCTTGAATTTTATGTTGAAGAGGATAAGATCATTCTGAAAAAGTTCAGACCCAGCTGCACATTCTGCGGAAACGACACAGACCTTACAGTTGTGGGCGAAAAGCATATTTGCAGAAAATGCATCGAAATGATAAAGGGTATGTGAGCCTGTATTATTTTATTCGCACGAACGGCTGTAAAGAACAGGCTGTTTGAAAAAAGCTTGTAAGAACCTGTCTTAATAAGCATATGTACACGTCTTTTCGGCAAATTTTGCTGCATACTGTGTTAAAAATCCTTGCCGTGCGGCAGCACACCTGCGGATTTTTGCCTTGTCTGCAACAAAATTATGCCCGAAAATCCGCATACATTTCTTATGCAGAAAGGTTCTGAATGCGGAGGCTGGGCAGTTGGTATATCTTTCAATAAATGATCTGGTGCCGGGAATGTGTGTTGCCAGAGACATTAATTTTTATGATATGTCTGTTAAAACTGCAATGTGCATAAGGCACAGTCAGAAGCTTACAGACGTTACCATCACAAAGATGAAGGACGCAGGCGTTGAGGGCGCATTTATTGATGATGTCCACAGCGAGATAAGAGTTATTTCATCTGTGAACAGCGAGATAAAGCACGACGCTATAAATAATCTCCATAATCTTTCGGAGAATTTTATCGACAGCAGCAAGGGAATATCCCAGAGCGATATTGACGATATCGGCGGAACCACCGAAAAGCTTATCGACGCTCTTGCCGACAAGAACGATATCCTTGTGAATATCGCCGATATAAAAATGTACGATGATTATACATTTCATCACAGCCTAAGCGTTGCTATCCTTTCCATAGCGGTGGGGCTGGAGCTTGGAATGGATAAGCGGCAGCTTTATGAGCTGGGGCTTGCGGGTCTGCTCCATGATATCGGAAAGGTATCCATACCTATCGAGATACTCAACAAAAAGGGCAGGCTCACCGATGAGGAATTTTCCATTGTGAAAATGCACCCCGTTCATGCGGCAAATCATCTTCGGGAGAGACATCTTGTTCCCGATGACTGCTATCTGGGAATAATCGCTCACCATGAGCGGTGGGACGGAAACGGCTATCCTTTTAAGCTGAAAGGCGAGAGGATACCTTATTTTGCAAGGATACTTGCGGTGGCTGATGTGTATGATGCACTGACCTCCACACGTCCTTACAGGAATCCCAGTCCGCCCAATGAGGTCATAGAATACATAATGGGCGGCGTCTGTACTCATTTTGACGAAGAGATAGTAAGGGCATTTCTGCGGAAGGTGGCTCCTTATCCCGTTGGTTCGAGAGTTAAGTTATCGACGGGCGGAACCGCTACCGTGCTGAAAAACAACCCCGATCAGCCTCTCCGTCCGCTGATAAGAACGGACGGCAGCACTGCTTCCCTTGACCTTACAAATGATATGAAAACCTTTAATATTGTTATCACGGGACTTGTGGATCCGAACAATCCCAATCCCAATATTGCATCATAAGGAGTATTTGTTTGAATAATAATAATTTGTTTACGGATATTGTGTTCTGAACGGGAGGACCGCTGAGAACATAAGCTCCCACGTTCCTCCCGTATGTGAGATGAAAATTATCATTATCATATCGGAGGAATTAACATGAACCGTGAAAATAAACGCAAAACCTTTGAAAAGGGATATTATAAGACTCATTCCTGCACCGACAGCTTTGAATGCAGAGTATGCGGGAGACTTGTTGTGCCCGAAAATGCAGGCAGCAGTCACCGCAATCATTGTCCGAACTGCCTGTCAAGTATGCATCTCGATATCGAACCGGGGGACCGTGCCGCTGACTGCGGAGGTATAATGGATCCTGTTGCGGTGTGGGTGCGCAAAAACGGAGAATGGGCGATAATACACCGATGCCGCCGCTGCGGAGCATTCAGCTCCAACAGAACAGCTGCGGACGATAACCCGATGAAGCTCATGAGCATTGCAATGAGGCCGCTGTGCGAGCCGCCGTTCCCGATCGAAAGAATAAGGGAAATGACCGAGCTTATGGGCGGCGACGGTGTTATAAAGTGATTTGATATTTATCGGAATTTATGCAGTCTGTGCTTTCTTGAAAAAGTGCAGGCTGCGTTTTTTATTGCCGCAAAGTATTTTTTTCCGAATGCTCAAAAAAATATTGACAGGAATTACAAACAGTAGTATAATTAATGTATATATAGCATAAAGGCAGTATTGCATATTGCCTTTAAGAGAAGAGGATATCCGTATCTTCTCTTTAACGTTCGGAGGCGATCTATTTTGTCAGTACACGGTATGCGTTTTAAAAATAAAATATTTATCACAGCTGCGATCTCATGTGCTGCTCTGCTTTTCTGCGCCTGTGCAGGAAAGGGTACCGCCGATGAGGGCGAAGCGGCGGTTTCACAGTCTGATATTGTCACTGAGGAAACACAGGTCACCACTGCCGTAAGCACGGTGCTGAAGCCGAAGTCCAAGCAGGATTTTATCAATAACAGCGATATTCCCGCTGTCAAGGCGGCTGTTGCCGCAAAAGAGGAAAGCATGGCTGACCGTCCCGATCATATAACGATCAAGGGCGTTGACATTCCTTCCGACACAAAGAGCCTTACTCTTAACAACAAGGGTCTTACTAACGAGGATATCGCCGATCTTAAATATCTTATCGACCTTGAGGAGCTTCAGATATACGAGAACAATATCACCGATCTTTCGGTGCTTCAGGGACTTACCAATCTGACAACGCTTTCGCTTTTCAAGAATAAGGTCAGCGACCTTACGCCGCTGGCAGGTCTTGTAAATCTTCAGACGCTTTATCTCCGCAGCAACGAGATAACGGATATCAGTCCGCTGGCAGGTCTTACAAAGATAACCAATCTTGACCTTTCGGACAATGATATCGAGGATATCTCGGCGCTTTCGGGCATGACGGGAATGATGCTTTTAAAGCTCAATGACAATAATATCGAGGATATTTCCGCTTTGGGAAATATGGCTTCAATGGACAGAGTACATATTCAGAACAACCGCATAAAGGATATCACTCCGCTTTGGAGAATGACTCAGCTTACCGAGCTTTACGCCGAAAACAATGAAATAACGGATATTTCGGTGCTGGGTGAAATGAAAAAGCTGGGCTGGCTCAAGCTTTCGGACAATCCCGTTGAGGATCTTTCTCCGATATGCGAGCTTCCCGTGCTGAAAAAGCTGTGGATATCGGGTATCCCCGCAGACAGGGAAGCACTTGAAGAATATCTTCCCGACTGTATCATCACATACTGATCCAAAAAGACTGCGGTGTGTTGTAAGGAGCTTGCAGCAGTCCGCCTGTTAACGGACTGCTGATTTTTTCGGAAAGGAATTTTTTTATGAGAACAATTACCGTAAATGCATCGGGAAAATATGATATAATCGTCGGCAGCGGAATTATCGAAAACTGCGCCGAATATATCTCAAAGGCAACCAAGGCAAAAAGCTTTGCGATAGTTGCAGATGACAATACGGACAGATTTTACGGCAATGTCGTTGCCGATTCGCTGAAAAATGCGGGATATGATGTTTGCAAATTTGTTTTTCCCCACGGCGAGGCTTCAAAGTGCCTTTCGCAGCTGAATGAGATCTATATGTTCCTCTGCGAGAATCATATCACACGCTCCGACTGCCTTATCGCACTGGGCGGCGGCGTAACGGGAGATATGACGGGTCTTGCTGCGGCAACTTATCTCAGGGGACTTGATTATATCCAGATACCCACATCGCTGCTGGCGCAGGTGGATTCCTCCGTCGGCGGAAAGACGGCAATAGATCTTCCCTGCGGAAAGAATCTTGTGGGAGCATTCAAGCAGCCCAATCTTGTGCTGTGCGATATCGGTACGCTTTCCACTCTGCCGAGAGACTTCTTCATCGACGGAATGGGCGAGGTCGTAAAGTACGGAATGATAAAGTCTGCCGAGCTTTTTGATATTCTTGACGGACACGATATCAATAATATAAATGATGTGCTGGAGGACGTTATCTGCCGCTGCATTTCTATCAAGAGAGATGTTGTTGAAGCGGACGAGTTTGACCACGGCGACAGAATGCTGCTGAATTTCGGTCACACTCTGGGTCACTCCATTGAACAGCACTACAACTTCACGGGAATATCTCACGGACGTGCCGTTTCTATCGGAATGGTTATGATGACGGAGCTTGCCGAAAAGAGGGGAATGTGCGCTGCGGGGACCTGCGAAAAGCTGATCTCCTGCCTTAAAAAGTATGAGCTTCCCGTTTCTTCGGAGCTGAAAACCTCGCAGCTGGGCGATGCCTGCCTTAATGACAAGAAGCGTTCGGGCGGCAGCATCAGCGTTGTTATCTGCTCCGAGGTTGGAAAATCCTCCTATGTGAAGCTTTCCATTGAAGAGTTTCTTGATCTACTTAAATGATATATATTTGTGAAAAAAAGAAAAAATTATGAAAGGACTGTCAGATGAACGCAAAGGTTTTACCTTCAAAGCTGGAGGGTGTTATCAACGCACCGTCCTCTAAAAGCTTTTCTCACAGAATGATAATTGCGGCTGCCCTTTCCGACGGTGTGTCTGTTGTAAGCAATGTCACCGATTCAAAGGATATTTCAGCCACGGTTGCGGCAATGGAGGCTCTCGGAGCCGAAATAAGCGGCGGAAACGGTACATATACCGTAAAGGGCATATTCTCACGCAGCGATATTCCCGTGAATGCGGATATCGACTGCTGCGAAAGCGGCTCGACGCTCAGATTTGTTATACCGATCGCTGCGGCTTTGGGCGCAAATACGGTTTTCAGGGGTCGGGGCAAGCTGCCGCAGCGCCCCATTACACCTTATCTGCGTGAGTTTCCCTCAAAGGGCGTTGCGTTTGATTACGAAAACACCATGCCTTTTTCGATAAAGGGACGCCTTGAAGCAGGGGAGTACCGTCTGGAGGGCGATATTTCGTCCCAGTTTATCTCGGGGCTTATGTTTGCGCTGCCTCTTTGTGACGGCGACAGCGTGATAAAGCTCACATCTCCGCTCCAGTCAAAGCCTTATGCGGATATGACCGTTGAGGCGCTCCGCATTTTCGGAATCTCTGTCCGTGAGATAGAGGTGGAGGGTCTGCCTGCTTATCTTATCAAGGGCAATCAGCACTATAAGCCTGCCGATGTCAGCGTTGAGGGAGATTATTCCCAGGCGGCGTTTTTCTATGTTGCCAATGCCATTGGTTCAATGGTGACCGTAAATAATCTCAATCCCGACAGCACACAGGGCGACAAGGCTATACTTGATATAATCAGAGGCTGCGGTCCTGTAATGAAGCCATTTACGGCAGATGTGGGAGATATTCCCGATCTGGTGCCGATACTTGCGGTGTTGGGCTGCTTTACCGACGGCGTGAGCCGCATCACAAATGCGGCACGTCTCAGGATAAAAGAGAGCGACCGCCTTACCGCTATCGCCGATGCACTTAATGCTGTCGGCGGAAGAGTTGAAGCAGGAAGCGACAGCCTGACAATATATCCTGTAAAGCAGTTTACGGGCGGAACTGTTGATGCCTGCAACGATCACCGTATCGTTATGGCAATGTCCGTTGCGGCAACACGTTCGGCTGCACCCGTTATTATAATCGGCAGTGAGGCTGTCGAGAAAAGCTATCCGTCATTCTTTGATGATTTCAGAAAATTAGGCGGAGAGGTTATTTTCAGCGAATAAGAAAGGTTGGTAAATACTCATGTCATCATTCTGGAATCACAATATCACGCTTTCAATTTTCGGCGAGTCCCACGGACCTGCTATCGGCGTTGTTCTCGATAATCTTCCTGCTGGAGAAACTATCGACGTTGACGCTGTACGTGAATTCATGGCACGCCGTGCGCCCAAGCAGGACGGAACTACAACGATGCGCAAGGAATCCGATATGCCCAATATTATGTCGGGCTATCTCAACGGCAGGACTACGGGAACTCCTCTTGCGGCGTTCATCAACAATACAGACCAGCATTCCAACGATTACGGAAATATCAGTCATCTTGCACGCCCGGGTCATGCGGATTATACAGGCGCTCTCCGTTACAGAGGCTTCAATGATGTAAGAGGCGGCGGACATTTTTCGGGCAGACTGACAGCGCCTCTCTGTTTTGCAGGCTCCGTATGCGGTCAGATACTTGAGCGCAGAGGAATTTATACGGGAACGCATATCGCACAGATACACAACATAAAGGACACCATGTTTGACCCCTGCGAGGTGGACAGAGATACTATCATAAAGCTCCGCCACAAGATCTTCCCCACTATCAACGATAAAAAGGGCGAGAAGATGCGCGAGGATATTCTTCTTGCAAGAGAGAGCATGGACAGCGTAGGCGGCGTTATCGAGTGCGTTGTAACGAATGTTCCCGCAGGAATCGGCTCGCCTATGTTCGAGGGTCTTGAAAACAGCATTGCACAGCTGGTATTCGGCATTCCCGCAGTTAAGGGAATCGAGTTCGGCGCAGGCTTTAATTCGTCAAAGATGCTTGGAAGCCAGATGAACGATGAATTTTATGTTGACGATCACGGTCACGTAAAAACTAAGACAAACAATCACGGCGGTATCCTCGGCGGTATCTCCAGCGGAATGCCTATCATTTTCAGAGTGGCATTCAAGCCCACTCCATCTATTGCACAGCCCCAGGGCACAATAGATTACAGTGCCATGACAAACGAGACTATCACGATCAAGGGCAGACATGACCCCTGCGTTGTTGCAAGAGCTGTTCCCTGCGTTGAAGCAGCCGCAAATATAGCTATTCTTTCACATATGCTGGACTACCCCAATTTCTGAAGGGGAAAGGACGGAGCCGACAAGGATAAGGAAAAATCCGACGGTGATGATGTAGCTGAAAAATAATTGACCTCGCCGCTGTACTTGGTACGGCGGCGATTTTTATGCTTACGAAAGTTAAAATGGCTCACAGACCCTTTGGTTTGTGAGTTTTATTTTTTCCATATATATACATTATGTTAATTCTTGTAAAAGAATGTAATGTTTTGTTAGAATTGCTTGATTTTTCCTGCAAAAAATGTTATAGTAATATTACTATAAAAATTTGATCTCGGTGATAAAATGAAAATACTGATATGTGAAGACGAGCTTTCACTTTCCGAAAATCTGGCTGTGATACTGCGTTCGGAGGGAGTTTCTGCGGAAGCGGCGGAGCCTTTCGAGCTTGAAGCTGCGATATACCGATACGAGCCCGATGCTGTTCTGCTGAATGAAAAGCACATCGCATTCCAATGCTGCATTCCCGAAGATATCACGCTGATACTTACATCGTCGGACAGCACATTCTGCCATGCGGAGCGTCCGCAGCATATACTCATCAAACCCTATGACGGTTCAATGCTGATAGAACTGCTGCATGACATCGCAGACGGAGAAAACGAAAGATAACATCATTGTTTGCATTAGGACAAAGCTGTAAAAATGATCGTACAAAGCGGCAGAGAGTGATCTCCGCCGCTTTTTGCTGTTACGAAAATAAAAAACTCCCCGATATCGGACGGGTTTATTAATTCGTCCGATATCGGGGAGCATTATTTTTTATGTATTGTATCGCATTAAAGCTCTGCGATAACTTCAACCTCTACCTTTACGCCCTTGGGAAGCTTTGCAACTTCAACGCAGGAACGAGCAGGTTTGTTTGTGAAATATTCGCCGTAAACTGCATTGAATGCGGCAAAATCATTGATATCGTCAAGGAAGCATACTGTCTTGACAGCCTTTTCAAGAGATGTGCCTGCCTCGGCAAGAACAGCCTTGAGGTTTTCGCATACTTGCTTTGTCTGAGCCTCGATGCCCTCGGCCTCAACATTTCCCGTTGCGGGATTGATAGCGATCTGACCCGATGTGAATACAAGTCCGCCTACCTTGATAGCCTGTGAGTAAGGACCGATAGCGTCGGGAGCGTTCTTTGTGTATACCTTTTCCATGTTTGTGACCTCCAATGAAATTTATTGATTTGTTCAGTCACAGATCTTGAATCCGTGATCTGTAAGAGCCTTTCTGATCTCTTCAACGTGATCGAAGTTGCGTGTTTCCAGAACGATTCTGAGGTAGCAGCCGTTGACATCGGAGCCTTCGCCTGCACGCTCATGGTGGATCGAGATAACGTTTCCGCCCTTTTCGGCGATGATATCCGCAACACCCTTCAGCTGACCCGGCTTGTCAACAAGCTCGATAAGCAGCTGTGCTGTTCTTCCTGACTTCATAAGACCTCTCTTGATAACTCTTGAAAGGATAGTTACGTCGATGTTGCCGCCCGAAACCAGACAAACAACGTTCTTGCCCTTGATATCGGGGATCTTGTCGAACATTACCGCAGCAACGGGAGTTGCGCCTGCGCCCTCTGCGATGAGCTTCTGCTGCTCGATAAGTGCGAGGATAGCGGAAGAAATCTCGTCATCGGTAACGGTAACAATGCCGTCAACGTACTTGCTTGCATATTCAAATGTATTTACACCGGGTTCCTTTACCTGAATGCCGTCGGCGATAGTCTTTACGCTGTCAAGACATTCGATCTTGCCGTGCTCCAGTGAAGCGACCATGCTGGGTGCGCCTGCTGCCTGAACGCCGTAAACCTTGATCTCGGGCTTGAGGCTTTTCAGTGTGAAAGCAACGCCTGAGATAAGTCCGCCGCCGCCGACAGGAACAACAACTGCGTCGATCTTGTCCAGCTGTTCAAGAATTTCAAGAGCAATAGTTCCCTGACCTGCGATAACATAGTCATCGTCAAAGGGGTGGATAAATGTATAGCCCTTTTCGTCGCGGAGCTGGATAGCCTTTGCGTAAGCGTCATCATATACGCCGTCAACAAGGCAGATCTCCGCACCGTAGGCGCGTGTAGCCTCGATCTTGGAGATAGGAGCCGCATCGGGGAGACAGATTATGGACTTGATGCCGTTCTTTGCGGCAGCAAGAGCAACGCCCTGAGCGTGGTTGCCTGCGCTGCACGCAATAACACCGCGAGCCTTTTCCTCGTCGGAAAGCTGGGATATCTTGTAATAAGCGCCTCTGACCTTAAATGAACCTGTGACCTGAAGGTTCTCGGTCTTGAGGTAGACCTTGCAGTCGCTTCTGATCTTGGGAGCGTAGATAAGGTCTGTGCGGCGGATCACTTCTTTCAGCTTGTGAGAAGCCTTGTACACGTTGTCAAGAGTAAGCATAAGAAAATCTCCTTTATAAATAGTATAATTATTTGCAATATAAAAAGCCTTCGCCTCTTTGTTCAAGAGGTGAAGGCTAATGCGTCCACGGTACCACTCTTGTTGCTGTATAAAAAATACAGCCGCTCATTTCTGTCATTCAACAGAAGTCTCTGTAACGGGAGAACCCGACGCCGCCTGTCCTATGGTTCAGCGGAGCTGCTTGGGGGTGATATGATGCGGAGCTTTCTGTCGGCTTTCACCGTCCGCCGACTCTCTGAAAAGAAAGGAACCCGAATCCGTCCCCGTCACTGCATTTACAATATAGCTATATTATATTCCTGTTTTCCCGATTTGTCAAGAGATTTTTCCGAGGATTGATAGTTTTTTGTGTGAATTTTTTTTGCAAATCAAGGATTTTTGGGCAAAAAAAGGGCGGACTGATTAGTGTCAGTCCGCAAAAATAAAATGAAACAAGGAGGCACGGCAGCCGTGCTGTATAGTGTCTTGCTGTCTGCATCAGCAAAACAGAGAAATCATAACTTTCAGCAAAGCCAAAAATTAAGATGTTGACAAATCAGAAAATCGGGACCGTAAAATCATATCCTGCCGCACGAATGTTGTCTATAACATCGGGAAGAATATTGCAGTTGGTCTCCGAAACGCTGTGAAGCAGATAGACCGCACCGTCATGCGCCGCATCGACAGCTCTCGAAAGAGAAGCCGCAGGATCGGGCTGAGCGTTAACATTCCAGTCGCAGTAAGCGAAGCTCCAAAGCATCGTTTTGTAGCCCAAGGACTGAGCCACAGCCAGCGCCTGTTCGGAATATTCACCGCAGGGCGGACGGAACAGCGTCATCTCATATCCGTAATTCTCCCTGACATAATCATGGAGCGAGGATATTTCCTCAACTGCCTCATTATATGAGAGAGAGGGGAGAGAAGCGTGCTTCATTCCATGGTTTCCGATAATGTGTCCCTCGTCGATCATTCGCTGCACAAGCTCATGCTCACGCTTTGCGTAATCGCCTGTGAGGAAGAACACAGCCTTAACATTTTTATCCCTGAGAGTATCAAGGATTTTCGATGTATAGCCGTTTTCATAGCCCTGATCGAAGCTGAGACAAATATTGTTGCCGTAATCGGTAAGAGCGAATGCGCCGTATTTTCCGTAAGCACCGTTAAAATCAACAGCACCGTATGGGCGGTTCTTATCGTCGCAGTCCCGCCCCTGACCATAGCCTATGCAGGTATTGTCAAGCGAACATATCTCCGAAGCCGAAAGGCAGGGGATATCGTATCCGTAAACGGGAACACTCATACCGAGAGACAAAAAAAACATCACCGCGGAAACAGCGGCAGCCGCTTTTTTTATTGACTTCATTGCTTGCAGACACCTCCGTTATTGTATTCATACGCATGAACGTACAATAACATTGTGCCGCAGAACAGATGAAATATCACTGTAACATTATAACACGCCGGGATCGGAGATCATCTGTTTAAATTATATTCTCCGAAAAGAAAAATATGCAGATCGGACGTATTATTCACCCAGATAAGATTTAACAAGCACCTGAAGAAGCTCGTCCCTGTCGATGTGGCGGATAAGACTTCTTGCGTTGTTGTATGTTGTTATGTAGGTGGGATCCTCGGAGAGGATATAGCCTACGATCTGGTTGATGGGATTATAGCCTTTTTGACGAAGAGCGTCATAAATAACGGTCAAATTCCGCTTGAGTTCGCCCTCTCTGTCCTCGCAGACAGAAAAAGTCATAGTCTGTTCGTTATTCATTTCGTTATTCAAATTAACACTCCCTCAGACACTATATATACGGTCAGGGACCGTACAGGACCACAAGATATTCCAATGACCCTGCTATTATTATAACCTCTTTATTCTAAAATTACAAGAGGTTTACAAAATTTTTTTGCAGGAATTTCAAGTTTTGTTATTTTGCACAATTTCACATATATCTTATTAATGATATTGTATACCAAGTGGACTGACAGTATAAATTTATGTAGAAGTTGAACAAAATATTCATGATATATTCTACAAAAATGTAAAAAATAATTTTGCCTATTGCAATTTATATGCGGCTGTGCTATAATATTTTTATCACAAGGATAGCAAATCCGATATATAGGTGTGCGGGCCCTGTGCAACAGAACACCGTGAACCATGTCAGGCGGGGAACCGAGCAGCATTAAGCGGTACGTTTTTGTGTGCCGCAGCAAGCCTGCACACCTATGTATCGGATTTTTTTGACCTTTTGTAAGGCGTGAAGGACGGCAGGAGTGAAGCAGTCGGAATTATGAGGAAATTCATAAATTGGTTATACGGCGTTCTGAAAAGATATACCGCCATAGCTGCGCTTATTGCTCTTCTGCTTGTCTGGTTCGGCGTTGATGCGGGACTTTATAAAAATTATGCCATTATAATAGTCTATTTCATCACGGGCATACTTCCTGCGTGGATATGGTCCGCTTATGACTGGAAAAAGAATACTGTCAGAAAGTATGACAGCGGAATAATCGGCAGCTGCTTCGGCGGCATCGACCGTGCTTCGCTGAAATTCAGAAAGGGCATGAGGTTCCTGTTTTCGGGCAGCTTCAATGCATCGCTGAACTGCTTTCAGGAAACGGCGGAGTTCAGGCTTACCGACCGTGAGACTGCCGTGCTGGATTTTTATACGGGAATGTGCTACCGCAATATGGGCTACCCCACCAATTCGGCGCAGTATTTCGTAAAATCAATTGCCGAGGGAATAAATCACCCCGACGCTTATCTTAATGCCGCAAGGGGATATTCCCGTGCGGAGTGCATAAACGAGGCCAAGGAGCTTTATGACAAGCTTTTTGAGCTGGATTATCACAAAATATACTACGATTTTTTATATACCGATATGGGCATGATGTATGTCCGCACACAGCACCCCGATGAGGCTATCGGCTATTTTAATCAGGGCATTGAGGCAGGCATGGACGTGCAGTCGGCTTACGGCGGTCTTGCGCTGGCTTATCTGCTGAAAAAGGACGCCGAAAAAAGCTGCGAATATTACAGAAAAGCAGTGCTTTCAAATCTGCCCGACAGGGAGAGCTTTATTGCTTATTTCCGCGATTCGGCAGATGCCTGCGGAATGCATGATCTGCCTGTTCTGTCGGAAGAAACGGCAAAGACCGAAGCTTAATGAAAGGAAGGACGGAAATTGTATCAGGCTCTTTACAGAAAATACAGACCGTCTACCTTTGACGATGTAATATCCCAGCCCCACATAACCACAACGCTGAAAAATCAGCTTGTATCGGGAAAAACCGGTCACTGCTATCTTTTCACGGGTTCAAGGGGAACGGGAAAGACCACCTGTGCAAGAATTTTTGCAAAGGCTCTTATCTGCGAGAATCCCAAGGACGGCGAGCCTTGTCTTGAGTGTCAGACCTGCCGTGATATGGAGGCGGAGCAGCTTTCCGATGTAATCGAGATAGACGCTGCCTCGAACCGAGGTATCGACGATGCACGTGAGCTGCGTGAAGCGGCAATTTATATGCCCGAGCGCTGCAAGTACCGTATTTATATAATCGACGAGGTGCATATGCTCACTTCGGAGGCGTTCAATGCACTGCTGAAGATCATTGAAGAGCCGCCGCCCCACGTTAAGTTTATTATGGCAACTACCGAGATACACAAGGTCTTGCCTACCATTCTTTCACGCTGTCAGCGGTTCGATTTCAGACGCATCAGACCCGAGGATATCGCTTCACGTCTTGAATACGTTGCGGAACAGGAAAAAATAAAGCTGGAAAGCGACGCAGCTGCGCTTATTGCAAAGGCTGCCGACGGAGGAATGCGTGACGCTCTGTCCATTCTTGACAGGTGCATAGCCTTTTCCGAGGACGTCACTGCGGAGGTGGTTTCCGAAGCTGCGGGGATCGCAGGCAGGGATCATCTTTTCAATATGACGGAAGCTATGTGCAAAAAGGATATCTCCAAGGCGCTTGATATCATTTCCGATATATACGAATGCTCAAAGGATCTGGTGAAATTTTCATCGGAGCTGGCGGAGCAGTTCAGAAATATACTTGTCATGCAGAACACTCAGGGCGCAGAAAGGCTTATTGCCTGTATGCCGAATGAGCTTGAAATACTGAAAAGGTGCGCAGCCGAAACTCCGCCCGACTATGTGATGTCCGTGCTGGATTCACTGGGAAAATGCAGCGAGAGAATAGGCAGAAGCACTTCAAAGCGCATCGAGCTGGAAATGACGGTTATCCGCATTTGCAGCGGAAATACGCAGCAGACAGCACAGTCAGCACCTGCGGATAATTCGGCGGTGCAGGCGGATAATTCGCTTCTTGCGGCAAGGGTTGCCGAGCTTGAGCAGATGATACGAGATATGCAGGCAAGGGGAGTTCAGCCTGTTCAGAGGGCGGCGGCAAAGCCTGCCGAAAGCAGATATGCTTCGCAGGATACCGTGACGGATACCTCAAAGATGAACAAGAATTCCATTGTACCGCTGGCGCAGTGGCCTGAGATACTTGAAAAGTTTCAGGCGGTGTGCCCATCCGTATCGGGAACGCTCCATGGCTCGCAGGGATATGTTTCGGAGAATTATCTGCTGATAGTTACCGACAACAATTTCTTCCTGTCGCTTCTGCGGAACAAGGAAAATTCCGAAAAGCTGCTTGAAACGGTCCGTTCCGTTACGGGCAGAACATATACCATACGTGCAAAATGCACGGCTCCCAGACCCGGCAGCACCGAGAACAAGCTTCCTGCGCTGCTGAAAAAGGCAGAGGAGGACAATATCCCCGTTGATACGGAAAAATAAGCTTACAGCCGACCCGAACGGGTCTGTTTATAAAAACCAAAAAATTCAAAGGAGAAATAATAATGAAAGCAAGATTACCTAAGGGCATGGGCGGCGGCGCTCAGAATATGAACGGCATGATCAAGCAGGCACAGAAGATGCAGGAGCAGATCACAACTCTCCAGGAAGACATCGAGAACAGAGAGTTCACAGCAACAACAGGCGGCGGAGCTGTCAACCTCACAATGAGCGGCCGCAAGATCGTTAAGTCTCTCGAGATCAAGCCCGAGGTCGTTGACCCTAACGATATCGAGATGCTTCAGGACCTCATCATCAGCGCATTCAACGAGTGTGTTAACCAGATCGAGGAAGTTTCCGAAAATGAGATGGGCGCTATCACAGGCGGCGTTTCCTTCCCCGGCCTGTTCTGATAATGGCTGAAAGTACGGCTCTTCCCCTTGTGCTTCTGGCGGAGCAGTTCGCAAAGCTGCCCGGTATCGGAATGAAGTCGGCGCAGAGACTGGCATATTATGTTATGTCTATGCCCGAAGCAGATGCCGAGGATTTTGCTCAGGCGATACTCAATGCACGCAGCAAGGTCCATACCTGCCGCTGCTGCATGAATTTTACCGACAGCGAGCTTTGTCCCGTGTGTGCCGATGAAACGAGAGATCATTCAACGGTCTGCGTTGTGGAGGCTCCCAAGGACATAACCGCTTTCGAGCGCACCAGAGAGTATAAGGGAGTTTATCATGTGCTGCACGGACTTATTTCGCCTATCGACGGTATCACTCCCGACAGTCTTAAAATAAAGGAACTGCTGGCGAGGATAAACGGGGGCGGCGTGAAAGAGGTCATAATGGCGGTGAATCCAACTGTTGAGGGCGATGCAACGTCAATGTATCTTTCAAGGCTGCTGAAACCGCTGGGTGTTAAGGTCACACGTCTTGCATTCGGTCTGCCTGTGGGCGGAACGCTTGAATATGCCGATGAAGTGACGCTTTTCCGCGCACTTGAAAACAGAAACGAAATGTGATATAACAAATGTTATACAGGCTGCTGTGCCGATTTTCGGTGCGGCAGCTTTTTCTTTTATTTTACGAGTGCATATAAAAAGAGAGCATAAGCCAAAGCCATGCTCTCCGATAAGATCAAATCAGATATTTGAGATAAGTATTACCGCAGAAATGATCGTGACGACCGCCCCTATTGCGGAAATAGTGCCGTAGATCTTCTTTGAATTTTCCTCTTTGTCGTTTTTGAGGTAGTATATTCCTGCGATCACTACCATAAGTCCGATGATGATTCCGATTATTCCTGTTATCATTATTTATTTCTCTCTTTCCATTTTAAAAGCAGTGCGGAGTTTATTATTACCAGTACCGAGCCGCAGTTGTGGACAAGTGCTCCTATGACAGGGTTCAGTACAGCGGTTATCGCAAGAACTATCGCCGTGAAATTCAGCAGCATTGAGAATGTGAGATTGACTTTTATTGTTGTCATCATTCGCTTTGAAAGGGCAATGAGGTGTGGAAGCTCCTTTACCTCATCATCAACAAGTGCAATGTCGGCTGCGTCTACCGCAATATCGCTGCCGACTCCGCCCATTGCTATGCCCACATCGGCGGTTTTAAGTGCGGGGGCATCGTTTATTTCGTCACCGATCATAGCTGTAGAGCCGTTTTTCCGATACTCGGATATGTAATTCATTTTGTCCTCGGGCAGACAGTTTGCCTTTACCTGAATTATGCCAAGCTTACGGGCGATATTTTTTGCTGCATTTTCATTGTCTCCCGTCAGCAGAACCGGCTCAACTCCCAGCTCTTTAAGGCGTTTTATCATGCTGCGGCTTTCGGGTCGAAGCGTATCGGAAAGAACAATGAAGCCTGCGGTCACGCCGTCATATGCCGTGAATATTACAGTGGAGCCTTTTTGTATATAAGCATCGGCTTTTTCAAGGATATTCTCGGGGACGGATATGCCGTTTTCGGCAAGAAGCTTGATATTTCCTGCGAGAATTTCTCTGCCGCTGACCGTTCCCTTGATGCCCTTTCCTGCGTTCATTGAGAAATCCTCCGCTTTGGGGATATTTATTGTAAGCCCCTTTTCCTTTGCGGAGCGGAGTATCGCTTTTCCGAGAGGGTGCTCGGAATAATTTTCGGCAACTGCGGTAAGGGCAAGAAGCTCGTCACTTCTCATGCTTACTGCGTAAATATCTGTGACCTCGGGCTTGCCGTAGGTGAGTGTGCCTGTTTTGTCGAAGCATATCATTTTTATTTTGGCAAGTCTTTCAAGAGCGTCGCCCTCACGGACAAGAAAGCCGTGCTTTGTAACATTTCCTATGCCTGCCATGATAGCCGTAGGCGTTGCCAGAACAAGCGAGCAGGGGCAGAATACAACAAGTATGGTAACTGCTCGGATTATCTCGCCGCTTATTGCCCATGTGAGAGCCGCCGCAGTCAGGGCGATTATCACTATCCATGTTGCCCATCTGTCCGCAAGTCCGACTATCTTTGCCTTGCCTGCATCGGCTGACTGAACGAGCCTTATCATTCGCTGTATAGAGGAATCCTCGCCTACCTTTGAAGCCTTCATCTCGAATGCGCCGAACTGATTTACCGTTCCCGAGGACACCTCATCGCCGACGGTCTTGTCCACGGGCAGAGATTCGCCTGTCATTACCGCCTGATCGACGCTTGTTTCTCCCGAGATTATTATGCCGTCAACGGCTATCGTCTCGCCCGGGAGCACACGGAGAATATCGCCTACCTTGACATTTTCCGCAGGAATTATCTGCTCCTTTCCGTCGGAGATTATCCTTGCGGTACGGGGAGTGAGGTGGACAAGCTTTTCAATGCCTGCCATAGCCTTTGCAACGGTAAGATCTTCAAGCAGACCTCCCAGCTGCATGATAAATGCAACCTCGCCTGCCGCAAAATCCTCGCCTATGCATACGGAAGCGATAAGCGCAAGGGACACCAGAACGTCCGCCTTGATGTCAAATTCCGTCACAAGCCCTATCACTGCTTCAAGTATTATCGGCACGCCGCAGAGGATAATAGCAACCCACGATATATTGAACGGCAGTATATCATCGGGATCTGCAAGACTGATGATAAGCGATATCGCAGAAATAATGAGAAAGGCGATGTCCTTTTTTGTACCGCCGATCTCAAGCAGCTCCTCAAGTTTTTTCATAAGCTTTTTCATGATCTTTCCTTTCCGAATATCGGCTTAAAAGTTCGATATTCCTTTTTTTAAAGCCTAAACTACCCATGGGGGTATCGGTTCTTTGATTGCATTATACCATAGGGGGTATAAGTTGTCAAGAGGATAAAATAAAAAAGCAGCCAAAAATGGCTGCTTTCCAAAAGCTTATTTTACTGCATATTGGCGAATCTTTCGATAGCCTTTGTAAAATTGGCGATCTCTTCGGTGTCGCCCCGTTCAACTGCATCTCTGATGCAGTGGTTGATGTGACCCTCCAAAACGACCTGACCTGCCTTGTTCAGCGCAGATTTTGCGGCGTTTATCTGAGAAAGAATATCCTCGCAGGGAACGTCCTCGTCTATCATGCGGTCAATGGCATTCACCTGACCGATTATTTTTTTCAGCCGTCTGTGCAGATTATCTGCGTCCATACATTTCTTCATAGCCGTTTCCTTTCACGTCAATTGATATTTTAGAATATTATAGCAGATAAAAATGCTCTTGTCAAGAAAGGATAGCCTGCGGCACGAATGCACATTATACAGTATCATTGGGGATAGACTTTATAATTTTAGCGGGAATTCCGCCTGCAAGGCAGTTGTCGGGAATGTCCTTTGTGACCACTGCGCCTGCTGCGACAACAACATTGTTTCCGATGCTTACTCCCGGAAGTATAGTTACATTTCCGCCGATCCACACATCATCGCCGATATGCACAGGCTTTGCAAATGCCATGTGTTGACGCCTTGCCATAGGCGTGACAGGGTTACCCACTGTTGTTATCAGTGTATTTGGTCCGATCATTACGTTGTTTCCGATATAGACCTCTCGTATGTCAAGTATGGTAAGGTTATAATTTCCTGTAAAATTGTCTCCGATGAATATTTTTTTGCCGTTGTCGCAGTTAAAGGTCTTTGCTATCCATACCTTTTCGCCAACACTGCCCAGCATGGCTTTCAGCTGTGCATACTGAGCGTCATAATCGGTATCGTCAATAGCATTGTATTTTCTGCACTGAACAACTGCATTTTCCTTTCTTGCTTCCACCTCGGGGTCATCATAGCAGTATTCCAGCCCCGCTTCAAGCTTTTCGATTTCAGTCATTTTTATCATCTCCGTGAGCATATGAACTTCCACTTAATTATATCAAACGCAAAAACGGCTGTCAAGAGACGATCATTTTCAGCTGCCGTGCTTAGAACCTGTCTTCATAAGCATATGCACACGTCTTTTCGGCAAATTTTGCTGCATACTGCGTTAAAAATCCTTGCCGTGCGGCAGCACGCCTGCGGATTTTTGCCTTGTCTGCAACAAAATTATGCTCGAAAATCCGCATACATTTCTTATGAAGACAGGTTCTTATTGGCAAGCAGCATTCCTCCAAGTACCGCCGTAAGGGGAGCTACCGCTGTAAGACCGATGCTTCCCGCAACGGTGTGGACTATTTCCGCCGCAACATATTTATAGTTGAGGATATTGATAAGGGGAGTGCCCTGGGCGGTAAATACCATCAGCATTGCAATGCAGCTGCCCGTATATGCAAGCAGCAGGGTGGTGCTTATTGTTCCCATTGCCGCCTTGCCGATGTTCATTCCCGAAACGATAAGCTCCTTTTTGCCGATATCGGGCTTTTTCAGCGTTATCTCGTGCATTGCGGAGGTAATGTCCACAGCAAGGTCCATCATCGCTCCCGAGGAGCCGATGAATATGGCTGCCGTGAAAATGCTTGTAAGGCTGAGATTGCCGTAGCCGCAGTATAAAAGACTTTCCGACATGGACATTACAGCACCGTGTATTTTGAAAAGCGAGGTGAAAACCGCTCCGAAAAGAAGAGCCACCACAACTCCCGACATGACTCCGGCCACTGCCGCAAAGCAGCGTTTGTCAAAGCCGTATACCATTGCGATTATCATGACCGAAAGCAGCGCTGTAAATACTGCTCCGCTGATTATGGGGTCTGCGCCTTTAAGATAAAGTGGAACGATCACCTTCCATACGGCAAGCACGGTGAGTATAAAGGAAAGCAGGGAGCGAAATCCCGTTTTTCCTGCCGTTGCAACAAGTATAACGGCGAATATCACGGCAAGTATTATCTCATAATCAAGCCGGTAATGATCTATCATTGCTGCCGACAGTATCTCGCTGCCGTTATAGCTGATTATAATAAGTGCCTTGTCGCCGACGCTGAATATCTTGTCGTTTTCATATGAGCCTGTCAGCATATTCACGGCGCTGTCAATGGTACGGTCCCTGAATTTTCCTTTCAGCACCCTGACGGAGCAGCTTTGCTCGCCTGTTCTGATAAGTCCGTTGTCAACGATCTGGCTGTTGTCGGCGGACAATACCTCTGCGGGGACACGCTCCGTTCCCTGATATATCTGTGCGCCCTCAAAGCCTGTGGGGATAAGAATAAGGATAATTATAAGTACGATCCCAACGATAACGGGCAGTTTTTCTCTGAGCTTTTCTTTCAATTTTCTTCCTCTTTTCGTAAAAAAGGCGAAGCCCCATAAAAGGCTCCGCCTTTACATTTTTGTCGGTTGATCGTATGCTTATCAGCGGATATTTGTCAGTGAAGCAAGCTTGTTGTAGATGTCTGTGTTGTCATAGTAGCCGTTGAAAAGCTCGCTGCCTGCGCCCTGAGCGAATACTCCTACGGGGAGACCTGTGTGAGCATATGAAGCAAAGTTCACGCCCGACTTGTTGTTGAGAAGATGTGTGATAGTTACCGTAAGAGGCTCATATGAACCGTAGAGAACATATTCAGCCTGGCTGATCTCCTCATCGCCTGTTCTTGTCATTGTTGTATCGTATGCATCTTTAAGCAGCTGATATTCATATTCGGTAAGCTCAAGAGTGCCGTCATTGTCGGATTCGGGGTGCTTGTCCGCACTGTCCATCTGTACCTCGGCCTCGGCAGAGCCTGCGGGAGCTTTCAGTCCGAAAAGACGTGTGATATCCTTCATAACGCTGTCAAAGCTTGTGCCGTTTTCCTTGTACTTTGCAACATAGTCGCTGTCAAACTTTGCATAGGAAAGCTTCTGGTTTTTCAGGTTTGTAAGGAATGTATCGTAGTTTGTGCCTGCATATCCGATAGTAAGACCGCCTGTTTCGTGGTCGCCCGTTACAACGATAAGAGTTTCATCGGGGTGCTGCTTGTAGAAGCTTATAGCCTGGTCAACAGCTCCGCTGAGAGCGACTGTATCGGAGATAGTGGAGCCTGCGTCATTTGCGTGGCAAGCCCAGTCGATCTTTCCGCCCTCGACCATCATAAAGAAGCCCTTGTCGTTGTCAAGCACCTCGATGCCCTTTTCAACATAATCGGAAAGCGACCATTCGCCGTTTTTGCGGTCATTTGCATAGGAAAGAGCGTCGGAATCGGCAAGCGTTTCACCGATGATGATAGATTTTCCGTCCTTTGCAGTAAGCTTTTCTGCTTCGTCCTGCGTCATGATAACGTTGTAGCCCTTGTCCTCGGCAAGTTCATAAAGGCTGGTCTGATCGCCGTTCTTGCCGTTGATCTGCTTGAGTCCGCCGCCTGCAAAGTAGTCAAAATCGGAATCTATCATTTCAAGACCAATCTCATAGTAGCTGTTTCTGCTTGCCTGATGAGCGTAATATGCGGCAGGAGTTGCGTGGTTGAGGTTTACGCTGGAGATGATGCCCACCTTGTAGCCCATCTGATCTTTCAGCTTTTCGGCGATAGTTTCATAAGATGTGGTGTAAGTCTCGTCCATGTTGATCGTGCCGCTGTATGTTTTGCAGCCTGTGGCGAGTGAGGTTGCGGTAGATGCGGAATCGGGGCAGAACGATGTGGAATCATATGTGATTGCCGAGCCTGCTGCCTCAAAGCGTGTGAAGTTAAGATAAGAATTTGCTTCAAGGATATTGTTGTCATTCACATCGCCCAGAGCGGAATAATAGTCCTGTGTGACCTGTATCTGAGGATAGCTCATGCCGTCGCCGATGAACATAAATATGTACTTTGGCTTTTTGCCTGTGTAGGAAACAGCACTGTTTGCTGTATTGTCTGCCGAAGCTGTCACTCCGTTTGAGGAAAGACATACGCCTGTGTAAACGGAACCTGCTGTTACTGCGATCGCTGCAGCGGCTGCTGCTATTCTTTTGACGGATAAATTCATTGCTTTTTCTCCTTTGGTTATTGCAAAACTATGTGTTCTGCGGTTTTATCGGTTTTTGCTTACAGGCATATTATATATCCGAAGCTCTGTGAATTCAATCAAGAGCATGGAAAATCACTGTGAAATTACAGTAAAAGTGAAATTTATCCGAATATGCTTATAAACTTGGTGAAATGTATTTTAAGTATAGGTAAAGTTATATTAGCACTTAAATATAGCATATGCTGGCACTCTATATATGAGAGTGCTAATTTTCATCTAACTTTCACAAAAACATAATCAAATGCTCAAACAAGAGCTTTATTATATAGTTGTTGAAAGAAAAGAGAGCAAAACAAGAGAGACAGAATAAAATAAAAAGAAAGCAGTGGTTCCAATGTGTCACAGTTAAATGTGATCGGATAAAATTTATATGCGGCGTCCGCAGAAAGCAGACGCAAAAGCTCAAGGAGGAATTTTTATGTATGGACTTACACCTTATGAAAAGAACAACGCTTACAGCATCTTTGATGCGTTCCATGAT
>CAKSKG010000031.1 GCA_934464775.1 uncultured Oscillospiraceae bacterium
ACGCTGAAACTATGTGTATTATTTCGCATATCCACACGCTTTTGCGTAGATTTTGATTCTATGTGGACAGGTTCTTAAAGATTATGCTGTATGATGTTATTAATAAATGCGAAAAACGAAAGGAATGATAATAATGAGCGATTGGAACGCCGATCAGTACCTTAAATTTAAAAAACAAAGAACTCAGCCCTCAATTGATCTTGCGGCTATGATACCTGTCGATTCCCCCAAAAATGTGATAGATATAGGCTGCGGCCCCGGTAATAGTACCCGTGTGCTGAAAAATAAATTCCCCGATGCTCATGTGACGGGAGCGGATTTTTCTCCCAATATGATAGAAAAGGCTAAGGCGGAAAATCCCGATGTGGATTTTATGCTTTTCGATGCTTCAAACGATTTTCCTAAATTGACCGAAAAATATGATGTGGTGTTCTCCAATGCCTGCATTCAGTGGGTCCCCGAACATCAAAAGCTTCTTAAAAATATGATGAGCGTGCTTAATTACGGCGGCGTGCTTGCAGTGCAGATACCCGTTAATACAAAGGAGCCTGTTCATAGAATTATCCGTGAGGTCTCTTCACGGGAAAAATGGGCGGATAAACTCGGGAACAGCAGGATATTTTATACGCTTTCGGAGTCGGAATATTATGATGTGCTTTCGGAAATTTCTTCGTCCTTTGATATGCGCCTTATCACCTATTTTCATTCTATGCCGTCCCATATGAGTATTATCGAATGGTATCGTTCAACGGGACTTAAACCTTATCTCGATAGGCTGAATGATGCCGAAAAGAATGAATTTGAACAGGATATCCTTGCGGAACTTGAAAATGAGTATCCAAAACAGAAAAACGGCGATATTATTTTCAGATTCCCCAGACTGTTTTTTACCGCTGTTAAATAAAGCAGACAGTATTGTGCGGAGTTGACAACTGATTTCATATGCATTGTATGATATTGTTTATATTTTACAAATCGACAATATCCCCTTGACAAAGGGCAATGCATATGTTATTATATATTCGGTTAGCAAATGCTAATCAGTGCTTTGCCGATGATTGCGGAGGATATTTTATCCTGTCCGCTTTTTAAAAGCAATACAGTTAGCAATAGCTAATTATATGAAAGGAAGGGCTGCGGGATATGTCTTGTGAAGAATGCAGACGTTTTGAACAGAAGCTGGCTTATCACACGGCGCCTGCGCTGCTGGGTATAAAGCCTTCGGCACTTATGTCGCTGGGACGCAGCGAGCTTGATGTTGACGGCGGTATTGAAATGTTCAACACACAGGCTGCGAAAAAGGGGCTTAAAATAAAAATATTGTGTGAGTGCAGGGGCAGAGCATTAATATTTTTATATAATGAAAAGCTTCTGGCGGCAAGTCTTGCGGAAAAGGACCGCAGAGCCATGCTTGACAGCTTCGGCTATCACGGCACTGTCAGCGAACAGCTGGAACGGCTTGCGGAGCGTGTTTCCGAAAAGGGCGATTTTCCTCATGAAATAGGGCTGTTCCTCGGATATCCCACAGGCGATGTAAAGGGATTTTTGAAGAACAACGGGGAAAACTATATTCTCAGCGGCTGCTGGAAGGTCTACTGCGACCCTGAAAAAGCGGCACATACCTTTGAAATTTACAGCAGATGCAGAAGCTTTCTCTGCAAAAGGCTGGAAAGCGGCTATACGATCTATCAGGCACTTAAAATCTCCTGATAATTTTATGCCGAATATTATTTTTACGATCAACAGGAGGATCTTATTATGAAAACAGCGGTTATTTACTGGAGCGGCACAGGCAACACAGAGCAGATGGCACAGGCTGCTGCGGAAGCAGCAGGCGCAGAGCTTTTCTCCGTTTCCGATTTTTCGGGTGATGTTGCGGATTACGAGGCTGTACTTCTCGGATGCCCCGCAATGGGTGCGGAAGAGCTTGAAGAAAGCGAATTTGAGCCTTTCTTCGCAGCTAATGAAAGCAAGCTTTCGGGCAAGAAGGTCGGTCTTTTCGGCTCTTACGGCTGGGGCGACGGCGAATGGATGAGAAACTGGGCTGACCGTGTAAAGGCAGCAGGCGGTGTACTTGTCAACGACGGCGTTATGGCAAACGGCGAGCCTTCCGATGATGATCTTGCAAACTGCAAGGCTCTCGGCGAGGCTGTAAAGTGATTTTTCACATTATTGAATATTTCCAAAACTGTATAATATATATTGACCGTAGGGAAGTGCTTATCCGAGCGCTTCGCTTGAGATTTGCCCTTTGACAAACGGGGTGAACTCGTCCTTTCGGAGAAACAGTCGGTGCTTTCGGGCGTCGGCTGTTTTTCTTTTTTATGTTGACCTTATTTTAAATTAATGGTATAATGGTAAAAATTGTTTGGCTGAAAAGCTTTTAAGAATTGTTTTAGCGGAAAAAGGGGTATACATGAAGAAAATAATTGTTATCGGTTCGCCCGGAGCAGGCAAGAGCTGTTTTTCAAAAAAATTAGCTTTGCTTACGGGAATAAATTTGTTTCATATGGATAATTTGTACTGGCGCAGTGACAGAACACATATTACCCATGATGAACTTGTGGAAAAATTACGGGAGATAATGTCCGATGACAGCTGGATAATTGACGGAAACTACATAAGTACGCTTGAATTGAGAGTTAATGAAGCCGATACTGTATTTTATATGGATTATCCCACAGATATATGCATCGAGGGAATAAGAGGCAGGATCGGGAAAAAGAGAGATGATATTCCGTGGACGGAACAGGAATTGGACGATGATTTTTTGAAGTTTGTAGAATCGTTCTGCACGGAAACGAAGCCTCGGATAGAGGAGATACTGAAAAAATACACTGACAAAACTCTGTACAGATTTTGCGGCAGAGATGATGCGGACGAATTTCTGAAAGGATAAATATTTTACACGGATATTTCATGATTCCACTGCTGATTTTACATTGAAGATATATAAGAACCTGTCTTCACAAGCATATGCGCACGTCTTTTCGGCAAATTTTGCCGCAGACTGCGTTAAAAATCCTTGCCGGGCGACAGCCCGCCTGCGGATTTTTGCCTTGTCTGCAACAAAATTATGCTCGAAAATCCGCACACATTTCTTATGAAGACAGGTTCTAATTGCATAAATGGAATTTTTATATGTTTTATGTTTAATAATTTGGAATGAGCATTATTTCAATTGCATAAAACAAAACGGCTGGGATTTTTTCTCAGCCGTTTTGTTATATATAATTATTAAGTTCAGCCTCGCAATGCTTCGCATTTCTCGGTATTCCCGGGGAGTTTCGCCCTCTGCGGAGGGCGACCACGGGCTCTGCCCTTTGGATTCCCGTGAAGGGCGCTGCCCTTTCAAAACCTGCCACCTTTGAAAAGGTGGACGAAACTTTTATACTGTGATTACTGCTCGGGATTTTCTCCTCTCAGCATTTCGGCATACTTCTTTTTCTGCGCTATACGATACTTTTTACGCTGTTTCTGCGCCTTAATGACCTTCAGTCGAGAGAATTCCTCTCTCTCTTTTTCATCAAGGCTGTCACTGATAAACTTAACTATTCCCTGATAGCGAGGAATTACGATATTTTTCAGCGCATTCGCTCTCGTCTGCGTCTTTTTTATTGCATTGGCAAGGCGATACACACTATTATCAACCTCAGCAAGCATGACGGTCATATGCTTTACTCTATCGAAGCAGATATACGCTTTATCTATATTACTGTCCGTAGAGGCAAAGCCATAGGGTATCTCAAGTGTCTCCTCGGATATCGTAAGCCTGGGAAGCTCACAGCCCATTACACTGCGGACGGCGATATTCAGCGAATCGTCCACGGGCATTGCATCGGCTATACTGCCAATGATTCCGTGAGTGATATTTGCATTCTGGAGTGCGGCATATGCCTGCTTATAGGTATCCTCGATAGAACCGCGGAGCGCCTTTGCTGCGTCGATCATCATCATCATTTCACGGATAAGTATATTACGCTTTCTGTCAAGAAGCTCAAAGCCCAGCTTTGAAAGTGACAGCGATTTTTTTGTGCTTAAAAGATTTCCCTTGGTAGGGAATACCTGATCTGCCATAAACGACAGCTCCTTTCATATATTTGCGTTATATGCGGCTCAAAGCTTTATCTGATGAGGCTTTCTTCCCACGAAATAGGTCAGCTTATCAAAGCCTGCCGCCATGGCAAGCTCCGCACCCTCACGGATACCCTTGCCGAGATCCTCGGTGCAGTGTGCATCGGAGCCTATTGATATGAATTCTCCGCCTAAGTCACGGAACATTTTTACATAATAAAGGTCGGGGAAAGGCTTGCCGTACTTCTGACGGTAGCCGCTGGTATTTATCTCAATGCCCTTGCCGTTTTGGATAAGAAGCTTAAAGCTTTCGGCGATGATCTCATCATTGCCCGACATATCCACTTTCAGACCGTGATTGCCCTCTATATAGCGGAGAGGGTAGGTGAGATGACCCAGCACATCGAATCTGCCCCACTGACATATCTCGTAGATCTCTTTATAATACTGATCCACAAGCTCCTGGGGAGAGGTTTTTGTATAGTCGGTGAAAGCGAAGTCGTCATAGCCTCTTACCTGGTGGCAGGAGCCTATGATAAAATCAAGGCGTGCATCGGAGGCTGCTGCGGAGGCAAGTCCGAAGTCGAACTGAGCCTGTCCAAGCTCAATGCCGTTGACAAAGTTCAGCTTTCCCTTATATTTTTCTTTCAGCCGGAGATTGTCAGTCATGGCATTTTCAAAGCTGCGGGCAAAATCATAGGTATCCTCGGGATTGAAATGCTCGGTGTAATGCTCATAGGGGAACCAGCGGTTTATCTCGCAGTGGTCGGTGAGAGCATAGGCGGACAAGCCCATATCCATAGCCGTAAGCACCATTGCCTCGGGTGCGTTCACGGCATCGGGAGAGTTGGCCGAGTGTGTGTGGCAGTCTATAAGATTCATAAATTTCATTCCTTTACATAAGTCCGCTCTGGGACATATATGAAAAAAGTGCTATGACGGCTATTGCCAATGCGGCAACACCCATTATCGACATAAGTATTTTCGGCACGGCACGGCGTTCCTTTTTATGAGTATAATTGTCATAAAGCACACATACGCCGAAAACAGCCATTGCAGCAAAGGTAAGAAGCATGATTTTTATTCCTTTTTGTGCTGATTTTGCAGTGAAGATCTCTGATACTCCTGCAATTATATATTATATCATATCCTGCGGCATAAAGTAACGGTTTTATCCGAAAAAACGTTACAAATTTCACCATGCGCAGGCGGTGGGATTTGTAGAATTATGCTATTATAATTTCCTGTCGGGTATGCTATAATGTTAATATCTGAAAATATATGGCGAAGCAGGCTCGGGCAGTCGGCTTTGTCGGTTAAAACGAAAGGAATATTGGATTATGAGAGCTGTCATCACTGTTATCGGCAAGGACGCCGTTGGTATTCTCGCAAAGGTAAGCGCTGTATGCGCTGAAAACAACGCAAATGTTATTGAGGTAACACAGAGCGTTCTTCAGGATATGTTCGCTATGATAATGCTGGCGGATATCTCTTCACTCAAGGGCAGCTTTGCTGACCTTTCGGACAAAATGACCGCACTGGGCGAAGCTCAGGGTCTGAAGATCCTTACAATGCACGAGGATATTTTCAACACAATGCACCGCATCTGAGCCGCCGAAACGGCAATATAAGCGCTGCAAAATGCGGCGGATTGGAGTTTTACAATGATTGATGTTTACGATATACTTGAAACTATTAAGATGATTCAGGACGAATGTCTTGATATCAGAACTATCACAATGGGAATTTCCCTGCTGGACTGCATAGACAGCGATATCGATAAGGCGTGCGACAAGGTTTACGACAAGATAACACGCTGCGCCGCAAAGCTTGCCGTAACAGCGGAGAATATCGAAAAGGAATACGGTATCCCGATTATCAACAAGAGACTTTCCGTTACGCCTATCGCCATCGTTTCCGCTGCCTGCAATGCAAGCCCCGTAAAGTTTGCGCTTACAATGGAAAAGGCTGCAAAGGCTGTTGGAGTTGACCTTATCGGCGGATATTCCGCTCTTGTTCAGAAGGGCTTCTCCGCAGGCGATGAAAGACTTATCAGATCTATCCCCGAGGCTCTTGACCTTACAACAAAGGTATGCTCCTCCGTTAACGTCGGCTCTACAAAAACAGGCATCAACCTTGACGCCTGCCGCATGATGGGCGGTATCGTCCGCGAGTGTGCCGAGAGGACTGTTGACAGACAGTGCTTCGGTGCCGCAAAGCTGGTCGTATTCTGCAATGCCGTTGAGGATAATCCCTTTATGGCAGGTGCTTTCCACGGCGTAGGCGAGCCTGACTGCATTATCAACGTTGGCGTTTCCGGCCCCGGCGTTGTACGCTCCGCACTGGCTAAGTATCCCGATGCAAACATCACAGAGATCTCCGATATCATCAAGAAAACATCTTACAAGATCACAAGAGTCGGTCAGCTGGTTGGTGTTACCGCTTCCGAAAGACTGGGCGTGCCCTTCGGCATCGTTGACCTTTCCCTTGCTCCCACACCTGCTGTCGGCGACAGTGTTGCTCATATCCTTGAAGAGATCGGTCTGGAGAGCTGCGGTGCCTGCGGTACTACCGCAACACTTGCACTGCTCAATGACGCAGTTAAAAAGGGCGGCGTAATGGCTTGCTCCAGAATAGGCGGACTTTCAGGTGCGTTTATCCCCGTATCCGAGGACGCAGGCATGATAGACGCTGCCGTGAACGGCTCTCTCTGCATAGAGAAGCTGGAGGCTATGACGGCTGTATGCTCCGTCGGTCTTGACATGATCGTTATTCCCGGAGATACTCCTGCGGACGTTATCTCCGCTATGATCGCAGACGAGGCGGCTATCGGCATGGTCAACACAAAGACCACCGCTGTACGTGTTATCCCCGCTATCGGACTGAAGGAAGGCGAGATGCTGGATTGGGGCGGACTCTTCGGAAAGGGTCCTGTTATGAACGTAAACAAGTTCTCTCCCTCGAAGTTTATTGCAAGAGGCGGACAGATCCCCGCACCTCTTCACAGCCTGAAAAACTAACGGTCATTTTTTACATAAAATTAATATTCGGATATATAAATATGTAAAAGAAAATACTATTATAATAGGTGCGGACGGCATGGCATGATTTCAGCCGTGCCGTCTCACATAAATCGGAAAGGAGTCTGACATACAGTGGAAAATATCATCAATACGATACTGGATATTGACAAGGCTGCGTCGGATCGTCTTGAAGAAGCACAGAAAAACAAGATACAGGTCATTGCGGACGCAAAGGCCGAGGCTGAAAAGATCGTGAACGGCAGCGTTGCGGAGGCTGACAAAAAGCTTGCTCAGATCGGCGCCGACGAAGAGGACCGCACGGCAGCCAAGATCGCCGAGATCAATTCGGCTGCGGAAAATGAGATAAAGCAGATGGAATCGGCTTTCAGCGAGAATCATGACCGCTGGCAGGACGAGATCTTCAAAGCGGTGATCGGTCAGTAATGATCGGCTATAAATTTTGCGGAGGTTTGCTGTGGAAAATAAAAATGCGGTAAAAAATGCGCCCGCAACCGTTGCAAAGATCCGTTCGATCTACGGAAAACGGCTGAGAAGCGATGATTTTTCGGAAATGCTGGAATGCCGCACCGTTCAGGAGGCTGCGGAATTTCTGAAAAACACAGCCGCTTACGGCGAGACGCTTGCGTCGGTGGACACCAACACCGTTCACAGAGGTCTGCTGGAGGACTTGCTGCACAAGCACGAATTCATGACATATATCAGAGTTGCGGGCTTTGAGCAGCTGAACAAGCAGGAATTTTTCAATTTCCGTATTCTCCGTGAGGAGATCGAGCAGATACTTGAATGCATAAGATACATCAATGCAGGCGAGACGGATAAGCATATCCAGACAATGCCTGTATACATGAACGAGTATCTTTCCTTTGATATGATCGGGCTTGCACAGGTAAAAAGCTTCAGCGATCTGCTGGATTTTACTTCAAAGACCGAATATCACAATCTGCTGAAATTCTTCGCTCCCGAAGAGGGGGAGAAGATAGATTATACGGGCTGCGAGGTAAGGCTTAGACGGTATTATTACAACCGCCTTATGGAGTCCGCAGAGCTTTTCGGAAAAAAGACTGCCGACGAGCTTTCGGAATTTATCGGAGTCCAGACGGACCTTATCAATATAATAAACAGTTACAGAATGACTGCTTACTTCCATGAGGACGCCGAAAAGATACGCAGGCTTATGCTTCCTTTCGGTCACATGAGCCAGGAAAAAATGGAGGAGCTTTATGCTTCCGCCGACGGCGAGGATTTTGCACGCCGTCTTGAAAAGACCTATTACGGCAGGCTCATGAAGCGCAGCGGTATCGAATCCGATGATCTTGAAACGGCGGCGCTGAGGCTCCAGTACGATCATTTCAGAAGAGAGCTTGCTTCCGTGCAGGAGGCTCCCGCTGCGGTATATGCCTTTAATTATCTTATGGAAAACGAAGTAAGAAATATCATAAGGGTCATTGAGGGCATAAGATATTCCGTGCCGAGAAAAAATATTGAACCCCTGCTGATATTGTAATGGTAAGGGCATAATTAAGGAATATCTTCAGAGACAATTCCTTAACTGCTAAAATTTTAAAGCTGCCGTAAGGCGGCAGAATGGAGAGCGGTATGTCATCTATCGAAAGAATGGAGCTTGTCAATATAGCGGGTCTTGTATCCGATCTTGACGAGGTCCTGCGTATTATCACCCAAAGCGGCTGCTTTCATATTGAGTCTGCTGTAAAGACGGCAGGCGATGCAGCAGTTTCGCTTAGGGAGGAAAACCCGTACAGCGCTCCGCTGAAAATGCTTGCGGACATTACGGGACTTTGCGGAGTTAAATATTCCGCTGCCGACTGCTCCGATATAGCGGATATGTCGGTCGATGCCATGGCGAAGGAAATAAGCGCTGCAAGAGCGCAGATCATCAAGCTGAAAAATGCACGCAAGGAGGCTGACGAGCAGCTCTCCGAGCGAAAGCAGGCATTATTTCAGGTGGAGCATCTTGTCGGACTTAAGGTTGACTTCGACAGGATATTCTCCTGCGAGCATATAAAGATACGCTTCGGAAAGCTGCCCGAGGACAGCTTCAACAAGCTGGATTATTATATGGACAAACCGTTTTATTTCATGCCCTTTTCAAAGGACGATGAGTATTACTGGGGCGTATATTTCACTCCCACAACGGTTTACGAGGAGACGGACAGCATCTTCAATTCCCTCTATTACGAGAGGATCCACATTCCCGACTTCGTAAGGGGCAATGCGGAGGAGGCTCTTGCGGAGCTTAAAAAGGAGACTGCGGAGCTGGAAAAGAAGCTGGAGACCACTTCAAAGGAAATGGACACTTATGTTCAAAACAGGCTGCCCGAGCTGAACAGGTATTTCACAAGGCTGAAAGAGCTTCATGACAGCTTTGATCTTAGAAGCAAGGCGGCTGTGGTGAGAGACAAGTTCTATATCGTGGGATTTGTTCCCCAGAGCGACGCCGAAAGATTTGAGAAGATGTTCGACAGCGTTGAATCGGTATCTGTGCTTAGAAAGCCTTCGGACGAGAACGACAAGCTCCGTCCGCCGATAAAGCTGAAAAACGGAAAATTCTCCGAGCCTTTTGGAATGTTCGTTGAAATGTACGGTCTGCCGTCCTACAACGGCATCAACCCCACAACGCTGGTGGCTATAACATATACGCTGCTGTTCGGAATAATGTTCGGCGATCTGGGGCAGGGAATATGCGTTGCGATAATCGGCGCACTGCTCTGGAAGCTGAAAAAGATAAAGCTGGGTGCGATAATGAGCCGTCTGGGCGTATCCAGTGCAATATTCGGAACACTTTACGGAAGCGTTTTCGGAACGGAAGAGCTGCTTGACCCCGTTTATGAGAGTCTTGGCATAAGCTTCCTGCCGTTCAAGGCGATGAAAAACATCAACACGGTGCTTTACGGCGCTATCGGAATCGGCATGGTGATGATCGTTATTACGATGCTGATAAACATAATCGTCAAGTTCAAGGAGAAGAATTACACGGAGGCGGTTTTCGCAAACAACGGAATAGCAGGTCTGGTATTCTTCGGAGCCATTGCAGGCGGACTTGTTTCGGCTATAATGGGTCACAACATCATGAACGCACCTTATGTTATATTCCTGCTGGTAGTTCCCATTATCCTGATGTTCCTGCGTGAACCTATGGGCTGCTGGATAAAGGGCAAGAAATTCAAGCTTGAAGGCGGCGTGGGTGACTTTATCGCTTCCAACTTCTTCGAGTGCTTCGAGTTCCTGCTGGGATATGCCACAAACACGCTTTCATTCGTCAGAGTCGGCGGATTCGTTCTTTCACACGCAGGCATGATGGCTGTTGTGCTTTCGCTTGCGGATATGTACAAGGGCGCTTCTCCCGTTATCATGGTAATAGGCAACATATTTGTAATGTGCCTTGAGGGTATGCTCTCGGGAATCCAGGTACTTAGACTTGAATTCTATGAGATCTTCTCCCGTTTCTACGACGGAGACGGCAGACCCTTTGTTCCCGTTCAGACAAACCTCAATGAAAACATTGAGTAAAATATAAGGCGGCTGTGCTGCCTGAAAATGTGAAAAAAATATTGGAGGAAAAAACTATGTATATCTTTATTGCTCCCCTGATCGCAGTTGCTCTTCTTATTCTGCCCGTTGTTTACCGCTTCAAGAAAAACGGCAGCGGCAAAAAGGCAAAGAATGCGCTTATCCTTAACCTTTGCTCATTCTTCGCAGTAATGATACTTGCGGCTGTTCTTCCCGTCGGCAACTTCGTTTCCGCAGAAACAGCGGACGCTGCTGCGGCTGTTGTAAACAATGCGGCTGGTCTCGGCTATCTCGGTGCCGCTCTTGCGGTAGGTCTCGGTTCAATCGGCTGCGGTATCGCAGTTGCAGGCGCAGCTCCCGCAGCTATCGGCGCTGTAAGCGAAGAGCCCAAGTCCTTCGGTAAGGCACTTATCTTCGTTGCACTGGGTGAAGGTGTTGCTCTTTACGGATTCCTTATCGCATTCATGATAATCAACAAGCTTTGATCTTAGGAAAGACGGTTTTGATATGAAATTCTTTCTTATCAGCGACAATGTTGACACGCAGATCGGAATGCGCCTTGCAGGCATACCGGGAGTTGTCGTTCATGAGCCTGAGGAAACAAAGGCTGCCCTTAACGAGGCAATGAAGGACCCCGATACCGCTGTTATACTTATGACGGAGAAGCTGGTACATCTTATCGAGGGCACGGTAAATCAGCTGAAGCTCAGCTGCTCAAAGCCGCTTATCGTCGAGATACCCGACCGTCACGCTTCCGAAAGCGTTACATCTTCGATCTCAAGATATGTTGAAGAGGCGATAGGCATCAGGATATGAGCCATGCCCCGAGATTTAACCGAAAGGAATCATTTTTATGGAGCAGAATAAAGAAAAGCTTGCAAAATTTATCGACGCAGTAAACGCCGATGTTGACGGAAAGGTCAGCGAGCTTATGCAGGAGGCACAGTCCGAGAAGAGCCATATTCTGGACGAAGCCGCCGCAGAGGCTGCACGCACATATGAAAAGCATATCGGCGAAGCTTCAAAGAAGATAGGAAACCGCTGCGTCCGTGAGATATCCAAGGCGGAGCTTGACGCCAAAAAGGAATCGCTCCGCAGAAGAGAAGAGCTGACAGACACTCTCTTTAACGATGTTTGCAGCCGTCTCGAGGAGTTCCGTGCAACGCCCGACTATGAGACTTACATCATAAAGGCTGCTGCGGAGGCAGGAGCAGGCAAGGATTCGGTGATTTTCCTTGCGCCTTATGATATGAGCCGCAGCGCAGCTGTCGGCAAGGCTGTCGGAACGGAGGATATCCGTCAGGACAGCTCTATCCGTCTGGGCGGAGTTTCCGTGCTGAACAGCGGAAGCGGCATTATTATTGACCGTACCTTTGACACTGCACTGAAAGAGCAGAGAAAGCTCTTTGCCGCAAAAAACGTTCTCGGCGGAGAAGCTTCCGCTGCCGAATGAGTGCGGACGTAAAATACGGCTGAGAGGAGCGGAACTTCATTGAATACTGTTTATTCGATAAACGGACCTGTTGTTAAGGTCATAAATACAAAGGATTTTTTCATGCAGGAAATGGTCTACGTTGGTGACAAGCGCCTTATCGGCGAGGTCATCGGCGTTACCGAGGACGAGACTACCATTCAGGTATACGAGGTCACTACCGGACTGAAGCCCGGCGAGCCTGTTGAGCCTACCGGAATGCCTATGTCGGTAACACTTGGACCCGGTATCATTTCCAATATTTTTGACGGAATCGAGCGTCCTCTGAAGCAGATTGCGGAAATGAGCGGTGCTTTTATTTCGGAGGGACTCAGCGTTCCTTCGCTGGACGACAAGAAAAAGTGGGACGTAACCGTTACCGCTAAGGTGGGCGACAGACTGAACGGCGGAGATATCTATGCGGAATGCCCCGAGACTCCCGCTGTTACACACAGATGTATGCTCAGCCCCAATCTCAGCGGCGAGGTTGTATGGACCGCTGAAAACGGCAGCTATACAATAAATGATGTTGTATGCCGCATCAAGACCGATTCGGGCGAGGAAAAGGAGCTTACGCTCTGCCAGAAATGGCCTATCAAGAGATCACGTCCCTTTGCGGAGAGACTTCCCATAAACCGTCCCCTTATCACGGGTCAGAGAGTTATTGACACTATCCTGCCTATCGCCAAGGGCGGCACTGCTGCCGTTCCGGGAGGATTCGGTACGGGAAAGACAATGACTCAGCATCAGCTTGCCAAGTGGTGCGATGCGGATATCATCGTATACATCGGCTGCGGCGAGCGCGGAAACGAGATGACTCAGGTACTTGAGGAATTCTCGCAGCTTATCGACCCCAGAAGCGGAAAGGCACTTACCGACAGAACAGTGCTTATCGCAAATACATCAAATATGCCTGTTGCGGCACGTGAGGCTTCCATTTATACGGGAATCACCCTTGCGGAATATTACCGTGACATGGGCTATCATATCGCTATCATGGCGGACTCCACATCACGTTGGGCAGAGGCGCTCCGTGAGATAAGCGGCCGTCTGGAGGAAATGCCTGCGGAGGAGGGCTTCCCTGCATATCTTCCTTCAAGACTTGCCGAGTTCTACGAGAGAGCAGGCTATGTAAAGACGCTCAACGGCAGAGAGGGTTCGGTAACTATCATCGGTGCCGTATCTCCTCAGGGTTCGGACTTCTCCGAGCCTGTTACACAGAACACAAAGAGATTCGTCCGCTGCTTCTGGGCGCTGGACAAGGCTCTTGCCTATGCAAGACATTATCCCGCTATCAACTGGAACGACAGCTATTCGGAGTACACCGATGATCTGGGCGAATATTTCGACGAGAACGTAAGCAGCGACTTCATGAATTACAGAACGAGAATATCGGGTCTGCTGATCGAGGAAAACAAGCTTATGGAGATCGTTAAGCTGATCGGTGCGGACGTTCTTCCCGACGATCAGAAGCTGGTCATCGAGACTGCAAGTGTTATCAGAGTCGGATTTTTGCAGCAGAATGCTTATCACAAGGACGATACCTATGTTCCTCTTGAAAAGCAGTTCCTTATGATGAAATCCATTCTTGACCTTTATGACTGCTGCCTGAAGGTGATCGGTCAGGGTATTCCGCTGTCGGCTGTAATGTCAACGGGAATATTCGAGAAGGTCATCAAGATGAAATATGACATACCCAACGACAAGCCCGAGCTTTTCCACACGCTTAATGCGGAGATAGAAGAGGCTTGCAGAAGTGCTGTCAAGGCAAACGCTTAAAAGGAGGGTAATCATGCTTCAGTATGTCGGACTTAAAGAGATCAACGGCCCTCTGGTCGCACTGGACGGCGTGGAAAACGCTTCCTACGACGAGGTTGCCGAGATAAAGCTGGACGACGGCACCGAGCGTATCGGACGAGTTGTTCAGATAGACGGAAAAAGAGTTATTTTACAGGTTTTTGAGGGCACAAGCGGACTTTCGCTGAAAAATACCCGTACACATTTTACGGGCAGACCTATGGAGATGGCGCTTTCCGAAGAGCTGCTGGGACGTGTTTTCAGCGGTGCGGGAAAGCCTATCGACGGTCTTGGCGAGATAAGTGCGGAAAAATATGCCGACATCAACGGCAAGCCTCTTAATCCTGTTTCAAGAACATATCCCCGTAACTACATCAACACGGGTATTTCTTCAATAGACGCACTGACAACTCTTATCAGAGGTCAGAAGCTTCCTATCTTCTCGGGTTCGGGTCTTTCTCACAACAAGCTGGCGGTACAGATAGTACGTCAGGCAAAGATCGCAGACGAGAGCGGTCAGGACTTCGCCGTTGTATTTGCCGCTATGGGCGTAAAGAACGACGTTGCGGACTATTTCAGAAAGAGCTTTGAGGAAAGCGGCGTTCTTTCGAGAGTTGTAATGTTCCTCAATCTTTCAAACGATCCTATCATCGAGCGTATCCTTACACCCAAGTGCGCTCTTACAGCTGCGGAATATCTTGCATTTGAGAAGAATATGCATATCCTTGTAATCCTTACGGATATGACATCTTATGCGGAGGCTCTCCGTGAGTTCTCCTCTTCAAAGGGCGAGATCCCCGCAAGAAAGGGCTACCCCGGATATCTGTACTCCGATCTTGCTTCGCTTTATGAGAGAGCGGGCATTGTTGAGGGTTCAAGCGGTTCGGTAACTCAGATACCTATTCTTACAATGCCTAACGATGATATCACCCACCCTGTTCCCGACCTTACGGGATACATCACAGAGGGACAGATCGTTCTTGACAGAAGCCTTGACCAGAAGGGTGTATATCCGCCTGTTTCGGTGCTTCCGTCACTTTCCCGTCTGATGAAGGACGGTATCGGCGAGGGATACACAAGAGGAGATCACTCCGACTGTGCAAACCAGCTTTTTGCCGCATATGCTAAGGTGCAGGACGCACGTTCGCTGGCGTCGGTAATCGGCGAGGACGAGCTTTCCGAGCTTGACAAGGCATATATGAACTTCGGACGTATGTTTGAAAAGTATTTCCTTACACAGCGTCCCGACGAGAACCGTTCAATTGACGAAACTCTTGATCTGGGCTGGGATCTTCTCAGTCTGCTGCCGAGGTCTGCTCTTGACCGAGTTGACGACAAGCTGCTGGACGAGAAATATCACCCCGAGAATGCGGAGAGATTTGTCTGATATTTTGACGATATCGGTATTTCATACCGATAAATACAAGAACCTGTCTTCATAAGAATATGCACACGCCTTTTCGGCAAATTTTGCTGCATACTGCGTTAAAAATCCTTGCCGTGCGGCAGCACGCCTGCGGATTTTTGCCTTGTCTGCAACAAAATTATGCTCGAAAATCTGCATACATTTCTTATGAAGACAGGTTCAGGCAGCCGCATCGCGGCAGAAGGAGTGTTTTTTATGAAAACTATAATCAACCTGCTTAAAGCGAACGCACGTATGTCCGACAAGGATATAGCCGCCGCCACAGGATTGACGGAAGCCCAGGTCGCCGCGAAAATCAAGGAATACGAAAGCAAGGGCATTATCAAGGGATATTCCATTATTGCCGATGAAGAGCTTATCGACAAGAACCTTGTTACTGCTTTCATTGAAGTTAAGGTAACGCCCAAGGCTGATTTCGGCTTTGATGATCTTGCACGCACGATCATGATGTATGATGAGGTCGATACGGTTACGCTCATGAGCGGCTCTTTTGACCTTGCCGTTACACTCAGCGGTACTAACTACAAGGAGATCGCACTGTTTGTTGCACAGCGTCTGTCCACTATCGACGGCGTTATCTCCACTTCCACACACTTTGTTCTTAAAAGATACAAGGAAAAGGGATTCTTCATTGAAAACGATTCTGTTGATGAAAGGGGCTTAGTTTCTCCGTGATAGATTATGATAAAGTGCTTTCCGAAAAGGCTAAGGTAATAAAGCCTTCGGGAATAAGAAGATTTTTTGATATTGCAGCTTCAAGAGAGGGAGTTATCTCCTTAGGCGTGGGCGAGCCTGATTTCCAGACTCCCTGGAGCGTCAGAAAGGAAGCTATAACAACACTTGAAAAGGGCAGAACAAAATATTCCGCAAATGCAGGTCTTATCGAGCTGAGACAGGCTATTTCCGATCACATCTGCAAAAAGACGGGCGTTAAATATGACCCCCAGCATGAAATGGTGGTCACTGTGGGCGGCTCCGAAGGCATTGATGTTGGCATTCGTGCGCTTGTCAATCCCGGAGACGAGGTGCTTGTTGTTGAGCCGAGCTTTGTATGCTATTCTCCGCTGGTAACGCTTATGGGCGGTGTTCCCGTAAGCCTTGTAACAAAGGCTGAAAACAATTTCCGTCTTACTGCGGAAGAGCTGAAGTCGAAGATCACCGACAGGACAAAGCTGCTTATCCTGCCTTTCCCCAACAATCCGACGGGTGCCGTTATGGAAAGAGAGGACCTTGAAGCTATCGCCGAGGTGCTGAAGGACACGAACATAATGATAATGTCCGACGAGATCTATTCCGAGCTTACATACGGTGACGAGCCCCATGTTTCTATCATTCAGATAGACGGCATGAGGGAGAGAACTCTTTATGTAAACGGCTTCTCAAAGGCTTATTCCATGACGGGATGGAGACTTGGATATATATGCGGTCCCGAGCCTGTTATGAAGCAGATACTCAAGATTCATCAGTATGAAATAATGTGTTCTCCCACGGTATCACAGTATGCGGCTATCGAGGCTATCAACAACTGCGATGAGGACATCAAGAAAATGGTATCGGAATACAATATCCGCCGCCGCTGGCTGGTGAATGCCCTCAACGAGCTGGGGCTTACCTGCTTTGAGCCTAAGGGTGCATTCTATGTGTTCCCATGCATAAAGTCAACGGGACTTTCCAGCGAGGAATTCTGTGAAAGACTGCTGTTTGAGCACAATGTTGCGGTTGTTCCCGGAAATGCTTTCGGTGAATGCGGAGAGGGATACATTCGTATTTCCTATGCTTATTCGCTGAATCACATTATCGAGGCTGTAAAGAGAATAGGCGAATTTATTGATTCGCTCTGAGAATAATATTTTATAGCAATCATTAAAAAAGCGCCGACAGATCTTCTGCCGACGCTTTTGAAATATTATGAAAGGGATATCCATGAACGAACGTCTGCCATATCTCCGTGAAAAAACTTCAAAGCTCACCACGTCCCCAGGGGTGTATCACATGAAGGACAGGAACGGTCACATTATCTATATCGGAAAAGCGAAAAATCTGAAAAACAGAGTTACTTCATATTTCTGCAAGTCGCCCAATCACACTCCAAAGGTGGCAAAAATGGTGGAGAATGTGTATGACTATGATTTTATCGTGACGGACAGCGAGTATGAAGCACTGGTGCTGGAATGCTCCATGATAAAGCAGCACAAGCCCAAATACAACATTCTGCTGAAAGACGACAAGGGGTATTGCTATATAAAAATATCCGATGAACCGTATCCGAGGCTTACGGCGGAGCTTCAGAAGAACGGTGCGGGAACTTACATTGGGCCGTATACAAGCGCTTATGTTGCGAAGCAGGCTGTTGAGGAGGCAAACAGGATATTCATGCTTCCCGATTGCAGCAGGAGCTTTCCAAAGGAAATAGGCAAGGGCAGACCCTGCCTTAATATGCACATAAAAAGATGTATGGGCGTATGCACGGGCTGTATTTCCCGTGAGGATTACAATGCTGTCGTTAAGGAAGCGGTGGAATATATCCGTGACGGCTCGGTGCAGTCGGTGGAGGAGCTTACAAAGCAGATGGAGCAGGCTGCCGATGAGCTTAATTTTGAGCTGGCGGCACGTCTCCGTGACCGCATAAAGGCAATACAGAAGGCTGCGGACAATCAGAAGATAATTATTGATGAAAATATGCCCGACACGGACGTTATCGCAGCGGCTGTGAACGGTGACGAGACTTGTGCGGCTGTTATAATGTACAGAGGCGGCAGGCTTGCGGACAGGGCGGAGTTCTTCCTCGGAAACGGCGAGGGGGAAAATATGCTTGAGGAATTTATCATGCAGTATTACAGCGGCGGACGTGAGATACCCCGTGAGATCTTGACGGAAAATGTTTTCGAGGACGGGGACATCATCGAGCAGGCGCTTAGAGAGCGGTGCGGTCATGCCGTGAAGCTTGTGATACCGAAGATTGGCCGCTCCGCAAAGCTGGTGGCGCTGGCAAAATCAAATGCGGGAGAGTATCTTTCGATACGTGTGGGACGCACGGGACGGGAGATAATCGCTCTGGAGGAGCTTGCAAAGGCTCTGGGACTGCCCGAGCCGCCCGAATACATTGAATCCTATGATATATCAAACTTAGGCTCTGAATCAATGGTTGCGGGCATGGTGGTATTTGAGAACGGCAGACCGCTGAAAAAGAACTACAAGAAATTCGCTATCAAGCGTGTAAGCATACAGAACGACTTTGCCAGCATGGCGGAAGTATTGGAGAGAAGATTTCTCCATTATCTCGACCCCGACGACACTGACGAGGGATTCGCCACTCTGCCCGATCTGATACTGCTGGACGGCGGTCAGGGACAGGTTAATGCGGTAGCTCCCGTGCTGAAAAGGCTTGGGATAAATGTGCCGCTGTACGGCATGGTAAAGGACAACAGGCACCGCACCCGTGCTATCGCCACAGGGGGCGGTGAAATAGCCATTTCCGAAAGCAAGGCGGCGTTCATGCTGCTTACACGCATTCAGGACGAGGTGCACAGATACTCGATCACATTCCAGAGAAGCCGCCACAGAAAGGAACAGTACACTCTTGAACTGACGAAGATAAAGGGCATCGGTGATAAAAAGGCACAGAAGCTTTTGATGAAATACAAGACAAAGGCGGACATGAAGAATGCCGCACCCGATGAGATCGCAAGGGTGGCAGGTGTGAACAATGAGACGGCGATGCTTGTGTATGAGCATTTTCAGAGTCTGAAATAGCTGCCGAATGTATGCGTCGGATAAACATTTTTTCGGAATTTGTTTATATTCACGGTTGAAAAATGTATAATTATGTGATATAATCAATATTATCATATAATTTTGCGGTATTAGGGCGTTAATACTCGGCGGATAGGAGATAGAAATGGCTGTTCAGAGTTTTTCTCAGTTTACGGAAATGCATACTTCGGTTCTTCAGGAGCTGGGAAATATGGGCTCGGGCGGCGCTGCAACTGCTCTTGCCGATATGCTGGGAACGCCTACGGATATCTCCGTACCTGCGGTGAAAATGGTCGGGCTTGAAGAGGCAAGAAAGCTTATCAACACGCTTTGCGGCGTTGCGCATTCGGTGCTTGTGACTCTCAGCGGCGACATCAAAGGCTATATACTGCACATCATGCCCTACAAATACACGGAGAGAGTTATTGAGACTTATTTTCCCGGAGTAAGTGTTTCATCGGCGGCTGACATTGATGAAATGGGGACCTCGGTGATAAACGAGGTGGTCAATATTACATCGGGCGCTTATGTCAACACGCTGGCACAGCTGACGGGAATGTTTATTGACATTTCAACGCCTCAGAGATATGAGAACACCGCCGAGGAAATATTCAAAAATTATCCTGCGGGCGAAAATGCACTTTATTTTGTCAACAACACGCTTATAATTTCCGACAAGTGTCAGAAGAGCAATCTGCTGTTTTTCCCCGAGCTTGAAAGCATAAAGCAGGTTATGGGCAGGCTTGGCATTGAATGCTGAATCGAACAGAATATATGAAAGCTGCGTCATATGGCATTTTGACGCAGCTTTTTTTATTTTGATACAAAAAAGTATATTGTTTTTATATAATTTCTTAATAAATACCGTTTTGAAATAAACAAAGGTGGTATTGATAATTACTGGAATATACTATACAATAGAATTACAGGATATTTACAAATGATTTACGAAGATTGTCGGAATATGAATATGACAGTTCGTTAGGTGCAGAAAGGCGAGGTTATGATGAAAATAATCACAAAAGAGGAGAATCTGTCAGCTGTAATAGACAGGAAAAATATGTGCATTTATCAGATAGTTTCAACTACAAAGGATATACCCGATTCGGGGGAGACGGTTGTATACGGTCTGCTGGTATTTACAACGCAGGGACTGTCGGAAAGCGGAAGTTCACGGGATTTTTGTCTTATCAGCGACATATCGGACAGCTTTGAAAAGGTGCAGTACATAGCAAGGGAGCTTTGGGAAAACAAGGTCCAGCCGATACACGTAAGGGATATTGTTGAGGATATGCTGTGATATCTCTTATGAAATATATTTTCAACCGATAAGTTTGTTTGTGTTGTGCTGAAAAGAATAAAATCCGAGTCGATTTGTAGTGATAAACAATATGTCATATAGCGGTATAAAATGTTATATGATGTAAAATTATTACAGCTGATGTTATATTTGTAACCGGTTTTTAATTGACAAGTTACATTTTCCGTAATATAATTATAATCAATGATTATATTTCGGAGGCGTGACTGTGAGCAATAATTGCTTTGATAAAATAGTCGGATTTTCGCAGAGGCACCGCTGGGCAAAGTATCCCTGCGTTTGTGCGGCTGCTGCTGTCTATGTCGGACAGGCTGTCGGTCAGAAGCTTGGGGACAGTGAGTTCCGCGGACGTACATTTAAGAGAATAGCATCGGTGGCGGCAGCTGCCGCATTTGCGTCGATGACATTTCCTGCTGCGGTGTTTGCCGAAGAGGGTTTTACGGATACGGAGGTTTCCGCTGAAGCTAAAACTCCCCAGTATACGCCCCGAAGCACTCCATGGGAATCGGTCACGATCAGACCCGACGGCATCATCATATATAATTATCCCGAGGAGGAGCATGAGGAAATGCCTGCCGAGGAGATCGTTGAAGAGCCTGAAGATGTGTCCGAGATGGTGAACGAAGAATTTGCGGTCACGGTAACGGGGCTGCCCGAGGAAGATCCTGCTTATTCGGTCGAGCTGGAATGCGGTGAGCTGACGGGAAATATTACGGTTGAAATGCTGAATGGGGGCGCAGGTTCGCTGGAAGCTGTGCGTTCGGCGTTTGAAAGCTATGATATCCCAACGGAGCATCTCAATATTGTGCCTGTTGAAATAAATATGTATGACGGCGATGGTGCGGCGGCGCAGCTCGGTGAGGGCGAAAAGGCTGTCGTTACGCTTCCTCTGCCCGATGAAATGCAGGGACATACATACGATCTGCGTGCCGTTCGGGTTGACAACGGCGGAATAGTTATCCTTGATTCGGATTATTCGGAGGACGGAAAGTCGCTGAGCTTTGAGACACAGCATTTTTCGGTGTTTGCGCTGGTGGCATACAGTGATGATGAAGCAGAGGATATGAGTTCCCATGCAGGCGTTGACGGTAATGGTATGCCGATATCATCTTCCGACAGGAGTGCTGACATTCTGGGAGACATGAAATGGCGCACACCTGCCAAAAAGAGAAAATTCAGAGTTGTTAAGGCTATGAAAAAATCGGAGCTTATTTTCTGAGTTGATAATTGAAAAATAATTTAAAGCTGCGGAGAGGAATTTTAAGATCCTTTCCGCAGCTTTTTTGCTGTTTGTTGTATGATTTTTATATCGGAACAGGTTGAATAAGGTGTTGAAAGTGTAAATAGTGCCAAAAGTAGTATAAAAGTGTTGACAAAAGCAAATGAAAGTGGTAATATAAATAAGCTGTCACGTGAGCCGTGAGAAAAGCTTGAAAGAAGATTGAAAAAATCTTGAAAAAAGGGCTTGACAAACGGAAAGAAACGTGATACAATAAATAAACGTCACATCAAGCCGAAAAACAAGTCTTGAAA
>CAKSKG010000032.1 GCA_934464775.1 uncultured Oscillospiraceae bacterium
CCTTTAGGTTCTCTCTCTGCACTCTCTTTCCTTATCCCCCGCCCGATTTTTGAAATTCCATTTCATAAATTCTCTTTAGATTTAGTAAAGGCGACGGTTCTTAAAACGCTTTCAATTTTCTCTTTCATTCGTTGCGCTCAACCGTCGGCTATTGGGTGGAGAGATTACTTTAATTTTTTAATTATAGTTGTAACTATTTATCTTAACGTTCTCCGACGGGTCGCTTACTGCTCGCAGATTTACGTAACTATTACTATTTAAACTAAGCGACCCGACGTATAAATTGAAGTGACAAAAAGAAAAGCTTTTATTCTCGCTAAAAATGGTTGAATATATCAGCTTTTACGTCGGTTGAGCGCACCATGAAAAATAAGTACATTATAAGCGTTGCACGAACCGTCACCATAAAAACTTTAAAGAGGATTTACGATGCGGACGTGCAAAAATCGGTGCGGGGTGAGGATGGGTAAGGAATGAGAGTGCAGAGGGAAAACCTAAGGGTAAGGAGAGGGGGCGCACCGATTTTTGCTCTCGTTTTCTTTTTAGCCCCCTCTCCTTCGCCCTTTGGTGTTCCCTTTGCAAATCTTGAAGCTCATATGTTACACATTTCTAAAAGTAAAAGTAAGCTTTTCAGTAACCCCAAAATTGAAGGAAGTAAAAAACAAGTACAAAAAAGAAAAATAATGCTCTTCAGTAAAAAACAAAAAAGTCAATCCCCGTAAGAACAATTTCTTACGGGGATTGACTTTTTAAAATATCACGTTAGCGATTTTCGTCGGCAGTGGTCGTTGTGGGCGTGTCGCTTGTGCCGTCGGGAAGAATGTCGTCAATGACATTTTCTGCGCCGTTTACGGCGTCTCCGACAATGTCCGCACCGTCATCAACAATGTCCTCTGCCGCACTGCCAATGTCTCCGACTGCATTTTCCAGTATGCCGTCTCCGTCGGGATCGGCAGCACTGTAATTTCCGTTGGCATTGTCAGTCATGGAGTTTCCGTCTGTGTTTTCCGCAGCCGATGACTCTGTGCTGCTGCTTTCGGAAGCCGCAGGCGATTCGGTGGTCTGAGATGTTTCGGACCTCTGTGTGCCCGAATTATTGTTGTTATTGTCCTTTTTGCCGCAGGCTGTCAGCATCATAAGTGCCATTGCAGCCGCAGCAGCTGTTAAATATTTTTTTCTGTGCTGCATAATTGCTCGTGCCTTTCTTACAGGTTTATGCTGCCTGCATTTTTTATCCGTCCTGTGCATTCCCAATCTTGATCTTGGTCGGACGGAATGTTAGGCCGCAGCATTTACTGCATTTTCGCTTTCCGCAGCAGCTTCGGTGTATATCTTCTCGGCTGTCTGCCGGTATTCATCACCGATGTAAGCGTAGTTTCCGCCGACATTGATAGTATAGCATGGTCCGTCGGGAATATACGCAAAGACAGCATTTTCCAGCATTTCTGTAAGCTCGTCATAATATTTTGCAACTATGTCGGAGGTTATGTCATAGCCTGCGTCATACTCCAAATCGCTCAGGGGATATCCGTTGTTTTCTCCCGAGAAGCGGTATATCATGCAGTTGTCTGTCAGCCTGTAATTTTTCTCGCCGCCGAATTCTATTCCGACGCTTTCAAGATAATCCACAGTGTTTGTGTAATAGCTCTTTAATGTTATGCTGCGGTAGCTGGGAGCATCAGGACCGGTCTTCTCACATAAATGATTGTCGGGCAGACTCAGAGTGCCGTAATCGGCAGCTGCCGTGTGATAAAGCTCTTCCTCCGTCACGGCTTCTATATCCTTTGCAAGACACTCTGTAAGTCTTTCACCGAAATCGGCGGGAAGCCTTTCAAGACTGTATTCATTTATGTCATCGCTGTAACTTGCATATACAGTGATCTTCTTGAGATATTCCAGTGTGTAGTCTTTATTTCCGTCTCTGCTGTAATTTGTTTTTGCATAATAGCTTTCCTCGCCGCCGAAGGAATCATAATATGCTTCAATGTTTCTTTTATGGTTTGTTACCGTGTCGGAAATGTAATCCGAAATAAACTTCACGTTTGCGGCCTTGTATTCGCTGCAAAGCTCCAGACCTTCAAGCTCTCTTAAAGCACCTCTGTACAGCTGATTGTAATATCTCGAAACGGTCTTTCCGTTTTTAAGATGATATGTCACGGAAAAACCGTACCAGTTGCCGTTGTCCGCAAGAGTTGCATATGCATATCTTGTATAATTGTAATCATTCGGATAATCATCACCGTCAAAATACTGTTCTTTATTTTCATTGCTGAATCTGTATGCGTCAAGCTGCATACGCTGAGCCGATATAATACGGCTAATCTCTGTGCTGTCCGTGATGTTCACGGGAACAGGCACACCGTCACCGAAGGTTCCTCCGTAGGATACATCAACGGAAACAACGTCCTCCGCTGCGGGAACAATATAAACTCTTCCGAATATATCCGAGCATATCGGGATAAAATATACCGCAATGCCCAGTCCGCCGATAACAACGCAGCGCAGGCAGATATATCCAAGCTCCTTAATGTTTTTCAGACCTCTGTTTGAAGCTATCTCCAGCAGTATATAGACAATAGCGGTTCCGCAGATAATTGGAACAACGCTCCTTTTTGTATCGGACTCAAAGCCCGACATCATCATTGCCGTGCAGGCGGAAATAACAAAAAGAATAACATAAAAGAACGGTCTGAAAGCAAACGGCTTCCCTGTCATTTCAGCCTTTCTGCGGCGGTAAAGCAGCAGCGCTCCAATAAAGAAAACTGCCGTGATTATAAGCATAGGAACAGCCCATGCCGCAAAGCTCTGTTTACGTGTGCCGAGTATTACATCAGAATAGTAATCAAGCGTGGTGATAAGACCGTAAACTCCGCCCGAGGGAGATATACAGCCCATAAGATCGAACAGCTTGCCTGAAAATGCCATTCCGAAGCCCTTTGTATCCATAACATAGTTGTGGAAAAACAGTATCAGCACGGAAGCCGCACCCTCGGAAATAGTGCCGTAAGCCAGTGTTTCAAACAGACTTCCGCAGCAGGTCATTGCGAAAATAAAAATCGTATAAAGCATCAGCATGATTATCATTCCGCCGAAAATAAGCTTTATGCTGCACGGAATGAGAGTCTCGCTGAATATGTTGCAGTACCATGTAACGGGCTCTGCCGTGTTCGACGATAATGATTCGACCACAATTGTTTTTCCGTCAAAAGCCGTGTGTCCGATGAAAAGCAGTATCACCGAGAATATCTGTGCAATAATAAACGGCACAAGATAAACAGCCAGTCCCGAAAGATACTGTGACAAAAATCTCTGTGAAGCGGACATGGGCAGCGAAAACCGCAGATCTGTCTGCTGCTTGTCGTAAAGCTCACGGAAAAATGTTATAGCAATGCCTATTCCCATTGCTGCACCCAATGCAGTACATACCACACCGAGAATGACATAAAGGCTGTTATAGCCCGATATTGTGTGGTCGCTGCCGATAGTGATTATCACGGTCAGCAGTATAAGCGGAAGCGCCAGAATATGCAGTGCAAGATCAACAAAGAAAAAGCGAATGTTCGTCTTTGCAAGAAAGCGTCCGTTATGAACTGGGGCAGATACCCTTTTGCCTGCCTTATTATTTGATGCCGCTTGCGTCATAGCCCATACCCTCCATTTCATAAATAAATATCTCTTCCAGCGTCAGCGGAATTATATCGCAAACCGACGGACTGAAAGCCGCCAGCTTTTCTCTTATGCCGTCCTCGCTGCCCCTCATTATAAGATAATGCACGCTCATGCTGCGTTCATAATGAAGCAGCTCGGGAAATTTCAGATCTTCCTCGGAAACGCCCTCGGAGAAAACCGCCTGTATCTTATGTATATCTCCCTTAACGGAATCAAGCTCACGGCTGAAAAGTATCTTTCCCTTATGAAGAAGCGCCACCGTATCGCACATTTCATTGATCTCTTTAAGGTTGTGGGACGATATTACCACCGTCATTTTTCTGTCGAGCATAGCGTCTACCAGCATACGCTTTACTATTATGCGCATAGTAGGATCAAGACCGTCGAAAGCCTCGTCCAGCAGCAGATAATCGGTGCAGCAGGCAAGTCCCGATATAACGATAGCCTGACGCTTCATGCCCTTTGAAAAGGAATCAATGCGCTTTTTCTCGGGAAGCTTTATGACCTCATTAAGGCTGTTGAAAATATCGTCCGAAAAATTGGGATAAAAGCCCTTATAAAATTCTTTGAGCTGTTTCAGTGTATAGTTTCCGAACTGAACAGTCTCATCATTGATAAAAAATATCTTCTGTTTAGCGGCAACATTATCATAAATATCCTGTCCGTCGATAGAAACAGTACCCGTATCGGCAGCATATATACCCGATACCAAACGGAGGATAGTGGATTTTCCCGCACCGTTGGAGCCGAGCAGGCCGAAAGCCGTACCCTGCGGTATTTCAAGATCAGCGCCGTCAAGAGCCTTGAACTCGCCGAATATCTTACTTACATTTTCAAGTTTTATCATATCTGTGATTACCTCACTTTCTTCCGTCAGAATTTTTTGTTTTTGACATATTCAACAAGTTCATTTTGAGAAACGCCTGCTCTGACCGCATTTACCGCCGACTCATCGAATGCCGCAAGAGCTTCTTTTTTCAGTTCTTCGGTATGGATATCCGAAGCATAGCTGCCCTTGCCGGGGACGGTATAAATTATTTTTTCCCTTTCAAGGGTCTGAAAAGCTTTTGTAACGGTATTGGGGTTAACACCCAGCTGCTTAGCCATTTCACGGACGCTTGGCAGCTTATCGCCGGGTTTAAGCTCACCGTCAAGGAGCATATTTTTCACTCCCTCACAAAGCTGTTCGTAAATAGGCACACGGCTTTGCAGATCAATATTATACATATCCTCACTCCTTTCATTTGTATCTGTACTATGCTTACTAATACAGTTATATCACACAAATGATGATTTGTCAATAGCCGAAAAGAATTTTTGGCTAAAAAATCCTTTTCGGCTATTTTTTATCGGAAATATGTTTTCATCTCATTGACTTTATTTCTTAATTGCTGTCAGAGAATAATGCCTGCTTCACCCTTTGGTTATCTGTTTGCATACACTTAAGGTCACCTCTAAAAACCACCGGCTAAAGCCTTAGTACCTCATCTGCTTGCAGATTTTCCGTCATCTTGCACATAAATTTCTTGACATACGGCAGTATGCCTGCGAAATTTCTATACGATCTGACGAAAAATCTGACTGCGCATCTGAGGCACTATGGTTTTTAGAGGCGACCTTAAATAATAAAAAAACCGCACCTGCCGCAGATGAAATCCTGCGGAAGATGCGGTAATTAAGATCAGGCGTTGCTTGTATTCATGTTGGGCATGGAGTTCATGATTCCCATTGTTTTGTAGACCTTGATCGTAGGCGCAAGCCATACCTGTCCTGTGCCTCTGTATACATTTACAAGTCCCTCGCCGCTGACAGCCGAACCGATGAGCGTCTTTGCCGAACGCTCCACCGTGAACTGAATGCCGCCTGTGCGAAGCACGGCAAAGTTTCCGTCAACCTTGAGAGTGTCGTTTTCAAGTTGGATAACGTCGATCTCACTCTCGGGAACGGCACATTCAAGCACCGCAATACCCGGACCTTTAAGTGATATCTGGAAAAGCCCCTCTCCGCCTGCAACGGCAGATGATATGCTCTTCTGCATACTGTGGGATACAGTGACGCTGCCCTGCGCCGCATAGAACATACCCTTGTCCACAATGACTTCCTCGCCTGCGGCAAGCTCCAAAAGCATGAAATGCTTGAATGACGGCTCCAGAACGATCATTCCCGTTCCTCTGTATTCGGGCTGTGCGGCAGCCTCGCCCGTAACTGCTCCGGTGAAAAGCCTGCCCAATACATTTCCCGCATTCACGCCCGATACCATTTCAAGATTGCCTCTGAAATAGCTCATTGCTCCCGGCTCGACCTTTACACAGTCATTTTCAATGTATATTGCGACCTGTCTTGCCCTGATGTTCTGCTTGCTCATGAAATAAATCATCTGAGCCTGCGACGGGTCAGTGCAGCCAAGCAGGTTCTCATATTCCAGAACTTCCGCACGGAAGCTTTTATTTTCGCTGCTGTCGATCACTTTTACGTTTTCACGTGTACCTATTGCCGTGTAATTCATTTTATATTCCCCCTGTTTTATATCATCAGCCTGCGTTAAGTCCGAAATCCGCACAGAGAGCGGCAAGTCCGCCCGTATATCCGCTGCCTATCGCATTGAACTTCCACTCACCGTTGTGACGGTAAAGCTCGCCTGCGATAACGGCTGTCTCAATGGAAAAATCCTCGCTGAGATCATAGCGGATAAGCTCGGAGCCTGTTGTTTCGTCAACAATGCGGATAAATGCATTTGTTACCTGTCCGAAGTTCTGGTTTCTCTTTTCCGCATCATATATGGTAACGGTAAAATCAATTTTCTCAACGGAAGCGGGAACAAGCGAAAGATCCACCATGATCTGCTCGTCGTCGCCGTCACCCTCGCCAGTGAGATTGTCACCCATAGACTTTACAGCTCCGCTGGGGTGAGTCTGATTGCCGTAGAAAACAAAATCCGTGTCTGCGGCAGCCTTTCCGTTTGCACCGAGGAGAAAAGCCGATGCGTCAAGGTCAAAGTCCGCGCCGCCGTCATACTTGTTAACGTCCCAGCCGAGACCTACCATTATCTTTTTGAGTCCGGGATTTGTTTTTGTAAGGTCGATCTTCTGACCCTTCTGTAAGCTTATTGCCATAATATTTACTTCCTTTCGATCTGTCAATTATTAATTATTCTTTAACGATAAGGTATTTCCGAACCGTTTTCTGTATTATAACATCCGCCGATAAATATGTCAATAATTTTAATAAAAATTAAATCTTTTCTAATCGGATTCTAATTTTATTTTATACAGCCAATAATATCAGCATATAATTTATTGTTTCATGCTGTTTTGTTTATCAAAAAAATCCCGCCGCTGTGCGGTTTGCGGGAAATCTCAACAAAACCTCAACAACTTTTCAAAACTTGGCGAAAAAAGTTGAGGTTTCCGTGATGATAGTTGATTATAATACAGATAATGAAAAAAGAAAAAGAAGAAAAAGTGAAAAAGTGAAAAAGTGAAAAAGGAGTGATTATATGAAATACGATATTTACTCGATAGGCATCATGATAGCAGTCATCTCGTTCCTTGGATTCGTCCTTGAAAATTCATGGCTTGCAGTCACGAAAGGATTCATTGACAACAGAAATATGAATCTTCCGTTCCTCTTCGGCTACGGACTTCTGGTAACGGGAATGTATTACACTCTCGGAACACCGCAGGATATAATGCTCCTGGGAAAATACCCCGTGACGCTTACTCCGCTGGGAAATGCGCTTACGTACTTCTTCCTCTGCATGGTGATAGTTTCGCTGGGTGAGATCGCACTGGGATACACAGTTGAAAAGCTCTGCGGCTTTGAATACTGGAATTACACCCGTCTGCCGATGCACATCACAAAGTACACCTCGATACCCACAAGCATAGGCTTCGCATTCCTTATAACACTGTTCATGGGATATGCGTTCCCCGCTATCATGGATATCATTTCCACCTTCGGTACGGACAATATCCGCTCTGCGGCTGAGGTGCTTGTAGCTGCAATGGCTGTGGACTTCATCGCAAGCTTCGCAAGAATGTATAAGAACCGTTCCCTTTACGTCAAGTGGCGCATTGATCTGGACGATCTTAAAGAAAATATGCAGCTTAGGAATTTCAGATTAAAGTAAAGACGATCTCAGATATATCTGCTCTCATAAAATTCCATTGAAACACTAAGCCCCCGCATAGATGCTATGCGGGGGCTTAGTGTTTTCGCAAACCTTTGACAAATGCACGTTTATGTGATATAATTTCCTTAACGACAGTCTGCATATCAGACATTACTGAATAAAATAAGGTGATATTTATGAAAAAAGCCCCAATCATATTAGCTATGGCATTTCTGCTGACCTCATTTTCCGCACAAGCAAATGCCGTCTCCGCCCAGTCCGAAGCAAAGATCACGGCGGAAAACATATCCGAAGAAAATTCCCAGGGGATTTCCCACAAACTCTTTTCGGGAAAAGACAATGCTTCTTCGGAAGCATACGAGACCAGAAAGAAAACCGTAACAGCTTCCGATCCCGGCGGAGATACGGCGGAATATGACGGAGACGCCGAAACAGATCCCGCAGAATCAAATGAAAGCACCGCCGAGATCTCAACAAAAACAATAAAATGGGACAGCAGCTGGAAGTATGCGGATTTTTCAAAAATACATGATGATACGGTAACTCTTTACCGTGCTTCCTCCAACAGAAAAAACAAGGTGATCGCAGTAAACGCAGGTCACGGCACCTCTGACGGCTCCAAATACAAAACGCAGTGCCACCCCGACGGCACTCCCAAATATGTTACGGGAAGCACCGCATCGGGTGCGGTCTATTCGACAGCCATTGCGGGAGGAATGGAATTTTCCGACGGCACTCCCGAAGCCGAAATGACATTAAAGACAGCACGCAGCATAAAGGACATTTTACTGGAAAAAGGCTACGATGTTCTTATGATACGTGACAGTGACGACTGCCGCCTCGACAATATCGCACGTACTGTTTTTGCAAATGAAAATGCCGACTGCCATATATCCATACATTTTGATTCCACCAACAGCGACAAGGGCGCATTTTATATAGGCGTTCCCGATATAAAGGAATACAAGGCAATGTATCCCGTTTCAAAGTATTGGAAAAAGCACAACCGTCTCGGCAATTGCCTTATTGATTCATTAAAGGACAATAAAATTAAAATATACAGCAGCGGCTATATGGGCATCGACCTGACGCAGACCTCCTATTCCACTATCCCCTCCGTGGATCTGGAGCTTGGCGACAAGGCTACCGCCGTTGACGATAAATTCATTGCCAATGCATCACAGGGCGTACTCGAAGGAGTAAACAGCTTTTTCAAAAAATAAGAGATCATTTCACAAAGCCTATGGCTGTGAGCAAGGCACATATTTCAATTATAAAAACAAGCCGCTCGGATAACCCGAACGGCTTGTTTTTATATGCTGTATTATTTCTTGAACTTAAATGTTCCAAGCAGATCTTTAAGTGAATTAGCCTGTCCCGAAAGCTCTTCGGAAGCGGCTGCGCTTTCCTCCGAGGTAGCCGAGTTGGTCTGAACAACTCCCGATATCTGCTCGATACCGATCGTCACCTGACTTATCATCTCTGCCTGCTCGTGGCTGGCGTTTGCGATGCGGTCAACAATATCCTTGACCTGCCCGGAGTAATCCTCCACCTGAGTTACGGAAGCTGCTGTCTGCTCTGTGATAGCCGTTCCGTTGCTTACGGCGGCAACAGCCTTTTCGATAAGCACCGTTGTATTCTTTGCGGCAGCCGCAGATTTTGAAGCAAGATTTCTTACCTCGTCCGCAACAACTGCAAAGCCCTTGCCTGCACTTCCTGCACGGGCAGCCTCAACAGCCGCATTGAGGGCAAGTATATTCGTCTGGAATGCAATATCCTCGATAGCCTTGATTATCTTGCCTATCTCGTTTGCGGAATCGCTGATATCGGACATTGCGGAGATAAGTCTGCGCATATCATCGTTTGCGGAATTGATGCATTCAACCGTCTGATCCACAAGACGCTTTCCGTCCTCGCAGTTCTGCGTATTGTGCTGAACTCTTGAAGAAATTGTCTCAACCGTTGCCGCAAGCTGCTCAATGGAAGAAGCCTGCTCGGCAGCGCCCTGCGCCAGTGACTGTGCGCCGCCCGATACCTGATCGGAGCCTGTGGAAACCTGATCTGCGGAAATATTTATTCTTGACATCGCATCGCTGAGACGGATATTGATATTTGACAAAGAAGCATAGATCGAATGGTAATCACCATTGTAAAGCTCCTCGCCGCAGCGTGAGCCGACGTTGAAATTGCCGCCTGCCATTTCACCCAGTATGTAGTCTATATCGCCGATCATAGCGTTCAGATCGTTCACTACGTTTGAAGCAGCCTTTGCCAGCATTCCCGTTTCGTCATTTATATTCACCTCGGGAACGGGGCTGGAAAGATCACCCTCAGCCAACGAATCCAGTCTTGATGCACACGCCTTAATACGTCCGCCGATGCTCTTTCCGAGAACCACCGCAATAGCCGCCGCAATAACCGCCATTACTATCATAAGTATAATGCCGATGTTTGCTGTGCGGTTGATGCTGTTCATAAAGTCGCTCTTGGGAGCAATTATTGCCATTGACCAGCCGTTGGAATTTTCAATGGGAGAGATAGCCGCAACGGTCTTTACACCGTTCTGTGTGAATTCACGGTAGCCCTCTTCGCCGTTTTCCATTGCCTGATGTACCTCGGCAAGCTCCTTGTAGCTTTCGTCACCCTCTGCCGCAAGCTTCTGAACGTTAAGTCCGTTCTTTACATCATCGATATTATCCGAGGCAATGGTATTGCCCTCTGCGTCGATGATATATGCCTTTGAATTGGGGCTGACGGTAACGTCCTTGATGATATCGTTGAGAAACTCCTCATTGGGAACAAAATAAACGCAGCCAACGGAAGTTCCGCCTGCTTCGCCGTTTTTCCATACGGGGGCGGAAATGATTATGGTAAGCTTTCCCGTCACATTTGAAACAAGAGGTTCGGAAACATTCGTCTTTCCTTCAAGCGCCTTTTTGAAATATTCACGGTCGGCATATGTATTTCCGTCAACACCGTTTCCGTCGGCGTCTATGAAGTTACCTCTTTCAAAGCCGTACTCCTCCGCTGTCTCGGCGAGCACCTCTTTTTTGGCTTCATCGGGAGCCGAAAGATTGTAGATAACGTTGTTCCTGCCCATTTCGGAGGAAATATTTACGAAAGATTTAACTTCCCAGCGTATTCTGTCGGAAGCGATCTTTACCGTTTCGTCCATAGTCTGCTCAACAAGCTGTTCCGTAGAGCTTCTGCTAAGCACGACGAACACAACGCCCAGTATTATCAGCGATGCCGCCACAAGCGATATCATGCTGACTATTATCTTTTTGCCAATAGAATTCATAATAAAATTATCCCCTTTTCCAATCAAGAAAATATAATATTACAAATTTTATTGTACCACAAAGCTTGGTAATAATCAATAGTTTTTGTGATTTTTGTGAATATTTTCGGGTAATTAATCCTATTAATACTCAAAAAGCGGTCCGAAAGGGCAAAAAAATGCGAAAGTAATGCCTGTGCGGTTGACAAATGCTGATTTATGTGCTATACTATAATATATTTTTGTGAAATGAAGTCAGGGCCTGCGCCCGTTTATATGAAAGGAAGTTATTTGCAATGATTAAAGTCAGCGGCAGCACCGTTATCGGTGAATTTGACCTTGCCGAAACGCTTGAAAAGGACGGTCAGGAGACCGAATTTTCCGCCTGCGTTCATAAGGTAAAGAAAATGGGCGGCTTTGCGTTCGTTATCCTCCGCACAGCACGCTATCTTATCCAGTCCGTTTATGATGAAAAGGAATGCTCCGACAGCCTTGACGGCATCAAGGAAGGCTGCTATGTTACCGTAAAGGGTATCGTAAAGAAAGAGGACCGTGCTTATAACGGTCTGGAGATCCACCTTACAGGCATCAAGCTGCTTTCAAAGCCCTCCGCAGAATATCCTCTGAAGGTATCACAGCGTTCACTTGGCTGCGGTCTTGACATCAATCTTGACCTCAGAAGCGTTTCTCTCAGAAATCCCCGTGAGCGTGCGGTGTTCAAGTTCCAGGAAGGTGTTGCCGAGGCTTTCAGAAGGTTCATGATGGAGAACAACTTCACCGAGATCCATACACCTAAGATAGTAGCACAGGGCGCAGAGGGCGGCGCAAACATTTTCCGCCTTGAATATTTTGAAAAGGAAGCTTTCCTGAACCAGTCTCCTCAGTTCTACAAGCAGGCTGCCGTTGCTTTCTTCGACAGAGTATTCGAGATCGCACCCGTATACCGTGCCGAGAAGCACTCCACATCACGTCACCTTAACGAATATATCGGACTTGACTTTGAAATGGCTTACATCAACGATATGTATGATGTAATGGATATGGAAACAGCAATGCTCCGCTATATGATGAAATATCTCAAGGAAAACTATGCTCACGAGATCAATATGCTGGGCGCAGATATCCCCGAGATCACAGAGATCCCCGCTATCAAGTTCGAGGACGCAGTTACACTTATCAGAGGCAGCAAGGCAAAGAACAAGTTTGACCTTGAACCCGAGGACGAGGTATTCCTCTGCGACTACGCAAAGAAGGAATACGGCACAGAGTTCATCTTTGTAACAAACTTCCCCTCCTCAAAGCCTCCTTTCTATGCAATGAACGATAAGGAAGATCCCAGAACAGCCTGCAAGTTCGACCTTCTTTTCAGAGGTCTTGAGATCACAACAGGCGGTCAGAGAATCCACAATTACGAAGAGCAGGTAGAGAAGATGAAGGCACAGGGTCTTGATCCCGCTGACTTCGAGAGCTACTTACAGAGCCACAAGTACGGTATGCCTCCTCACGGCGGTCTCGGTATCGGACTTGAAAGACTTGTTATGAAGCTTCTCGGTCTTCAGAACATCAGACAGGCTTCCATGTTCCCCAGAGATATCACACGTCTCCTTCCGTAATTTCATATTACCGAAAGCATATAGCCATTGCTGCATATCATTTGCGGCAATGGCTTTTTTATATACCAAAAAGGCGGCGCACAAAGCACCGCCTTAAGGTCGCCTCTAAAAACCATAGTGCCTCAGATGCGCAGTCAGATTTTTCGTCAGATTGTATAGAAATTTCGCAGGCATACTGCCGTATGTCAAGAAATTTATGTGCAAGATGACGGAAAATCTGCAAGCAGATGAGGTACTATGGCTTTAGCCGGTGGTTTTTAGAGGTGACCTTAAAATATTTATCCGTTGTTTCCGTATTTTTGGAGCGCAGCCGCCAGATAAAGCGAGCCGCCGATAACAACAACTCCCTTTTCTCCCGCATAGATGCACGCCTTTGTATAAGCGTCACGGAGACTTGCCGCTTCACCGTTTGAAAATCTCTCGGCGACTGTCGGAGCAAATACCGCATTCCTGAAAAATCCGTCAACACAATATGCCTTGTCGATATACGGCGTGATATAGTCCAGGGAATGCTCCCAGTCCTTGTTGTCCAGCATACCGCATACCATTACCTTTGGACGGCATCTTATCTTTTTCACCACTTCGGAAAGAGTTCTCATTCCGTCGGGATTGTGTGCGCCGTCAATAATTATCATAGGGCCGCTTTCCTGTATCACCTGACACCTTGAGGGCACAGCCGCCTTGAAAACGCCGTTGTATATATCCTTTCGGCTGATAAGAAAGCCCTGACGTGCCGCTTCCTTTGCGGCTTCAATAGCCGTAAGTGCATTTTTTATCTGATGCTCCCCTGCCATTGATACCTTGTAAAGCCGCTCCTTATAGAAAAAGCTGCTTCCCGTTATATCGGAGGAAATAACACGCAGTCTCCGCTCATCGGGAATTATAAGCTGGGAGCTTTCGGTTATCGCTTTCATCTCGATCACATCGACCGCTCCCGCTGGATTGCCGCTCTGGAGAATGCAGGGACTGCCGCTTTTGATTATACCTGCCTTGTGCCGTGCGATAGCTTCAACGGTATCTCCAAGAATAGCCGTGTGGTCAAGGGATATGGAGGTTATCACCGAGCAAACGGGAGGCTCAATGATATTTGTGCAGTCCAGAAGTCCGCCCAACCCCGTTTCAAGAATAACTATCTCGCACTTCATTGCCGCAAAATACATGAACGCAAAGGCGGTGGTTATCTCAAACTGGGAATATCCGCTCTCGCCCGTTTCACGGATAATGGGAATCACCTGCTCCGCCAGCTCACACAAATGCTCATCGGAAATTTCCTCGCCGTCTATCATTATCCTGTCGTTGTAGCGATAGATAAAGGGCGAAACGAACTCACCCGTGCGGTAGCCTGCCGCCTGAAATATCTCCGACAGCATACGCACCGTTGAACCTTTTCCGTTGGTTCCCGCAACATGGATAAATTCCAGCCTGTTCTGCGGGTCGCCCAGCCGATGCATAAGCTCCCTGAACCGTGAAAGATTCGTAACGGGACGGCCTCCCTTGGTATACTGACCGATAAATTCCATTACCTCATGTATATCCATTCAAATTCCTCCTGTATGCAAAAACGCCGCTCGTATGAACGGCGATCGTGCCTTTGCAGGCACATCATGCATTTTCGGCAATATCATTCAGCAGCTTTTCCGCCTTTGTGCGGAGATACGGCGCACCGTCCGCCCTGTTGAGAGCGTCACGGCATACGTCCTCTGCCTCGGAAACTCTGCCCGTGCTGTACAGACAGTCCGCTTTCATCAGCAGCGTATCCACAGCCTTATATCTGTTCAGCGAATTATTTGCGTGCAGAACGTCCTTGTCGCCGCCGATATCCACAAGCGCAATGTCGATATATTCAAGGCAGCGCTCATAATCCTGCCTGCTGTAAGCAGTGTACATTTCACTCGATACGGCAAGCGAAAGCGCCAGCACATCATTTTTCGCCCACCTGCATTCATCGAACAGCTTTTCAAAGCTGCGGTATGCCTCCTCGGCATATTCCGTGCCGCCTGTGGTGCTGTTGATGTTCACATAATATCTCAGAACAAGCTCATAATAAACAAGCTCGTAAAACTTATCCATGGCAAAAAGCTCTTCGTCCTTGAATGTGGCACGGAAAGCACCGTCGAAATCTCCTGCCAGAAGCTCCGTATTTGCAAGGATACGGCGCAGCTCACCTCTCCTGCGGATATCGGTTTCCGCAGCAAGCGCCTCGTTTATTTCCGAGCTGCACTTCTCCGAGAAGCATTCATCCGAAAGCGTTGAATATATCTTCATCATGCTTTTGTCGGGAATATAATGACTTGCTTCAAGCATGAACTTTTTCTCGAAATTCTTTTCAAGATAGAAAAGTCCCACAAATACGATAACGCTCACCGCAGCGATAACAATGCCAAAGACCGCATTGAAAAATGCAGCCGCAACGCCTGCAAGGAACAGTATTCCGCACAGCTTCAATATATTCATCACGGTGCGGCTCTGCTTTTCAACACGTCCCGCACGGCGCATAAGCTTTTCATATGCCCTTGAATATTGCTCACGAGTTATTTCCAAGCCTTGATTCCTCCTCGATCCTCTGCTTCAATGAAACCGCCCTGCCGTAATAATAGGGATTCTCCCCTAAGTACATAAGCGATTCGGCGCACAGAGCATTTGCTCTGTCACGATTTCCCATCCGATACAGCTCCTCGGCAAGCTCCAGAAGATCCACTCCGAAAAAGAAGAGGTACGCTCTGTTTTTATTAAGCTTTCCCGTCTGTACGGCGGCTCTTTTTGTATTTATTTCATCTTCATGATTTTCAAGATAAAACGAATTGTTGCCCATGGCTCTCTGCCATGAAGCCCACATTCCTCTCGAAAACTTATATGTCTCATAGCATTTTTCGGCGCAGGCTTCGATATAATATTGTGCATCATTGTAAACGCCGATAATACTTTCAAGATCACCTGTCTTTTCATAAAAGTTGATAAGCTCGTTATAATACACCAGCGCAGTTGTTGGGTGTTCTCTGAAAAAGGTCACATCAATGGAGAACATCGTCCTGAAAGCGTCATCGAACTGCCCTCTGTATGCATAAGTATCCGCAAGATACATCATAACATATGCTCTGTCGGTGAACCTCTGCTGCTTTGCGGCAAGACTGCTGAGCTGCATTACGGCACTGTCTGAGCAAAGCTCATTCAGAAATATCTTGCGCGCAGTATTATCCGCCGCGCTGTTCTGACCCTCTATGCCTTGATAATATGTTCTGTATATCCACAGACCGCCGCTTATAACAACAAACAGCAGTGCAAATATATAGAGCCGGCCGCTGACCGATTCCGTCCTGCACAATATTGCCGAAAAAATAAATATGACCCACAGCAGCGAAGATATCATTTCCGTTAAAACAATAATATTTTTCTTTTTCAGCTGCTTTTTCTCAAATTCCCTTGCCGTTGCACTATCAAAACTTATCATAATGTCTGCCCCTTATGAAATATAAGAACCTGTCTTCATAAGAAATGTTATACGGATTTTCGTGCATAATTTTGTTGCAGACAAGGCAAAAGTCCGCAGGCGTGCTGCCGCACGGCAAGGTCTTTTAACGCAGTATGCAGCAAAATTTGCCGAAAAGACGTGCGCATATGCTTATGAAGACAGGTTCTAACCCTGTGATCTCTGCTTATGCCTAAAAATAATGAAAAACAAGCTCCTGCGGCGGCTAACCGCCGCAGATGCCGTATATTAATTACCCTTTATTACTTTTTCAGTGCAGCGATAGACTGCTCGATCTTAGCCATTTTCTCCTGAGCCTTTGCAAGCTTTGCCTTTTCGTTTTCTATCTGTGCGGCGGGAGCCTTTGCAATAAAGCCCTGATTGTTGAGCTTGTTGGAAGAGAAGTCGATATCCTTCTGAACGGACTTCTTTTCCTTTTCAAGACGTGCGATCTCCTTTTCACGGTCAACCAGATCGTCAAGAGGAATGAATATTCTTGCGCTGTCGGTTACAACAGTTACCGCATCGGGCATATCGAAGCTGTCGCCAACCTCAACCGATGAAGCGGAAGCCAGTCTCTCAAAGAACATTCTGCCCGACTCGAATACTTCCTTGTCCTTTGTTTCGATGTGGAGGCTTGCCTTTACGGAAGGAACAACGTTCATTTCCGCACGGCGGTTTCTTACGGCTCTGATAGCTATGATTACCTTTTCAAAGTCGGATTCTTCAGCCGCAAAGCAGAGCTTTTCATCGAATACGGGATAATCGGAAAGCATGATAGGCTTGCCGCTGTCATCAACGGCAGACCAGATCTCCTCTGTTACAAAAGGCATAAAGGGGTGAAGCAGCTTCAGCATACCCTTCATTACCCATACAAGAACAGCCTGTGCATTCTCGGCTGTCTCGCCGCCTGCCTGGATACGGGGCTTTGTCAGCTCGATATACCAGTCGCAGTATACGTCCCAGATAAAGTCATAAAGCTTTGTGCAGGCAACGCCCAGCTCAAATGCCTCAAGATTCTGATTAACTTCCTTTGCAAGAGTATTGAACTTGCTTACGATCCACTTGTCCTCTGTTGCAAGATTCTCGGGGAGGCCTGTGAACTTAAAGTCCTCGGGGAGATTCATAAGAATGAATCTTGAAGCGTTCCAGAGCTTGTTTGCAAAGTTTCTGGAGGACTTCACCTTGTCCTCGATGTATCTCATATCATTTCCGGGAGCATTTCCCGTTGCAAGCATGAAACGAAGTGCGTCCGCACCGTACTTGTCGATCTCCTGGAGAGGATCAACGCCGTTGCCCAGAGACTTGGACATCTTTCTGCCCTGCTCGTCACGTACAAGACCGTGGATAAGAACAGTATTGAAAGGAACCTCGCCCATATTTTCCAGTCCCGAGAACATCATTCTGATTACCCAGAAGAAGATGATATCATATCCCGTAACAAGTGTGTTTGTGGGATAGAAATATTTCAGATCCTCTGTCTTTTCGGGCCAGCCCAGTGTTGAGAACGGCCAGAGAGCAGAGCTGAACCATGTATCAAGTGTATCGGGATCCTGACGCATAGGCTTGCCGCACTTGGGGCATACAGCGCTCTTTTCCTTAGTTACGACCATTTCACCGCAGTCGTCGCAGTAGAATGCAGGGATCTGATGTCCCCACCAGATCTGACGGGAGATACACCAGTCCTTGATATTTTCAAGCCAGTGATAATAGATCTTGTCAAAGCGCTCGGGAACGAACTTTGTCTTGCCCGATCTTACAGCCTCGATAGCAGGCTCTGCGAGGGGCTTCATCTTAACGAACCACTGTGTTGATACCTTAGGCTCAACAGTTGTTCCGCAGCGGTAGCAGGTGCCGACATTATGCTCATGCTCCTCAACTCTTACCAGATAGCCGCCCTTATCAAGATCCTCAACGATCTTCTTTCTTGCCTCATATCTGTCCATGCCTGCATACTCTGGATAATCGTCGATTATCTTTGCGTCGTCGGTCATAACATTGATGATAGGCAGATCATGGCGCTTTCCGACCTCAAAGTCATTGGGGTCATGAGCGGGAGTGATCTTTACAACGCCCGTTCCGAAGTCCATTTCAACATATTCATCAGCCACAACGGGTATCTCTCTGCCTACCAGAGGAAGAATAAGCGTCTTGCCGATGATATCCTTATATCTTTCATCGTTGGGATTTACTGCAACAGCTGTATCGCCCAGCAGAGTTTCGGGACGTGTTGTTGCAAGCTCAACATAGCCGCTGCCGTCCTTGAGGGGATAGCGCAGGTGCCAGAAATGACCTGCCTGATCCTCATAAGTAACCTCCGCATCGGAAAGAGAGGTCTTGCAGTGAGGACACCAGTTAATGATCCTCTCGCCCCTATAAATAAGCCCCTTATTGAAATACTTTACGAAAACTTCCTTAACGGCATCGGAACAGCCCTCGTCCATTGTAAAGCGCTCTCTCGACCAATCGCAGGAGGAGCCGAGCTTTTTCAGCTGTTCAACGATCCTGCCGCCGTATTTTTTCTTCCATTCCCAAGCACGTTCCATGAATTTCTCACGGCCGATACCCTCTTTGGTAAGACCCTCTTCCTTCATAGCGGCAACGATCTTAGCCTCTGTTGCGATAGCGGCATGGTCTGTACCGGGGAGCCAAAGAGCGGAATAGCCCGACATTCTCTTCCAGCGGATAAGGATATCCTGAAGAGTTTCATCAAGGGCATGGCCCATATGGAGCTGACCCGTTATATTCGGAGGGGGAATAACGATAGTATAAGGTTTTTTCTCAGGATCGACATGAGCCTTAAAGCACTCATTATCCATCCAGAATTTGTAGATCTTGTCCTCTACTTCCTTAGGTTCGTAGAGCTTGGGAAGTTCTTTTTTCATTGATTACAGTCCTTTCAAACAAAAACCGCCCCGAATTTTCCGAAAAAGGAAAAAACGGGGCGGAAAATTTTCTCACATTCCGCGGTACCACCCGAATTCGCAGCAGAGCCGCGCACTCTTGATCCCTTAACGCAGGAAACACGTCAGACGCTATTAAAGATTTTCACGTCCGCACTCCGAGGCTACCTTCAGCGATCCCCATCAAAGACTTTCACCGACCGTCTTTTCTCTGAGCACGGAAAAACCGCCTACTCTTCCTCATCACAGCTTTTCATAATATAATAGTATAATATCACAAGAACAGAAATTTGTCAAGAAAATAATCGAGATAAATTGTTTGGCGTTTTTTATATGTTTGTTTTCTTCTCTTAAATGATTGTTTGCAGCTGTTTTGCTCTTTTTACAGGACGAGTTTAATGTTCGTTTTTATTTCTTGAATGATGTTTTTCAACTGTTTTGTTCTTTACCTGTTGTGTGTTGTTGTTTGTTTATTAAGTTTTGTAGTATGGTTTGCAACCATAGAGAAAGCGGAGTTCCGCCTCCGGCGGGCAAAGGGATGAACCACAGGGGGCTAAAAAGAAAACGTGAGCAAAAATCGAGCCGCCCCCTGAGGTTCTCCCTCTGCACTCTCTTTCCTTACCCCTGCTCGATTTTTGCATATCCATATCAAAATAATTCTTTAGATTTAGCATTGCCGACGGTTCATAAATCTACGCCATTTACTCTTTTCCATGTGGCGCTCAACCGTCGGCTATTTGGTGAAGTAATTACTTCAAGTTATTCATTATTATAGTTGTAATTCTCAATCTTAAATTTTTCCGACGGGTCGCTCAGTTCTTATAGGTTTATGTAACTGTTACTATTAAAACTAAGCGACCCGACGTGTAAATTGAAGTAAAAAAAAGAAAAGCTGTTATTTTCACTAAAAATGGTTGAGAATAACAGCTTTTACGTCGGTTGAGCGCACCATAAAATATAGTAAATTATAAGCGTTGCACGAACTGTAACAATAAAAAAATCTAAAGATTGAGCAATGACTGGGCGTACAAAAATCGAGGCGGAGGTGAGGATGGGTAAGGAAAGAGAGTGCAGAGGGAAAACCTAAGGGTAAGGAGAGGGGGGC
>CAKSKG010000033.1 GCA_934464775.1 uncultured Oscillospiraceae bacterium
GCCTGCGAAATTTCTATACAATCTGACGAAAAATCTGACTGCGCATCTGAGGCACTATGGTTTTTAGATGCGACCTTTACTTATTTTCGATTATTTTATAAATAAAACAGGATCTTTGCCGATATCAATGAAACAAATGGCGTCCCATAGAGCTTCGGTATTCTCCGGGTGTGCAGCCTGCGGTGATCTTAAAGCGGCGGTTGAAGTTTGAAAGATTCCGAAAGCCCACCTCAAAGGCTATCTCCGCCGCCGATCTGTCCGTTTCGGCAAGCAGCTCGCAGGCTGCCCTTATCCTTGTCAGATTCACATACCCGATAACGCTCATTCCCGTTATCTCACGGAATTTCCCCATAAAATAGCTTTCGCTGAGATGCACCGCTCCCGCAATTTCTTTTACCGTAAGCTCCGACGTGTAATTTTCCCTGATATATTCCAGCGCCTTTTTTATATTAATGTCATTCACCCTGCCGCTGCCGCCCGAACGCACGGCTCCGCTTTTTATCATCAGCCCCAGCATTTTCATAAGACCGCTTTTCATTGCCAGATCGCCTATGCCGCTGTTTTCCTCTGCGCCGTGCATGATGCTTTCGGCACATTCACGTATCTGCCCATAGCATTCGTTCTCCCTGTCGATCGGAAGCTGCGCCTCCGTGCCTTCATCAAAAAGCTGTGACAGACATTCGCCGAAGCATCTGTCATCGTCATTTCCGCCCAGCATAGACCGATTGAAAACTATGGTATCATATACCATGCTGCCGCTGCATGATATGGCATGGAGCCTGTTGGGAAGTATCAGTATCACATCTCCCTCCCGAACCGAAATATCCCTGTCGCCGCAGCGGTATATCCCGCTGCCCTCACGTATGTAGCTAAGCTCAAATTCACTGTGCCAGTGCAGCGGCACATATGGAAAATATTCGGGAATAGCGCATTTGTAATATGTATACGGGATATAAAGCGAGCTGTGGCTGCGCTTTTCCTCATAAGCTGTGGTGTTCATCGTTTTTCCTCCAACAGATCGGACAAAAAAGTAGGATAGTATCATAATACGGTATTATTATACTGGAAATATATCCGTTTAAGCAGTATTATATCATATAGAAAGCAATTAAGCAATACGGATTGTATTTATTTGTCGAAAGGAGTTATTTATTATGTCAAAATGGCTTGATAACGCAGTGTTCTATGAGATCTACCCCCAGTCCTTCAACGATACCAACGGTGACGGTATCGGCGATTTTAACGGCATTATCGAAAAGCTGGATTATATCAAGGAGCTGGGCTGCAATGCAATATGGATAAATCCCTGCTTTGAATCCCCCTTCGGAGACGCAGGCTATGATGTTTCCGATTACTTCAAGGCAGCTCCACGCTACGGCACGAATGAAGATCTGAAAAAGGTTTTCGACGAAGCCCACAAGCGTGATATGCACGTTCTCCTTGACCTTGTTCCGGGTCATACAAGCGTTGACCACAAGTGGTTCAGAGAGTCAATGAAAGCCGAAAGAAACGAATTCACCGACCGCTATGTCTGGACCGACAGCATATGGGAAGAACCGCAGGGCATGGGCTGCATCAGAGGCATCTCCGACCGTGACGGCTCCTGCGCAGTAAATTTCTTCTCACATCAGCCTGCCCTCAACTACGGCTTTTACAGATGCGACCGTCCGTGGCAGCAGCCTATGGACGCAGAGGGTCCCAAAGCAACTCTTGAAGCCATGAAGGACGTAATGCGCTTCTGGCTCGGAATGGGCTGCGACGGCTTCCGTGTCGATATGGCAGGCTCACTGGTCAAGAACGATGAAAACAGCAAGGGCACAATAAAGCTCTGGCAGAATGTACGTGAATTTCTCGACAGGGAATTTCCCGAGGCTGCTATGGTCTCCGAATGGGGCGAGCCCGACAAATCAATTCAGGGAGGATTCCACATGGACTTCCTGCTCCACTTCGGACCCTCTCGCTACAACGATCTTTTCCGCTGCGAGGAGCCGTTCTTCTCCGACCGCGGAAAGGGAGACATCTCCGAATTTGTTGCAAAATACAAGGAAAACTATGAAAAATCCGAGCGCAAGGGACTTATCTGCATTCCCTCGGGAAATCACGATATGGACAGGCTTGCACGCACGATCCACGGCGATAATCTGAAAATAGCCTTTGCATTCCTGCTTTCAATGCCGGGTGCACCGTTCATCTATTACGGCGATGAGATCGGCATGAGATACGTTGAAAACCTCACCTCGGTTGAGGGCGGCTACGGCAGAACAGGCTCCCGTTCCCCCATGCAGTGGGACAGCTCCATAAACGCAGGCTTCAGCTCCGCTCCAAAGGAGATGCTTTATATAAAGCAGGACGAAAGCTCCGACCGTCCCACAGCGGCAGCTTCAATGGCAGATGATAATTCACTTTGGCATGAGGTGCAGAAGCTTATCTCCATCAGACAGGCTCACCCTGCGCTTCTCAGCAAGGGCGAAATAGAATTCGTATACGCCGAAAAGAACGAATATCCCCTTGCATACATCAGAAGCTCGGGCAGTGAAAAGATACTCGTTATAATCAATCCCGCCGCAAGAGAGGTTTCCTTTGATTATTCCGATAAGCTTTCGGACTGCATTTACAGCTTCGGCGGCAAGGCAGTCCGTAACGGCACTACGCTCACCGTTCCCCCATGCAGTGCAGGATTTTATGCAATAGGCTGATAAAACAGAATATATCAATAAAATAAACAGCTGTCGGTCCAAGCCAAAACAAGGACCGACAGCTGTTTTATTATTATCATCAAATTTCGGCTGTTTCATGAAATCCGTTGCTTCTTATCTCAACATCAATTCCTCTGGCGGTAAGCGCACGGAAAAAGTTCCTCTGAATGTCCGTTTCGGTGTAGCCCGATGTAAAGCCGATCTGGAGCCTGTCCTTATAAGAGCAGACGCACATCTGGGTTTTCAGCGTGCTTATCAGTATGCCGAACATATTGATGTGACGCTCCATTTCCTCGGGCATCTGTATCCTGCCGATATTCGATACAACAGCCGTTTCACCACGGTCCTTAATCTTTCTTGCCTCACGCAGAACAAGATTTTTCAGCGGCAGCGGAGCTATCCTTGCAAACGGATTGCGCTCAATGGACGCCATTTTATTCATTCTCACCGCAAGTCTCTCCTGCGTAAGCTCACGGCGGAAACACTTGTCCACCTCGGAAATTATATCCTCAAGAGTGCCGTCACGGTGGGCAAAATCATAAGCAACGGATATCATTCCGAAGAAATTCCTTGCCGTTTCGGATGGAAAAAACTGCCTTAGATTTACGGGCACGCTTATCTTCATGGGATAGCGCATCTCGCTTATGGGCATTTCATCATGTATAGCCTGCATAAAAAGCGCCGTAAGAAAAACCGTCACGGTAGTCTTGTTCTTATGAGCCTCATTCAGCACGCTTTTGACGGAGGTTATGCCCTCGATAATGCTTAATCTGTCATCGGGAGTATGCTCCCCTTTCAGATTATACGCTCTGAAAACACGCTTTTCCTTGTCCTTTCCGTCGGACCTTTTATAATATCTGCGAAAGCTGTCATCGCTTTTCTGAGACAGCGAAGCATCACTGTCGCCCTCGGGCGGCGTTATATATTCATCGGGATATTTCAGCAGCAGATAATTGTAGATAAGCTCTTTAAGAAAGCTCAGCGCACCCGTTCCGTCGGAAATAACATGATATGTTTCAAGATTAACGGCATTTTTATAATAGCTTATCCGAAAAAGCAGGTTTCTGAACTCGGGAAGATATATCTCCGCACATACAGGAAGCTTTTCCTCCTCAACAACGGGGCTAAGGGTGCAGTGTTCAAGATAATACCAGAAAAATCCCTTTCTCATGACCGTGCGGAACCCGGGAAAGGATTCCAGCGTTGTCTCGGCAGCCTCCTGCAAAAGCTCCCTGTCCACATCTTCGTCCAGCTCGCAGTAAAATCTGAAAACACGGGTATCGGTGCGTTCGCTGGTGGAGGGGAAGATTTTGGCGGCATTGTCCAGCCTGCTCCATGATTCGGTCCTGCCGAAAAATCCGCCGTCTTTATTTTTACTCATGGGAAATCATCAGTCCTATTGCTAAATTCATCGGATAAAATCTTTTATCATCTGTCTCACCTTTGCGGCACGGCAGGAATTGACATCTGCAAAAAATCCGTGGGAAGCGCCCTTTATGATATAACACTCCGCTTTAACGCCGCATTTTTTCAGCTTTGCGGCATAGGCTCTGCCCTCGTCACGGAGAGGATCGTTCTCGGCGGTTATCACCAATGTTTCGGGCATACCCGAAAGATCGCCGTTTATCGGTGCAAAATAGGGGTCATTAAGATCTTCGGGAGAGCGCATATAAAGGCTGACATAATCACGCATATGACGGGTGGTGAGAGTATATCCCGCCGCCTTTTCACGCACCGATGGATAAGGAGAGCTGCCGCTGTAATCGCAGGCGGTCACGGGATAAAGCAGCACCTGCTTTGACACATGGATATTATCACGGTCACGGAGCATCAGCGCCAGCGCCGCAGAAAGATTGCCTCCCGCACTGTCGCCGCACAAAATAATATCGGAGCTGTCCGCACCGAGATTTTTCGCCTGTGCAAGAGCTTCTTTGAACACACCGCAGCACTGCTCCAATGCCGTCGGGAATTTATGTTCGGGAGCAAGGCTGTACCCCACGGAAAGCACATTGCAGCCCACATCTCTTGAAAGTCTGCCGCAGAGGCTGTCATAGGTATCAAGGCTTTCGGTACACCAGCCGCCGCCGTGGATATAGAAGATGATCTTACTGCTTTTTCTGCTTGGATAAAAGCGCACGGGAACAGTCCCTCCGCCCCACGAAACATTATGGCTGACGGACATATCCCGTGCCTGTTTATGCTTTCTGATACTTATAAGGCGCCGTGCCAGCGGATAAAGTCGGGTAAGATCGAGGCTGCCTATCAGCAGGTTCAGCTTATAAAATACAAGATCGAACACATTCAGCTTCATATCACGCACCGTCAGTTTCATCATCGCCGTTATCGGACAGAGCATCTTCATCATTATTTTCCACGTCATTTTCCTCATTGCTTTTTCCAAGCATATCGAGAGCGGCGAAGAACAGTTCATACATATCGTCCCAATCGGAGGGAGCGTCAACACCGCCGCCGTTCACGGAGCGGAGCATTTCGGCGCAGAAATTCTCACCGCCGAAAGCCAGTTCGGCAGGATATATCAGTATCCCCTCACTTCGGGAAAGAGCGCAGAATGCGCTGAGAGGATTTTCGGCATTTTTCGATTCATACAATCTGCGTTTCAGTTCGGGGTCACGTCCCGCACGTTCCAGCAGACGTGTCAGCGCTTCATTCATGGATAACTCTCCTGCTTTTCACGGTTATTTTTCTCGGTATCAATGAATCTACCGTCCGTTTTATTTGTATTATACAACAAATTATCCTTTCCGTCAAGGGATTGAGAGGGGGGACGTTATTTTTTCCCGCCTTGCGGGATTTGTTGTTACTAAAAAGCTTATTTTTCTTTTTTATGTAGTTGTTACTCTCTGCTTTCAATTTTTTTGTTACTTAAAAGCTTACTTTTTCTTTTATGATATAGTTGTTACTCTCTGCCTTATTTGGCTTTGATGTTATTGAAAAGCTTACTTTTATTTTTTGACATGTGTATCATATGAGCTTCAAGTTTTGCAAAGGGAACACCAAAGGGCGAAGGAGAGGGGGCTAAAAAGAAAACGTGAGCAAAAATCGGTGCGCCCCCTCTCCTTACCCTTAGGTTTTCCCTCTGCACTCTCTTTCCTTACCCATCCTCACCCCGCACCGATTTTTGCAAAACCGCATCGTAAATCCTCTTTAAAGTTATTTATGGCGACGGTTCGTGCAACGCTTAAAATGTACTTGTTTTTTATGGTGCGCTCAACCGACGTAAAATCTGCTATTCTCAACCGTATTTTTAGTAAAATCAAGTTTAATTTTTGTCACTTCAATTCATACGTCGGGTCGCTTAGTGATTGATATGAACGGTTACTTGCAACCTGTGAGAAGTAAGCGACCCGTCGGAAAACTTGAAGATAAAAAGTTACAACAATAATTAATGACTTGAAGTAATCATTCCACCAAATAGCCGACGGTTGAGCGCCACGAATGAAAGAGTGAATGGAAAGCGTTTTACGAACCGTCGGCAATGCTAAATCTAAAGAATAATTAATAACTGGATATGCAAAAATCGAGCAGGGGTAAGGAAAGAGAGTGCAGAGGGAGAACCTCAGGGGGCGGCTCGATTTTTGCTCACGTTTTCTTTTTAGCCCCCTGTGGTTCATCCCTTTGCCCGCCGGAGGCGGAACCTCCGCTTTCTCTATGGTTGCAAACCATACTACAAAATATTATAAACTAACACAAGCTTACTATAATAAAGAACAATCAGTTGAAAAACATCATTCAAGAGATAAAAAGTAACCCGTCCATATAAAACAAAAAGGGGGGGTGCGGCGGGCGGGCAAATCCTTTGGAACGGAATATAATATTCTGAGGGGAAGTGATCTTGTGTGCGGAAACGGAAGCTGTACTGCCGCAGCCGTTACTGCGGCGGCTGTCGCTTTGTCTCAGGGACGCTCTAATGAGGAAATATCCCTGCTGGGAGCAATTTTTACTCAGCTGGGCGATACCCTTATAACTATCGCTGCCGCAAATGATAGCTGCGGTACTCCCGAAAACTGAAAATACCGCACGGTCAGATCTCCGTGCGGTATTTTCATGTAAACATATAAATCTTATTCGGCTGTAATGCTGCCCGAATCAAAATTCAGAGTGTATTCTATCTCGTATGGCGTGCTCATGGCGGTGGTGTCCGCAGAAACAGGCATATTGTAATCAAAGCCTGTTACGGGAATGATAAATTCGGAACCGTTCTCCGTGCTTACGGGAAGATACTTTTCTCCGTTCACAAGCATATAATCGTAATTTGAACTGCTCCATAAAATGTCCGCAGAGGCTTCGCCGTTCTCAATAGTGAGCTTTGCGGGAGACTGTACCGAAGCACGTCCCGAACCGCCCGAAAGCGTTACTTCAACAGTGTATTCACCGTCGGCAAGACCAAGATCTGCGGCGGTTTTTACAATACCCTCGCCGAATGCTTCAACGGGAAGCGAATCTGCTCTGAAAAGCAGGGTGCGGTCATACCAGATCTCCTTTTTCTTGCTGAATGCCGCACAGCTTATGCCCGAATCAAGAGCCTCAACGGGAACTGTAAAGGTGTGCTCACCGTCGGAATTTTCCTCGTATGGGATATAGCTGCTCTCGTCGGCAGCCGCAGCTTCATCGGCTGTGCCCATGAAAACATACAGATATCCCTTGCCGCCCATTGTCATTTCAGCGGTCATTTTTCCGTCGGAAACGGTGAGAGCGCATTTTGTGATGTTGAACATTGATGAACTGGAATCCACCGTCACATCATATGTGCCGTCCTTGATGTCGCTGCCGTATATGGGGACCATTCCCTCTTCAACAACTTCCTCGGCGGAAACTGTCTGAACGGTGTCCTCGGAAGCTTCCGTTTCGGAAACGGACTCTGTGTCTGAAACAGCCGACTCTTCGGCAGATGTTTCGGATAATACTTCCGATGTGTTTTCGGAAGAAGCAGCGCCGTCCTGTGAGCCGCATGAGGATAACATCATTGCGGCAGTGAATGCCGAAAGCAAAGCGATAAATTTGTTTTTCATGGTAACACTTCCAAAATAGTCAGATTTTTAACAGATAAGGCGGCATTTCTGCCGCCCTGTCATTTTTATACTATATATAAATAATGCCGGAACAACTTTGCCGATTATTCAGCTATGGAATCAATGGCAGCCTGTGCGTGATCTACATAGATCTGACGGATAGCTTCGTTCTCGCCAAGACCTCTGAGCAGGCAGGTAACCTCGTAGCCTGCGTCCTCGAATGTCTTTTTCCAGGAACCGTCCTCATCGCCTGCCATGTCGTTGTTTGCGTGGTCGCCTGCAACTACCATAAGGGGTTCAAGAACTACCTTCTTGTAATCGCCTGCCTGAACCTTTGCAAGAACATCATCAAGTGAGGGAGCAGCTTCAACTGTACCTACGAAATAGTTCTCGTAGCCGTCAGCTGTGAGCATATCCTGCATCTTCTGATAGATCTCGTTGGAAGCAGCCTCTGTGCCGTGACCCATGAAGCAGATAGCTGTCTCACCGTCATCATACTCGGCTGTCCATTCTGTGATAGCCTTTTCAACTCTTGCAAAGTCATCATCGGAAGAGAGCAGAGGCTCGCCGAATACTACCTTCTCAAAAGCGTCTGCATAATTGCCTACTTCAGACTTCAGCTCGTCATATTCAAGACCGTGCATAAGGTGTGTGGGCTGAACGACCAGTGTCTTTACGCCGTTGTCAACAGCTCTTGTGAGGGCTGCGTTTACATCGTCGATAAGAATGCCGTCACGTCTGTTAACGTGATCGATAATGATGTTGGCTGTAAAGCCTCTTCTTACGGAATAATCGGGGAAAGCTGCCTCAAGATCATTCTCGATAGCGCCGATAGTAAGACGGCGGCTGTCGTTGAAGCTTGTGCCGAAGCTGAGAACAAGCAGCTCGTTGTCGCCGATATCGTCCTGATTGCGGATATTGTCAAGAGAAGCGTCGCCTGTATCGTAGTTTTCCTCGTCGTCAGCCTCTTCTTCGGTTTCAGCTTCTGTTTCATCAGCTGCCTCTGTCTCTGCCTCTGTTGTTTCCTCGGCAGAAGTTTCCTCGGCTGCTTCAGCTGTTTCGGAAACAGTCTCCTCGGCAGCGGAAGTTGTTGTGTCGGAAGCATCGGAAGTATCCGAAGTGTTTCCGCAGGCGGTCATAGCCGCAGCAACAACAAATGACATGATTACAGCAAGTTCCTTTTTCATCTTTTTCATAGTAAATTTCCTCCAATCGTACCTGATCGGAGATATTGTGTATACGGGTGCGGACAGATCCTACCCGTGCGTAAATAAAAAATGCCCTCTTCATCGGAAAAAGGCACAGCGAAACAAGCCGTATAAAAATACAGCTTTTTTACGTACGATCAATACCTCGTGATCCGAAAACAACATAACAGCTATTTTCTGTACTGACAAACGGCAGGTTTCCCGGCTCACGGATCATCGCATAAGAGCAGGTCTTCCCGATTTCTCAGTGACCGTGCCATAGCGGCACAATTGCTCCAAGCTCCCCGAATACGGTGACGAGATCGTGCAGGATTCTCACCTGCTTCCCTTTTACCCGCAGCCCTCACAGCAAAGCTGATCCCTGCGGCACCGTTCATCTATTCAATTTTAATTTTTTCATTTTAGGGTGATGTATACAAAACCACAAGTTTCAGTATACCATAAAATCCGTGATTTGCAAGCTTTTCACGCAAGAATTATCATTTTACACTAAAGTTTATATGTATAATTCCTGCCGCTTGTGGATTTTACTGCGCAAAAATGACGTTTTTATTACCTTGTAAGGTCCTTGACCCACTTGTATTTCTTATAATGATACAATGTCCAGGGTATTTTTCCAACCTCGTCAAGACAGGTGCAGGCATATACCACCACAGGCTGCCAGCCGAACACGAATGTTCCCAGCGCCGCCAGCGGAACTGCCAGACACCACATACATACCGCAAGACTGTACAGATCGTAGAGAGTATCTCCGCCTGCGGAAAAAATGCCGTTTATAAGTATCGTGTTCACCGCACGTCCTATCATGTACACCGACATCACCAGCATAAGTCCGTTGAGTATCCTTACGGCTTCGGGAGTCAGCTTTACAAAGTGCGTTATCACAGGAGTAAAAAGCAGCATGATGCCAGTTGAGATAAATCCGATAACAAAGGCTATGCCCACAAGTCTGTCGCCGTATTTTTTCGCCGTGTCAAGCTGCGCCGCTCCCAGCTCGTTTCCGATAAGTATTCCGCCGCCAACGGCCATGCCGTCGGTGATGCAGCAGATAAGATCTCTCACAACAGCCGCGACCGAATTTGCCGCAGCCGCATCTGTTCCCATGTGTCCCATAAAGGCAGTGTAGGACGTAAATCCGATGCCCCATACAAGACCTGCTCCCAGAAGCGGCAGCATTACCTTGCGGTAATCTTTGAAAAGCAGAGGCGTTCTGTTGAAGAAATGCCTGAAATCGGGACGTATAAATCCCTTACGATTGAACAGTATAACGCAGACCGTAAGCTCGATCACTCTTGTTATCGCAGTGGCTGTCGCCGCACCACGAACGCTCATTGCCGGAAGTCCGAAAAGTCCGTATATCAGGATCGTATTAAGGATTATGTTTATTACCACCGCAGAGGAGCTTACAGCCGCAGTGTACTTCTGATGTCCGCTGACCTTCATTATCGTAAGACAGCTCTGGGAAAATCCCGTAAGCAGATATGAAAATGCCGATATTTTCAGATATTGTACGCCCAGGTCAATAAGCACCTGCTCGTCGGTGAATATCCCCATAAGCTGCCGAGGAAAAAATTCGCAGGCGGCAAAGAATATCAGCGATATAGTCATGCCCAGCTTTAAGCAGATGTGGAATATCTTCACAAGCGTTTTGCGGTCGTCCTTGCCGTAGTATTGAGCGCCCAGGACAGATGCGGTGACAACAACGCCGCTGAGTATCATGTTCTGGATAAATTGTATCTGGGTCGCAAGAGTAACGGCTGCCATGGCGTTCTGTTCAACGCCGCCAAGCATAAGAGCGTCCGCCACCGCAACAAGCGCAAGCATAAGGCTCTGGATAGTGGCAGGAACAGTGTACTGAAATAATTTTCGGTAAAAAAATTTGTCGGTAAAAATTTTCTTCATAAGGTCACCCCAATTAATATGTAAAAATGATCGGCAATGATTTTCAAAGCTTTTGATTCCCCGTCGGGAGAACTGCAATAAGACCGATTATACAGCAAAAATCCAAGCAATGCAATAACAAAAGAATCACAGAAATATTAAAGTTCACCTCAAAAAACCTCCGGCTAAAGCCTTAGCACCTCAGATGCGACCTAAAGAAAATCACGCAGAAACGGGAAAAATGTTGACAAGCTCAAATGTCAATGCTATAATGTTCAAAGAATTGATTCAAGGAGTTTTTGTTGATGAAAATAAAAAAATATATCCTGCCGATAATGCTGATAACAGCTGTATCGGCACTTTCGGGCTGTGCGGAAAACAATCCCGAATCGGAAAGCGATGCGCCGCCGCAGCTTGTTTTCAGCGAAAGCGCAGAGCTTATGTATGCAAATCAGTTTTCAATAGACCGCTATGAGGGCGGCTATTCACTTATATCCACAGCCGACGGCGGAAAGTATCTTATCGTGCCGCATGAAGCGGAAGTCCCCGAGGATTTGGATTCGGACACGAAAATAATCAGACAAAGCTGCGGCAATATCTATCTTGCGGCAACATCCGTAATGGGACTTTTCGATGCGCTGGACGAATGCGGTCAGATCCGTTTTTCGGGCACAAAGGCGGAAAACTGGTATATCCCCTCCGCCCGTGAGGCTATGGAAAAGGGCGATATCCTTTATGCGGGAAAATACCGTGAGCCTGATTATGAGCTGCTTGTCTCCGAGGACTGCCGCCTTTCGATACAGTCCACGATGATAAACCACACCCCCGAGGTCAAGGAAAAGCTTGAAGAGCTTGGGATAACCGTTTTCACCGACCTTTCCAGCTACGAGGAACACCCTCTCGGCAGAAGCGAATGGATAAAGGTATACGGTGAAATGACGGGACAGCAGGAAAAGGCGGAAGAGCTGTTCAATGAGCAGGTAAGCTATCTTGATTCGGGAGACGCCTTTGAAAGCACGGGAAAGACCGCCGTTTATTTCTACGTTTCCGATTCGGGTCAGATAGTCACAAGAAAATCGGGCGATTATGTAACGAAAATGATCGAGCTTGCAGGCGGAGAAAATGTCTTTTACGATCTGGGCAGCGGCAGCGCTTCCTCTTCCGTTACAATGGAGCCAGAAAAATTCTACGAAACAGCAAAGGACGCCGATTTTATCATATATAACAGCACCATAAGCGGCAGCCTTTCCTCACTGGACGAGCTTATCGGAAAATATCCCCTGCTGACGGATTTCAAGGCAGTGCAGAACGGAAATGTTTGGTGTACCTCCGACAATCTTTTTCAGGAAACAATGAAGCTGGGTGTGATAATTCACGATATGAACTCCGTTTTCACAGGCAATACCGACAGCAATCCTCCCGAATTTTTATATCATCTTGAAAGCGGTGAAGCAGTTGAATAAGGAAAAACGGCACTTTTCGGCGGTATTCCTGCTGCTGGCGGTGCTTATGATCGTTTCGCTGGCAATGAATATCTTCATCGGCAGTGCGGATATTTCCGTTTCCGAAGCGCTGAAAGTGCTTTTCGGCAAAGGCGAAGGAACTGCCGTGAATATACTGCTGAAAATTCGCATTCCCCGTGCGCTGGCGGCAATGCTGCTGGGAGGGGCGCTCTCCCTTTCGGGATATCTTTTGCAGACGCTTTTCCACAATCCCATAGCAGGGCCTTTCGTGCTCGGCATCTCCTCGGGAGCAAAGCTTACCGTTTCAATAGTGACGATACTTTCCGTGAGCCTTTTTCATCGGACAGGAGCATTTGTCATGATACTTGCCGCATTCGTCGGCTCCATGCTTTCGCTGGGATTTATCCTGCTGCTTTCGGGCAAGGTGAAGCGTATGTCCATGCTGGTAGTGTGCGGAGTTACTATCGGATATATCTGCTCGGCAGTGACCGATCTCGTTGTGACCTTTGCGGACGATTCGGATATAGTGAATCTTCACAACTGGTCAATGGGAACCTTTTCGGGAACGTCAATGAGCAACGTAAAAATAATGGCATTGACGGTTCTTGCGGCGTCAGCCTGCACATTTTTGCTGTCAAAGCCGCTGGGAATATATCAGCTGGGAGAAAATTATGCGTCAAATGCAGGCGTAAGAGTGGGACTGCTCCGAAGCCTGATGATAGTCCTTTCGGGATTTCTTTCCGCAGTAGTCACCGCCTTTGCGGGGCCTGTTTCCTTTGTTGGAATTGCCGTGCCCCATATCATACGGTCAATCGCAAAGACCTCGAAGCCTATTGTGCTTATCCCTGCCTGCTTTATGGGCGGAAGTATTTTCTGCATGATATGCGATATGATCGCACGAACGATATTCGCACCGACCGAACTCAGCATAAGCACCGTCACCGCCATATTCGGTGCGCCTGTTGTGATAGTGGCAATGGTTCGCAGAAAGAAGGGTGAGCTGTAATGGAAAGCAATGATATTTCCGTCAGGGCGGAAAATTTATCGGTGGGCTATGACAGCCCACTTATAAAGGATATCTGCTTCAACGTCCGCAGGGGCGAGATCATGACCCTTATCGGGCCCAATGCATCGGGAAAATCCACCATACTGAAAACCATAGCGGGATATCTCCGCAGACAGGGCGGAAAGGTCATAATAAGCGGCACAGAGGAAGACGAGCTGCTGCCAAAGGAACGGGCAAAAAAGCTGGCGGTTGTGCTGACCGACCGAATAAAGCCCGATATGATGACCTGCCGTGACGTGGTGGAAACGGGAAGATACCCCTACACAGGCTATTTCGGCGTGCTTTCCGATGCAGACAAGGCGGCAGCGCAGCGTGCCGTCGAAACCGTGGATATCGCCGATTTTGCGGACAGGGATTTCAACGCCATAAGCGACGGACAGCGGCAAAGGGTGATGCTTGCCCGTGCCATATGCCAGGAGCCTGAAATACTGATACTGGACGAGCCGACCTCTTACCTTGACATTCATCACAAGATATATTTTCTTGAGATACTCCGTCGGCTTGCCGATGAAAAAAAGCTGGCTGTGATAGTTTCCATGCACGAGCTGGAGCTTGCGGGAAAGATCGCCGACCATGCGGTGTGCATAAACGGCGGACGTGTCGTAAAGCAGGGACTTCCTACGGAGGTATTTACCGAAGAGGTCATACGGGACGTGTTCGACATCTCCCCCGAACTGTACGAAAAATATCTGTCGGATTATTACAAATAAGAACCTGTCTTCATAAGAAATGTATGCGGATTTTCGAGCATAATTTTGTTGCAGACAAGGCAAAAATCCGCAGGCGTGCTGCCGCACGGCAAGGATTTTTAACGCAGTATGCAGCAAAATTTGCCGAAAAGACGTGTGCATATGCTTATGAAGACAGGTTCTAAGCCTTACAAAAACAATGCTCACTGACGAAAGCATTTCACTTTCGTCGGTGAGCATTTGTTTTATTCCGTTTCTTCTATGGGAGTATCCTGTTGATCCTGCTTTATATACAGATCGGCAGTTTCCGTCATGTACTCCGACGGTTCATCGGGCGGATCGCCCACATCAACATCGGTCTCATTCTGAGTATACTCGGCAATTATGGTGATATTTGACTTTATCGGCATCGTCGGGTCTATATCCGAACCGTTCAGCGTCCATTTTCCCGTATAGCCTGCCTTTGTGGGAACATCTGCCGGCAGAATATCCGAAATTGCAGTGCCGTAGTCCACGGTCAGCGTATTTGTGTACGGAGTATCGCCGTCGGCAATCATTGTAACTGTCAGCTCAATGGGCTTGTATACCGCCCTGAACTCGATGTTGCCGCTGTAATACAGTGTAACAGTGCTTCCGCTGCTTACAGGAGCATAAACCATCATCATTTCCGCCTCGGAATCGGAAGTTTCATGGATATACGTTGTGCCCTCCTTCAGACCTGTTGCATACGAACCGCCCGAGCCTACCTGACCCCAGCCCTTGAATTCATAGCCCTCGGCAGGAGTTGAAACGGGCGACGGCATTGTAATTGTCTCACCCTGTTTGAACAGCCTGTGTTCAAGTACAGTGGAACCGTCCTTTATTCTAAGCTCATTGATAGAATCGTAATCCTCATATGGAACGATTATCACCGTATCGGCTGTAACAGCCCTGCTGCGTTCGGAAACGCTTTCCCAGCCCCAGAGATAATAATCGTAATATCCGTTTCCGTCGGAATCGACTATCGTATCGGGGGTGTATGCGGGAGGAACCTCGCCGTAGCCTACCGAATCGGTATGAAGAGCCGTTGCCATGTCATAGCTTGCAAAATAGGATACCGTATATGTAACTGCCTGATAATGAGCAGTCACCGTGATGTCCTCGGTAATGAGCATTGTCGGGTCAAAATCAGAATCGCCCAGCACCCACATTCCGTCATATCCTGCCTTTTCGGGAACAGCGGGAACGTATTCCTTGACGGAGGTGTTGTACTTCACCTTTACCGTGCTGACTGTCTTTCCGTCTGCCACGAATGTTACCGTGTATTCGTTAATGGTATACACGGCTGTCACCGTCATGTCAGACTTGACCTCGGTATTATTGGCAACAGCCTCTGTGCCGTTTATCTTCCATACGCCCGTATGTCCCGTCTTTGTTGGAACAGTCGGGAGGATATCGGAGAGGAGAGTTCCGTAATCGACCGTTCTGCTGTCGGAATATGCAGTGTCCGCATCTGCCGTGATCGTTACGGTAAAGGTTTTGATAGTATAAACCGCCATGACCGTCATGTCCGATGTGACCTTTGCGCTGTCGGTAACAGCCTCCGTTCCGCCTATCAGCCATACTCCGTCATATCCCGTCTTTGTGGGCACTACTTCGGGAAGAATATCCGAAAGATATGTTCCGTATTCAACCGTAAATTTTTCAGAATATGGTGTGTCGGAATCGGCTTTGACCGTCACGGTAAATTCTTCAACCGTATATTCAGCACTGACCGAAATATCGGAAGTAATGGTCTTGTTTGCGGCTATCGTCTCTGTTCCGTTTATCTTCCATACACCCTTAAATCCTGTCTTTTTCGGCATATCGGGAAGTGCGCCCAGCAGATTCGTTCCGTAATCGACCGTAATAACATTGGAATAAGGTGTGTCCGCATCGGCTGTTATTGTTACGGTAAAGGTCTGAATTGTATAAACCGCCTCGACTGTAATGTCAGATGTAACCTTTGCACTGTCGGTAACAGCCTCCGTTCCGCCTATCAGCCATACACCGTTATATCCCGTCTTTGTGGGAACTGTCGGGAGAATATCGGAAAGAAGTGTTCCGTAACCGACTGTTTTGCTGTCGGAATATTCCGTGTCCGCATCTGCCGTGATCGTTACGGTAAAGGTCTGAATTGTATAAACCGCCTTAACGATAATATCCGATGTGACCTTTGTATCTGCGGCAACGGACTGTGTACCGTTTATCTTCCATACACCATTGTAACCCGTCTTTACGGGAATTTCGGGGAGAATATCGGAAAGGAGTGTTCCCGAATCTGCCGTTACGGTTTCGGAATAAGGTGTGTCCGCATCGGCAGCCGTAATTGTCACCGTGCAGCGTCCGGGAGTATATACAGCCTCAACGATGATATTGGCTGTAACTACCGTAGTTCCGTCAAATTCCGCATTGTTCCAATACCATTTTCCGACATATCCCGTCTTTACGGGAATGGCAGGAAGCGAATCCTTTAGCGAATTGCCGTAGCCTACCGTTACGGTCTGCGTAAATGTTTCGTCGGCATCGGCTTTAAATGTGACTGTAAGTATTTTCAGCGAATAGGAAGCTGTTACGTTTGTATCGGCGGTGATGATTGTATCAGCCGTAAATTCATTGTCACCGATATGCCAGCTGCCATTGTATCCCGTCTTGTCGGGCACGGCGGGAATGCTGCTTACAGTACCGTTCTTTTCAACAGTCTCCGAAGCAATTATATTTCCCTCGCAGATAAATCTTACCTGATAATATACCTTTTCATCTTCTGTGGGAGATGAAGTCGATACTGTTGTTGCCGATGACTCGATAAACGGAGATGTGGGCGTTGTATGGGTTGGGACAGTATACCTCGGAGACGTGTACGGCGCAGTATATGATGAGGTATGTGTTGTCACGGGGGAAGGTACCGTTGTTCCCGATTCTGCCGAACCCGGCTCGGTAATATATTCATCGGGAACGGAAGTTACCACCGTTCCGTCTGCTGAACCGTCAGTGGTTTCATCATTGCTGTCGGAAACCGAGCTGCCCGAAGTCTTTGCGGAGCTTTCTGTGCGTCTGCCGTCGGAAATGACTGTCTCGTCACTGTCCGATATATATGTTCCGGTATCCTCATTATTCACAGTGACCATTGCAGGGACTGTCACATTCTGATCTTCAATGATAGGAGCAGAAGTCTGCACCGAACCGTTATCTCCTGCCACATCAACAGGAGGTGCCGTCACTGCGGAGACTTCCTCTTCGGCTGATGAAATAACATCGGAAGAAACCGCACCGTCTGCGGAAGTTCCAACAGTGCCGCTTTCGGACTCCTCTGTCTCTTCTTCCCCGCCTCTCAGCAGCTTTGCGATATCCAGTCTCAGCACCATGAGCTTTTCATCGTGTGAGAGAAGAGCTCTCTGCTTCACAGCCTGCGGAACAAGACCGTATCTTATATCATGAACGGGATCATCACCTGCATTCAGCTCGGTCAATGTGCCGTTTTCGTCCTCGTAAACAAATCTTGAAATGCCGTCTATCTCAGCAGGCTTTCCGCTGCCCGCATTCGGTTCGGTGACAACGGTAATGCCCCTGCCCTCTTCGGCAAAAGCCTTTTGGTCGGTGGGATCGCCGTTTTCGTCAAGGAGAGTCACCTCGACCTTGCCCTCAAAGGTGTTGACGTAAATATTATATGAGCCGTCGGGATTCTTTTCAACGGTGACCATAAAGCTGGTTCCTCTTACAGCCATGGTAGCCTTGGGAGTTGTGACCTCATAAGATGAATTTGCCGAAAGCGGCTTTGTTATCTCGTTGAGGATAGTTCCCTCTTTAAGGTCTATCTTCGTTCTGCTGTCGAAAGCATTTCCCGCAGCGGAAAGTGAAAGTACAGTTCCGCTGTCCAACAGAACATATTTGTCGTTGTCCATGACTATTCTCATGGTGCTGTCCTCTCCGACGGAAATTGTGTCTCCGTTTTCAAGGTTCATTCCGACATATGCGTCCAACTCGCCCAAACCCTCTCGCGAGATCACGGCGCTGCCGCTCATCTCAAATACTTTCAGCACTCTGTATGTATCTTCACGGTTCATCAGCAAGCCCAGCACAACAGCCGCAGCAACCACCGCAGCAGCACAGCAACAGATGATTATTTTCACTTTCTTTGACATTGAAGCTATGACCGATCTTATACTCATGATCGTCCCTCCCGAAAAAAGTATATAAAAAAGGAGCATACAGCCGGGCAGCACTCCTCGGGGATAACCCTACAAATGCAACCCGACCGCCATACTCCTGAAAAATTCCAAAGCTTAGGCTCGTGCTTTGCGACACCGATTTTCATCGGCTTTGCCTTTTATTTGTTAACAATATAATAGCATATAGACATAAAAAAATCAATAGGTTTACGTCAGTTTTGTAATATTCACTAATTATTTTTATATAAGTCTAATCATTCTGTACAATACGTAAAATATGCCTATTCGACATAAATACACAATAAAATCCATGCATCGGCTTTACATATTTTTATGACCGTGTTATAATAAATTATGAATAATTCTTGCCGAAAGGAAAATAAAAATGCCAAAAAAACTGCTCATATATATAGGAACATTTGTCGCTTCGATAGCCCTGCTCTGGATTGCACTCGTGCTGACCTCGCTTATCCCCAACGAAGCAATAAGAACCAATATGGAAAAAAGCGCCGAATATTACAATGGAATCGACCCGTTTTATCAGAAAAGCGGAAGAAATTCCGTTGCGGACAATTATGCCGATGTCATCCTGCTGAATGTGCTGTGGAATATCCGCAGCTCCGACCCGTTCGTTTCTTCGCTTGATACAAAATATTATGACGGAAATGACGGCACAACAGACTACGGCGAAAACTACGGCTTTTATGCGGCACTGAACGGCGCAGAGCCGAACACGGGCTATTCCCGATACTGGCACGGCTCGGTGGTTTTTATCCGTCCGCTTATGCTGATGACCGATGTCAACGGTGTAAAACTCACAGGATTTCTTGCGGCACTGCTGCTCCTTATACTTGACTGTGCCCTGCTGATACGAAAAAAGCAGCATTTTGCCGCTGCCGCACTTCCGATATCATTCATCTGCGTGCAGATGTGGAATATGCGGCTGGCACTGGAATATCAGCCCGTGATGCTGATCTGTCTTGCAATCACCGCTGTTTTCATACAGCTTGAAAACCGCAGTGATACCGCACTCTGCACCGCCTCGATAATAAGCGGCGCAATGACCGCATTTTTCGATTTTCTCACAGCGGAAACGCTGACAATACTCATTCCGCTCATTATTGTAATGATAATACGCAAGGAAAACGGCAGCTTCCGAGGGTTCCGCAGCGAGCTTTTCACATCGCTGAAATGCGGCATGGCATGGCTGTTTTCATACATCGGCACATTTATCGTGAAATGGACTGCGGCAAGCATCGTCACAGGCGAAAATAAATTCACGGCGGCGATATCCTCCGCAGAGGTGAGAATTTACGGCGAGACCGGTAATATCCCCGCTCCGCTGCGAATGCTCCTCGCTCCCCTTGCGAATATTTCAGCAATGTTCGGCGGCAGCGAACGTGTTTCCCCCGTGAATATAATAGTGGGACTGCTGCTGACCATAATGCTTTTCGGCGGACTGTACCTGATAATGCGCAGCGGCATTTCCTCAAACGGCTTTGCGCAGCTCATGCTGACGGCAGGGCTTCTGCCGTATCTGCGGTACATAGTTTTGAGCAACCATTCATATCTTCATGATTTCTTTACGTACCGTGCCCAGGCAGCATCGGTGCTGGCACTTATAGCAGCATTCTGGTACTGCACAGCTGGTCATTCCAACAAAAAAGCCGCCGCAAAAAAAGGTAAACGCAGATGAACAATATAGAATTCACGATACTTATGCCCTGTCTCAACGAGGAAAAAACTATGAAGATACTTGTTACGCCGATAAGTGCATTTCAGATATAGAATAGTCTGCCATGTGCTTCTCCTTCCTTTTTCTGGCAGCAAAAAGGCTTCCATACACTTACATTCTTGCAAGCATACGGAAGCCTTTAGTTTCAACGAACTCAATAAATAAAACGAAAAAAAGGCGAATCAA
>CAKSKG010000034.1 GCA_934464775.1 uncultured Oscillospiraceae bacterium
CAAGGATTTTTAACGCAGTATGCAGCAAAATTTGCCGAAAAGACGTGTGCATATGCTTATGAAGACAGGTTCTTACATTTTGAAATACAAAATATATATTTATTATAAAGCTTTTGTTTAATATTGTCAAGAAAAAAATGCTCCTGCTCTTATTGCTTAGGTCATATTTTCCGATATTTTTGTGTTTGGATATGCCGCTAAAAACAGATCCCCCAAAAAGCTTCACGGCATAAAGCTTTTTGAGGGATCCGCACTATATTTTATTCTGTCGGTATCACCATTATCTTCGATGTTTCTTCCTCACGGAGCGCTATCACCGCTCCCCTTATAAGATATGCCACAGGGTCACCGGAGGGACTTCTGTTCAGACACAGGATATCCGTTCCCTCGATAAGTCCTATGTCCTGCAATCTCCGCCGCATCGTTCCTTCGTTGAACATTGCGGCTACTCTGCATCGGCAGCCCTCCGACAGTCCGCAGAGAGATATAGCATTGTCCATTTTATATAAAAGATCTCCTATCGTAAGTAATCATCGGAAGCCTGCTGTGAGTTCTTCCGCAATATTATTATATTCGGGAAATTACGATGTGACACGGTATTTATTCCGTACCGTCATCATATAATTAAACGAGTAAACTTTTATATGGAAGGACCGATAGCGTATGTCAAAAAGGAAAGCCTCACGTTCGATAGCAATGCTGCTACTGTTTGCGGCAATAGCAGGCATAATAATCGTTATGCTGATAAAATTTTCGGAGAGTAAGGACGACAGTTCATATGAGATGCCGTCAAATGCGGCTCGTGTGGAGTTCCTTAACAGCTGCGGTCTTATCGTCAGTCCCGATCCCGAAAAGCAGGAGATACGCATTCCCTCAAAATTCGGCGATATCTACGAGGAATATAACCGAATGCAGCAGGAACAGGGCTTCGACCTGAAAGAATATGCGGGAAGAGACGCTGTGCTGATAAGCTATCGTGTGCTGAACTGCCCCGATCATGCGGAAAATGTTGTGGCAAATCTTCTGATATGCGACGGAAAGCTCATCGCCTGCGACCTGACCCTTAACGAAGAAAACGGCTTCACAAAGCCGCTTATCACCGCCAATGAACAGCCCGTAAAATAAATGCAAAAGCTCCCCGTTCCGAAATGATCTCGGAACAGGGAGCTTTTTGCAAGTGAAAATCAGAAATTTTGAATTATGTAAATAATGTATATCACACTGAATATCCAGAGACAGGGGCTTTTAAGGGCAAGATTTACCGAAAGCTTCTTCATGTCTGCGGATTCTGCCTTATATACGGGAGCATATGCGCTGTCCTCGGGATCGGGAGTTCCTTTGAGAGTTTTGATGAGCATGACCGTTCCGATAACTCCCAAAACGAATATAACGCCGATATATACCAATTCAAATGTCTGCAACGCCGATTCGCTTAAAAAATATTCCGCAACACTTAATGCAAATGCAAGCGCATTATTGAATACATGGAGGATTATCGAGGGTATCACCGTGCCTGCCTTCACATCAACATAAGCGAAAAGCAGTCCAAGAACAAGCCCGACAAAAAACTGCATGATATTTCCGTGGAAAAGTCCGAACATGACCGCTGTCATTATTATTCCGAAGTTTCTGTTTGATACCGTCATGTTGCGGAGAGCCATTCCTCTTAAAACAATCTCCTCCCCCACAGGGCCGATAATCACCATGTACAGGAAAAGAAGAATGTTCTGCGTCATATCCGAGCCGACGGAAAGCATATCCGTATTCATGTTTTCCATGCCGCTGCTGCCCGATATAACGGTTGTAAGCGTCTGGAGAAGTATGCTGATGCACTGTCCGCCGAGAGCTGCGCCGAATGCAAAAAGCATTGCTTTGCCGCTGAGCTTTGATTTTGCGAAAAGCTTTCCTGCGCCCTTTGTGCGGTGGGTAAGTCCCAGGCCGATGAAGTATGCGCTTATATGAGCCACGGTATATGATGCGGCAGTCAGCGCCAGAAGATATACTGTGTTTGTAGATGCGAATGTCATATATTCATCGACGGTATGTCCCTGCGCAAGATATACAACATTGAAGATCGTTGCAACGACTATCTGAAAGGCTATCAGTATGGCAAAATGCAGAGACATTGCCGCACCCGTTCTGTTGTAAGCCTGTGCTGTCTTTTTCTTTATGGTATTAAAATCGGGTCCTTCCTCGGTTGGGATAAAATTGTTTTCATAGGTATTCTGTACGGTCATATTGTTTTCCATATAAAAGTCGGTTCCTTTCGTTAAAATATAGTGTTGTTTGATTATTTGAACTTTTTCTTTATCCTTAAATAGCTGAGTATATTAAGCAGTGCAAGAGCGACATATTCCAGTATCAATGCGCCTATGGCAACAGATAAAAGAATACCGTATGAGTCCGAAAGCTCAAGCTCCGTAAGCATAAGATACAGCATGAATCCGAAAAATGCCGCAAAAGGAATGCACGCTGCTCCGTAAAGCACCGCTGTTTTTCCGGCACGCTTTATCATGAATTCACGGTCACTGTAAAACTCGGGAGCTTCACCGTCATACACCTTCAGCCAGACGATATAGCCGCCAGTGTGAGTGTAGGATTTGAACTTCAGCTGCCAGCCGTCCTCAATGTTCATGGAAAGATAGGACTCGGAAACATCGTCCTGATAATCCACCACGAAGCGGACGTTTCTCGGCTCGCCCTTGATGAAATAAAAGTTCAGCGCCAGCTTGTCAAAGCGATAGAAATTCCAGCCCTTGCGCTCCATTTCCTCAACATATTCCTCTGCCTTGTCAAAGCTCAGAAACCAGCCGTATTTAAAGACCTTTTTCATGGTCTTGTTTTTCAGCATCTGCTTTTCCTGCTCTTTGGAATAAAGCCGCTCGGACGGAAGCGTGAAATCCATTTTTATGCTGCTGCCGTCCAGCTTTTCATAAAGCTTTGTTGCCCTGTGGAATATCACCAGCAGAACGATACAGAGCGCCGCCACCAGCAGCCATGCAATAAAACTGCCAAGCTGTCCCTTGTCGGAAAAATATTCGGCAAGGACCTGAAAAAAGCTTTCATTTTCCTCTGCTCCGTCGGAAATTCCGCCCAGAAGCCCCAGCGTTCTTCCCAATATAAAGCACAGCGGCATGAATATCACTATTTTTATAATGCTCAAAAGCTTGATATATCCCGCAAACGACGGCTTTTCATCGTTCTTTCCGGGATAATATGCGGCATAATTGTTTCTGTTTCCGCCGACGGACTGCCAGCCGTTTTCCGTCATTTTCCTGGGGAGCTTTCCCCTGCACCCTCTGCTTCTGCGGATAACATATGTCCTTTCCTCAGGCTCGCCCTTTTCGGTAACGGCGTTTCCCGTAAGAAAATCGAATCGGACGGTATGCTCTCCCTCTGCGCTCAGACGGGAAAGCTTTTTCTCCGTTTCGGGAATATTCAGCCAGTAAAACAGCATCAGCATCTCTGTACCCCCATTATGACTTGTCTATATATTCTGTTACGGAATCCTTATAGAGCAGAGCTATCCGCTCCCGTTCCGCATTTAAAACAGTCCTGCCGATATCGGTTATGACGTAAATAATTTTCTTGTCGGAATCATCATACACCTCTATCATTCCGTCACGAAGCATTTTTGTCAGAGTTCCGTATATCGTGCCCGAACCGAGAACAAGACGGGAATCCGTCAGCTCCTTGACATATTTTGATATGCCGTAGCCGTGTCTCGGCACCTGTAACGAAAGCAGTATATAAAATGCCGTTTCCGTCATGGGCAGATAGCTTTTCAGCAGCTTTTCCGTGGATTTATCCATTCATACACCTTATTTTCTCATATGGTCGCATCTAAAAACCATAGTATCTCAGATGCGCAGTCAGATTTTTCGTCAGATTGTATAGAAATTTCGCAGGCATACTGCCGTATGTCAAGAAATTTATGTGCAAGCTGATGGAAAATCTGCAAGCAGATGAGGTGCTAAGGCTTTAGCCGGTGGTTTTTAGAGGTGACCATATACCTTTTTTCATAAGATCAATCAAGAACAACGCTCTTGGGCTTGCCCTTTTTGTTCACGGGATATTCCCTTATGCGCTGGATATAATCAACGCTGATAAGCTCCGTTGAACCGTCCGCATGAGACAGCTTCACCCAGTTCCCGTCAACATTTTCAACGGTTCCGTCACAGCCCGAGGCACTTGTTCCCGCCGTGTAGATAAGACATCTTTTTCCGATAAATTCTTTAATCATTTCGCTCATTGCCGATCTCTCCTCTTCGGTAAGTTTTTTGCGCTTTCTGCGTACCTTTCTGCATATCATCTCCCGTCTTTCATACAATGCGGGAAGAAGCACGCAGAAAAACAATATTAATAAAACAAGATAAGTTGAACTCATAAGATCACCCTGCCTGTCATTTCATACTGTTGATATACATCTTCATTGATACAACGACAATAGCGATAACAACTGCCAGCATTGCAATACTGCCTGCAAGATGAAATGCATCGGGCAGAACAACACCTGTTATATTGCATATAAAAATCGCAAGGTTGTATATTCCGATTACCAAAATCATAATCGTAAGGGCAATCATATATTTTGACTGTATCTTTTTATCCTTTCTATCTTTATCCTTATCTTTCATTTTTTCTGTCCTTTCCGATTTAACCTTTTTAACCGTGGTATATACAAGAACTATCAACAGTATCACCGCATAAGCTATACGGCACCACTTAGGAATGCCTAACATATCCGATATCCATACGGAAGTTCCGCACAGTATCAGGCTGATGCCCCATACAAGATCAAGCTTCTTATTGCTGTTCATAATATCCGTTCCTTTCAACCCGTAAATTAATATGTCATGCCGTGATATATGTCATGATTAGAGTATATCATGCCGTGACATATTTGTCAATAGTTTTTTCAAAATATTTTTCATCAAAATAAAAAAAGTCTGCGGATAAAAGCTATCCGCAGACTTTTCACACATATTCAGAGTTTCCTCAGATCACGCCGTTTTGTCAAGCAGTGAACCTACCGCAGGGGAACCGTCCGAAAGTCCCACACCGTACTTGTTTTCGGGAGACGATTTTGTTCTCGTAACAGTCTCCGTCTCGCCGCCCGAAGTGAATACCTTGCCGCATTCGGGACAGATATCCGTCTTTATGGTGACGTTCTGATAAACTATCTCCTTGCCCTCACGCTCCGCCTTTGCACGGTTTCGCATGACGTGCTCGTTCTCATGTCCCCGAACAGCGGCGTCCGCAGCTTCGGGAGAAACCTTTGACGGAGATTTAAAGGATACTCCCGGATCGTCCGAACCGTCCTGATATTTTCTGTTCTTGCAGGTCTGGCATTCACCGTCGGTCTTTTCAAGCTTGTCAAGGCGCTTTTCAAGATTGTCGATGCGCCTGTCAAGACTGCTGACATCGGCACTTCTGCCGTTTTTGATATATTCCTCACGCTGACGCTTCAGATCACTTATTTTATTGTACACCGAAGCGGCAGAACCGCCGCCGGACGAATATCCGCCATATGAAATATCGGAAACACCGAAAGCTCCGATAGGATCTATCATCATAAGCTCACCCCATTGAATCTGCTCTTTATAAATTATAATATACCACAAATCAGCATTTGTCAAGTGATATTATCTTATCGGCTGCATTTTCGCAGAAAGCTCTGTCATGCTCCGCAAAGATAAGCGTGGGACGGTATTCGTCAATAAGCCGCTCCAGCTGCATTCGAGATATTACGTCGATAAAATTCATGGGTTCGTCCCAGATGTGGATATGTGCCGACGAACACAGACTTGCCGCCAGCAGAACCTTTTTCTTCTGTCCCGAACTGAAGCCGCCCATGTCCTTGTCAAACATCTCACGGGAAAAATCCAGCTTACGCAGTATCGCAAACATAAGGCTTGTGTCCGCACCGTTTTTCTCCGCATAGTCATAAAGACTGCCCGAAAGCCACGAAGCGTCCTGCGGAACATAGGAGATTTTCAGTCCGCTGCCCATGTAAATGCTGCCGCTGTACGGTATATCACCGCCGCAGATGAGCTTCATCACAGTGGATTTTCCGCTGCCGTTCCTGCCGCTCAGAAGCACACGCTCTCCACTGCTTACGGAAAAGCTGAGTCCCGTGAAAATGTCACGTCCGCCAAAGCTCACCGATACATCGGAAAAGCTTATCAAAGTATCGGAATGATACTCCGACTGCCGTATTTTCAGCGCATCGGATCTTTCAATATTTTTCAGCAGCGAGGATTTTTCGGCAATTGCTTCGCTGCATCTTGTCTCGATAGCCTTTGCACGCTTCATTGCTTTTTTCGCCTTTGCGCCCTCATTTGCACGGCGTGTAAGGCTCTTTTCGGTTTTAACGGGATCAATGCCTATCTTTCGCTTTTCAGCGCTGTCCGACCAGCGTGCCTTTTCGGCGGCAGTTTTCTCAAGCCGCTTTATCTCACGCTTCAGCTTTTCGTTTTCGGCAAGCTCAAAGCTGTCACGGCGCTCCTTGTTTTCCAGCCATGTTGAAAAGTTGCCCTTTGTGACCTCAATATCCGAACGGTTTATTGCAAGGATATGGTCAACGCAGCCGTCCAGAAACATACGGTCATGGGACACAAGAATAAATCCCTTTTTGCCGTTAAGATAACGGGACAAAACCTCTCTCCCGTGCATATCGAGATGATTCGTCGGCTCGTCGATAAGCAGAAAGCTGTTCTCACGGAGAAACATCGCCGCAAGCTGAACCTTTGTCCGCTCCCCGTAGGAAAGAGTGGAATAGGGACGGTACAGCACCTCTTCGTCCGTTTCAAGATGATTAAGCTCACGGACCAGCTCCCAGTAAGCACAGCACGGACATATCTCTTCAATAATATCCAAGGTCTCCGCCGATTCATCGGAAACGGCATAGGGAAAATATTCAAAGTCCGTATCGGCGGAAATAGTTCCGCTGTATTCATATTTTCCCAGCAGGAGATTCAGAAAGGTGGTCTTTCCCCTGCCGTTTCTTCCGGTAAATCCAAGCTTCCAGGCGGTGTCGATGCGGAAGCTCACGTTCTCAAAAATGTTGTCGCTGCTGCCCTCATATGAGAAGGTCAGAGCCGAAATATCAATAACTGACATATATCAGCGCCCCTTTCGGTAATAAAAAATGCCGCAGGAAAGGGTATTTCCTGCGGCAGATACACCGAAAACAGCACCGTATATCATATCATGCGTCACGGCAGAATGATACGGTGAGTCATCAATATAAAGGTCGGGAATATGCACATCTTTCCTGCACGGCGCACCGAAACAAACGCAAAGCATAAAATGCCTGCGCCTTATAACGATATATGCGCCTTATAAAATTCAGCAGGAAATTATACGCATCTTCCCAACTCCGATCTTTTTTAAAATTACAACGACAGTATAACACTTTGATTTTCATTTGTCAAGTGTTTTTTATAAAAAAAGCAGCTCCGACCGTATAAGCCGAAGCTGCCGTGATAATTATTCGGAGCGAAGCGCCTCAACAGGGTCTTTCTTTGCAGCTACGCCCGAGGGCATAAGTCCCGCAATAAGCGTCAGCAGCATGCTGATAATTATCAGCACAACTGCGCCGACCCAAGGAAGCTTTGATACGTTTGATATATCCGTCAGATTCTTGATGATTATATTTATCGGTATGTTCAGAAGCAGAGTAACGCCGATTCCGATTATTCCCGAAGCAAAGCCCACAAGCAGAGTTTCCGCATTGAACACACGGGAAATATCCTTCTTGCTGGCTCCGATACTGCGGAGAATACCGATCTCCTTTGTTCTTTCAAGCACGGAGATATATGTGATAATACCGATCATAATTGATGAAACGATAAGTGAAATGCTTACAAATGCAATAAGCACATAGGATATCGCATTGATAATCGTTGTTATGGAGGACATCATAAGTCCCACGTAATCGGTATAATTGATAACGTCCTCTTCCCTGCCCTCGTTTTCGGCACGGGTATTGTAATCGGAGATTATCTGCGCAATATTGTCCTTTGCCTCAAAGCTGGAAGCGTAAATATTTATTGAAGCGGGAGTATCGAGAGCCGTCACGCAAAGCTTTGAGATATTTCCGTCATAGGTAGCGTCCGTGGTTTTGGGGGTCATCATGGATGAGAACATTTCAAGTGCCTGATCCTCGCCCATAAGTCCGATATACTGCTGCATCTGTGCCTGTTCCTCTTCGGAAAGGGTCGATGCATATGCATAAACATCGTCCATTGTTATCTCGGGAGCCTCGTCCTCGCCTGTGGAAAATTCAATTCCCGTGAAAACATCAACATCGGGATTTTCTTCCTGCGCTTTGACTATCTCGCTGTCATTCACCGCGTTGATAACGTGCTCGGTAAGCGCCGATGTATAGCCGATAGCACTGTTTATCGCAGTTGCAACAGCGTCGCCGTTTGGACGGATTATTCCGACTACCTTGATCTCCTCCGCATTGGCTACGGCGTTTTTCATGTAGTCCTCATCGTCTGTCATATCGTCCCAGCCGCCGTCCTCATTCTTCTGATAATAGTCGGTTGGGAGCATAAGGCTGAACGAAAGATCAAGCAGATCATCATAGGTGTATGAAGTCTCCTCAACATCATAAGTCTCGCCCTTCATAGCCGATGCCATGATATCTCCCAGCTCGTCCTGGTCAAGAATGCCGAGACTGTAAAGAGCATAGTCGGTGATCTCGTTATTCTTTGTTACAACAAGAACAACTTCATTATAATTTTCGGGCCAGTGTCCCGCAAGAACATCATACTGTGAATGAAGAAGCTCGTCATTGTCGATCATCTCGCTCCACATATCCATGCCCGACATACTTGACATTGCCGCCATTGATGAGCTGTCCAGCATTGCGGCAGCATCGCTTGTGCCGTACATTGATGCAAACATAACGCTGGGATTTACCTGAACAACGCCGTCCGAAGTATCTCTCTTGTAAATATTCAGCGGTATGTTATATGTGTACTGAACGGAGCTTACATACTGATCCAGCTCGGAGGAATCGCTTTTCAGAAAATCCATGAAATCGGTAAGATTATTCACCTGCACCTCATCTATCATGGTATTCATAAGCTCATTCATGATATTGTTTGAATAGACCTTATCCATGGGGTGATCGGGTTCCTCGTCCTTTTTGCCCGTCATATTTTCGATAAGCGTAGACATATCAACGGTCTGCGCCTGTATCGAAAGCGGATATGAGGACAAAGTATCCTCCTGCACCTTATTTATATATTCCTGAATGCCGTTTGATATTGAAAGAATAAGTGCGATGCCGATAATGCCGATACTTCCCGCAAAAGCGGTAAGAAAGGTCCTGCCCTTTTTGGTCATAAGGTTGTTCATGCTGAGGGAAAGAGCCGTTCCGAAGGACATTGTTGTTTTCTTGGTTTTCTCGGCGGCATTGTCCGCAGGCTTTGTCTCGCCGTCGAAAGGATCCGTATCTCCGATCATTTTTCCGTCAAGGAAGCGGACTATTCTTGTGGAATATTTCTCCGCCAGCTCGGGATTGTGAGTTACCATTATGATGAGCCTGTCCTTGGCTATCTCTTTCAGCAGCTCCATTATCTGAACGCTTGTCTCTGTATCGAGAGCGCCTGTGGGTTCGTCCGCAAGCAGTATCTCGGGATCATTTACAAGAGCTCGTGCGATAGCAACACGCTGCATCTGACCGCCCGACATCTGTCCCGGCTTTTTATTCAGCTGATCTCCCAGACCGACTTTTTCAAGAGCCTCCGCAGCACGCTTTCTCCTCTCCGCCTTTGAAACGCCCGAAAGCGTCAGCGCCAGCTCAACATTGGAAAGCACCGTCTGATGCGGTATAAGGTTATAGCTCTGGAAAACAAATCCCACGGAATGATTGCGGTAGGAGTCCCAGTCACGGTCGGAATAATCCTTGGTGGAACGTCCGTTGATAATAAGATCTCCGCTGGTATAATGGTCAAGTCCGCCGATGATATTCAGCGTGGTGGTCTTGCCGCAGCCCGAAGGTCCGAGTATTGAAACAAATTCGCTGTTGCGGAATTTTATACTCACACCCTGAAGCGCATGGACCGTGGTATCGCCTGTGGTATAATCTTTGACTATATCTTTCAGTTCAAGCATTTATCAGGTTCCTTTCTGTATGACTTATAGCGTAGCACTCACAACACATGAGTGCTAATCATACAACAATTATACTCTCATTTCCTTAAAAGGTCAACATTGTACAAAAATTATCAGCTAATTTTCACATTACAGCCATACAGAAATGATTTATCCGTTCTATTTCTTATGTTCATTCATACAAACGACATTTTATATTCAGAGCTCCTCAAAGCTGCTGCGAATATCATCAATTCTGCCTTTAAGCAGAACATTATCCGCATTTATATCGTACTTTCTGTAATCCCATTCGATAGGATCGGAGAATTCGTCCGAATCATAAAATATTCCCGAGTGACCGTCCTTATCGGTTTTCTCTATCGCTTCAAGAAGCTCCGATGCAGACATATCGTCAACAATGCCATATCCCGCACCGTCAAGGATCTTTGGATAAGCACGTCCGTGTCCCCTCGGCATATCACCGATCTCCAAAAGCTCGATAACAAATATCTGATCGCAGCCAAAATCATATATCATTTCAACGGTATCGCCGATCTCCAGACCCAGCGTTCCGATCTTATGCTGTCCCAGCAGACTGTATTTTTCATCTTCACTTTCGGGCATATCATAAAGATCATCTTCCGAAAGAAAATATTCGGTGTTCTTATATTTCATCGCAAAAAGATGATACGCCATAGTATCAAAGGTCGCTATAACCGTATATCCAAGCTCGGCAAGAGTGTGATTCGATGAAACTGCGGCTGTACGCCATATTTTGTTGTCACAGCCTGCATATGTTATTTTAAAAGTATAGATCTTTGCTGCCATATATTTTTCCTCTTTTCGGTTATTTGTTCCAAAATATCAAAGCCGTTTATCCCATTATAACCCAAATAAAATATTCCGTCAAGAAACAATATCGGCATGAGAATATAATTTCAGAGGATCTGCGCACAGCTGCCCATGCATTAAGATCATAAAAATTTTCCTCTTGACCTTTATAAATATATAGTATATAATTTAATGGTGAAGAATATCCGCCTGCATTTTTCGGCAGTTCATTTTGTGAACAAAAATAATTTCTTATATTAATTTTTGTAAAAGTGAAAAATTCTGCCTTTCTGAATTGTTTATATAGCAGAGAGGGAGAAAAACCGATAATGCATTATACAGAGAGGTAAGCTATGTATTCCCGTTCAGGTACCATTGACGACGGATACATCCGCTACATACTCGAAACTTATTCAGCAACGATCATACGGCTTTGTTATACATACGTCAAAAACCAGTCCGATGCCGAGGATATGGCACAGGAAGTCATGGTTGAGCTTATGCGCAGAGGCGAGCCTTTTGATGATCCCGATTACGAAAGGGCTTGGCTGCTGCGAACTGCCGTCAATAAATGCAAAAATCTGTTAAAATCGGGCTGGGTCAAGCGTACGGTTCCGTTAGAGGATGAATATACCGAATATGATAAAAACCTTGAGCATAAGGAAGATTACAATATCGTTACCCAAGCGGTGCTGGGACTCCCCGAAAAGTACCGCACGGTAATACATCTTCATTATATCAACGGTCTGTCTATAAAAGAAATATCCGAGATAGTCGGAAAAAACACCGCCACGGTGGGCACTCAGCTTGCCCGAGGGCGGGATATGCTGAAAAAAATGCTGAAAGGAGAGATTGATTTATGAAATACAGCATACATGACTATACAAAATCAATGAGCCGCATTATGCCGTCGGAATCATTCATCTCCGATACCGAAGCGTTAATGAAAAAGGTCCGTGACGAGCAGCTTGCACAAAAGCAGGAAGCTCCCGCAGTTACTCAGACGCAGATGGCTCACATCACCATGACATCAAATGCATCAAACGGCAGAAAGAAAGGTCTGCGGTATGCAGCCGCCGTACTCAGCACAGCTGCGGCTGCGGTTATATGCATTACAGCCGTCAACCTTGCATCACGCTCCGATGACGAAGACGATATGGCACTCGATACGGCTCCCGCAGCTACGGAAGCCAAGATCACCGAAGAAAGCCGCCCCGCCGAAACAGTTCCCATGCCGGAGACAGAAGCTGCCGAAACGGAACAGCCTTCCGAAGATAAGATCACTGACGAAAATGACAGCGAAAGCGATTTTGCATACAATACTGTCCCCGTTGAGCCTGATGATATCGGCGAAAAAACAACGGCATTCACTTCACAGGAACCCGAACTGACAGCCGCCGAGACCGAAAGAACACTTTCCCAAACGGAAACAGAAGAAAGCACTGCCGCTCAGCAGAGCAAGAGCATTAATGAAAAATCGGAAGCAGCGGAAACTCAGCCTTCCTATGATGATGAGGTGTCAGCTGCAAATTATACCGATGAACAGCCTCTTATGGCTATTCAGGACACAAATGAGAATTATTGTGATGACAGCGTTTCCGCAGACGATTCCGCCGGAACTATGATGGCATTCGGAGATACGCCAATGTATGTCCCCGATTTTTACGGCGTGGAAGAATATGAAACAGCAGATGAAGATATCGAAGAGGAATCTGCCGACGGCGGATATGATACAGCGTCACCTGAGGTATACACAATTGCTTCCTATGAGCATTCCTTTGCCGCTGCCGATGAAGTGTATGTCCCCGATTCCATAAGCGGACTTGAAAGCGGCAGCTATCAGCTTACAATTTCCGCAGGCTTTGATGATTACGATGAAGCCACAGGCACTGTTTCAAGCGGTGCGGAGGCTGATATTTCCGCAGACAACGGCGAAGAATTGGCACAGATAATGTATGCCGTCGAAACAGCCGTCAACGGAAAAAATGCCGTATATTCGGACAGCGAAGCATCTCTTCCCGACTACCGTTACAGAATATCGGTATATTCCGCGGCAGACGGCGAAAACGGAGCGCTGCTCTTTGAGATACTTTACAACGACAGCACACTTGTGATAAACCGCTTTGACAACGGCACGGTATCCTCGGAAAAATATTTGCTCTCGCAGACAGATTACAAGCAGACCGACAGCATAATCTCGGCTAAATTCAAGAAATAAAATTGTGAGTTCCTATATCACTTGCGTTTTTTCTCTTGCCGTACTCTCTCGGCAACCAAGGCATTCAATTTTTTAAGTATGCATTTTCTGCACGAAAATACTGTACTTCTGCTATTAGGTCTTTCTCCACTTTGTTCTCCAACTTTGGAGGTCTGCCGGTGGATTTGCGTCCTCTGCATTCTATGCAGAGGACTTTTTTATCTTCTTCAAAATAGATACGTTCCCAATTTGCAGTTCTATTTGCCGGTAATTCAAATCTTCGATCTGTTTTTCTATGACCGAATCAACATTTCCGATTTTTTGCAGCCGAGAATGCCGAAATGTTCACAAGAGAGAATGGATAAAGGAAAACCGCATAAAGAACGCCGAAAGTGATGTACAGAACATATACACCACATTTTATAACAACACCAACAATCAAAACCGTAAATTAAAGCGTTGTCCAAAAGCTATTGAAAAATACAATGCTCGTTTCAATGATCTGAAATAAATGGCTCTGACTATGAAAAGAGGGCTGTCTGATGACAGCCCCATGTCTGAGATATTGGTATATTCCGAACAGCTGCTTGATTGGGAAACCGAGCTTAGAGGTTTGGCGGATCAGTTGAGGCAGGGATTGGACTAACAACTTAATATATTGCAAAAAAGCCGCACATCTTTGAACCGACCCCCAATGCCCAGAACAGCTTCTATCTTATGTTCCGTGCAGAGCCGAATCCCCTCCCTGACCTTGCTGAGAAGCGGCTTCTTTCCGACTTTCAGGCAGGTGACTTAAAGTCCTGCGGTTGTCAAAGCCTGCTCCAGCTTTTCGTAGTGTCCGCCTGCTATAAAGCTGCCTGCGGAAACGATCAAAAGCCGCCTGCCAAGCTTCATAAGCTCACGTACAACATTCTCTGTTTGACCTGCGCCGTAAAAAATGCGAACATTGCCATCATAATAAAATCTTTCATAGTGATCTCCTTAACTTCGTGATTTGGTCGGTTCTACGCTGCCAAATTAGTATTATCAATAGCATAAGGTTTGTCAAAATCGCCTCATAGTATGCCGCCCTGTTCGGAACGCTTTGTGATTGCCATTGCCGAAACAAATGTCATCATCTCGGCTATTCCTACGGTGAGTCTATTTGTGAATAAAAACAGCCTCATTCCGAAATGGAATCCGGCACACATTTTTCCTCGCTTTTCAGATATTCAATATGCTGCTTAAACAGAGAAAGATATAATTAACGCTCTTTTTCATTGAAACGCATAAACGCATTTTTTCTATTTCGTCTGCTTTATTTACGGTCATCTTCAACGATCAGTATTCTCATGAACTGCTTCTCCTTTCCATGCAAGCGAGCTTTTTTTATTGCAATATTTTTGATATATCAGCTTCATTTTATCTGCGATCTCGGGAAATGACCTTTCCATTGCAGTCTCCCGACCCTGTTTCGTCAGGTCAGGCAGGCTGCCGTTTAATATTTTTTCCGCCTTGCCGATAAACTCATTAGTATCTGCCGCCTTATAGACATTCACTCCATCATTCAGCCAGTCTTCATATACAGGTATATCCCGTACAAGCACGGGAATTTCACACGCCAATGCTTCCAGCACAACGATACCTTCCGTTTCTTCATGGCTCATAAAGCAAAAAAGATCACTTCCCTGATATGCGTACCTTAACTCATCGGGAGTGACATATCCAGGAAAAAGCACATTGGTCGGTGCAGCTTTTATTGCTTTTTGTATTTTCAGCGGAATCAGCTTCGGATCGGTATATCCAAACCACAAAAAACGGACTTCGGGCATTTTTCGTGCCATTTCTATAAATTCCAAAATACCCTTGCGCTCAATATAATGCCCCACTGACAGGATCACTTTTTTATCCTCGGACAAATTATATTTCCGACGGAATATCTTTCGGTTCTCTGAACTCGGAACAAATTTCCGAATATCTATTCCGTTGGAAAGTGCAACAATGGGCTTTTTTATCCCGTAGCTTATCAAAAGCCTGCGGGAATATTCCGTCGGTGTAAGAATAACATCTCCCATACTGTAACAAAGCTTGATCCATTTGCGAAAAAGCGGTGCCATCAGATTAGATCCCTTAAAAGAATTACGAAAATCCTCCATTGTTGAATGGCCATAGTAAATAACCGTTTTCCTGTGAATCTTTGCGATCAATGCTTCTATCACACTGTCGGGAAAAACAGTGTTCAGATGCACTGCTTCCGTTTCGGCATCAATATGCCGAACAACATCATATCCAGCATCTTTCAGAATAGCTTCCTGGTGGCTGATAGCACTTCCTACTCCGCTTTTCCTTACTATTTTCTCTGACCCTTTATATATACATATACTCATAGTTTTCTGCCTCTTTTATGCAAAATTGCTTATCAAATTAAAAATTTGTGTCAGTCCAAGACTGTATGCTGCGATCGAACAGGGCTTTCCCAGCAATATAATGACCGTAAACATTTTAAGACTCATATTGGTGGTTCCTGCAAGATAACACAAAAAATCATCAGGCGCCACAGGCAGAAATATTGCCAAAGCAAAAAGCTTTGCAAAACGATTCTGCGTCTGTGTCCAGCTCTCATATTTTTCAATCAGCTTCGGCTCAAACATTTTCTCCAGCAGCGGTTTTCCGTATGCTCTTGCTATTAAAAATGCTATAACGGAACCAATACATATCCCTACATAATTATATATAAATCCCAGTCCCGCACCAAATAAGATGACGCCTGCCAGACAACTGACTCCTCCGGGGATAATTGGGATCACTACCTGAACTATCTGAATAAAAACGAACATCAGTCCGCCTGCCACACCAAAGTCTGCAATAAAATCCCTAAGTTTTTCCTGTGATGAAAAAACGCCTGTTTTCCAGAGATATACGGAAATTGCCGCCATAAACAATATTCCTATTACCGAAATAACATTGCACCATTTTCTTATTGTCATACGCATACCCCTGCCGACTGAATGGATTTATTATATACCCGTAAGCAGGACGCCGCAAATGCAGGTATCGAATAGCGCTCACGAATGCTCTGCCTTGCCATAGTACCGATACGCTTCCGATATGACAAATTATTTTTCAGCTGTTCAAAATTGTGAATAAACTCTCCCTCTGTATGATAAAGCAAGCCATTTTCTCCGTCTGCTATCACATCTTTCAGGCAGTCATCTGCCCTGCATAACAACGGAAGTGATGAAGCCATTGCTTCCATATAAGTCAGCCCCTGCGTCTCACTGTTTGAGGCGCTTATAAAAATATCACCTGCCGCATAATAATCGGGCACTTGCTCCTGAGGGATCATTCCCGTAAAGATCAGCCGATCCCGTACACCCAATTCATCAGCTTTCTTTTCAAGCTCCGAGCAATACGGCCCGTCTCCTACGATCAGCATTCTTTGCTTCGTACCGAGCTTCGCCAAAAAGCCAAACAGCTCTTCAACATTCTTTTCCTTTGCCAATCGTCCGACATAAAGGAGCATACACTCATCAGACCCTATTCCGAGGGAAGCTCTGAGCTTTTCCCTTTTCTCCGATCTGTCAGATTCATATTGTTCCATATTGATACCCGACGGAATATTGTATATGGTTTTGTCAACTCCATATCCCTTCAGCATGACCTGTATTTTCTCGGAGGGCACAATTACCGCATTCACATCGGACAAGATCTTTTTTGAAAAAAGCTCTGCCATTTTCTTTCCCATTGCATGATTAAAGCAAAAATAATGCGTATAATTCTCATAAACAGTATGATATGTATGTATCAGCGGTACCCCGCATTCATATGCGATCTCCCTTGCAACACCGAATGTTGAAAACTCGCACTGACTATGAACAATATCGGGACTCCATTCTAAAATATCCCGAATAATATTTGCCGGCACTATCAGCTTTAACCGTGCATTTTCATAGATCATTCCCGCACTGACAGAACCTACATAATAAACGATGCCCTCTTTTCTCGAATGGATATTTCCCGATAATGTAAGCACACGCACCTCATGTCCTGCCATTACAAGACCTTTTATCAAATTTTCTACCGAAGTTACAACACCATTGACCACAGGTTTATACCAATCTGTCGTAATTAAAATTTTCATGTCCGAACACGCCTTTCCTTCCATTTGAACTTTCCGTACAATGGATTTTCTCGCTTTTTTGCACTAATACTATCATAGAGAGCGGAAATGAGAATCAAATGAAAGAAAAATTAGAATCAAATGAGAAAAAAATAAGTATTTTCTCATCAAAAGGTCTTTTTAAACTGCACTTTGTTTTACGGATTTTTTTGTACATTTTGTGGAATGCAGATATCCTTAATTGCTGTTTACAGATTGAGTTTCTTTTTTCGGAAACCTGTCAACATATTCAGGAGGATTCGGAAGTCGTTGACTTTGAATTGACAGATGAGGGGATGCAGCAAATAAAAGCGCCCTTTTTCACAGGCTTCTCTTGTTATGTTGGGATCGCCTGCACACAAAGCCTTTATCTCGGCATAATCAAAAGCAGTTTCGTCCATATCAGCACAGGTTCTTTCGGGTGTCTTGCTTGTCATGAACTGTGAAATGAACTTCTGCTTGTTCTCAAGCATCTGATAAAGGTATAAATCAAAGGTTTTGTCTGTTACGTAACGGAAAATCTGTACTTCGGGATTTTCGCTGCCTGGCGCTCAATTGCGGCCTTGTCAATGTACTTTTGGATATCGTTAAAATCCGTATCGGCTTTTATGCCTGTTTTTTCTGATAACATCATATCCAAGCTCTTTGCTGTTATCAGGACGATATATTAAAAACCTATCCTAACGGGTATCAGACTTTGGCGTTGACATATCGCAGAAAATGCATTGTGTACTGCGTTTGTGGGCTTTTTTGTTGTATATATCCAGCACATTTTTACGCAAAGGTTGACTTTGGAATTGGGGGCAGTTCATTTTTAACATATGCAGCATTTTGTATATTGCCTGAACAAAATCACATTATCCCATTCAACTGCTGATATAATCTTTTTGCAAAAGTATCAGTCATACCGCATATATAATCAATCGGTAACTAACAGGAGCCTTAAATACAGCTTTTCGTTATCATCTTTACCGTTTGAATATATTTTATAGATCTGGCGGTAATTATCCGAAATCAGATAAATTATTCTTTTATCCATAGGAGAAAGCTCATCAGCTGTATCATATTTAACAGCAGCGGGAACAAATTTATCAAGCAGAAAATTGATCATATTTCCCGCAGCTATCTCTGTTTTGTATATTATTTGGGATTTGAAAACATACTCAAAAGCTATGCTTCCCAATGCTTCAGATAACGCATTTCCACGGGAAACAGACATTACCTCACGGTTAAAGGTTCCGTTCATAATGCACTGATAATTCTTTGTGAATCCATAAGACGCACAATAAAGCAGCTGCCCCTGAACATAGATTATCCAGTTCTGTACAGCGTTAAGTTCAGGATTCGGCATACTCTTTTCCTTTGCTCGTGCATACTTGGATTCAAGCATAGCAACAGCACTTTGATAGCTTTGCATTTCCTGTTCATCTGCACATTTTCCAACGT
>CAKSKG010000035.1 GCA_934464775.1 uncultured Oscillospiraceae bacterium
GGGTGAGGATGGGTAAGGAATGAGAGTGCAGAGGGAAAACCTAAGGGTAAGGAGAGGGGGCGCACCGATTTTTGCTCACGTTTTCTTTTTAGCCCCCTCTCCTTCGCCCTTTGGTGTTCCCTTTGCAAAACTTGAAGGCGATATGATACACATGTCAAAATAATAAAAGTAAGCTTTTCAGTAACCAAAATTTGAAGGTAGTTAAAACAACTATTTCAAAAATAAAAGTAAGCTTTTCAGTAAAAAAGCAAGAACAAAACAGTTGCAAATCAAAATAAAAACCATTTATTTAAACTTTGGTGTTGAATTGTACGGCAATGTGTGTTATAATAAAATAAGTATACAGTGTAAACTGTAAATCCAATCCTGATACGAAAGGATAATTTTTTATGTTAAAAGATATTCAGGAACAGATCTTAAAGCTTAAAAAGGAAAAGGATGTCTGTATCCTTGCCCATTGCTATCAGTCCCACGATATTCTTGAAATCGCCGATTATGTTGGCGACTCCTTCGGTCTTGCTCAAAAGGCCGCAGCCGCTCCCAATAAGAATATAATGATGTGCGGCGTCCGCTTTATGGCGGAAACCGTTAAGATCCTCTCCCCCGAAAAGACCGTCTATCTTCCACGCCCCGAGGCAGGCTGCCCTATGGCTGAACAGCTTGACCCCGAACTTCTTGCACAGCTTAAAGAACAGTATCCCGACTATACCGTTGTGGCATATATTAATACTACTGCGGAACTGAAAACTCTCTGCGATGTCTGCGTTACTTCATCCTCCGCTGTCAATATTATTAAAAAGCTGGATAATGATAAGATCCTTTTCATTCCCGATTGTAACCTCGGTGACTATGTTTCAAAACAGGTCCCCGAAAAGACTTTTAAGATGATCCACGGCGGCTGCCCCACTCATGCAAAGATCAATGTCGCTGAGGCAAAGGCTGCTAAGGAAGCTCACCCCGATGCTCTTTTCCTCGTTCACCCCGAATGCCAGCCCGAGGTTGTCGCACTCGCCGATTATGTCGGCAGTACAACCGGTATTATGGCTTATGCCGCAAAGAGCGATAAAAAGGAATTTATTATCGGCACCGAAAACAGTATCGTTCAGCATCTGGGTATCGATCACCCCGAAAAGCTGTTCTATCCGCTTTCAAAGAATATCATCTGCCCCAATATGAAGCTTACAACTATCACCGATGTTCTGCACTGCCTTACAGGCGCCGACGGTGAGGAGATCACTATGGACGCTGATACTATCGCAAAGGCAAGAGTATGTATCGACGAAATGCTTCGTCTCGGCTGATACGCATACATATTATATAGTATATTTTCCGCCTCTGTATTTTTCGGGGGCGGATTTTTTCAGACTCTTCACATGAAGGGTGACTGATTTCATAGGGGACATTGCAAACATGATTCTGTTTCAATCCACACTCTTCATACGAAGGGGTTCGGCAAAAGCAAATAAGATTCCCCGAACGGATATATTTAAAATATCAGCTCGCCCTCGGGATCATATGCCGCCGACCTGCCGAAATTTTCTATCCGCTCATTGTATTTGTTCCCGAGGTTATACAGCCTGAGATTATCCTCCGACGTGTCGATTATTTTCAGCATCTTCGCCTTTACCTCGGTATACTGCGCATAGTCAAGATCGCATTCAAAGACCGAATTCTGCACCCTTTGTCCGTAATTGCAGCAAAGCCGTGCCAGCTTTGCAAGCCGCTTTCTTCCCTTTGCCGTGGACGTGCTCACATCATATGCTACAAGCACCAGCATTTCATTATCTTCCTTTCAAAAGCTTAGAACCTGTCTTACTTCCAGAAAAACGGCGGATATTCGTCAAGATCGCCTCTCAATGTTCTCGCCAGCAGCATTGCCTGTATATACGGCACAAGCCCTCTGCTCATTTTTTCTTCAAGATAGGGGTGAGTCAGCTCATCACGCTTACGCTTCTGCCACTCGGACAGAAACGTCCGCCTTGCATCATCGGTCATTCTTACGGCTCCGCTTTCCTGATGCTCAAAATCATTTTTCGACATCACCCTGTTGTTTATAAGGGTAAGAACGAATCTGTCCGCATAAACCGAGCGAAACTCTTCCATAAGATCCAGCGCCAGCGAACGCCTGCCGGGACGGTCGGTATGAACAAATCCCACATAAGGGTCAAGCCCCGCACTGTAAAGCGCCGCAGTGCAGTCATTGGCAAGAAGCGAATATGCAAAGGACAGCATGGCATTCACATTATCAGTGGGCGGACGGCGGTTTCTTCCGCAGAAGCGGAAATCCTCCTTGTTCCGAAGTATCATCTCGTCAAACACACCGAAATATTCCGCTGCCGCATTGCCCTCTATCCCTCTGATCGAATCCACGGAATCCGCACTGCCGATATCTTTAAGATATTTTCCGATATTGTCCGCCGCACGGCGAAGCTTCTCGGAATCGGTCTGCATGGCATGATCTCTTGCGCAGCGCAGCAGCATGAATTTTGAATTATACAGCTTGCCCGACATAATATTTTTTGCGGTTTGGAGCGCCGCCTCCTTATCGTCCGCAAATCGATACTGCTTTCTGCGCAGCAGGACATTTCCGTTGGTCCCCGAAACCGCCGAAGCAAGATATCTTCCGTTGGGCGTATAAAAGGACAGATGAACATTGCACTCCGCACATTTTCCCATAAGCGCAGGAGATGCGCCCTTATATGAAAAGCATACGATCGAATCCAGCGTATGCAGCGGCACTGCCCGATGAGTGCCGTCCTCAAACAGCACATCGACAGTCTCGCCGTCCAGCGCAAGATATGCGTTCTCACTTGTTACATATAACGTATTCAGCAGCTTTCTCACAGCTCCGCCTCCCCTGTATGCTCTTCAACATAGCTGCGCACAGTCTCCTTGTCGCAGCGTTTAAGCAGCTTCGGCAGACACATATCCGCCAGCGAGCATTTTCCGCAGTTTTTATTGTTGGGCTTTGCCTTGGGCGTATAGCCCGACGCATAATATCGGTGCATCTCACCGAATACCGACTTCACCTTTTCACGCAGCTCGGGGGTTATATCAAAATATTCCCTGCGGCGTGTTTCAAAATAAAATATTGCGCCCTCGGGTATGTCGCAGCAGAACATTTCTTCAAGGCACATCGCCTGCGCCGCCGTCTGGAGCCTGTCGCAGTCGTTCGCCTTGCTTTTTCCGTGCTTGTACTCCACGGGACGAAGCTTCCATTTTCCCTCTCTGCCGAAAAGCGTCACGCCGTTTTTGTCGGGGATAAACTCCACCGCATCGCAGCTGCCGCTTATCCCCAGCTCCGCAGATTTTATGTCAAGTCCTCGTATCGTAAGGATACCGCCCCTTGAATCGGTATTTCCCGTATCATGGACTCTTTCATGCTCAACACGGCCCTCCGCCGTAAGCAGATTCTCGCTCCACATATTTTCGATATGGATAAGCGCCCACTGGCGGCGGCAGAACGAAAAATGCTGTATTCCAGAAAGCATGAGGAAATCCTCTTCTTTATACGCCATTTCATCACCCCCGAAAAGCTTGTTCGTTTTATATATTTTACCATATACTGTATTATTGTCAAGTATTTACAGTATGTTTATGGTATATTTTATCAGATATTGTAATAATGTACGCTGTACAATTTGTATATAGATATATAAATATACTTATAGTTTTAATTATAATACATACCGTATAACCTGTTAAAAATTTACACCTCAAAAAAATTTTGTCCGTTAAATGTTTAAGTTTTCAAGAAATGTGCCGATATATTCAATAGAGAATAAGTATCCGAATAAATTTTCGGAAAATATAGCTTTGGAGGTGCTGTTATGAGTATGAATATAAACAATGTTTCCGCTGTAAATGCATATCTTCACGCTGCGGATACGGGCGTAAAAAAGCATATGTCCGTTTCAAAGGCAAGGAATGTTGATAAGGCGGAGTTTTCTTCTGCTGCAAGGGCAGCTTCCGAGGCAAGCATGACGGATTACACCGCAAAGGCGAGAGCCGCTGCCGCCAAGGCTGCCGATTCCTCCGCTTCCGATGAGCGCATCGCTGCGCTGAAAGCATCGGTAAGCTCGGGTAATTACCGCATCTTATCCTCCGACATCGCAGCGGCGATAATCGGAAGATAATTTTCCATGGAAGGTGATCTCATGCTTGACTATCTGAAGTTCCTGCAGTTCAGCGAGGAATGCAACGCCCATTACCGTGCGCTGCTTGATTTTGAATATAAGAAAATGAAAATGATACACGAGGACGATATCGAAAACCTCAGCAAAGCGCTGGCAGAAGAACAAGCTCTTGTCATGAAATCAAATTCACTGGAAGCTAAGCGTGCCGCTATACTGGGTGAGGAAAATGCGTCAAAGACCTTTAAGGACATCGTTGACGAGGCCCCCATTCTTTACAAGCGCAGGCTTGATCTTAAATACAAGGAGCTTACCGAGCTGGTATACAAGATCAAGGAGCTTAACGATACGGCTTCGATAATAATCAACGAACGCCTGAAAAAGCTCCAGAACAAGCGCAGCAAGGGCGATCTTGATACATACAATGTGAACGGCAGCGTTTCACATACCAGCGGTGCGGAAAAGCATACCGTGTTCGATGCATGATATTTGAGATATACTATTATATAAACAGATAACGAAAGGAAGATATACATGGCTTCAAGCTTTATGGGGCTTTACGTTCAGCGCGACGGTCTGAACCTTGCACAGAAGGCTCTTGATATTACGGGAAGCAACATCACCAACGTAAAGACTCCCGGCTACACAAGGCAGCGCCTTGATATAGTTTCAACAAAGAATGATAACCGCACACTGGGTTATGTCAATCAGGTATTCCTTGCAGGCGCAGGCGCCGACGGCAAGGGCGTTACTCAGATAAGAGACGAGCTGCTGGACAATCAGTTCCGCAAGTATTCCTCAATTACATCGGGTCTTACGGTAAAGCAGAACGTTCTCTCCGACGTTGAGGACGCTATCGACGATATCGAAAACGATGAGAGCGGCTTTGCTTCCGCTCTGAAAAACTTCAAGTCTGCATTCCAGTCCTTCTCCGCAAACGGAACCGACCAGAGCGACCTTGCTTCCGTTGCACAGAATCAGGCGCAGACAATGATAGACGTGCTGAGAACATTCAGCAACAGAATAGATTCTGTTTCCGAGGACGTTATCAGCGATGCAAAGTCCACAGTTTCAAGAGTAAATGATATCCTTGAGCAGTGTGCAAAGCTGAATGAGCAGATCAAGTATTCATATGTTAATATGAACAACATATATGAGTCGGGAACAAGAGTTATCGCCGATACAACATACGGTCCTCTTGAACTGAAGGACTCCATGAACAATCTTATCGACGAGCTTTCCAACTACATGAAGGTCTCCGTTAAGACAGAAGAGGACGGCACATTCACAATCTCTCTTCCCAACGAGGCAAAAACCACTCTTGTAAAGCTGGACAAGTACGCTAAAATGGACATCGCAACAGATCCCGCAAAGGTCACTGTCGATACGGTTCAGGACGAAACGGGCAAGGACGTGCTGGATATTACAATCCCCGATCCCGAACCCGGCGAGCTTAAATTCCAGTTCTCCGAGCTGAGAACAGCCAAGAGCTGGAAGAATGTCCGCTGCGAATACAAGGGCACCGATGCTGATCAGCAGCAGCTTGCCGATCAGATAAACACCTGCATCGAAAGAGGCGAATACAAGAACGCCAAGATCCTTGAAGAAAAGCTTATTGCCAACGGCGCAGGCGCTGATTACAAGGCTATCTTCAATTCAAAGGACGCCGTTATCTCCGACGGTACTATCCGTGCAGATCAGCAGATGTACAACGGCGCAGGCGTTTATGCGGATACGAAAAATCCTGCGGATTACACCGATGAGCTTTACGGCAGACTTTATCAGGGCGTTCCTTTCTACAAGGAAACATTCAATCAGCTGGCTGTTTCTATCGTAAAGGAATTCAACAGCATCTATGAAGCAAACGGCTATGATTTCAAGATGTTCGACTTCAAGGCGGGTCTTGAAAACACCGCAGAGGGTCTTAAAATTGCCGATGACTGGCTGAACGATCCCTTAAAGTGCGTTCACCCCAACGGAACCGATAAGGGCGATTATGACTGGGACGAGATCTCCAACGAGTATATCAACAAGATACTGGGTGTTATGGAGCTTCCCCACAAGATAGGCAAGGAGACTCTTAATTATTCCTTTGAGGACTTCGTTGCACATTACGGCAACACCATCGGTTCACAGCTTGAAACTATCAAGAAGGAAAGCGAATCGGGCGGCATAATGTACGACAGCGTACAGGACGCACGCGACGTGGTAATGGGCGTAAACTCCGATGAAGAGGGTATCAATATGCTCAACTACCAGAAATGGTACAACGCAATGGCAAGAATGGTTACCGCAATGGACTCCCTGCTGGATAAGCTTATCAACGGCACGGGAACAGTCGGTCTTTGATCGTGAATAAAAGGAAGGGTATTGTTTTATGAGAGTAACAGATAATGCTGCTGCAAGGCAGTATCTTTACAACAACAATAAATCTATGGGCACATATCTCAACTGCTTCAACAGAGTGCTCAGCCAGAAGGATTTTCTCCGTGCATCGGAAAATTCCGTTTCCGCAAACCGTGCAATGAAGATCAGAAAGAACCTGAACAATCTGACCATGTACGATTCCAACCTGAAGCAGGCAAGCGAGCTTTTTACATCGGCTGAAAGCAATCTTTATCACATTGCAAACGATGTTTACCTCAACGTTGACGCAAAGCTCACCTCCGTTCAGGACACAAAGAACACCGATGAGCTTCAGGCTATCGCTGCGGAGATCGAGGAAAGCGCAAAGGAAATGATGAGCTCCATGAACTCCGATTTCAGCGGCCGTCAGATCTTTGCGGGAACAAGCAACAACAAAACTCCCTTTACGGTAAAATACTTCGAGCCCGACGGCACGGAAGTTGCCGAGGCTGACAAGTCAGGCAAGGCAAAGGCTGTTGTTTATTTCAACGACGATTCCATTAATCAGTACAACGACGCTACTAAATTCAACGGCTGCCAGACAGGCATTTATGTTGATGTGGGACTTGGCGTAAAATACAATCAGGACGCAAACGGAAACGTAACTGTTGACAAGGACACCGTTATGGACGTTTCCCTCAACGGAGCAAAGCTTACAGGCTGCGGCACGGACGGTCTTGATCCTGCGGACAGCAACAACATTATCCAGCTGACCTTTGACGCAGCTTATGCGGTAAGAAACGGCGACCTTGAAAGCGCAAACCGTCTTATCGACAAGCTCCAGAAGGCTCAGACCACGGTTCTTGAGGGCATCACAAGAATGGGTGCAACTCAGAACAAGATCGACTTCTATCTTAACAAGAACGAGGATTACCGCTACAACCTCAGCGAAGATCAGAATGAAACGGAAGGCGTAAAGATCGAAAAGGAGATCACAAACATGACAGCCGCTCAGGCTGCATACAATGCGGCTCTCCAGCTGGGCGCAAGAGCAATTCCTCAGAGTATTTTCTCTTATATATAAACTTTAGCAAATCTTTTATGAAAGGCAGGCAGTGAATATGGATCCGCTTCTTGATATAACATCTGTTCCGATAGATATTGAGATCAATATTAAAAGAGCAAGCTTTGAGCTTCAGAAGGAAAAAGGTCAGGAACCCACTCCCACCGTTCATATCTCACGCGACAAGGGCGAGTTCCGAATTGATGCTGAACCGTTGAAGATCAACATTGACAACACAAGAATGTATGAGAGCATGGGCTACAAAAGACCCTCCACAGTCGGCAGCGACAACGGAGACAAGGGCTTTTCGCTCAGCTATCAGGGAACAGCCCGTATCGTGAACGAGGGGTATGCAGTTGCCGAGGGAAAGGCTGACGCTGCTTCAATAGCCGCATCAAATACGGCAAGAGCCTCACGTGCGCTGGAGGCAGTTACAAGCTGGCTCCCCAAGGACGGTCCCGACATCTCATGGAACGGCGGAAAGCTGAACATCAGCTACACCCCCGACCAGCTCAACATGGACTGGAACATCGCAAAGGCTCCGAGCTTCAAGTTCGTTCCGGGCAGCGTTGAGTTTATCATAAACCAGCTCCCCAAGGTGGAGATCGAATATACGGGCGACCCCATATATTTCCCCGCTTCGGCAGCTCCCGATTTTGAAAAATAATTTATAATATAGATGGTGAACATATTTATGAGTAATGCGATCAAGGTGAAAACAAGGGACTTTGACGAGATCGAGATCCCCGAAAATGAAATAATCCACTTTGCAAAGGGCATTTTTGCCTTTGAGGATCAGACTAAGTATGTTCTGCTTGCCCCCAGAGGGGAAAATCAGTTTCCGATGTGGCTCCAGAGTATTGAAAACGAGAATCTCTGCTTTATAATTTTCAATCCCCTTGAATGCTGCACGGATTATCACGTTACGCTTACCGACGAAGAGAAGTCTCTGCTTGTGGTGGAAAAAGGGCAGGAGGACAAGGTCGAATATCTTGTTATCGCAGTGGTTCCCGAAAATTACGGCGACACTACGGTTAACCTGAAAAGCCCTATTGCGGTGAACACCCTTAACAACAGGGCGATACAGATCATCGCACCCGAAAATTATCCGCTAAGATTTCCTCTGTTCAAAAAGGAGGAAAAATAATGCTGGTAGTTACACGAAAACCGCAGGAGGGTCTTATAATCGGCGACAATATCCATGTTACGGTAATTGACGCAAACAAAGACCGTGTAAAGCTGGGTATCGAAGCGCCCCCCGACGTGAAAATAATCAGAAACGAGCTTTATTATACCGAAAAGCTGAATGTTCAGGCTGCTATGAGAAAAATACCGCTTGACCTTGTAAGTATGATGGTCAGCAGCACTGCAAAGCCCGACGGCGGCGCAGCTTCGGATAAATGATCTAATGAGGTGATATTATGAGTTCATCAAGCAGCGGAGTTTCCGCAAGCAGCAGCGGCGGAGTTAACAGATTCGCAGGTCTTATGTCGGGTCTGGACACAGAATCACTGGTAAAGGCTGCAACATCAAACACCAAATCTGCTATAAATTCCAAGAAGCAGAAGCTTCAGACACTTACATGGAAGCAGGAAGCTTACAGAAGCGTTATCTCAAAGCTTTCCGATTTCCAGAACAAGTATCTCGATATCCTTTCTTCCTCTTCTATCAGAGCCAATGCGGTAATGAAGAAGTACAAGGCAGAGTCCTCGGATTCAAAGCTGGAAGTCATCGCTTCCGCAAATTCGGTCGCACAGGATTACACTATCTCTTCCGTCCGCAAGGCGTCGGCAGCGACAGTTTCGGGCGGACGTGCCACAGCGGGAAGCATTCAGCTGGACTTTTCCGAAGCGGAAGCAGGGGACAACACAGTAAACATCACCCTTGACGGCACTGCCAAGGAGATCACATTCCGGGGCGGCGACAACGCAAAGCAGAACTTCCTTGACGCAGTTAATGAGGCTTTCGGCTCCATAACAACCGCAAAGTTCGCATTCAAGGGCGGCAGAGAAGCTACCGAAACTTCCGACAAGCTTATCCTCGAAACACAGGAAGGCGACAAGGTTTATCACTCTTTTGGAGCAAAATATTCGGACGCTCTCGGACTGAAAAACGATACATCAAGCAAATTAAAGACCTCCGCTACACTGGGCAGCGTTGATTTTGCTCAGGAGCTTGCGGGCAAGGATTTTGCATTTACAATAAACGGCGTGGATTTTGAATTCACAGCCGATACAAAAATCAGCGACATGATGGCAAAGATCAACAGCAGCAAGGCAGGCGTTAAGATATCCTTTGATAATCTTACACAGGCTTTTGAGCTGAAGTCCTCCCAGATGGGCGCAGGTCAGAAGATCGAGATCTCGCAGAAAGACGGCAACCTTATCAATGCGCTGTTCAACATTGAGGACGGCTCAGGTGCGGGTCAGATCACATCGGGAAGCAGCGTTTCCAGAGAGTTCACCGAAAAGAGCTTCAATTCAAGCTACGTTCTCTCCACAACACAGGTAGGGGACAAGGGCTATGTTAAGGGTCTTTCCATGAATATGGAAGTAAACGGCACTTCATACAAGCTTGATTTTTCAAATCTTACCGCAAAGGCTGAAACGGAAAAGGGCAAGTACAACGATGAAGAAGTTGACCTTACCGTTTTAAAGGATTCCGACGGAAACAAGTTCTTCAGCTACACCGATTCGGACAAGACAGTTCACTATCTTGATTCTTCCTATAAGGAAATATGCGCAAAGAATGACTCCGACCAGAAGTATTATGACGCAGGCGGAAATGCGGTTTCCGCTGACGAATACAATACTCTCTGCAAGGATTCGGGATTGGGCGAAGCTTCCGTACAGTACAAGAAGTATTCCGCTTCCGATTACGCCGATGAATACACAAAGGCATTCAAGGCAGCCGTTGCGGACAGCGACGAAGTTCAGGCTGCGGCTCTTCAGGACGCTGCACGTGAGCTTGGCTTTGATACCGACGGCACTATCACCGACGAGGCTATCTCAAATCTTTCCTCCGGCGACAGAAGCAAGCTGTATGACCTTATGGAAGAAAAGGCATCGGCAGCAGCAGAGGAAAAGGTAAAGGCAATGGGCATCACATTCACCGCCGAAACAGAGGACGGCGAAGATGTAATGCGCATCAACGCAAACAACAATCTTATCAAGCTTGAAAACGGCAAGAGCTTCGGCTTCAAGTATGAAGAAAACTATGACGAGGCTGCCTTAAAGACCGATTCCGTTATCACATCGGCAAAGGAGCTTAATCTTGTTGACGACAGCGGAAACACTATCAAGATATCCAACGAGAACGGCATCACAGTAAATGATCTGCTTGCAGCTACCGACAGCAGCGGAAATGCTATCTTCGGCTACGACGAAACAACAGGCAAGATCAGCGTTCTCGGCGGGAACAAATATACATACGCAGACGGCGACACCGATACAAGAGCATTCCTGAAGGACGCTTTCGGAAGCACGACTCTTTCGGGCGCAGACCGTTCACAGAATCTCGTTGTTGAGGGAAGAAACTCACAGATCACCATTAACGGCATTCTGCTGGAAAGCGCTTCAAACAGCTTTACCGTCAACGATACGACTTTCAACATCGAAAAGGTAAACGAGTTTGACGCTGCGGACGATCCCGACAAGGAGATCACCGTAAATGTTTCCCGTGACAATTCCTCTATCAAGGAAACTGTTGTCAACTTCATCAAGGACTACAACGAGCTTATCAAGGGTCTTTACGAGCAGGTAAACACATCAAGACCCAAGAAGAGCGGATCTTACTACGATCCTCTTACCGAGGAGCAGGAAGATGAAATGTCCGAGGACGAGATCAAAAAGTGGAACGAACAGGCAAAGATCGGTCTGCTTTACAATGATTCCGCCGTTAACAAGGTGATAAATCAGGTTAGAACGGCAATGTCAAGCAGCTGCAACGGCATGACTCTTTCCGACCTTGGCATTAAGCTCACAAAATCTTCCTCCACCAGCGGCGAATACACCATTGACGAGGACGCTCTGGAAACGGCTATCAGCAAATACGGCGATGAAGTCGCAGATTTCTTCACCGACACCACCAACGGTATTGCCGCAAAGCTGAAAAATTCATTTGATGCGGCTATCTCCACAAGCAGCAGAGCCACAGGCACTACAAACACCAAGGCAAACGGCTACGGCTATCTTACAAGCCTTGTGGGCATCGAAAACACCACATCTGCCAAGAACAATCAGTATTATTCACAGATGCAGGCTCTCCAGAAGGTGATAGACAACCTCCAGACAAGATATGAGAGCCAGCAGACAATGTACTGGAACAGATATGCAAATCTTGAAACATATCTTTCCAAAATGGACGCTCAGTCATCTATATTCTCTTCTACAACACAGTAATGTAATTCTCCGCAGCGGTTTATAGCTGCTGCGGAGAATATCAACGGAAAGGAACCGTCATATATATGCAGAATCCCTATCTTAATTACAAGCAGAATGCTGCGGCTACGATGACCCCTGCGGAGCGTACCGCTGCTGTATATGACAAATGCATCACAGAGCTTAACAAGGCGATATATTACATTGACAATAAAAATATCCCGGAGGCGCATAATTCCATTGTAAAGGTCCAGAATATAGTTGAATTTCTTGATTCCCACCTTGTGGCGAAATATGAGATATCCGACGATTTTGCGGCACTTTACGATCACCTCAGAAAAAAGCTTCTGACAGCAAACATCAAAAAGGATCCGGACTATATCCGCGAGATAATTCCGTTTTTCCAGAATCTCAAGGACGCATTCACCGAAATGAGCAAAAAGGGAATGTGATCCGGGCTATGCTCTTCATTCCGCAAAACAAAAACACCAAAAAGGAATGATAATATGGACGAAAAGCTTTTAAATCTTGCCGACAAAAAAATTGAGCAGATGCAGCGGTACAACGATATCACATCGCAGATAATATATGAGGACATCGACGGCGTGGGAGAGCTTATCGACAGGCGCCAGGAGATAATCACGGCGATGGACGGCATATCGGTGGACATGAAGCAGTACGTCAGCGAGCAGAACATGGAGCGGCAGAATGTGCTGAACAGCGTTCTTCAGTCCCGTGAGATGAACGATCTGACGGGTGAGCTTGTTGAGCTGCAAAACAAGATACGTACCATAAAAAAGCTGACAGATGAGATCAACCGCAATGACAAGCTGGCAAAGGACAGGATACGCAGGCTTCGGGACGAAGCATACAGCGAGCTTGTGAATTCCGTCAAGAGCAAAAGAACTATCGCTTACTGCTCTCCGAATTCGGGCGGTCAGCTTTCAAACGGCGGCAAGCTCAATATTTCAAACTAAAACAAAAGCGGGAAATACCCTGCGGCATTTCCCGTTATACAACTGTCCGTAGCTCAATAGGATAGAGCGTCAGACTCCGACTCTGAAGGCTGTGGGTTCGATTCCCGTCGGGCAGACCATAAAAAACCGCCGCTTGCTGGATTGCAGGCGGCGGTTTTATACGTGTTTAGTTTGAATAAAGCTCTCCGTTCATAATGTCAAAGTGTCTGCGGTATCTCTTCGGAATAGTAACAGGAACATCATATCCGATAGCCTTCAGCGCCTTTGGGATAACTCTCATTCCGTCTTTGAAAAATTCTTCTATGCGCTTATCCTTATGAGTAATACTGCTGTAATTCGGGGGACACACAAAAGTCCAGTCGGCTCCTTCATGGTTTACAACAAGCCGAAAATATTTATCGATATCGGCATCGGAGTTCTTCACAAGTCTTAAAAGTATATGATGCTCCATAGCTTCGTCTATCTGACTTGCTATAATAGTCTCGCCGTCAAAGGACACAAGCACAAGAAGCGGCTCGTCCAGCTGCACAGCATCGTCAAAATTCTGTTCGTTTGGGTATTTTATAATATTCATATATCTGACTTTTCTCCAATACATTGTATACGGCTGTTTATGCTCTCATCTGTATCGCACAGCATTCCATAATAATTATTATATCATAACGGCATAACGATATCTATATACAAAATGGCTAACGATACCATTATTTTTTTGTGCAATTTAGATTTTGAGATTACAGTATCATTATAGTATAATATAATTGTGTTTTTTGCTCATATTACGGCGGAAAATAAAATGATAAAAATAACTCAATTCGACGATAAATACACTCAGGACGTTATTGATCTTGTGCTGCACTTTCAGAACGACGGTACACGTCCTCTCGTGACTGTTGACGATCAGCCCGATATGCTGCACATCACAGATGCATACATAAACGCAGGCGGAAACTTTTGAACTGCTTTGGACGACGACAGGCTTGCAGGCACTATCGGAATAATGCCGTGCGGCGATGATACTGCCGTACTGAAAAAGTTTTTCGTATATGAAAAATATCAGGACGAGCCTCATCATATGGGACAGCAGCTCTATGCTTATTTTCTGGAATTTGCCAAGGAAAAGGGATTTAAGACTATAATGCCGGACACGCCGCTCAATACGGTGCGTGCGCACAAATTCTATGAGCGTGCAGGCTTTGAAAAAGTCACCGAGGACGAGCTGCCCATAAAATTCAGCCACCCCTACAAGGACTGCGGCTTCTTTATGCTGAACTTATAACAGCAACAGACGGTTGCTTGCTTTTTCACGGCTCCGATGATATAATACAGACATAAACAAAAACATTCATGAGGTGAGCATAATGGAAACAAAAGACATCATACTTGAACTTAGGACAAAAAACGGCTTGTCACAGGACGGGCTTGCCGAAAAGCTTTTCGTCACACGGCAGGCAGTATCACGCTGGGAAAACGGAGATACTGTTCCCAATACGGAAACTCTCAAGCTGCTCTCAAAGCTGTTTGACGTTTCGATAAACACGCTTCTCGGGTCTCCGAGAAAGCTTATCTGCCAGTGCTGCGGAATGCCGCTGGAGGACAGCTTTATCAGCAAAGAAACAGACGGCACATTCAATGAGGAATACTGCAAATGGTGCTATGCGGACGGAAAATTCGTTTATGAAAGCATTGACCAACTGACGGATTTTCTTGTTGAGCATATGTCAAACGATGATTTTCCGCCCGATAAGGCACGTGAATATTTTTCATCGCATCTGCCCGAGCTTGCACACTGGAAAAAGTGATGCATTATACATTCAAAAAAAGTACCGCTCCCGAAAATTTATCTTACGGGAACGGTACTTTTCATTATATCCTGCCGCTATTTTCTGTCAACAATTTCAAGGAGTGCCTGACAATTGGGACAGCGTGACACCGAGCCTCGGACATAAACATTTCCGCAGTACGGACAGGTCTCCGTTACGTTCTGCTGCACTGTATCCGATTGGTTTTCCTCGGGGCATTCAATGGCATTTCTGTATTTTCTGTTGGGGTCATGGAATACCATTAGATATGCGTGCAGGCATATAAATCCGCCGAATACCAAAAGCGTCATTATCATGCCGCCGTCGATACTTCTTTTCATGATGGTCGGTGTAATCTCATCAAAGGCAAGGCTTATCGCCTGTGACACCGACTTTGAATCCTCACTTAAATAGCGCTGGAGCTTTGCATTGAATACATCGGCTTTTTCCGAAGTGATTATATCCGATGTATCATCGCCCTGCATACCCTCCCAGTACCAATCATTGAATGACCGATTTGGGTGTTCGGGCTGTGAATATACTATCAGCCAGTGTTTTTCGTCGGGAAATGCATTTACGTAAAGATCGTATGCATAGTTCTCCAGCGAGGAATAATTATTCTGCCAATCCTCATTTTTTACGGTAAAAACCGCAGGGGAGATGCCTGTTTTATCATAAAATGCCTGAAGCGACCTTTTCAGCCCCGACATATCGCTGATAACATTTATATTATCCTTTACAACTATGGACGTATTATAATCCGCATAGAGCTTTTTCGGCGGAATGATCGCGCTCCTTGCCATTACGCTTAAAACAAATATGAACGGCAGATAAAACAACAGTATAAAATAACGCAATGGACTGCGCCTTTTTGTTACATCATAATCCGCATAGATATAATGAGGTGTGCTTCCTCTCATATAAACATATCTTTTTGATCCGGCAAAATATGATGTACGGACATGACGTACCGGCGCCGAGCTTCCCGAGCCTGAACGGTGGGAGCTGCTGTGATGACTGCTGCTGTGGTGAGAGCCTCCTCCATGGGAGCCTCCGCCCGATGAATGTGGCATAGCTGCACTTCCTTTTCTGTTATATTAAATAAATTGTAACATATCTGCAAAGAAAAATCAAGAGTTTTTCCGATCGGAAGATTGCAGCCGCATTAATTCTGCATTAAATTACAGTTAGATATATTTACTTTTAAAATAATCCATGATATAATTTAGTCAATAAAAACAAACGGGGTGACGCATATCAAAATAAAAATAAGATCTGTTAACGACTGGGAAAAAATTTTATGGACCGCTTTCGTGCTTATATATTTTATCTGGCTGCCACTTTTAATAAGATCATTTTCGACAGTAAGTCTGATACTGTTTTTAATAAGCTTTATCGCTGTTATTGCTTTTTTGGCAATATATTACAAACGCCCCACCGTTGTATTTGCCGATACCGAAAAGCTGCGTTACAGGCATATTTTCGGTGAACATACTATTCCTTATTCCGACATAAAAAAGATCGTCTGCGAGCCTTATACCGTCAGAGAAAGATACACTTCCACTCAGCGGATAAAGCTTGTAATAACGCTGAACAACGATGATGAATATGAGCTGAACGATTGCGTAAACACCGAGGATATGATCTCCGACAGACTGAAAAACAGGGAAACGGATATTCCGCTTATGCGGCTTTATGAGTTTATTTTACAGCATACAGAGGTCAGCAGCAATGAATGAAAAGATCTCATTGACAATAAAAAGCGGCAATCCGAGCAACAGAGCTGCCTTGGAAGCCGATGAAAAAGCTTTCAGGATACGTTATCCTTTCTGGGAATACGTCATTGACAGAAGCAGCATAACCGATATCCGCTGCACTCCTTACAAAGTACAGCGTGGACGCTGGGAGTATTGCCTGATCGAGCTGTACATTGAAGCAAACGGTGAAAAATATATATTCAGCGATCGTCTGGACGATGCCGCAGCAGTAAATATCATCAACGGAAAAGAGCCGTCCGTTCCGCTTATAAATATGTATGAATTTCTGATCGGAAAAAAGCTTATACTGCCGAAATTTGCCCGACCCGAAAGATCGGACTATATCAGCATAAAAATAAACAACATAAATCATTTGCTGATCTTATTTTTATTTATTGCTTCGGCTGCTTTGATCGTACTTTCAAATATTGCCGCCTATATCGCCGTGATATGCATTTTTATTTTTATATTTTATCTATGTCGGCATTATACCGATGTTTATGCGGACAGCTCCCAGCTGCTTTTCAGGGAGATCTTCCGTGAAAACAAGGTCATGATAAATGACATTGCAAGCATTTCGGCGGAAACAGGCTCGGACAAAATGCATCTGTTTCCCACCGACACAATACGGCTTATCATCACCATGAAAGACGGCAGAAAATATCAGCTCAATGACAAGCTTGATACCGTCAGCATAGTATCGGACTGCATAAACGGAAAAAGCTTAAACGTGCCGCTGATACAGCTGTATGATTTTCTGAACAGTCAGTTATGACAATAAGAACCTGTCTTCATAAGCATATGCACACGTCTTTTCGGCAAATTTTGCTGCATACTGCGTTAAAAATCCT
>CAKSKG010000036.1 GCA_934464775.1 uncultured Oscillospiraceae bacterium
TTCGACAGCTTTTATATTCTATCACATCTTTTCGTTTTTGTCAAGCCCTTTTTTCAAATTTTTTCAAATTCTTTTTTCAAGGCTTGTCTTTCGACTTGATGTGACGTTTATTTATTATATCACGTTTCTTTCCGTTTGTCAAGCCTTTTTCAAGATTTTTTCAATCTTTTTTCAAGTTTTTCTCACGGCTCACGTGACAGCTTATTTATATTACCACTTTCAGCTCCTTTTGTCAACACTTTTCCTGCACTTTCGGCACTATTTACACTTTCAACACCTTATTCAACCTGTTCCGATATAAAAATCATACAACAAACAGCAAAAATGCTGCGGAAAGGATCTTAAAATCCCTCTCCGCAGCTTTAAATCATTTTTCAATTATCAACCGTTATTTGCCGATAAGCTTCTCAACTGCCGCCCAGATCCTGTCGGGAGTGTCCTTTATGTACAGCTCCGCAGCACGCTGTGCCAGCGAATCAAGCTTCTCGGGTGCCTTGTAAAGCTCATCTACCTTTGCAACGATCTCCTTGATGTCAAGATCCTTCTGCTCCACAACAACAGCCGCTCCTGCCTTGCCCAGCACCATTGCGTTGTGATACTGGTGATTTCCCGCAACGTTGGGCGAGGGTATAAGTATAGATGCACGTCCCATAGCCTCCAGCTCGGAAATAGCCGACGCTCCGCTTCTGCATATGATAAGGTCTGCGGCAGCCGTGCAGACGTCCATGTTGTGAATGTATTCCTTCACCATGAGCCTGCTGCTTGATGTGTCAACGCCGTTTTCCTTCAGCTTCTGCTCAAAGGTATCGTGACCCATTTTGCCGTAGCTGTGAATGTGATTTATTTTCAGGCCGTTTTCCTGCTCGTGACGGATAAGCTCCGCCGCAATGTCATTGACAGCACCTGCGCCGAGACTTCCGCCCCAGCTGAGAATGCACATACCGTCGTCAAAGCCCAGCTGCTTCTTTGCCTCTTCACGGCTCAGCGAGTTCGTAAAGCCCTTGCGGACAGGCAGACCCGTAACCGTGTAATTTATGTCCTTGTCAAGATATTCAAGCGCTTCGGGAACAGTAAGCATGACCGTATCAACACGCTTTGAAAGTATCCTTGTGGTAACTCCGGGGTATGCGTTCTGCTCGTGGATAAGCGTGGGTATCTTCATCTTGGCAGCCTCGAAAACGATAGGTCCGCTGACATATCCGCCCGTTCCTATAACGATATCGGGCTTGAAGCCGTTGATTATCTGCTTCGCACGGTGTCCCGCAGTTGTAAGATATGCTGCCGCCCTGATGTTCCTGCCCACATTTTTAATGCTCAGCTTGCGCTGAAAGCCGCTTACCTTGATAGGCGCAAATTCAATATGCTCCATAGGCACAAGCCTTGATTCCATTCCCGTAGGCGTGCCTGCATACAGAAACTCGGCGTCCTCCCTGTGATCCTTGATTATAGACGCAATGGCAAGGGCAGGATTGATGTGTCCCGCAGTTCCTCCGCCTGCAAGTAATAATTTAAGCATAATTATTTTCCTTTCCGAAAATCCCGTTTTCGTCAAACGATTATTCAACGCCTCTGATGCGCTTTATGGCACCGCTGATGCCCTTGAATTTTCTTCGTTCATATTCTTCCGAGGATACCACCGCGTGCCGTGAAATGTTCAGCAGAATGCCCATTTCCCACAGCTGCATGATAAGCGCAGTTCCGCCGTAGCTGAAAAACGGCAGCGAAACTCCCGTATTTGGCACCGCATTGCTGACAACGGCAATGTTCAGCAGCGCCTGAAGTCCGATCTGTATGGTTATGCCGCTGGCAATAAGCATTCCCGATTTGTCCACAGCCTTGCAGGCTATGGTAAAGCCTCTTACAATGAACATAAGGAACAGCACAATAACCAGCATAGCTCCCACAAAGCCCAGCTCCTCGCATACAACGGCGAAAACAAAGTCGTTCTTCGACTCGGGGAGATATAAGAATTTCTGTCTTGAATTGCCCAGTCCCAGACCGAAAAGTCCGCCCGAGCCGATAGCTATAAGCGAATTTCTTGTCTGCCATGTCTCTGTCTCATAGCGTGAGTCAAAGGGATGCAGGAAGCAGTTGATTCTGTCCTGAATGTACGAGAACTGCCCCGTCGCCGTCAGATAGAACATATATCCCGCTATCGCAATTACCGCAAGTATTCCCATTACAACAAGATGCTTTATCTGAACTCCGCCTATAAGCATCATGGAGAAGCATATAACCACCATGATGATAGTTGCCGAGAAGTGGGGCTGCTTTACAAGCACCACCGCATATATTCCCAACAGCAGCATGAACGGCAGAACGCCCACCTTGTAATTTTTCATTCGTGAATAATTCAGCGAGATAAAATAAGCAAAAACAAGTATCAGCGCCAGCTTTCCTATCTCAGACGGCTGGAATTCAACGCCTATTTTTATCCATCTGTATGAATAGTTGTGCGGCGACCGTATTCCCGGGATAAAGCAGCATATCATCAGCGCCAGCGCACCGAAGTATGCAGCCGCAACAATTATCTCTTTCTGGAAAAAATGATAGTCGATAAGGGAAATAACCAGCATTCCCGCAACGCCTATTGCAGCCATCATGATCTGCCTGTTGGCATAATATGTGCCCTCCAGACCCTCTTCGATAGCCCATGCATAGCCTGCGGAGAACATCATGATAACTCCGAATACCAGCAGCACCATGATTATCAGGAACATCGGAGTGTCTATCCCTACCTGTATATCGTTCTGCGGACCCGAAACGCCCCTCAGAACAAGCTTTTTCCGTGTTTTTTTCTCTGCCTTTTTTGAGGCAGGCTTTCTGTCAGCCAATAAAATTCCTCCTTTGTGCCGCTTCACGCAGCACCTGCATAATATACCGCCGATATCACTGCGGATATTATCACTGCCGCCGTGAAATAAATTATCACCACAGCGCCCTTTTTAACGCCCTTTTCCTCCGCAAAATATCTTCCTGCGGAAAATTTTCGGTGCCTTGCTTTAAGTATGAGCGATATTATAAAGTCTATTCCGCAGGGCAGCAGCATTATCAGCATAACCGAGAGCTGACCCGAAACCGCTCCCGTAAAAGCCATTGCCGTCCCCAGAAAGAATCTTCCCGTGTCTCCGCAGAAAAGCTTCGCAGGCGGAAAGCCGTATCTCAGAAAGCCTGCACAGCTTCCCGCAGCGCCTGCGCAGAATATGCTGTATATTCCCGCTCCGCAGTCCGCAAGCAGCCCTCCCGAGCCGATAAAGCACGCCGTGCTTACCGCAGGCATTACTCCCTCCGCATTGTCGGTGCTGCCCGCACAGACCGTCACAAGCACCATATACGCCCCGATAACGGGATAATACGCCATGCCGAGATCGGCTTCTCCGTAAAACGGAATGTCAATGACCTGCCGTCCTCCCGATGAATACATCACCGCAGCAAATGCGGCGGCAGCCGTAAGATATACAGCCGCTCTGCCCGTTCGGTCAAGACCTCCCGCCCTGCCCGAGACCTTCAGCCTGTCGCTGTAAAATCCCGCAGCCATTGCGGCAATTGATATGACCAGCCCTGCGGTATATTCCGAAAATCCCTCCGTATCAAAGGAAAGCGGATCGGAAAACACCCTCATAAGGACCGTACCCACTGCGGCAGCAGCAAGTGCCGCCGCTCCGATAACAACTCCTCCGCCCACGGGAACATTCCTGCCGTTGGCATCGGCGGTGTCGGGGATATCAGCAAACCGCATTCTTTTCAGCAGCGGAAGTATGGCTCCGCCCAGTGCATAAGCCGCCGCAAATCCCAGCAGCGCCGTTATTATATTGATACAGCGGCTCATATTCAGCCGTTTTCCCCGTCGGCATAAACTCTTGAAATTATCTCTTCCAGCTTCATTCCTCGGCTGCCCTTGAAAAGCACAACATCGCCCTCGTGAAGCTCGCCTTTAAGAAATTCCGTAAGCCTGTCGGCTTCGGTGAATGACGCCGTGCGCAGACCGTGCTTTGCGGCACTTTCCGCAGCATAAGCCGCAAATTTTCCGTAGCATACCAGCAGGTCGATATTCTTCTTCGCCGCATAAGCGCCGACTCCGCCGTGAAGCTCCGCACTCATGTTTCCAAGCTCCAGCATATCGCCGAAAACGCAGACTCTTCTTCCGCCGTTTTCGGGCTCCACCTTGCAAAGCACGTCAATAGCCGCCTCCATTGAAGCGGGAGCCGCATTGTAGCAGTCCACGATCACCTTCTGACCGCAGTGCTCCTCAATGTGCTGGCGCAGACCCGTGGGCTTGTAATTTTCCAGCGCACGGACAGCAGCGCTCACGTCACAGCCTGCCTTGACCGCAGCAGCCACAGCAAGCAGAGCGTCGATTATATGATGATCTCCGATAACGGGCAGTACGCAGTGTGCGATAACATCGCCCCTGTAAAGGATATTGAACTCCACGCCGTTTTCGGTATCACTGATATCAGCCGCACGGTAATCGGCGTCGGTATTCTTTATGCCGCAGGTGATGACCTCACGCTCACGGTCATATCTCTCTTTAAGATATGCCAGCATATCATCGTCCGCATTTACGATAAGAGGAGCCTTAGGCTTTGCCCCCGAAATTATCTCCAGCTTTGCCTTGAGAATGCCGCTTCTGGAGCCAAGCTTCTCAACATGGGAATAGCCGATGTTTGTGATAACGCAGATGTCGGGATTTGCAGCCTTTGAAAGCCTTGCCATCTCTCCGAAATCGGACATACCCATTTCGATAACGGCAGCCTCTGTCCTGCGTGTCATTCTGAAAAGCGTAAAGGGCAGACCGATCTCGTTGTTGTGATTGCCCTCGGTTTTCATAGTTTCATACTTTGAGCCTACCGTAAGCGCCAGCATTTCCTTTGATGTGGTCTTGCCGACGCTGCCCGTAACGCCCACAACGATCGTATTGAACTTCCTGCGGAAATGCCCTGCCATATCAAGCAGCGCACGGCGTGTATCCTTTACAACGATGCAGGGAGTGTTCTCGATATATCTGTCGGTAACGGCGCATACCGCACCGCATTTGTTGACCGCAAGCCCCGCAAAGGAATTGCCGTCAAAATTATCGCCCTTTATGCCTATGAAAAGACCGCCCCTTTTGATGTCTCTGCTGTCGGAGCTTATCTCGTCCGCATAAACAAGTGTGTCTGGCTTGTAGTCCGTGCCGTGGTCATGACCTCCCACAGCCTCGCATATCTCACCCAAAGTCATAGTCTCACGGACATTTCTTTCCTCTTCCTCACGGAGAGCCTTCAGTGCGTCCGCAACGACTTCTCTTTCATCAAAATGGATATGCACGCCGTCGGCAAGTATCTGATAATCCTCGTGACCCTTTCCCGCAAGAACGATAACATCGCCCTTTTTAGCGATCTTCACCGCATGGAATATAGCCTCTCTGCGGTCGGTAACTCTGTCATAGGAAGCCTCGGGGGAAAATCCCGTGATTATCTCGTCGATGATAGCGTCGGGATCCTCGTTTCTGGGATTATCCGATGTAACAATGATGTGATCCGCATATTTTTCCACAGCCTTCGCCATAAGCGGACGCTTTGTTCTGTCCCTGTCGCCGCCGCAGCCGAAAAGGCAGATGAGCCTGCCCCTTGTGTTCTCTCTTACACTGGGAAGCATATTTTCCAGCGCATCGGGAGAATGTGCATAGTCGCATACAACGGTAAAATCTCGGTCGGTTGGAATGACCTCGCATCTTCCCCTTACTCCGCCGAAGTCGGAAAGCGCCGAAGCAATCTTCTCGATAGTCAGCCCCGCTCTCAGGCAGACAGCAATAGCCGCCGTTGCATTGAGCACATTGAAGCTGCCCACCATGTTCAGTGTAATGGGATAGTTCGCAGTCCTTGTGCCTGTCGTATTGAACCAGAACTTTGTTCCCGTGGGGGTGTGGCGTATGTCGGAAGCAAATACCGAAGCGCTTCTTCCCGCAGCATAGGAATATTTCTCGCAGTTTATCTCGCAGTAAAGTCTCTTTCCGTATTCGTCGGAGGTGTTGATGTAAGCCGTCTTGCAGTGATCCGTGAAAAGCTTCTTCTTTGCAAGATAGTAATTTTCCATTGTCTTGTGATAGTCAAGGTGATCCTGGGTAAGATTTGTAAATACTCCTGCCTCAAATACCGCAGGGCCTATCCTGTTCTGCTCCAGCGCAAAGGAGGTGACCTCCATAACGCAGTATTCGCAGCCTGCGTTCACCATTTTTCCGAAAATCCTATACAGCTCGGAAACTCTCGGCGTTGTGGGAGTGGAATCGTCCCTCTCCACGGGAGTGCCGCATATAAGAGCGCCAGTAGTGCCGATAAATCCGCACTTTCTGCCGTTTCGTGACAGTATCTCGTATATCATGGTTGCCATAGTCGTCTTGCCGTTTGTTCCCGTAACTCCGATAAGCTTCAGCTTCTTTTCGGGGTGGAAATTCCATGCGGCGCAGAGCAGACCGTAAAATTTCTTTGAATCCTCAACTATTATCTGACTGCCCTTTATGCCTGTGTCATGCTCCGCAATGACGCATACAGCGCCCATTGCCATGACCTCCTCCGCAGCCGAGTGACCGTCAAATTTTGTTCCCTTTACGCACACGAATATCATTCCCGGCTCAACAAGACGTGTATCGTCCGTGATTCCCGTGACCGTGGCATAATGATCTATCTTTCCCTTAGGCTCAGCTTTCATTACGGAAGCTGCGTCGTTAAGCAATGTTCCCAGATTCATTTTTATGACCCTTCCTTTCCGGGTTCCGAGACTTTGCGAATTTTTATGCTCCCCAAAGCCTGCTGCCCAATATTGATTTTTTATCCCTCGTCCTTAACGGTGAAGAACACCTCAACGATAGTTCCCTTGGGAACATAATCGCCGTAGTAAGGGTTCTGCGCACTTGCCGCCGCTCCCGAATGGTTTGCGGCGCCGTCGCCGACTTTAAGGTTAAGTCCCGCCTGCGAAAGCAGCAGGTTAACATCGGAAAGCGAATATCCGATAAGATTCGGCACTGTCGTGTATTCCGTCTCGTAATTTTCGTCGGTATAGAGGATAACTCTTCCCTCTCTGGGGATAGCCGAGCCTCTTGCAGGCATCTGCGATACAACATTCTCGCCGCTGCCGATAACAACAGCCTCCAGTCCCAGATCGTTCAGCGTCTGCTGCGCCTTTTCCGCAGACTGACCCTCAACGGAGGGAACGGTGATGTCCATTTCAGCCAGCTCATCTTCGGTGTATTCGGGATAATATCCCAGATAAGGAAGTGCTTCCTTGAATACGCTTCTTACAATGGGGCAGGCGGTAACGCTTCCGTAGTAGATGTGATTGCCGTTTGCGTCCTTGCCGAGAGGTTCGTCAACCATTACCAGCATGATGATCTCGGGATCATCGGCAGGAGCAAAGCCGCAGTAGGACGATGCATAAAGATCGTCTCTGCCTCTCTTGTTGTTCTCGTCCTGCTTCTGTGCAGTACCCGACTTTCCGCCGATGCGGTAGCCCTTGATGTAAGCGTTGCTTCCGCCGTTTGCGCTTACAACGGATTCCAGCACCTGACGCATCTGTGCGGAAGTCTCCTCGGAGATGACCTGTCTCTTGACAGTTTTTTCCTCACTCTTTACAACATTTCCGTTGGCGTCAACTATCTTGCTGACAACATAAGGCTCAACAAGATATCCGCCGTTTACAACAGCCGCATAAGCCGTTATCATCTGAATGGGAGTGATCTTGTTGGACTGACCGAATGAACAGGAAGCCAACTCAACAGGGCCCATGTTTGCGGCATTGACATAAATACTGTCCACCTCGCCGGGAAGATCTATTCCCGTTTTCTCGGTGAAGCCGAATGCCTTGAAGTATTCAAGGAACTTTGTGCCGCCCAGCGACTGACCTACCTGAATAAAGTAAGGGTTGCAGGAAACGGTCATAGCCTGGGTAAAGTCGATAGGGCCGTGAGAGCCTGCCGACCAGCAGTGGAACTCGGTATCAACAACATTGTATGAGTGGTTGCAGGAGAACACCGTGTCAGTGCTTATAGACTTTTCCTCCAGAGCAGCCGCTCCCGTGATTACCTTGAATACGGAGCCGGGATAATACAGCTCGGTAACAGCCTTGTTCTTCCACTGCTTTTCACGAAGCTCGGCATAGGTCTGATCGTAAAGGTCCTGATCGTCGATCTCCGCCAGCTTGTTTCTGTCTTTATAATAGTATATGGAGTTTCTGTCGTCAAGATCAAATCCGGGAGAAGTTGCCATAGCAAGTATAGCGCCCGTCTTTGCATTCATCATGATAGCGCAGGCACGGTTCTCTATGCCGTAATCCTCGACTGCCTGATCCAGATTTTTCTCAACGGTATACTGCAAATTGCTGTCGATAGTAAGATAAACGGAGCTTCCGTCCTTGGCGGAATAGCTCTTGTCATTCTTGTAGGGCATCTCTTCGCCGTTTGCATCGGTGGCGGTGATAGTCTTTCCGTCAACTCCCGCAAGATAGTCGTTGTAATAAGCCTCAACGCCGTATATTCCGTCGCCGTCATAATTGGTGAAGCCTATTACCGAAGCCGCAAGCTCGTGCTGGGGATAATATCTCATCGTGTCCTGATCGGTGAAGATAACATTGTTCGCCAGATTCTGTTCGGAGCAGGCGGCAAGTATCTTATCCACCACAGGCTTTTCCACCTTTGAGGCGATCTTCATCCACTGGGAGCTTGGATTTGTTGTTATCTGCTCGGTGAGCTGCTTCAGCATATCCTCATACTCAACATCTTCAAGATTGTCCGCAAGGATATGTGCCACAGCTTCCTTCTGACGGGTCTGCTCGGTGTACACCTTGCCCTCAAGATTGGTCATGTTGTCAAGATCGGCAAGCATCTTCGGCGCCACCGCAACGGTATATACCGTAGTTGACTGGGCAAGTATCTTTCCCGTGCTGTCATAAATGCTTCCGCGGCTTGCCTTTACGGTAGTTCCCTTGAACTGGTTCTGGTTTGCCAGCGCCTCATATTTTGCATTGTTCGTAATAGATGTATTAAAAAGCTTTGCAACAGTCAAGCCTGTCAGCGCAGCCATGGCGGCACAGATGATAAGCATTCTGCGGCGCATTTTTGCGTCGGGGCGGTGAGTGTCGCTTTTTCTTGCACTCTGGGGCTTTTTGCTCATTAAAGTACCTTTCCTTTCCCAAAAGATAACATCATCAAGGACTTATGATCGGTTCATTTGATCGGTGCTTCCTTAATGTATATGCATACTGCGGCATATGAATGCCGCACAAACGATCGTACCTGCGTCCTTATGCTGAAAATGCGGACCGCAGAAGCAGCCCGCATTTTTTTCACGATTTTATACAGGGGCATTGCCTGAAATATACAGTCCCGAAGGACAACTTTTTTCAACCCCTTAAATAATCTATAAATTCCGAAACGGCATTTTTTATGTCAACGAAAATATTGTCGTTCTCCTCGGGTATCTCGATAACATTTCCGCTTTCAAGGCTGACATACTCGCACTGGGATTTGTCCAGCTTCTGCATTCCGAGAATGTTCTCGGCATAGCTTTCAACAGCCTTGCGTGAGCTTTTGCTCTCGATCTCCGCCTGCATACGGTTGTTTTCGTCTCTCAGCGTATCAACGACCTTCTGCTGCGAATTTATCTCGTTTCTGATAGCGGTAGCCTGCACCTTGCTGTCGATGACCGCATAAAGCATAATGCCTGCGATCGCAATGACAAGCATCAGCCTGCCGTATGTACCGGGAGCTTCGTCCCTTGTTTTCACCCTTGTGATCTTTGCGCTGGAATGTGACGGTTCTGTGCGCTGTATCCTTTCAGGCTCCTTATATCCGGGCACATCATAAACATGAGCCGCCCCTCTTCTTCTGTCTGCCATAAAGCGTCACTTCCTTTCCTCGATCTTTTCGATCACTCTGAGCTTTGCGCTTCTGCTGCGTGCATTTGCTTCCAGCTCCGCTTCGTCCGCCTCGATAGGCTTGCGGTTGACAAGCTTTCCTCTGGGCTTCCGTCCGCAGACGCACTGGGGAAAATCGGGAGGGCATATGCAGCCCGTGCAGAATGAAGCAAATCTCTGCTTCACGATCCTGTCCTCCAGCGAATGGAACGTGATAACACAGAGCCTTCCGCCATAGTCCAGCATATCAAAAGCATCGTCAAGTCCCCTGTCAAGATGACCGAACTCATTGTTGACCGCAATTCTTACAGCCTGAAAGCTCTTCTTGCAGGGATTTTTTTCACGCCTGAACTTTGCGGGAATCGAATTTTTGATTATCTCCGCAAATTCCAGAGTAGTTTCGATAGGCTTCTTTTCACGCTCCGCAGCGATATTCGCCGCAATTTTCCGTGAAAATTTTTCCTCGCCGTATTCAAAAAGTATTTTAGCCAACTGTTCCTCGGAATATTCATTGATGATATCCCTTGCGGAAAGCCCCTCCTTGGACATTCTCATATCCAGCGGAGCGTCGGTGTGATAGGAAAATCCCCTCTCGCCCGTATCCAGCTGATAAGACGAAACACCGAGGTCAAGGAGAATGCCGTTCACCTTTTCAATGCCCAGCCTCTCGCAGATATCCTTTATCTCGGAATAATTTCCGTGTACCACCTGAGCGGTAACGCCGTCCCTGTTGAATTCGGCAAGTCTCTGCGATGCCGTCGCAACAGCGTCGGGGTCACGGTCAATGCCGATGAGCCTGCCGCCCGAAGAAAGCTTTGAAGCAATAACACGGGAATGTCCCGCTCCGCCGCAGGTACCGTCGATATAAGTCCCCGCAGGGTCGATGTTAAGTCCCTCGATGCATTGGTCCAGCAGCACGGGAATGTGTGAAAATTCCATTTATATATAAGTCCGTTTCTTTCAAAATAAGGTTTGTATAATTAAGTGATATTATACAATATGTATATAGTCTGCAATTATCAGAATGAGATAGAATCCAGAGCGGCAGCCAGCTCCTCGTCGGAGAATTTCTCCTCCTGCTCGGCAAAGCGTGCGCTGTCCCAGATCTCCGCATGATTGAGGTTTCCGATAACGGTAACGTCGTGGGAAAGACCTGCGTGCTCACGAAGATTCTGCGGGATAAGGATACGTCCCTGCTTGTCAGCCTCGGCTGTAACGGCGTTGGCATAAAGCTTTCTGATAGCCGCCTTAGCCACTGCGCCGGTAAGAGTTTTCATTCTTTCGGTGAAAAGCTCCCATTCCTCGGCGGAATAGGCAAAAAGACAGCCCGACGGATCAATGGTAATGACAAAGCTGTCGCCCAGCTGTTCACGAAGCTTTGTGGGAAACGCCATGCGTCCCTTAGCGTCGATGGTATGATTATAAGTACCCATTAATGCCTGAGCCATGCTTTGTCACCTCTCTTTGCCACCGTTTGCGGACTGTTATCTTTATATTTAGCCGCAGTGTGAAAATATAAATTCAACAGAGTGTTGAATCCCGGGTTGAATTTTCACCACTTGTCACCACTTTTATAGCCTTTTTCACCACTTTGTTATAATTATACACCATTCTCAGAAAAATTGCAACAACGGCAGAAAAAAACTAATAAAATTAATTCAGAAATTTCCCGTCGTTTTATATGCATTTTTACCAAAAAAGCTATTCCCTATGCATAACATTGTACAAATTATCCTTATAGTATAAATGCGGCGGCACATATGTTTTTCATAGGAAATATCTGTTCTCCGCCCACGGATAATGCTGCGGAGAAAATCATTTCCTCCGTTATTTTAACCGAATTTTAACCTTTTGGGAGAAAAAGGTCAGTGCAAAGCTCCAAGTTATTAATTATATCTAACAAATTGTAAATAAATATGTGCAAAATATATATTGTAATATCATAAATCAGATTGTATAATTTAAATGTACGTTCGATAAAGGGCATCATTATATAAAAATACAGAACCTACGGTGCCGAAGCTTTCGGACATACGAACAAAAGATAACCAAAAGCCGAAATAAACCGACCGATAATTATGTAAGGAGAAGAAAATGATACGACCTCTCGGATCACGTCTCGACCTGTCCACGGAAGAGGGCAGACAGAGCGAATACTACACCCTTATCTCAGACCTGCTTGACAGCGAAGTTGTGTGCAAAATGAAGGAATTCACCCATCACGGCAGTACAAGTTGCTTCCAGCACTGCCTTAATGTTTCATATTATAATTATCTTCTGTGCAAGCTGCTTTCGCTGAATGCAAGAGCAGGTGCAAGAGCAGGTCTGCTCCATGACCTGTTCCTGTATGACTGGCACACAAGAATAACTCCCAAGGGCGAACGCAACCATGCTTTTTCCCACGCTTCAAGAGCGCTTACCAACGCAAAGAAGTATTTCTATCTTTCCGACGTTGAAAGCGATATAATCGAAAAGCATATGTTCCCCGTAACTATCACTCCTCCAAAGTATAAGGAGACGGTGATAATCATACTTACGGACAAATACTGCGGCGCAGCAGAGGTGCTCGTAAATCTTTTCATCAAGACAAAGGCACTTTTCTCAAGACACCGTGAAAAAACAGCCGCATAAATAAAAAAATCAGCCGCTGCCGTAAACCGACAGCGGTTTTATCATAAGGAGAATAAAAAATGGCATTTTCAGCAGAAGAAAAAATAAAAGAGATATGCGCAGCGGGAATAAGCGGCAAGCTCACAGTTGACGCATTTTATGACAAGCTCCGTGCAGTTGCGGACGATGACCGCACCGACGGCGACACCTCCTGCATACTTGAGGACGTCCTCTGCGACCTGGAAATGGAGCATGACAGAAGCGGCTCCAAAAAAGCAATGGCAGCCCTTATCAAAGAAGCCGCCGAACAGATCCTCGAAGAGATCAATAATCTGTAATTAACGATCATCAATAAAAAGAGTCTTGCTTTCAAAATGCAAGACTCTTTTTTTAGAACCTGTCTTCATAAGAAATGTGTGCGGATTTTCGAGCATAATTTTGTTGCAGACAAGGCAAAAATCCGCAGGCGGGCTGTCGCCCGGCAAGGATTTTTAACGCAGTCTGCGGCAAAATTTGCCGAAAAGACGTGCGCATATGCTTGTGAAGACGGG